>JBDQOI010000031.1:0-27895 GCA_040261275.1 Flavobacteriales bacterium | reverse complement strand
AGCACGGAACATAGAGAACGGAGGTTCCTTGAGCATCATCGCCACAGCCTTGACCGAAACCGGTTCCAAGATGGACGGAGAAGGATGCAGAATTCATGTCCATGTCGCTGTTGCGGCCCTTGGCTGTGACGCCTATGGCGCTGCCCGCGCCCGTTTCCACGACGGAGGACGAGTACTTCCCCAGTGTCTGGTTGGCTGGAGATGCGCTCATCTTCACGCGAAAGGTGACCGACGAGCGCTGGCAACAGGGCCAGGAGGACTTGTATGTCACCAGAAGAAATGCAGAGGGATGGGAGCTTCCACAACCCCTGAGAGGACTGAACACACTCGAGAATGAAGGGGCAGCAACGCTGTCGGGCGACGGAAACCTGCTTTGTTTCACGATGTGCAAGGAGGCGGACAGGTCAGGCCGGAATGGTCACCAAGGCAGCTGTGATCTGTACATGTCGGAAAGCGTGAATGGCCAATGGACGCGACCGCAGAATATCGCATCCATCAATACGGCGGGGTGGGAAAGTCAGCCCTGCCTCAGTCCCGATGGGCAGACCCTGTATTTCACCCGAGGATCGGGGAAGGGAGGGCGCCGGAAATACGACCTTTTCGCCTCCCAAAGGGGCGAAGACGGCGGATGGGGGCCAGCCTATCGATTGGGGGGGACGATCAATTCTGCAGGCAAGGAAATGAGACCGTTCATTCACCCCGATGGCCGACATTTTTATTTCGCCTCGGACGGCAGACCGGGAATGGGAGGCATGGACATCTTCATGTGCACCCTGGGCGAGGGTGAAGAATGGGGTCACCCCGTCAACCTCGGGTGGCCGTTGAACACGCACGAGGATGAAACGGGTCTCGTGGTGGGATCAGATGGCGTTACGGCGTATTTCAGCCGGCAAGTAGAAGGGCAGTTGGATGTCCACGAGGTCATCCTGCCCGAAGAAGTGGCGGCGGACCCGACCGCTGCCCTGGTCGGCATACTCAGATCCCAAGAGGGAAGTGCCCTGAGGGATGGGGTGATCCGTTTGATGGACAGGGAAACGGGCCGTTCATTCGCCCGGGCCGAGGCGGGACCCGACGGAGGGTATCACGTTCCTGTTCCGATGGACCGGACTTTTGTTGTCATCGCCGAAGCCCCGGGCTTCATGCTGGCCTCGGAATCCATAGAGCCGGGAGAAGTATCGGGCATGATGACCAGGGATTTCAGTTTGTCTCCATTGGAAATTGGAGCGGAGGTGGTGCTTCGCAATGTCTTCTTCGAGAGTGGAAGCGCGGGGCTGGACCGCGCCAGCGGGGCGGAGCTGACCCGGGTAGGCCAATGGCTGGCCGACCGCCCGGAAATCCGACTGGAGGTCGGAGGGCACACGGATGACGTGGGTTCCGACGCGGCGAATCTCTCGCTATCCACCGACCGCGCAAAGGCGGTTCGAGACGCCCTCATTGAAGCGGGTGCACAGCCCGAACAGTTGGCTGCCCAAGGTTACGGACGTTCCAAGCCCGCAGTCGAGTCCACGACAGAAGAGGCCAGGAGAATGAACCGACGAACGACCCTCACCGTCCTTCCCAAGGCGGATTGACGGTCTTTTACGCGTCAGTGCACGACCAAGTCGGCTGAACCGACTGCGGTCCAAACGATGTAGCGTCCAGGAGCCCATCCCTCAAGGGAGAGCTCGAAAAGGGAGCCCTCGACCTGGCCTTCATGGACCAGACGGCCGGCCATGTCTCGGACGGTCAGCGGACCACCGACGGCACCTTCCGTCACGCTGATTTCAACTTTCCCGATGGCGGGAACGGGACGAAGAAGGAGGGGGCGGATCACCGGCGTCGGGATGGACGTGGGGTTCGATGTGCTGAACTCCTTGATGATGTTGGGCGGCGACCCGGGATAGGAGGTGCCGTTGAATGCGAGGTAGAAGGCACCCGTGTAGGGATTGACGGCGATATCGCGGATGCGCTGATTGAAGCTCGAGAAGTAGGTTTCTTCTCCGACGACAGCGAGCCCGTCTTCGGACAATTCCAGCACGCTCAGGCGCTCGTATTGGGCGCTCAACCCCCCGAGAACGGCCATGAGCACCTTGCCCTGAAACTCGGGAATGGCCTCATGGGTGTAGTACTCAATGCCGTTCACTGCAATGCACGGGGACCAGGCATCAAGGGGCTCCATAACGTTCCATTCCTCGCAGAAAGAGGCTTCACTCGATGTATTGCATGCGCCTTGCACATCGGGCCAACCGTAGTTGCGCCCCGCCTCGATGATGTTGAATTCATCATCTGTGCTTTGTCCGTGCTCCGAGCTGTAAATCAGCCCATTCGGTCCGTGGCACAATCCCTGTGCGTTACGATGTCCCCAGGAATACACGTAGCTGTCCGGGCCAAAAGGGTTGTCCTCTGGAATGGAGCCATCAGGATTGACTCTCAAGGTCTTTCCATTCAGGCTTTCGAGGTCCTGGCTGAGGTCGGGCTCGCCCGCATCTCCCGTCGTCATGAGCAAGGTGCCATCCTCCAGCCACAGCAGACGGCTTCCGTTGTGGATTTGGTAACCGGGCAGGGTCAAGAGCTCTACTTCATTGACCAGCTCTGTTCCGTCCCATTCGAACACGCTCAAGTGTTCAGAGACATTGAATTGCCCATCACAATACACCACCCAAACCCGGGGGTCCTCGGGAAAATCGGGATGTTGAACCATGCCCAGCAGGCCGGGCTCACCGTTTCCACTGAAGGTGACGTTCAGGTCCAGCACGGTAGTGTAATCCCCTGTAGCAGGGTCGATCCGAATGACCCGCCCTTTGCGTTCGCTGCACCAGAGCATATCATCGCCTCCCCAGAGAATTTCCCAAGGGATCTGGCTGTCCTCTACGAGGTCTGTGGCGTACAACGTCGTATTGCCCACCGTGAAGGTGTCCTGGGCATGGAGTCCCGAGAGCAACGCAAGGAGGAGGGGCAAGCTGAAGAGCGAACGGTTCATTGTCATGGTGCAAGGATAACCCACGCACGCCAATGGCGGGCTTCACAGGCCCCCGTCAAAGGCCATGGCGGTATGAGGGGGAATTGCGCCTTGATCGAGCATGCCCACCAAGGGAAGCACGTCTTCCAGACCAACGGGGGACAAGCCGGCATTCGAGGTATTGATGAACACCGTGGTGCGTTCGCCCAGGTATTGTCGGGTGATGCGGAGCAATTGTGGTTGTACCTCTTTCAGCTCGGTGCTGCCATAGAGCATGCTCATGCGGCTCCGACGCAGTTGAATCCATTCGGATGCCATGGCGCGTGTCCGGTACTCTTCGACATCGAGGTCGTCGAAGCGCACCATCCGCCGGTTGTCGGGGTCGTTGCCGCCCACATCCGCGTACTCATCGCCCTGATAGATGCACGGCACCCCGGGCATGGACATGTTGAAAGCGGTGAGCATGCGCATCGCCTGATGCCCCCGAATGCCCTCGCGTTGGATGTCTCGGGTCCAACCCGCCAACTTGTGGTCTTCCTCCCAACGGACGGTTCCCTCGGCCAGCGATGCGAAACGGGGACGGTCCTGGTTGCCCGTGATGGTCCCCATCAGGTGATGGGCGCCGTATTGGTCCAATCCTTCCTCCGCCACTTGGATCAGGTCTTTGAATCCCGCATCATCCTTTCCAAAGGCGACAATGGCCTTGTCGTACAGATTGAAGTCGAATTGCGCATCCAACAGACCCGTACCCAGATAACTCCCGATGAGTTCTGCACTTCCGTAGGTCTCACCGATCTGATAGATGCGCCTTCCCGTATCGCGGGTCTGGTCCTTCACCTTGCGGGTGAGCATCCGCCAGAAGGAAAGGGGGATGTGCTTTGTGGCGTCGTGTCGAAACCCATCGATCTGGCTGTTCGCCACCCACCAGGCCGCGCTGTCTGACATGGCATCGGCGACATCTTTCCGTTCTAGGTTGAGGGTGGGCATGAAGGTGTCGAACCAAGTGGTCAGACGCTGGTCGTCCCAGAGCTGCGTATTCTCCGTGCCATCCGGCAAATAGAGAGGGGTCGCCCAGTCGGGGTGCTCCTTGTACAGGGGATGTTCCTCGTGGACATGGTTGGCGACATAGTCGAGCAGGAAGTTCATGTCGCTTGCGTGGGCGGCATCCACCAAGGCATCAAATTCCTCCCGAGAGCCGAAGCGCGGGTCGATTTCGGTATTGGAGATCGGCCAGTATCCATGGTATCCACTGAAGCGGCTGGTCACATCCGTGGAACTGTCTTGCCAATATCCGTAGGCGGCATCCGGGTTGCGGGTGATGGGGCTGATCCAAAGGGCGGTTACACCCAAATCCTCGAAATAACCTGCTTCCAAGGCGTCCATGATGCCCGCAAGGTCTCCGCCTTGGTCATTGGCCTGTGGAAGAATGGAAGGGTCGTTCACCGGGCGGTCATTGCCCGGATTGGCATTCCGGAATCGGTCGACCAGCATGAAATACAGCACCTGGGTCTCCCAATCCTGACGCGTCAACGCATCGGGGGATACGATGGGCAGGCCATCCATGAGTGGGATGCGTACTTCCCGGCTGGGCTTGCCGTCTCCACTGGCCCACAGGCGCAATTGGGAGCGTCCCGCACCATAGGCGCGAGCGGGGATGCGGACAAGGCCTGAGCCATTTTCTCCGAGCACGGCACTGGTGTAGAGGTGGTTGTTCCACCATGCCCAGACGCGGGCTCCCGGTGTTCCCAACAAGCGCACATCGTGCACCTGATTTCCGCCAAAGCCGATGGCACTCAATTCGGTGGTCGGTTCGTCACCTCCCACGCTGAGTATGGAGTTGAATCCGCCGAAACCATTGTCCACCTGATTCGGGTTGGCGGGGTCGGGCATTTCCGTTCCGTCCACGATGAGCTGGTAGGGGTGCTGGCCTTCCGGAAGGGTCAAAGTGATGCGCCACAGTCCGTCCTCACCGAGCGAGAGCGGGTGCGCCGAGCGCGACCACCCGTTGAAGGCACCCATGATGCGGACATCCTGATGGTCTTGAGCATCAGGAGCCAGGGTGAAATCGACCAGAATGGAAGTAGAGGCGAAGACCGGGACGTGTGCCGTTTCTCCCTGGCTGGAAATCGCAAGGGCCCCAAAGCCTTTCCCGGGCTGACCATGAATCCAAACACCGGAATGGCCGGCGAATTCCGTGATGTCGATTCGACTCCCCTCAGCCCAAGAGGGAATCCAGACCGCGGAATCCGGAACGGTGCCCGGACTGAAGTCATCCAGGGGAATCCACGTGGAGTCCGGAAGGAGCCGAACCGGATGGGCCGCACCCTGAATGACTTCCGCTACGGGTTCAGGAACGAAGTCAGACGTTTGACAGGACACGAGAAGAACGATGACCGAAGCCAGGGCCAGGGCGCGGGAGTTTGGGAATCGCATGGGTTGTCAATATCAGAAACGCCCGGAAATGGACCGGGCGCTTCTTTGGGTTTCATGTTGGGGTCCTGCTCGGGCTCATTCGCAAATGAGCAGTCCCAAGCTGTTGGCAGGGGGAGGACCGCTGAAAGTGTAGCCTGGCTTGGTGATGTACCAGCGCACTCCATTCTCGATGGACTCACCAGTGTAAGGGGTTTGATCGATGTTGCTCGGCGTTCCCAGGAAGAACGTTTCCGGAATGAAGGTGAAGGTGAACATGCCGGGTTCTCCCTCCACGGGGGTCATCCTCAATTCAGGAACCGTACCGGCATCAAAAGGAGTAGAAGCCACACCGTCGTCGCCATATGTGTACAACGTGAAGGCGTCCGTTCGCGCCGTCAATTGGAGGTATACCTCGGTCAGGTCTTGAAGGTCCGGATTGGTCTCCTGGCTGTTGTCGTATGTGAAGGTCACAAAGTCATCTCCTTCACGGATCTCAGGGAAAATGCACATGCGGCCATTGCACAGCTGGGGCACAATTCCCACGCTGAGGTCCTCTGTTTTGGCCTCTCCACCAAACTCTTCCTCGTAGGCGTAACCATTGTCAAATTTGGCGAGGCATGAAATACCGCGGGTAAAGAAGGTCGGCCCATCCACGCCGAAGTAATCACTGGGCACAAAGCTGTAACTGTACAACTTCTCGCTGACCTTGGTCATCTTCTGGTTGTCGTCACTGTCTCCCCAATCTCCATTGCCCGATAAAGGAGCGGAGGGGTTCCAAATCCACAGGTAGACATCCTCTTCGGGGTAGGCGTCGAGCATGTCGCTCAGCCGCTGGTCCTGGCATTGGGTCAGGTCGATGTAGAGCGTGCACTCGGAATCGACAGCAGTAGGCGAAGGCAAGACATAGGCCGCTTGACTCCAACTGAAACTCCAGGTGGAACCGGCCAGCAACAGGGCACAAAGGGAAAGAATGCGGTTCATTGCGGAATGCGGTTGAAGGTGAACGTGTAGATCACGGTTTCGATGCGGGCGCCACCCTCACCACAACTGCGGCGGTACTCGATGGCCATCTGGTCATCGTAAGGACGCACTGTGGTACCGAGGTTGTATTGAAGGGTGTCCGATGCTCCCATCAGAATGAGAAAGGTCGGAAAGGCCGGATCGTCAAAGGACCACATTCCTCCGTTGCCGAAATACTCCCGTCCAATCTCCTGTGCAATGCTGTAGGTGTCGTCATCGTTGAAGTCCATGCGCAGTGGGGCGACGCCTTCTTGGATGTACAGATGGCTCAGATCACGGGTCTCCTTGACCGGATTGTTGAGGTCCTGCTGGGTAAAGGAGGCGAGTTCCCACGTTCCGAGGAATCCGGCCCGCTTGTCAATGGGTTCGCCCAATTCGCCCTCGATCTCGGGCTTGCAACCGCCGATGGCCAGGGCGAAGCCCATGGCGAGGAGCGGGAGGAGGAGTTGTCGATTCATGTTCATGGCGTTCATGAGGGGTTCACAGGCAACCGCCTTCGTCGTTCAGGATGAAACCGGCAGCGGTGGTGGAGGAGTTCGGAAATTGCAAAAGGGACCCCGGGCAGTCCCACGGGGCATCGCGCACCGTTTCGGGTTCGCCCATCACCCCGCGAAGTTTCATCTGGTCGAGTTCCCATCCTTCACAGAGGGTCTCCTTCCGGTATTCTTCGCGTGCAGCGGCGAGAACGGCAGCGGCATTGGAGGCCGGGTCCAGGTCGTTGAGGTCCGCACCGAATGCACGGTCGCGGATGGCGTTGATGTCACCGATGGCGGTCTGCAGATCGCCCCCGCTCTCGACGAGCGCCATGGCCCGCAAGAGGTGAAGACCGGTCAGGTGCACGACGGGAACATTGAAGAACTGCTTGTCGTCGAAGCGGGTCACCTTGTGCGTGACCCCATTGCTTTCAATCCAGTCACCGCGGTCGTCCGCCGAATTCAGCTGGAACAGGTCGTAAATGTCATCGCTGAAGGTGAGCTGAGGATTGATGTTGTTGTCCTGGCGGAAGTTGTCGCGGAAGGCGTAGCTGCGGTCGTTCAAGAGACTGTCGCCCTCCACAGCGAAGTATCCGCCGATGATGCCAAAAACCGTCTCCGGGTTGATCAGGTCGCCGGCGAGCACACTGTCACTGCCTGCCTCGTAGCGGTCCAGGTCGCTGTCCAGCTGGAAAAGTCCGCTGTTGATGACCCGCTCCGCCTCTGCCCGAGAAGACGACCAATCCTGGCGCAGGAAGTGGATATGGGCGAGGAAGCCACTGGCTGCCATACTGCTGGCGAAGGGACCGTTCTCATTGGGCAGGTTGGCCTTGGCAAACTCGAGGTCCTCGATGATTTGGGCATACACCTCCGCGACGGTGGCACGTGGGCTGGGCGGCGCCACGGCATCCGTGCGCAGGGGAACGCCAAGGTGACCGTTGTCCCCAGTGTAACCATAAGGATAGGCCCACATCTTGACAAGGTACCAATGGCACACCGCGCGAACGAAGCGCGACTCGGCCTCCAGGCGCAGGCGGGTGGCGTCATCGAGCCCCTCGACCAGGTCAAAGCTTTCGACCACTACGTTGGCACGGTAGATCGCGTAGTAGAAATCGGTGTAGAGCCCGCCAGTGGTGGGCGTAAAGAAGTTGGTCTCCCGGTTCCAAACGGCGGTGTAGTCGAGGCTGGAATAGGGGCGGGCCATATTGTCGGTAAGCAACTCGGCAATGCTCTGCTGGCGCCCGTTCAGCAGGTTGGCCAGCACGTCATAGTTGGAGTTCAGCATGCGCTGCAGATCGTCCGCCGTGTTGATGGCATCCTCGGCGAGGATCACATCTCCGGGTTCGAATTCCAGCATGCGGTCACAACCGGTCAAGGCGACGGTGCATCCGACGATGCCGGCGAGGAGGCGAAGGGATTTCATGTTCGTCAGCATGGCGGATCAGAATGACAGGTTGATGCCGAGGGTGAAGGCCCGCTCCTGCGGCGGCGTGAGGTAGGTCACGTTCGGGCTCATATTGCGGTCCTGGGCGTTTTCGAAGTCGCGCACGACTTCGGGGTCGAGGCCAGGGAAACTCGTGATGGTGAAGAGGTTGGTGACGCTTGCGTTTACGCGCATGTTGCGGATGGCGTGCTTGCCCTCGCCGATTTGCGGGATGGTATAGCCGAGGGTAAGGTTGCGCAGCCGCAAATAGGAGGCGTCAAAGACAAACAGGCTCGTGTTCCACCAGGGAAAGCCGCTCGGCAGACCATAGGTGGTCTCGTCCAGGGTCAGGCGCGGGAAGGTGGCCTCATCGCCGGGCTGGCGCCAACGGTCGAGGATTTCCGTACGCATGTTCCAGCTCGTGACCACACCGAGCTGACGCTTGGATGAACTGTCAAAAATTTTGGCTCCGTAACTGAAGGTGGCCAGCGCCCGGAGGTCCCAGTTCTTCCATCGGAAGGTGTTGGTCATGCCCCCCACAAAATCGGGGAGTCCGTCGCCGACGTATTGGCGCTCACTGTTGTCGTAATCAAAGGTCTCGTTGCCCGCGCGGTCGAGGTAGACCGGAAGGCCGGTTTCCGCATCCACGTGGGAGAACATCATCAGATAGAAGCTGCCGACCGGACTGCCGGTGATCACGCGGCTGTCGTTGGTGCCACCGCTGACCGCATCGGGGGTGTAGTCTCCGATGCTCTGCAGTTCATTGTAGTTGCGGGCAAAGTTGAGTTCGGTGGTCCACTGGAATTCACCCACCATGTTGCGGCTCTTGATGGACAGCTCCACCCCTCGGTTCAAGATCGTGGCCACATTGTCCCAACGGTTGGTGAATCCTGTGCTCGGCGGCGTGGATACGTTCATGATGACGTCCTGCGAGCTCTTGTTGTAGTAGGCGAGCTCGGTGGTCACACGGTCATTCCACAGGCCGATTTCAATGGAGGCGTCCACCGTGCGCGAGGTCTCCCAACGCAGGTTGGGGTTGGCGGGCTGCAGCGGGAAGAGGATGGGCTGACCGTTGTACAGAATGCCGTTGTCCGGCGCGCTGTAGGTGCCGAAGCGCGCATAGTCGGGCAGGGCGGCATTGCCGGTCTTGCCCCAGCTGGTGCGGGCCTTGAGGAAGCTCAGGGTGCCGCTTTCAAACCAAGGCTCGTCGCTGATGACCCAGCCGGCGCTCAGGGAGGGGAAGAAGCCGTAGCGGTAGTTCCGACCGAAACGACTGGAGCCGTCTACCCTTGCCGTGGCCTGGAAGAAGTAGCGGTCTTTCAGCGTGTAGTTGGCCCGTCCGAAGTAGGAAAGGAAGCTGTGCTGGGAAGGGTTGTTGACGGTGGTCTGGCCATTGGCCACTTCAAGCAGACTGTCGTTCTCGAAGATGGGACCGGTGACGTCCCCGAATCCGATGCCGTAGCCATAGCTGTCGGTGCGCTGGAATTCAGAACCGACCAGCAAGCCAAGCGAACTGAATTCCGTCAGGTCCATTTTGTAGTCGGCCGTCAGGCTATAGTTCCAATTGAGAACGTAGTTGGCGTATCGGTTCGCATTGCCCAAGTCGCTGGTCAAGAAAATGCTCGGCGGGTTGTAGATGTCCTCACGCACGTGCATGTAGTCAAAGCCACCGGATCCTTTGATGAACAGATTGTCCATGGGATTCAGCACCAAGCTCGCGTTGTTGATGGAGCGGTTCTCGGTGGTGATCCAGGTCTTGCTCTCGCGCACGGCCACCGCGTTTTTGGTGCCGCCCCATTCGTCTTGATAGAGGTAGTAATCCCCGGGCAAGGATTGAATGGTGCCATCCGCATTGAACAGTGTATCGGTTCGGTAGACAGGGTAGTAGGGCAGGGCATTGGACATCGCATCCCCGAGTCCGCCGGACCACGCCGCATCGATGCGGTTGTTGATGCCCTGGCTCAAGCTCGAAGAGACCATGATCTTGGCCCATTCCACGGGTTCGAAATCCGCATTGAGACGGCCGCTGACACGCTCGTAGCTGTTGCCAATCAAGTAGCTGCCGTTGTCGTCGTAGCTCACGCCGGCATACACATTGTACTTGTCACCGCCCTTGCGTGCCCCAAAACTGTAATTGTGCTTGACGCCGGTTCCAATGGTCTCGTTTACCCAGTCGGTATTGGTCAACATGGCCTGTTCAAAGGCGGCCTTTCGCGACTCAGGGGAATCTCCAGCCGAGGTGAAGCCCGGCAACCAGACATAGCCCGTTCCGCCATCGTTCTCCCAGGCCTCTTGACGCAGGGTCAGGTATTGCTCGGTATTGAGCATGTTGGGCAAGGATGCGGGATTGGAAAAGCCCGCACTGGAGCTGAACTCATAGCTCGTTCCGCTCTTGCCGCGCTTGGTGGTAATCAAAATCACTCCGTTGGCTCCTCGGGAACCGTAGATGCCGGTGGCCGCGGCGTCCTTGAGGATTTCCACGGATTCGATGTCGTTGGGGTTGATGGTGGCGAGCGGGTTGTTGTTCATCGCGCCGCTGTTGCCGCGGAGGAAGTAGTTCTGGGTGATGGGAATGCCATCCACGACGTAGAGCGGATCGCCCGCTGCGGAGACCGAAGCCACGCCCCGCACTCGGATCAGGCTGCCAGCACCGGCCACACCTGAGCTCTGGCTCACCTGCACCCCGGCTGCTTGTCCTTGCAAAGCAGCCTCGAAGCTCGGGGTCCGAACCGCCGTGATCTGCTTGGAGTCGATCTGTGCAATGGAACCGGTGACTTCTTTTTTGCGCTGAACGCCATAACCGATCACGACAACGTCGTCCATCAGTACGGCATCCGTCTCAAGTCGGATATTCAGGGTTTTGGTCTGCCCCGCGGCGAGGGTGACCTCACGCGTGACCTTGACGTAGCCCACGAAGCTGTAGTCCACGGTGTGTTGGCCAGCGCCCAGATCGAGGCTGTAACGGCCATCCATATCGGTAGAAATGCCGCGCGCGCCTCCGTTGGCCACGATGGTGGCTCCGGGCATGGGCATTCCATTTTCGTCGCTGACAATCCCCGTCAGTGTTTGGGAATACATGCCGGAGGAGGCCAGAATGCCGGCCAGTGCCAGCAGACAGGTTAGAATTCGGTTCATGAAACGTTTTGATCAGGTCCCTATTGGAACAGGGCGAAAATAATTCGATGTGTGTCTCAATGACACAGATGGTCCAGAAATCCCCTCAATCGCGGTTCAACCAATACTTGGTGGAGCTTGAGCCGTCCTGAACCAAGCGCAGCAGATAGGGGCCTTCCGGCAAATCCGTGGGAAGTTCAATGTGCTGAGATCCGGCCGGAATGGTGAGGTTCCGCACGCAACGACCGGTGAGGTCAAGGATGCGAAGTCCTGAGGGTTGAAGGAGGGGAGTGTCCAGTTGAATGCGGGCTTGGGTCCCGGGATTCGGTACCACCTCGAAAGCCGCGTCGAGTTCAGCTTCAGCAATGCCCAGGATGTTCTCCGGCGTCTCCAAGGCCACATCGGTCCAAAGGTGGTAGTCGCCCGGGTCAAACGCCAGGGGCGCATTGAGATCGGAGACTTCGAGTGTTTCTCCCGTGAAATAGTCATACCAGGTGCCCACGTGGGTGAATCCAGGGGCCATGTCCAAGGGGGTCACCTGAAAGTTGGCTGCCACCACCACATCCATTTCTGATCCGTTGAGGACCAACCTCTTCCCATATCCCCAAACGTCCCAAGTAAAATCTTCAGTTTGGAAGACCTCGTGGTCCCGTTTCAGTCCGGCGAGTGCCGACATCACCTGATATACCCGATAGCGGGGCGCGACTTCGCGGTAGTCCCACTTCACCGGTTTGGCCACCACGCGGCAATCCTCCGAAATGGTCACGCCGTCGCTGCAGGTGTTGATGCTGTAATCGTATCCGAGCTCGCCGAACTGCCAAATCATCTTGGGGCCGGGGAGGGGGAGATTGAAGCAAGAGGTCATCTCGATGCGCCCGAGGGCCGTCTGCAGTTCACCGGCATCATATCCGCCATTGCTATTGCCGAACTGGAGGTTCTTGTACATCAACCGCTCTTCGTCGTGACTTTCCATGTAGCTCACCGAACGGGGGTGGTTCCATCCGCGCTCCTGCCAGCTCGCCCACGCCAGATTGGAACCGTAGCCCATGGCCGCCTCCTGGTAGTCGTGGGTGACATTGGCCCAGGTCATGAAGCCCAGATCGCTCAGTGCCTTTTCCTCGTTGTTGTCGGTCCAGTGCTCCAGGATCATATAGAAGCCGGGGTCCTGGGACCAGATGTGGTTGCCATATTCCGACCACAAGTTGATGCGGTCCTGGTCGTAGGCGCCTCCCGTGCCATTCCAGGTAAAGCCCTGCGACAGGTCCCAGCGGTAGCCGTCGATGTGGAATTCCTCGCGCCAGAAATCGATGACCCGCTTGGTGAAATCCCTTGTCGCCTGGGCCTGATGGTCGTAGTCAAAGAAAAAATCGACGCCATTGGGGGGAGCCACCGTATTGAAGAACGGGTTGTCGGCGGCGGGGGCGTTGTTCTGCCACCACATGAGAATTTGCGGGTTCGGCCAATCGCTGTGGTTCATGACCATGTCCAGGATGACCGCGATGCCCCTTTCGTGACAGGCATTCACCAACTCCTGCAACTTCGCCTTGGGCCCGTATGCTTTGTCGGTGGCGAAATAAAAGGAGGGGTTGTAGCCCCAGCTGTCGTTGCCGTTGAACTCGTTGACTGGCATCAGCTCCAGTGCCGTGATGTTGAGGGAGGCCAAGTAGTCCAACGTATCAATGATGAAGTCGAAAGTCCGCTCCTCGCTGAAGTCGCGCACCAACAACTCGTAGATGACGAGGTTCTCTTGTGCCGGGCGCTGGAAGTCGCCATCCGTCCAAGGAAATTCAGCCTCTCCCGTCCGGAACACACTGACGGGCGCCTGGTTGGTCTGACCCACGGGAAAGTCAATCAGGAAGGGGTAGGTTGCCTCGGAAATCCAAGGGTCATTCCAGTAGTCCAGCTGCTTCTCCGCATAGGGATCAGGAAAGCGGTCGTCGTTGGGCATCACATGATATTGATACCGGTATTCCTGGTTGGGATTGAGGTTGGTCAATTCAATCCAGAACCGATCGCCCTCGGGTGTCACGTTCATCATGAAGTCTCCATCGACCAGCCAATCGGTCAGATCGCCGACGAAGAACACATGGCTCTTGCCCGGAGCGAAAAGTTGCAAGGTCAGGGAGGTGCCGTCTGCAGAGGGATTCAGGCCGTCCACAGTTCCTGCCGGCGCCGACAGGACCGGCGCATTTTCAGGAAGAACCACAAGGGACGCAGTGGCTGAAACGGTCTCGCTTCCATTGTCCGCATGGAACACGATGACATCGGTCCCTGCTGTTGAAGGCGTGTATTCAAATTCCAGCACGGTGGCGTCTATGGCTTCTGCGAGGGTGTCACCCTCCAAGACGAAGACCAGGTGGGCCGATTCGGTGGCCGAAGCAGACAAAATCACGGGGTCACCTGCCACCACAAGCGAACTGGCATCCTGCGGCTGCAGAAAGACGGCCTCGAAACCGCCAGAACTCAGCGGGAGGAAAATATCGCTGCCATCGCTGTCGCGGCCGACCAGGGTCCCGTTGCCATTTCGGAACACCATGGCCAGTTGTTCGGCTTCCACACCTCCTCCGATGCCGTAGTACTGAGCGAGCGTCTGGCCACCAAAGTCATAGCTCCAGAGGTCCGTACCTTCATAATCCATGACCCAGTCGGGATCGGCGACTCCCCAAGGCATGTTGACGTATTGCCAATCGGTAGGCGAGGAGCTGGCAGAAGTGATGAGTCCGGTGTGGATGTACACCGGAATGGTCCCGGACAATTCCGCATTGCCCTCCGTTGCGTCATAGTAGAGGACTACTTCATCGTCGATCGAGGGGAAAGGTGGAACTGTCCACACTACTTGTGCTGCGAACTGGGGTGCGAGACTGCACAATAAAACCGAGAAAAAAAGGCGCAATTCCTTCATTTGAAAAGGACTGGGGGTTGACTAAGTGTCGAAGATACACCTATACCGGTCGGCGGTAGGTGTACAATTGGGCGGGCTTGTGCAGGACGCCTTCCTGTTTCTCATCCAGCGGAATCACATCCGCCATTCTCTTGACATTCTTGCGGAAGTTCCGCTTGTCCAGCTCCTTGCCCAGAATGATCTCGTGCAGCCGCTGAAGCTGACCCAACGTGAATTTTTCCGGCAACAGCTCGAAGATGATGTTGTGGTTGACCACGTCCTCCCGGAGCCTCTCGAGTCCGGCATCAATGATGGCATTGTGGTCAAAGGCCAGTTGGGGAATGTCTTGCAAAGGACACCATTCCGCCCGGCTCGCGAAACTGCTCGGCATCGGCCGGTACTCATCCATGGAAACCAAACTGTAGTAGCCAATGGTGACCACCCTCCTTTCGGGATAGCGGCGGAACCGGGTCAGCCATTCGCTGTCTTTCTCATCAAAAACCCGATCGGGTGCACCGAAGGCCTGGAACTGCTTCAGAAAGATGCCTTTCAGGGAGGTGAGGTTGGAAAGAATGCGGTGTGCAGCTTCGTCCAATCCTTCCTCCGGCGAAATCAAGTCACCGGGTACCGCCATGTGGAAACGGTCGGCCCCCATGTCTTCACCAGGCAAGCCCTGACGAATCAACAGTACCTGCAATTGTTCTCCATCGAAGCCGAAGACAACGTTGTCGATACTCAGGTCGAAGGGGCTGGATGTATGGTCCGAATCCGAGGATTGGAAAACGTTAGAGTTCATTACTTCGTGTCAAAAGTACACCAATTTCCAAGTGTGCCGTCGAACACTACCTTCGCCCTCCCTTATCTGATGAGCAAAATCGAACGCATCGGCGTCCTTACGAGTGGAGGAGACGCCCCTGGAATGAACGCCGCCATCCGCGCCGTTGTCCGTTGTGCCGTGTTCCACGGCATCGAGGTATCGGGAGTTTTTCAAGGCTATGAAGGCCTGATTACCGGGGATTTGAAGCGCTTGCACGCCCGCAGTGTGGCAAAAATCCTGGGCCGAGGAGGCACCATTTTGAAGAGTGCCCGGTGCATGGATTTCTATGAGCCCGAAGGCCGAACCAAAGCGGCCAATGTGCTGCGTGAAGCCAAGGTCGATGCACTGGTCGTCATCGGCGGAAATGGCACATTTACAGGGGCTCAATTGCTCTCGGAAGAGCACGGTGTGAGGATTGTGGGCATTCCAGGTACCATCGACAACGATCTGGCGGGTACCGATTACACAATAGGGTACGACACTGCCACAAATACGGTGGTGGAGGCAGTAGACAAAATCCGGGATACCGCGAGCAGCCACAACCGTTTGTTTTTTGTGGAAGTGATGGGACGCGACAGTGGCTATATCGCCTTGAAGACGGCCATTGCTACAGGCGCCATCGCAGTGATGACGCCAGAGGCCAACATGGACATTGACGATTTGATTGGCATTCTCGAGCGCGGGGAGGAGTCCAACAAGACAAGCAGCATTGTCATCGTCGCCGAAGGAGACAAGAACGGAGGCGCGATGGAAATCGCGGCCAAAGTGCACAGCCGTTACAACAAGTATGACACGCGCGTCACTGTACTGGGCCACATCCAACGCGGGGGTGACCCCAGTTGTTTTGATCGCGTCCTTGCCAGCCGTTTGGGTGTGGGAGCCGTCGAGGCCTTGATCTCCGGAAAAACATCAGTCATGGCCGGAATGGTGAACGACGACGTCGTATACACCCCTTTCATTGAGGCCGTCAACAGAAAGGCCAAAGGGTTGGACGAGGAACTCCGCGTCGCCCAGATTCTCAGCATTTGAACTTTACCTACAACAAAACGATACTATGACGAAAGTCGCCATCAATGGTTTCGGTCGCATCGGCCGTTTGTCCTTCCGCCAATTGCTCGCCAAGGAGGGCGTGGAAATTTGCGCCATCAACGACCTGACGAGCGTCGAAACATTGGCTCATTTGCTGAAGTACGACAGCATCCATGGTCGCTTCCCTGGAGAGGTGAGCGTAGAAGGGGGACACCTCGTTGTCAACGGGAATACCATCCACGTGTCGGCAGAGCGTGACCCCGCCAACCTGCCTTGGGCTTCCCTGGGTTGTGACGTGGTGGTCGAGAGTACCGGTGTCTTCCGCGACGAGGCCGGTGCCGGCAAACACCTTTCAGCAGGCGCAAAGAAGGTGGTCATTTCAGCCCCCGCGAAGGGAGGAATCACAACGGTGGTACTCGGTGTCAATGACGAAGTAGTCACCGACGACGTGAACATCATGTCCAATGCGAGCTGCACCACAAATTGCCTTGCGCCCATGGCGAAGGTGTTGAACGACAGTTTTGGCCTGGTGAAAGGTTACATCACCACTGTGCACGCCTACACGTCCGATCAGTGCATTCAGGATGCACCACATTCGGATTTGCGCCGCGCCCGTGCAGCTGCCATGAGCATGATTCCCACCACGACGGGAGCAGCGGTTGCCGTCGGTCTTGTGCTTCCCGAGCTCAAGGGCAAGTTGGACGGCGTGGCCGTGCGCGTTCCGACCCCGACAGGTTCCTTGACCGACCTCGTGTGTGAGCTCGGTCGCGATGTGACCGCTGCGGAAGTCAACGCTGCCATGAAAGCAGCCGCTCAAGGGCCGATGAAGGGCATCCTCGAATACACCGAAGACCCCATTGTCAGCGTCGACATCGTGGGCAACCCGCACAGCAACATTTTCGATGCGGGAATGACTTCTGCCCAAGGCAACATGGTCAAGGTGTTTGGCTGGTATGACAACGAGATGGGGTACTCCAGCCGCGTGGCCGACCTCGTACAACGCATCGGCTGAACCATGCGCGTCCTCATTGCTGACAGCGGCTCCACCAAGTGTGACTGGCAACTCCTTGATGCCTCCGGAAAGGAGATCTTGGAGTTCCACACCATGGGCTTCAACCCTTACTTCCACACTGCAGATAAGGTGGAGGAAGTCATGTCGGCGCACGCGGATGTTCAGTCGATGGGGGATGAAGTAACCCACGTCTATTTTTATGGTGCGGGCAGCAGCACGGCCGAGCTTTGTGCGATCATAGCGGAAGGTCTTCAACGGGTTTTTCGATCAGCGGAAGTGACGGTCGACCACGACCTCGTAGGGGCGGCTTACAGCACGTACGATGGCCGGCCGGGCGTGACGTGCATCATTGGCACAGGCTCGAACAGCTGCCATTTCGATGGCGACAAAGTGACGGAGGAGGTGCCCGCATTGGCCTACATCCTCGGTGACGAAGCCAGCGGGAGCTGGCACGGCAAGCGGTTGCTCGCCTCCAAGCTTTACCGGCATTTGCCAGCTGAAGTAGAGGCCGATTTTGATGCTACCTATGGGTATTCCAAAGACGACATCATCCATCGGGTCTACCTTGAGCCAGATCCGAATGTCTTCCTCGCGAGTTTCATGACCTTCATCGGCAAGCACAAGGCCCAGCCGCTTTTCCAAACATGGTTGGCAGAGGGTTTCCGGGCCTTCCTGGATGTGCACGTCAAATGTTTTGATGGCTGGAAGCAGGAGCCCGTCCATTTCATCGGAAGTGTAGCTTACCATTTTCAGGAGGAGCTGCGTGCTCAATGTGCCAAGGATGGCATCGAGGTAGGCAGCATCATCAAGAAGCCCATTGATGGGCTGGCTTCTTACCACCTCCAGCACATCCTGCCCAAACTGCAGGACTGATCCCGAAGGGCATGGCATTTTCACCCCAAGCCTGCCTGTTTGACCTCGACGGTGTCATCGTCGATACGGCCAAGTACCATTTCATTGGCTGGCAGCGCCTCGCGGAGGAATTAGGGGTGCCCTTCACGCACGAGGACAACGAGCAGTTGAAGGGAGTGAGCCGCGTGGGCTCGCTGGAGTACCTCTTGTCCAAAGGCGGATTGGAGCTTGACAACGATACCAAAGTGCGTTTGATGGACCGCAAGAATGCGTGGTACTTGGAACTGGTGGGGAAAATGAGTCCGGATGAGCTGTTCCCGGGCGTGGTGGAGTTCATCGATGAGCTGCGCGCTTCCGGTATCCATGTTGGGCTGGGCTCCAGCAGTCGGAACGCCCCGTTGATTTTAAGGCTTTGTGGTATTGCGGACCGGTTCGACACCATTGTCGATGGCAACAGCATCACCTTTTCGAAGCCCGACCCGGAGGTGTTTTTGAAAGGCGCCGAAGCCTTTGGGGTGCCTCCGGAACTTTGCGTCGTCTTCGAAGACGCAGTATCCGGGGTGCAAGCAGCGAGAAACGGAGGCTTCCGCATCATCGGTGTCGGTGACGCGGCATCATTGACCGAGGCCGAGTTTGTCATACCCGGCTTTGACGGATTCACCATGCAGACGATGGTGGAACGGCTCTCCTGAACGAAATTCCCGACATGATTCGCTACCTCGACATCCATCCTTGGAAGGTCATAGAGACGGGGTTCCACCCAGAGCGCCAACGCAGTTCGGAGTCCATTTTCAGCTTGGGGAACGGCCGCTTCGGCCAACGCGCAAACCACGAGGAGACGTATTCAGGCGACCACCTGAGGGGCAGCTACGTGGGGGGAGTGTACTACCCTGACAAAACCAAGGTGGGCTGGTGGAAGAATGGATACCCCGAGTATTTCGCCAAGGTCCTCAATGCTCCGGATTGGACCACGATCCGCCTGCGGGCCAATGGGGAAGAGCTCGACCTGGCACAGCAGGCCCCGCGGGAATTCCGGCGCGAATTGGACATGAAGCGCGGCATGCTGACCCGGAACTTTGAGGTGGAAGTCGGCGGCATGCATTTGTCCATCAAGGCCCAGCGCTTCTGCAGCATGGCCGATGTGGAAACGGCGTACATGCGCTATGCGGTGGATGTGCTCAGCGGTGAGGGAAAGGTGAGTTTGGAAGCGCAGTTGCACGCAGATGTCACCAACGAGGACGCGAATTGGGAGGAACGATTCTGGGACCTCATCGACCATGGTGGGGACGAGAACGGAGGGCACGTGCTGGTGAAGACGCGGAAGACCGACTTCCACGTGGCCCACGCCATGCGGGCATCGGGCTGGCTGGACGGCAGGGCAGCGGAAGGAAGCACCTTGCCCATTGAACAAGGACATGCCGTGGTTTATGACTTCCCTGTGGAGGCCGGCTCGCGCATGGTGCTCGACAAGACCATCGCCCTGCTCAGGGGGATGGATCATGCCGATGACGAGCTCAAAGACCGAGCGGACATCAAGGTGGCTGAGGCGGTGGAGAAGGGGTGGAACGCGGCTTTGCAGGACCACATGATGGCCTGGGAGCGCATTTGGGAACAGGCGGACATTACCATCGAGGGCGATGACGCTGCCCAGCAGGCCATCCGGTTCAACATTTTCCATCTGAACCAGACCTTCACGGGGGACGATCCCCGATTGAACATTGGTCCCAAAGGATTCACCGGGGAGAAATACGGAGGGGCCAGCTATTGGGATACCGAGGCGTACTGCCTGCCTTTTTACCTGGGCACCCATCCGGGGGAAGTGGCCCGGCAGTTGCTCGTTTACCGACGGAATCACCTGGATCGGGCCATCGAGAACGCAGAAAAGCTCGGTTTTACCGGCGGTGCAGCGCTCTACCCCATGGTGACCATGAACGGGGAGGAGTGCCACAACGAGTGGGAGATCACCTTCGAGGAAATCCACCGGAACGGTGCCATGGTCTTCGGCATCCACAACTACATCCGGTACACGGGTGACGAAGCCTACATGGCGGAGGGAGGATGGGAGGTCATCCTCGCCATCGCCCGCTTCTGGGCCCAACGCGTCAATTGGTCCGAGGCCAAGCAGTCCTTTGTCATGCTCGGTGTCACAGGGCCCAACGAATACGAGAACAACGTCAACAACAATTGGTACACCAACCGATTGGCTGCCTGGTGCCTCACATATGCCGGGCAAGCATTGGAGTGGATGAAGGCCCATGCCCCTGAAGCCCTCGCTGAGCAGAACGCCCGGTGGTCCTTCGACCAGGCCGTTGAGCGCCCCCATTGGGAAGCCGTGGCTCAGGGTATGTACTATCCCGCACTGAAGGGCACCCGCGTATTCCTCCAGCAGGATGGCTTCATGGACAAGGAGCAGCGCATGGCTGCCGACCTCGACGATGCCGAACGTCCGATCAACCAGCATTGGAGCTGGGACCGCATCCTGCGCTCCGTCTTCATCAAGCAGGCCGATACCCTCCAGGGTTTCTACTTCTTCGAAGACGAGTTCGATGAGGAGACCCACCGCGAGAATTTCGAATTCTACGAGCCCCGAACCGTCCATGAAAGCAGCTTGAGTCCTTGCGTGCACGTAGTGCTTGCAGCGAAGCTGGGCCTGGAGCAAAAGGCCGTTGAGATGTACGACCGCACGGCGCGATTGGACCTCGACGATTACAACCACGAAGCCTATCAGGGATTGCACATCACGAGTATGGCAGGGACTTGGATGAGCGTGATCGAGGGCTTTGGAGGGTTCCGTGTGCGCGAGGGCAAGCCCCATTTCCATACCATGCTCCCCAAGGCATGGAAGCGCTATTCCTTTCTGCTGCAGTTCAGGGGGCGCAAACTCAAGGTGTCCGTTGGGCCGGAAGGTGCGGGAGTCGAGCTTCAGGCGGGAGAGCCGCTCGACGTTGTACTCAACGGTCAAGCGGTCTCCCTTTCCTGAAAGCTCAGTCTACCCAGACGCTGTTGATGGCGCCGGGCGATCCGCCCGTGGCAATGGAGGCGGTCCATTGTCCCGCATCGTGGGGGTCGCCGTCCAGAAAGAGCCGTTCCAGCGAAGGACCCTGTCCGTCCGGGGCTGAGTCCCATTCGCCGGTGTCCGAGTAAACCACGGACTCCACGACGGTGCCGTCTGGGGCGCGAATGGCCAGCAGTTCGCCGGAGTTGTGCAGCCCACCGGATCCCCAGTCGTATACGGGGTACCCCAACCCGGCATAGGTAATCGCATTGGCCGCAACGACCAAGTACTCCCCGGGTGCCATGGCCGTTCCATCCGGGAAGGCATAGTTGAGTCCTTCACTCAATGACCATCCGCTCAAATCCACCTCAAAAGCGTGGGGATTGTACAGCTCCAGAAACTCGAAATCCGAATCGCTTCCTTGGGCGGTCGCCGGATTGTAATGGAGCTCGGTGAAGTGAAGCAGGGGCCAGGAAGAAGGCGGAGGGTCCGGTTCGCAAACGGTACCGAAGTCCGCGAGCACGATCAGGAGGTCCGTCATGCCCACCGTGCCATCCCCGTCGAGTTCAGTGGGACAGGATGGATTGAGCTGGGCGAAAATGAAGGAAGGAAGGGCCAGGCAAAAGGCCAGGGATAGAGCCAATGTTAGGAAGGAAGGAAATCGCATGGATTGTTCGGGTTGATTGTCACCCCGAAGCAACCCCGCTTCTGCCTACCAATTACACAGCGTTTACTGACGCACCCTATGGGTTTGCGAGCGGCTCAAAGGTGCTCGTTGGCCAAATTCGCCAGCTCGCTGCGCTCTCCCTTGTCGAGCGTCACGTGGCAGAACAGTTCGCGCCCTTTCAACCGGTCGATCACATAACTCATGCCGTTGGACTGCTCGTCCAGGTAAGGCGTGTCGATCTGGCGTACATCGCCCGTCAAGATGATCTTGGAATTCTCTCCTGCACGCGTAATGATGGTCTTGACCTCATGTGGCGTGAGGTTCTGGGCCTCATCCACAATGAAAATGACGTTGGACAGGCTGCGGCCGCGGATGTAGGCCAATGGACAGATGGTGATCTTGCCTTCGGAGCGCATCTCGTCGATGGCGCGGTACTTCCGCTCGTTTTGTCCGAATTGGCTCTTGATGAAATTCAGATTGTCCCAGAGCGGCTGCATGTAAGGATTGACCTTCTCTTCTGCGTCCCCCGGCAGATAACCGATGTCATTGTTGCTCAAGGGCACGATGGGCCGGGCCAGAATAATCTGGTCAAACCGGTTCTTCTGCTCAAGGGCACCCGCCAGGGCCAAAAGCGTCTTGCCCGTGCCGGCTACGCCGCTCACCGTAACAAGGTGGATATCGGGATTCAGAATGGCGTGCAAGGCAAAAGCCTGTTCGGCATTCTTGGGCTTGATGCCGTAGGCGTAGCTCTTGTCTACGCGCTCGATCAAGCGCTTGGACTCGCTGAAGAAGCCCAGGGCAGAAGAAGAGCAGTTTCGGAGGATGTAGAAGTGATTGTTCTTCCTGTCCTTGCCCAAGGTGCTGATTTTTCGCGTTTGGCCCGAGACGTAGAGCTTGCGGACCACTTCGCCGTCGACTCCCTCGATCATGGTCTTGCCGCTATACAGGTGTTGCTTGTCCTTGACCTTTCCCGTCTTGTAATCTTCAGCGGGTAGGTTCAATGCCTTGGCCTTGAGGCGAAGGTTGATGTCCTTGGAGACCAGCACGACCTTCATGTCGGGCTCGTCGTGCTGCAATTGCAGAGCCGCGCTCAGAATCTTGTGGTCGTTGGTCTTCTTGTCAAAGACACGCGAAGCATCCAACCCGCTGGGGTGGCTTTCCGTGCTCATCACAATGCGCATTACACCTTCCGCTTCATTGTCCAGCGGGATCCAATCCTGCAAGGTGAAGTCCTTGCTCAACCGATCGATGATGCGAATGCACTCCCTCGCTTCGAAGTTCTTGGTGTCGTTGCCCACTTTGAAGGTGTCGAGCTCCTCAAGCACCGTGATGGGAATGGCAATGCGGTTGTCCTCGAAATTCCGAATGGCATTGTGGTCGTGGAGCAATACCGACGTGTCAATGACAAAAACCTTGGTCTTCTGCACCGTCGCTTTGCCCTGCTTTGGCATGGAGGTAGAAGCAGGGGATTCTTTTGTCACTGTAGCCGGGACATCCTGCACTGCAGGGTCTGGTCCGAGGTAGGGTGTCTTGGTCGTCAAGTTCCAATCGGTTGCGGGGCATCCGACACCCGAAGGTGTTTTCGGAGAGGCTCCATTCATCGTCTGTTCAACCCGTGAGGGATGTGACCAAGCTATTCATGCCTACAGGGGACCCGGACCGGGTCTGCCCGCACTTCTTCACTTTGCAGCGGGGACAGTTTTCTATACGTCCTGAAAGCGTGGACTGACGAAGGTTTCCTCGAGAACGACCTCAGGTCTGACTCACGATGCGGAATGGGACTACATGGAGCTCAACCGAAATAGAGGGACGGCAATCCCTCCGGCATTTCCACGGTGATGACCCTCGCTTCGCGATCAACGGAAATCAAGGTCTGGTCCTGGATGGGGAAGAGGCCCTCGCCGCCGTCCTTTTCCGTCTTGAACAAGGGATTGCCCGGCAGATCCATGACCTGCAGGATGGAACCGAGTGAACCAAAATTCACATCGGTCAATTCAAACCCAACGACCTCGTGGTAATAGAACTTCAATCCGTCCAGTGGAGGCAAAACGGATAGGGGCAGCATCAGGGTCGAACCTGCCAATGCTTGAGCCGCCTCCAGGTCATCGACTCCGTCAAACCGAACCACCGTAGACTTGGGACGGATGCTGATGGAGAGAATGGTATAGGGGACGAGCGCACCTTGACGTTCCACCCAGACCATATCGAGTTCAGCGTAGTGCCGGGGCTCATCCACATCGAGTTTGATGGCCACCTCTCCTTTCAGCCCATGGGGCTTGAGGGCGCGTCCCAATTCGTACATATCTGCCCTCGGATCCATGGCGGCGAAGTTCGGGGTTTGGGGCAAAAAAGAAGCCACCCGAAGGTGGCTTCCTGATTTGTTGTTGCGTGAGTTTGACCTCAGCCTTCCTTCTCTTCTCCGTCCTCAGCAGCGGGAGCCTCCTCGGCAGCAGGAGCCTCCTCAGCAGCGGGAGCTTCCTCGGCAGCGGGAGCTTCCTCAGCAGCGGGAGCTTCCTCAGCAGCAGGTGCCTCTTCAGCAGCAGGTGCCTCCTCGGCAGCAGGCGCCTCCTCGGCAGCGGGAGCTTCCTCAGCAGCGGGAGCTTCCTCGGCAGCAGGAGCCTCCTCAGCAGCGGGAGCCTCTTCAGCAGCAGGAGCCTCCTCGGCAGCGGGAGCCTCTTCGGCAGCGGCGGCCTCTTCAGCAGCGGGAGCTTCCTCGGCTGCAGCTTCTGCGTTGGCCTCGGCCTCGACTGCAGCTTGGGCGGCAGCAGCTTCAGCGGCGAGATCCGCTTGCTTGCCCGCGATGTCCTTGGCGCGCGCAGCATTGATGTCTTTCTCGTGAGCGAGGGCCTTGGCCTTCGCGTCGTCAGCAGCAGCAGAGAGCTTGTTGGCCTTGGCTGCGACTTTTCCTTCCTTCTCGCGGGTCCACTCCTCGAACTTGCTCTGGGCTTGCTCCTCGGTGAGGGCACCCTTCTTTACTCCGTTCAGCAAGTGATTGTGGTAGACCACACCCTTGTACTTGAGAATGGCACGGGCCGTATCGGACATCTCGGCACCCACCTGCAACCAATACAGGGCGCGGTCGTGCACGACGTCAATCGTAGCGGGGTTCGTGTTGGGGTTGTAGGTGCCGACTTTCTCGATGAAGCGACCGTCGCGCTTGGCGCGGCCATCGGCGGCTACAATGTGGTAGAAGGGCTTGCCTTTCTTACCGTGACGCTGGAGGCGGAGGCGTGTTGCCATTTGAAAAACGTTTTAGAAGGGTCCGAAACCCCGTTGTTGATACCAGTAAAATGGGGCGCGAAGATAGGAAGCTTCCCGCGGTTCAACAACCCTTGACCAAAGGAATGTCAATCAGCCTCGAATATGGTCGAGAAACTCCCGCCGCACGGCTTCTTGGTTGAATGCGCCATGGTAGTCCGCCGTCACCGTTGAGCTCTGCTCATCTTCAATGCCACGGCTGGACACACAGAGGTGCTTTGCTTCGATCACCACCGCTGCGTCTTCCGTGTCGAGAATGGACTTCAATGCCTCTGCGATCTGGCGGGTGAGCCGCTCCTGCACCTGGGGACGCTTTGCATAGTGGTCCACCAGGCGATTGATCTTGCTCAACCCGATCACCCGGCCTGAAGAACGATAGGCCACATGAGCACGTCCGGTGATGGGAAGGAAGTGGTGCTCACACGTGGAATTGAGGTTGATGTCCTTCTCCACCAGCATCTCTCCATAGGAATAGGTGTTGTTGAAGGTCCGGCATACCGGATGGTTCTCCGGGTTCAACCCCCGAAAAATCTCTTGCACATACATCTTCGCCACGCGACGCGGCGTACCCGAGAGGCTATCATCGGTCAGGTCCAATCCCATGACCTCCATGATTTCGCGGAATAGCGGCTCGATGCGGGCCATCTTCTCCTCGTCGGTCAGGTCGAATGCATCGGCGCGCAGAGGCGTGTCGACGGATGTGCCAATGTGGTCATCTCCCAAGATTTCATTTTGGGCATTGGAGCGGACGTGTTCGGGAATGGGGTTGGAACTGGTCATGTCGACAGGATGTAAGGAATAAAGCAACTGCGCTCCATGGATGTTCAATTCACGGGATGTCCACAATCCTCGTTGGGGGAGCTCGTGTGGGCGAAATTGCCTCTCTATGATTCTCGTCTACGATACCGAGACCACGGGATTGCCCCGGGATTGGAATGCGCCGCTGTCCGATGGTGAGAACTGGCCGCGACTGGTGCAGTTGGCCTGGCAATTGCATACGCCCGAGGGGAGGTTGGTGTCTAGAGGCAACCGGATCGTGCGCCCTGATGGGTTCACCATTCCGTTCAACGCGGCCAAGGTGCACGGCATCACAACGGAGCGGGCCCAGGAGGAAGGCATCGATCTGGACGAGGTGCTCGCGGAATTCAACGCCGACCTGGACCGCGCCGAATACGTGATGGGCCACAACGTCGAGTTTGACGTCAACATCATCGGTGCCGAGTTGATCCGACGCGGGAGTGCCGCAGAGCGCGTCACCGACAAGTCCCTGATCGACTCCAAGGACGAGGCGACGGACTTCTGTGCCATCCCCGGCGGAAGGGGCGGCAAATTCAAGTGGCCCACGCTGACGGAACTTCACCAAAAGCTCTTTGGCGAAGGCTTCGGGGATGCCCATGACGCCGCCTACGATGTGGACGCCACGGCCAAATGCTTCTTCGCTTTGGTCCAGCAAGGCGTCATTGTTCGGCCCGGTTTTCCTTCGGGTACGGCGGTGCGCTACGAAGCTCCCAAGCTCGAGGCGGCCAACTTCGCTGCGGGCAAGGTCAACCAAAAGCAGGAGGGTCCCTCCACGGGAACCCCTTCCGCCGGAGCGGCCGCTGCGGCCATCGCGGACATTCCCTTCTCGCACCTTCACGCCCACAGTCAGTTCAGCGTATTGCAGGCCACTTCCAGTGTGCAGGACCTTGTGGGCAAGGCGGTGGAAACGGGCATGCCGGCCATTGGCCTGACCGACCGGGGCAACATGATGGGCGCCTTCCAATTCGTGAGGGCGGCCAACAAGGCGGGCATCAAGCCCATCGTGGGCGCAGAACTCAACGTTTGTCGTGACCACGCCGACCGTTCCAAAAAGGACGACGGCTATCCCATTGTCCTGCTCGCCAGAAACCGCGACGGATACCACCGCTTGGCCAAGCTGAGTTCACTGGCCTACACCGACGGCTTCTACTACGTTCCGCGCATCGACCGCGAGCAGCTCCTCGAATACAAGGAGGACCTGATCGTCCTGACCGGCGGCCTGTTCAGCGAGGTGCCGAGTCTGCTGCTCAATGTTGGCGACCGACAGGCGGAAGAAGCCTTCCTGTGGTGGAAGGAGCACTTCGGCGCCCATTTCTATGCGGAACTCAACCGCCACGGCCTGGAAGAGGAGAAGGTGGTCAACGACTTTCTGCTGGAGATGTGCCGCAAGCACGACGTGCGCTACATCCCGGCCAACAACTGTTTCTACACGACCCGCGAGGAAGCGGATGCCCACGACATCCTGTTGTGCGTGAAGGATGCGGCCAACGTCAGCCAGCCCAAGCGCTATGTGGGCAAGCGGGGACGCGAGTTCCGCTTCGGCCTGCCCAACGACGAGTTCTACATGAAGTCTCCGGAGGAAATGAAGCAGCTTTTTGCGGACGTTCCGGAGGCTTTTGAAACGGTGCGCGACATAGTGGATGGCTGTGAGGGCTATGTGCTGGAACGGGACGTTCTGTTGCCCGCCTTCGATATCCCGGAAGAATTCGTGGATCCACTCGATGCCGGGGACGGAGGCAAAAGGGGCGAGAATGCCTACCTGCGGCACCTCACCTACAAGGGAGCGGAGAAGCGCTATCCGGAAATCACAGAGGAGATCCGGCAACGCCTCGATTTCGAGCTCGAAACCATCGAGCGCACCGGATATCCCGGTTACTTCCTCATCGTACAAGACTTCACCACGGCTGCCCGTGAAATGGGGGTGAGCGTGGGACCGGGCCGGGGTTCGGCGGCGGGAAGTGCGGTGGCGTATTGCACGGGGATCACCAACATGGACCCCATCGCATACGACTTGCTGTTCGAGCGATTCCTCAACCCCGACAGGGTTTCGCTGCCGGATATCGACATCGACTTCGACGACGAGGGCAGGGGCAAGGTCATCGATTATGTGATTGACAAATACGGCGCAAACCAAGTCGCCCAGATCATCACCTACGGCACGCTGGCGGCCAAGAGCTCACTCAAGGACACCGCCCGCGTGATGGAA
>JBDQOI010000030.1:0-29164 GCA_040261275.1 Flavobacteriales bacterium | reverse complement strand
CTGAGATCAGCCTGGTATTTCTTCCTGGTTGCTTCAGTGCCTGTCTTGCTTTGCCCTGGCAGCGCTGTCTTGTCAAACTCATTGACAAACTTGGTGACCCAGGGAAGGAAGTCCATCTGGGTGCCCTGGTGTGGATCCAGATCCCCTGCCAGGTAGCTCTTGAATTCAGCTGCAGTGAATTCATCCTTCTTGATGTGATGCAGCCTGATCCATTCCCGCTCCAGGTCAGCTTGAATCCTGGTGATGTCTGCATGGATATCCCGCAGCTTGATCTTCTTCTTTTTTCCTTTTTCCACCACAGTCATCTCTCCAATGGTCTTCACATGCCTGGTTGTAGTGTTCCAGTATTTCTCTTCAATCACCCATCCTGTCCCAAAGGATGCCCGCTCTGTTGACCAGTTCAGCCTGATCTCAATCTTTCTCCAATCTCCTTTGGCTGTGCGCTTGGTTTTTTTCTGGATCACTGATGATTTCATGGGGACCTATTTTGAAAAGTTTGAGGACCTAAATGGGGACCTATTTAAGACTTGCTCTCATTGGAAAAGACTGGAAACAGCGGGAGTCACAAAATGCTCACATGGCCTGTCTTTCCTGCAAATTTAGACACAAAAAAGCCCGCAACCATTGAGGAAGCGGGCGAAGTTTTGCACACTGAAAAAGTGGAGCCGCCGGGAGTCGAACCCGGGTCCAAACAAGCAACGCCTGCGGCGTTCTCCATGCTCAGTCCACGATTGATTTTCGACCAGGGGCTGACCGTGGACGGCCCACCCTTGACTTAGCCTTGTAAAATTTCGCTACGGGGTCAAGACGCCCCCTTCGCTAGATCCATTCTCCTGATGCCCCATTGCCTCGCGGATAGGATCCGAACGACGAGACGGGACAGCTCGTTCTGCCACCTAGTGGCTAGAATTAGGCGAATCCTCCGAGAGGATTAGGCCGCGAGCGCGTAGGAAGTGTTGCCAGTTATGGCTTGGGTTTCTTGATTAACGAGTAGCCACCCTACGCACTCGGCATGCTGACCGCGACGTTCAGACTTGCTGTCAAATCCAAAATCGGCCCCATTTTTTGTTGCTATTTCCACTTCTTGGGTCGGGATGTCAGAGAACGCGGCACGCGGGCGTGCTGACCGCTCCGCACAGGGCGGGACGGCCGACGAAGATACGGCTTGGGTTGCGCCGTTGTTACTGGATGAGCAAACGTTGGCGGACGACACCGGCAGCCGTGGACAGGCTGACCGTGTAGGATCCGCTCGGCAGACCGAGGTCCGTGCCGCCGCGCTTGAGCTCGCCTTGCCACACGGGGCGCCCCATCGCATCCACGACGGTGGCCACCGTGCCGGATTCGAAGCCCGCTCCCATCAGGGGCTGGCCTTGGGCGAGCGGGTTGGGGAACAATGCCGGTTGCACAGCGGACTGCGCTTCCACGCCCGTGATGGGAGCGTCACCGAAGTAAACGTCGTCGAAGTAGTACGTGGTGCCGCCTTCGACACCCTCGTCGCCGAAGCCGAAGAAGACCACCAACAACTGATACGGAATGTTCACGTCGAGTTCGGGCCCTCCAGGCAGCTCGTTGCCGAAGTTGAAAGACAGGGTTTCCCAGCCGGCCTGAGACGTGTACTGGATCGTTTCCACGTAGTATTCTGCACCGGGTACCTCCGCCTTGAGCAAGATGGGCGTACCCGCTGCAGGCGTCCACACGCGCATGCCGATGCTCTGCTCACTCTCGGTAAAAGGAATCGGGTTCGCGCATCCTTCAATCGTTCCGATCATCGTGCCGGACCAACCCACCGCCACGGGCATTTTGACCACCTCCACAACATGATTGCCGGGCGAGGTGGGGTCTTCCACAACCTGGGACGCATTGCCCCAGAAGTCATACGTCGTGGGGTCCACGGCAGCATCCTCGAAGGTGCAAGGAAGATCGAGCTGGGCCAATCCCTCACTCGCATCCACCAACTCGATGTCATCGAAATAAAAGGTCGATTGGTCGCTGCCGTCGCCCGTGGTCTCGAAATCAAACATGAAAACGAGCTTGTCGAAAGTCATGGAATACTGACCGGCGAAATTCCAATGCATGACTTCCCATCCGCCCTGCGTCACGTTCCATTGGTCCACTTCGGTCTCCAGATATCCCTCCAGCTTGAGCTTGATGCGAACACCTTGACGGGGGGACCACACCTTCATACGGATGGAGGTCGCTTCCGAGAAATCCAGCAAATCGGACAATTGGAGGAGGGAGCCCGCCCAGATCTGACCGCCCTCACGGACCAGCCGACAAACCGTCTCGCTGTCGTTGATATCATCGGGGGCCGGATTGGCCACTACCTCGGCCATTCCGCCATCAAAATCATTGAAGTCGGCTGTCGCTGTGCCCGATTCAAAGTCAATCGGTAAGCTGACCTGTGCGGAGACCACCGAAAAAATGAGCATAAAAAAAGCCCCTGCGAGAAGGGCACCATAACGTTGAAGATGCATGGTACAGAGATACGACGAAAATCAGGGACTCTTGGCCGCGGCTTCCACCCTCTCGTGAGCGTTGGTGCGGATGTTGTCCCAGAACAGATTGAAATCGCCCACGTGCCAATTGTCGCGGTGCAGCCATTTGCCCACCAGAAACATGTGAGGCCGGTCCACCCACAACACGCCTTCCCGCCGGAGCAGGGCCGTGATGCTGCCGGGATTTTTGTTGCGGAAAGACTCCCTGACGGCGCCCAAGTGGGCACTGCGGTCGTTTGTCTGGTCCAACTCTGTGGTCCACGTGATGGGATGAATGCAACTGGGCGGCTCCTCCTTATAGCCGAGCCAGGCCGGAACATATCCCGTACCGTAGCTCATCCACGTGCAATAGCAATGCTGGTCGGTGGCTGAAGCACAAGGCGGGATGGCCGTGAAATCCGAAGGATAGATGTCCATACCGGGGATGTAGGCCGCGACCAGCCGGTCCGCAAGGGGCTTGCCGTCGAAGAACTCCTGGAGCAGCCAGCGGGCATGCCAACTGCCCTGGCTGTGGGCGGCGATGACCAATGGACGACCGGTGTCCCAGTGGTCCAAGTAGTGCTGGAAGGCCGATCGCATGTCGCTGTAGGCCAACTGAAGGGCCGCCAAGCTGAGGCTGTCCCCCACCGAGAAGACGCGGATATGGGCCTGTCGGTAGCGCGGAGCAAAGACCCGACCGGCTCCATTGAAAATGGCGGCCTGATGGCGAACAGGCCACCGATCGACAGCCTCGTTGAGGGCAGCACTGTCCAAAGAGGCGTTCCAAGCGGCCCCTTCCTCGAAGATGGTCGGATGCAAAAAGAATACATCGGCCGTGCCCGGCCCATCCGAAACTCTCCGCCCCCTTGGCAACAAATCGGCCGCATCTTCCCTCCAGGGCAACGCGGCCCAAACGGCTTCATCACTGTAATCCGGCGCAGGGGGAATAGGCTCGAGCCGGTCAGCAACCCGCTCCTCATGCAGCTCTGTCTCTACCACCGACTCATATCGCTTGCACGAAACCAAAGCCATTGCAATAAAAAAAGCCAGTTGAGCCCGGGCGGTCATGCTCCAAAATTGGCCCCGGACTGCACCAATCACCAAATCCAATCATGAGAGGCTATCAGGCTGAGGCATAAACTTCGAGGGCCTTGATGCAAATCGCCCTTTTCCATTCCAAGAGACCCAACCGCCCCCTCGTGATCTTCGCGATGGCCTTGGGCATCACCACCGCGGCCAGTTGTCCCATTCAAGGCGCGAGCTACCGGTTGAGGGGCGAGACACGCCAAGAAAGAGGCGAGACAACAACGAAAAGAGTTCCAACGCGAATGACCGCGTCCCAAAAAAAGCGGGCTTTGGCGTCCCGTGTGCACCTGCAAGCGCAGGCCGAAGTTTTTCACCAACGCCGATTCTTGACAACCGCAAATTGAAAATGGATTTTGACGCAAATCCGCTTTGCAACCACTCTAATTTGGTAGTCGTTCTTAAGTGAGACAGACTAACGTGAAGCGATGAGGATTGGAATCATCAGAGAAGGAAAAACGCCGCCGGACCAACGGGTCCCCCTGACGCCTCAGCATTGCGCGGAAGTGCTGGAGCGATTCCCCTACGTGGAATTGGTGGTGCAGCGCAGCGAAGTTCGGCGCATCCGCGACGAAGAATACGAGACCGCCGGAATCGAGATGGCCGACGACCTGTCCGATTGCGATGTGCTTTTCGGGGTCAAGGAGGTTCCCATTGACCAGCTCATCCCCGGAAAGACTTACTTCTTCTTCTCCCATACCTTCAAGCTGCAGCCATACAACGCCAAGCTCTTGCGCGCCTGCATCGACAAGCAGATCCGCCTGATCGACTACGAATTGCTCAAGCGGCCGGGTGGGCGACGCATCATCGGTTTCGGCCGGTTTGCCGGCATCGTGGGGACCTACAACGCCTTCCGGACCTTCGGCGCCCATCACGGCACCTACGCCCTGCCCCGCGCCATCGATTGCGAGGATCGGACCGAGATGGAGTCCCACCTCGCCAAGGTGCAGCTCCATCCCACCGCGAAAATTGCCCTCACCGGCCACGGTCGTGTGGGCCATGGTGCCCGCGAAATCCTCGAGGCCTTGAAGATCCGTGAGGTCCACCCCGTGGATTACCTGCGCGAGGACTTCGGCGAGCCCGTCTTCACCCACCTGGACCTGGTCGACTACAACCGCCGCAAATCCGACGGAGGATTCGACTTCGAAGAATTCTGCGACGACCCGCTGGATTATGAGAGCACCTTCATGGCGTTCGCGCGCTCTACCGACCTCTTCATCGCCGGCCATTTCTGGGCCGAGGGTTCACCCTTCCTTTTTACCCGGGAAGACGTGCGCGATGAGGATTGGCGGATTTCCGTGGTGGCCGACATCAGTTGTGACATCGATGGCCCCGTGGCTTCCACGGTGGAGCCAAGCACCATCGACGACCCCATGTACGGCTACGACCCGGTGGCAGAGAAGCGGGTGCCTTTTGGAACGGCGGGCAGCATCGGCGTCATGGCCGTAGACAACCTGCCGTGCGAGCTGCCCCGTGACGCCAGTGCCGACTTCGGAGCCACATTGTTGGAGCAGATCATTCCCCTTGTGGTCGAGGGCGACGCCCAGGGCATCTTGGACCGTGCTTCCGAGACTACTTTGGAAGGCGAACTCAATGCACCCTTTGCCTACCTCGCGGAATACGCGGGGCTCACTGGGCAATGAACCGATAGGTCAATCGACCCGACTGTCGCTTCGGAGCATCCGTCCGCGACTGGAAACGGCACTTCAGGGCACTCCGGAGGGATTCCTCTCCTAAACATTGCCCCACCGCCTGACCTCGGGTTCCACGGACCGACAGCACCTGGGCGTCCATGACTTCGCCCCCAGGCGCCACTTCGATGGCCAGCGTGACGGTACCTCCTCCCCTGCAACGGTAGCCGGGCACGTCCAGAACCAAGGCTTTGCGCCCATCGAGGTCGTATTCGGCCGTCACTTGACCATCATAGCGCGCATCCCAATTCTCGAATTCATTCTGCACCTCTTGCCGCTCCGAACGGTCCGGGGCGGAAACACCGTCGCTGCCGGTTCGACCCTCGGCCAAGGCATCAAAGGCCGACTGCTCAAACGCCCGCAGCTCCGCCTCCACATCCCGCGCCATTTCTTCGGAAGCCGCTGTGCTGTGCACGTCATCCGAAAGGGATGCCCGAGCATCCGCCGCCACATTGCGCACCGCTTCCAAGCGCGCTTCCATCTGCTCCCTGACGGCCTCCTCCATCGTCATGGTGCGCTCAGGCACTTCAAAATCCACAAAGTCCACGGCGGCATAGCGGGTCGTGGTCGCCGCCGGCAACTCCCCCCATTCCGCGAGGGCTGCGAGGACAATCACGTGCAAAGCCAAGGCAGCCATCGCCGCCTGCCACACGAACCGTTCGCGCTTTCCAAGCGGCTCCATGGGATCTCGTTCAGTAGCGTCCGACATGCTTTCGCCCACAAAATAAAGGGGGTCATCCTTCGTTAAAGAGACAATCCTTATCTTTATTGCTTACAAATTGACCATCATGAAGCACATCCTCCTCCTCGGCGCCCTGTTTTTGTTCGGCGCCACGGCATCTGCCCAGAGCAGTTCCTGTTCCGGCAGCAAGGCCAAGACCGAATGCACCAAGGGCAAGTCCTCCTCCTGCTGCGCAGGCAAAGCTGACGCTGCCAAGAGCTGCTGCTCTGCCAACGACAAGAAGAGCAAGAAGAAGGGCAAGAAGGCCAAGTCCGGCAAGGAGCAAGGAAAAGAGAACCTTTCCATGGTTCGTTCCGAGGACAAGGGCCAGTGCACCGACAAGAAGGCCAAGGTGGGTCCTGCCAAGGGCGACCTCTGATTTTCGGATAACAACATATTCCAGAAAAGCCCGCGCATTGCGGGCTTTTCTATTTTGCACCCATGCGCAAAACAGGCGGTCTCTTCTTGGCCCTTTGGATCCCGTGGATGGTCTCTGGACAATTTACGGTCATCGGGAGCGCCCAGAACCTCAATGGAGACTGCGTACAGGTCACCCCTGCGACCAATGGGCAACAAGGCGCCGCATGGTACGATGACCAACTCGACGTCAGCCTTCCCTTCTGTCTTCACCTCAGCGTAAACCTGGGTAACTCCGATGGAGGGGCTGATGGAATGGCCTTGGTCTTCCATCAACTCGGCCCGAACCAACCCACCACCACCATCGGTGGCAACGTGGGATACGGGAACTTCGATGCGGCCACCAATTCCTTCATCGCCCCCACTTTTGACCCGAGCATCGTCATTGAATTCGACACCTATGAAAACCCCAACTTCGGCGACCCTCCATACGATCATGTGGCCCTGCAACGCGACGGCACAAACAACCACAACGACCCGAACTGCCTCGCTGGCCCGATCCAGGCAAATGCGAGCGATGACGACATAGAGGACGGTCAGGACCACACAGCACACGTGGAATGGAATCCCTCCACCCAATTGCTGCGGCTGGAGTTTGACGGAGTGGAACGCTTCAACACGTCGGTGGACCTTGTCAATGACGTCTTCGCCGGCAACAGCATGGTTTGGTGGGGCTTCACCGGAAGTACGGGAGGAGAAAGCAACAACCAGAGTTTCTGCTTGCTTGACGTCTCCAATGGTGAGGGCATTCCTGGCTTGACACTGAATCCCGCCCCTCCCTATGCGGTCTGTCCAGGGGAAACCACCAATATCACAGCATCAGCGGCCGGATATACCTTGACTTGGACAGGACTCAACAACGCCAGTTTCGACGCTCCACCGGGTGATCACACCGTGCAAACCCAGTCCCCTGGTTGTCCGCTCACAGAGATCGTTACAGTGGACGCGCTTCCCGGCCCGGAACTCATGACCGCACCTCAAATCACGGTTTGTGATGGCGTACCTGTCGTCCTCACCGCCACCTCCGCAGCAGGTGCCACGGTCGATTGGAACGGTACGGGAAACCCCAGCATCTCAGTCTCCTCGGCCGGCCAGGAAACCGTAACGGGCACCCTGGGAACCTGCATTGAAACGGAGACCGTCACGGTTTTGGCACAAAACTCCCCCACCCTGACGCTGGATGCGACCAACGACATCGAACTGTGCGAAGGTGAATCGCTGACCGTTACGGCCAGCACCAATATCCCCGCCTCCGTTCAATGGACAGACAACGCGACCGGCGCCATCACAACCGGGACCGCATTGACTGTATCCAATGCCGGCAGCCACATCGTCGAGGCCGAAAGCGGCGGTTGCGAAGGCACACCCGAACTCATCGTCGTGGACATCCTGCCCCTCCCCACCGCCTCGCTTCAGTCGGTACCAAATGAACTTTGCTGGGGCGAAACAGGGCTGGTCACCGCCATTCCCAACAGCGGCAGTTCTGTGGACAGCTGGGCATTGCCTGCCGGCACGCCTCAGGTAAACCAAGCCGGACCGGGGGTCTACACGGCCAACCTCTTGGGGGCCAACGGATGCACCAACACCGCCTCTTACATTCTCGAGGAATTGCCGCCCATCGTTTTTTCCCTGGAAGGTCCCGACGGAGCCTGCGACGGGGAAACCGTGGAACTCTCCGTCACCGGTTATTTTGATGGTGCCGTGTGGTCCGATGGTTCCACAGGCAACACATTGACCCTCGAGAACACCGACGGAGAAGGCCCATTTTCAGTCACTGTTTCCGTGGGAGGCTGCGATGTATCAGAAGCCAAAAGTGTGGAATGGTGGCCCGTTCCGTCCACCGCGGCACTCGCTGACACCGTCACGAGGTGCGTCCTGGACCCCGCTGTGGAGTGGACTTGGCCAGCGCAAGCAGAACCCGCAGTAGGCTGGTGGGTATGGAGCGTAGACGGCATGACCACCACTTCCTCCACCCTCTGGGAAGCCGAGGGCGATTTCACCGTGCGCATTCTGGACAGCATGACGGGTTGTGCAGACTCCACCCAAGTCTATGTCAATGTGCTGCCCAACCTGGATGTAGATGCCGCTCCCTTTGCGGGCATCGTATGCTGGGATGCCACCACGGAAATTCAAGCCGAAATCCGAGCGGTACAGGGCACGGACATCGATGAACTGCCCTACACATGGGCATGGGACGACCCCGATGTCGAGGGCCTGAACCCGACCGTTGGGGCGGGCACCTACCTGCTCGAAGCAGAAAACGCGTGCGGCCGCGATGTGGCCCTGGTCCAAATCACGCAGGAGTACTGCGGTTGCGACATGTGGATGCCCACGGCCTTTACTCCGGACAACGACGGCATCAACGACGGATTGAAGCTGGAAACGAATTGCCCCGAACTCGATGAATTTCGATTGGAGATATACAACCGATGGGGCCAACTCGTCTGGACCACCGAGGATCCGGAGAGAATATGGATGGGACAGTCCGAAACACCCAATAGTGAAGGACTTCACTTCTCACCCGACGGTGTCTACGGTTATCGCGTGTATTGGAAATATGGGGAGTTGGGCGTGCCCATAGTCGAGGAGCGCACGGGACATCTTCAGTTACTCCGCTGAACGCCCCACATACACCCTTTCTTTCACTCGGGGTGCATTTGGCCCGCTATCTTCGCGGCCGAAGTCCAGGCATGACAACAGCCCAGCAATTCGACCTCATCGTGGTCGGCGGCGGAATCGTCGGCGCAGCCGCGTTCCTCAAGCTCCAGCAGCGCCACCCCAACGCGCGCATCGCCCTGCTCGAAAAGGAGCACATCCTCAGTGACCACCAGACGGGCCACAACAGCGGCGTCATCCACAGCGGACTCTACTACCCGCCGGGCAGCCTCAAGGCCATCAACTGCGTCAAGGGACGCCACGAACTGGTCGCCTTCGCCAAGGAATACGGTGTGGACCACGACATATGCGGCAAGGTGGTCGCGGCGGCCACCGAGGACGAGCTGCCCATGCTCGAAAAGATCCACGGCCTCGGCATGCAGAACGAGATCGAGGGGCTGGAACGCATCGACGGGGACGCCGTCAAGGAAATCGAACCGCATGTGCGCGCCGTGGCCGGACTTTGGGTGCCCTGCACGGGGATCATCGACTTCCGCGGAGCCACCGCCAAGATGGTGGAGGTCGCCAGGGGCATACAGCCGCTCAGCAACGTCTTTACGGGCGTGGAAGCGCGGAACTTTACCCAAGACGAAAACGGGGCCACCGTGCACACGGCCCAAGGCGACTTCACCGGCAAAGGCCTCGTGGTCTGTGCGGGGCTGCAGGCCGACCGCCTGGCCCGCAAGGACGGAGTCAAGCTACCCGAACGCGTGGTGGGCTTCCGCGGGGACTACTACGAGCTCGAGGACCACGCCAAGTACAAGGTCCGCAACCTCATCTACCCTGTTCCCAATCCGCAGTTCCCCTTCCTCGGGGTGCACTTCACCCGGATGACCAACGGCGACATCGAATGCGGCCCCAACGCCGTATTCACCTTCAAGCGTGAGGGCTATGGGAAGACCGACTTCAACCTCCGCGACACGTATGAGGCCCTCGGCTATGGCGGCACATGGCGCCTGTTCTTCAAGAACATGTCGTTTGGGATCAACGAATACCGCCGGGCCTTCTCCAAGCGGCTCTTCCTGAAGACACTGCAGCGCCTCGTTCCGTCGCTGGAGATGGACGACCTGCGCCCCGGCCGCAGCGGCGTGCGCGCCCTGCTGTTGCGCCCCGACGGCGACACCAAGGACGATTTCCGCATCATCTCCCAAGGCCGCAGCGTCCACGTGCTCAACGCCCCTTCCCCTGCCGCTACCGCTTCGCTGGCCATTGGCGACCACATCGCCGACGAAGTCGAACGCCAAGGCCTCCTTACCTGATTCGGCCGCACATACTTTTTCCCGGGGTGAATCGGGCCGAGCGCCCCCCGAAAGGCACCGCCCTATATTGCCCGCCATGGGTTTACTCCAACGCAAGGCGCGCCAATACTCGAACAAGGCCATCCGCATGGGCTGGCTGATGTACGATTGGGCCAACGGCGCCTACTTCCTGGTCATCACCACGGCCATCTTTCCCATTTTCTACAACGCCATCACGGCCACGGAAAATGCCGACGGCTCCGTCAGCGACAAGGTGATGTTCCTCGGGCGGGAGTTCATCAATACCCAACTGTACAGCTACGTCCTGGGGGCCTCCTTCCTCATCGTCATCATCGCTTCGCCCCTGCTGTCGGGCATGGCGGACTACCTGGGCCGAAAACTCACCTTCCTCAAGGTCTTCTGCTACATGGGCGCCACAGGGTGCATCGGCCTGTTCTGGTTCGACCCGCAGCACCTCGAATGGAGCATGACGGCCCTGTTCATGGCCAACGTCGGCGCGTGGGGCAGTCTGGGCTTCTACAACGCCTTCCTGCCGGAAATCGCCCCGCGGGAGGACCACGACCTGCTGTCCGCCAAAGGCTATTCCTGGGGCTTCACCGGATCGATCATCATCCTGCTGCTGTGCCTCGCCCTCATCATGGGCATCGGCGACCACCTCACGCGGTGGGCCTTCATCTTCGTCGGAATCTGGTGGGCCGGTTGGGCACAGATGACCTTCCGCCGCATGCCGGTGCAGATGAAGGACCGCCCGGACGGCAACCTGTTGTGGCAGGGGTTCCGCGAACTGAAAGGCGTCGCCATGGAGCTCAAGGGCAAGACGCAGCTGACGCGTTACCTGCTGAGCTTCTTCGTGATGAGCATGGCGATTCAGACCATCATGCTCATGGCAAGCTCCTTTGGCATCAAGGAGATCAACCTGCCTGACGACCAGCTCATCGTGGCCATCATCCTCGTGCAGATCGTAGCCATCCCCGGCGCCTTCCTCTTCAGCCGCCTGAGCGGCAAATACGGCAACATCCCCGTGCTCATCGTCGCCACCTTCCTGTGGTGTGCCACGTGCGCCTTTGCCTATTCGCTGGTCAACGGATCGACGATGTTCTTCATCGCCGCCGGCATGATCGGCTTCATGATGGGCGGCACGCAGAGCCTGAACCGCTCGACCTACACCAAGATGCTGCCCGACACCAACGATACCGCCTCTTACTTCAGCTTCTACGAGGTGCTGGAGAAGCTGGGCGTGGTGATCGGCATGTTCAGCTGGGGCTACATCGAAGGCCTCACCGGCAGCATGCGCAACAGCATCCTGGTCCTCATCGGATTCTTCGTTGTGGCGCTGATTACGCTGTTTGCCATTCCACAAAAGCGGCAATTCGCCTGACCGCCGTCCGGTGCCATGGTTAGAATTGACCTGCGATGCAGGTCATGGCCATTAGTCCACTTCGATGAAGGCCTGCTCCACCAGCCGGAATTCGACCCTTCGATTGCGCGCCCTTCCCCCTGCATCCGCGTTGGATGCTGCGGGTTGAGCACTTCCATGGGCGTCCTTGCGCATCCGGTCCGGCGCCACACCTTGGTCCATCAGATAGGCAAAAGCGGACTGTGCCCGTCGCGCAGAAAGGTCTGCATTGTAGCCTTCAGGTCCGACCGCATCGGTGTGCCCATGAACTTCCAACCTCAGGAATCGATTGCGGCGCAACATGGCCCCCCACCGATCCAGTTTCGTGCGGTCCTCCGGCTGCAAAACATCGTCGTCAAAAGCAAAATGGAGCGTGTCCCGCTCGAGCTCTGTCACCCGCGTCAAAGGCTCTGGCGGATCCTGCATTTCCTGGGCAATCTTGCGGACCAGACAAGCGCAGTCTTCGGGCTTCTCAACAGGTACCACCTCGACCCCGTCGATGTAGACATAGGCCCAATCCGTGGCGTCTTTGGGCGCCTGCGCCGACAGTGCTATCCGGGTATTCCCCTTGGTGTCGAAATTGCCAAGGGTCAACCAACGCTCTCCTCCTTCTGCTTGAATCGCGTCGGACAGTCTCGTCCAACCTTCCGTCACCTCCAGAAAATGCCCTTCCGGGTTCCGCAATTGAGGGGACAAATCCAAAGCGTAGTCGCGCTCGCCATCGGCTTTTTCGACGGAGAGCAATGCCCCTACCCCATCGGCCACCAAACCCGCTTTTTCTGCGGCCGAGTACCAGAATGAAACGCAAATCCATTCTCCCGGGATCAGGCTTCGCGTCAACTCCGTGCTCAGGTACTCCCGGTAACGCCATTTGGCGCGGCTGAACAACACCAGACCGCCGTATGATTCCCCCTCCAGCCCGGCCTCACGGCCAAAACGATTCCCGGGAACCCCTGCCGATTGACTGCAAGAGGAAAAATGGTCCGGTGTCCCCTCGGAAACCTGTTCCCAATGCTCCAGCGTCCGCAGCCGCTGCTGATTGTAATCCGAAGGACAATAACGCTTTTGCTCGAAACCACCGTCCCTCACAAGACTCGCGGCATTCAATACCATGCTTTGGGTCTGCCCCCCAAGGGACAGAGGAAACACCATCAGGGCCAACCCCAAGGCCGGCGATATCCTCATGGGCTTACTTCAGCCTGAAGGTCACACGGCGGTTCTTGGCCCGAGCCAAGTCCGTTCCCTTGGTGCTGGAAGGGTCCGAGTTCTCCAAGCCCGTGACCGTCATGCTGCCTTCGGGCACCCCTTGAGAGGTGAGATAGCGCTTCACTTGCTCCGCCCGCTTTCGGCCCATGTCCGCAAAACGCGGATTGATTTTGCCCTCATTGACCTCGTCATTGTCACAATGGCCCAAAATATCCAGCTTCCAGCCCGGATTGGATTTCATAATGCCTGCAATGCGATCCAAGGAGGATTTACCCCCTTCCGTGAAGCTTCGGTTCACGAATGCATAATAAACGGCAGAGCGCTCCACTACGTCCCGATTGGACATATCACTCGGCAGCGTTGGGCCACCATATACGAGGTCGGGAGCCGTGTCCGAGGAGCGCGAACAGCTGCATTGGCTTTTGGCCTCTACCGGCACAATCTTCACATTGTCGATGTAGTAGTAAGCATGCATGGTCTGCACTCCTGCGAGGTTAGAAGGCTTCTTCACCTTGACCTCGTCGATGTCCCGTGAACCGTTGAATCCACCGATGGTCATGTATTCTTCCTGTCCGGTTCCCAAAACGGTTCCACACACGGTTTCCCAACCTTCCATGAGCTGCATGACCTTATCGGAACGGTGCTTCACCTGCGGCTCGCGGTCAACGAGCCCGAGGTTGGGCTGCATCTCTTTGCGGTCTGAGAAGTAAGCCCCGATCCCATTCACCGCGTACTTCGAGAGGTCGCTGAGCGAAATATCAAAGCTCACGCAGTAGAGCTGATTCTCCTGCAGGTTGTCCGTCAATCGAACCTGGAAATACGTGCGCGACAGCTTCGGCGTCTTGCTGTAAGCCCGGAATCCGGCATAGCGAGCACCATCCGAGGCGTCTTCGTAGCCATAGCTATTGGCAGGCACAGCGACCTTCTCGCTCTTTACCTCAGTCGAGTACCAATCGAGGGGGGCATCCGTGTAGGGAAACCAATCGGTGGACATTTCCTCCAATTGACCGTAGGCCTTGAGCTTTTTGATGTCCCCGTTTTCAAAGCTGCCGTTGGGCACCAGGTTTTCGTCCTGGGCTTGGACGTCGGCCGAGAAGGCCGGGATCAGGAGCGCGGCGCACGCGCAGGTCATCATCAGATTCCGCATGATTTTGCTTGTATGGTCGCCCGGGTCAATCCCCACTGCGTTTGACTTCGTCAATGAAGGCACACACGCGGTCGGGATCGATGTCCGGATAGACACCGTGGCCCAAGTTAACCACGTGGTTGCCGCGCCCAAAATCCTTCAACATTCGTTGGGTAGCGGCCCGCACCTCGGATTCGGTTCCGTAGAGCGCAGAAGGATCCAGATTCCCCTGCAAAACGTGTTCGGGTGCACGGCTTCTGGCCTCCGCCACAGGCGTGTGCCAATCAATGCCCAGCGCCTGACAGGGCAAGGTGGCCAAGCGGTCGAGCTGCCAGCCCGCCCCCTTGGCAAATACGATGAGTGGCGCCCCCTTGACCTCGGCACAAATGCGGCGCAATCGCGGCAGGCTGTACCGTTCGAAAAGGCCTGCATCCAGTGCACCCGCCCAACTGTCAAAGAGCTGAAGCACTTGGGCGCCCGCCTCCACTTGTGCATTGAGGTAGGCGATGGTCGCCTCGGTGATCCGGTCCAGCAGGTCTTCCGCCAGGGCCGGTTCGCTCCGCAACATGCGCCGGGCCCGGCTCCACTCCTTGCTTCCGCCCCCCTCGATCATGTAGCAGAAAATCGTCCACGGCGCCCCGGCAAAGCCGATGAGCGGCACCCGCCCGTCCAGCGCACGGCGGGTCAATCGCATGGCGTCGAGCACGTATTTCAGGTGCTCTTCCGGCTCTACGGGGTGGAGCCGCTTCAGGTCCGCAGCAGAACCAATCGTCTCCGGAAAGCGAGGCCCCACCTTTTCGATGAGCTCATAAGGCAGCCCCATCGCCTCGGGCACCACCAGGATGTCGCTGAACAGGATGGCTGCATCGACCCCCAGCAAGTCGACCGGCTGTAGGGTCACTTCACAAGCCAATTCGGGCGTTTCGACCAACTCTTTGAACCCGGACAACCGGCTCCGCACCGCCCGGTACTCCGGCAGGATACGGCCTGCCTGGCGCATGACCCAAACGGGCGGTCGCGGCGTCATTTCTCCCGCCAATGCCTGCAGCAACAATGTGTTCTTCTCTCCCATCTCAGTGGCAACAATGGCGTTCGGTTCCGGTTCGGCGGTTCCCATCAGGTCTATGGCTCTTCGTCAGTGCAAGGTCTTGAAGAGCGCCTCCTCGAGCAGATCAAAGGGGTGAACGGTCGCGTTGCCGATGCCCTTGGACTTGGCGTCGCATTCCCGGAGATAGCCGAAGATGCGCGACACCTTGCGCGCCGGGTAATTCCGGGCGGCACGGGCGTATTCCTTGGCGGCGAAAGGATGCACGCGCAAGGCGCTCGCCACCGCGGACGGATCGTGGTTGGGCAGGTGGTGGAAGGCCAGCACCCGGCCGAAGTAATTGGTCAGCACCGGCAGGATGCGCGGCACCGGATTGGACTTCTCGTTGGCCCGCATGTACTGGATGATGCGGGTCACACGCCCGATGTCCTTGTTGGCCAAGGCGCCGGTCAGCTCGAACACGTTGTACTCCTTGGAAATACCGATATGCTGCTCGATGAGCGCATCGCTCACCTCGCCCCCCTCGGGCAGCGCGATGAACAGTTTCTCCAGCTCACCCGCCACCTTTTTGAGGTCGTTTCCGAGGTATTCCGCCATCACCTGCGCGGTCCGCGGGCCGATGCGGCGTCCCTTGGAATGGACGAAACCCTCAATCCACTCCGACAGCTTGTAGTCGCGGATACGGTCGGATTGGAACACGGCGCCCGCCTTTTGGATGCGCTTCACCGCGGAGAGGCGCTTGTCCGGCATCTTGTTTCGATGAACGAGCACGAGTACCGTGGAGGCCACGGGGTTATCTGCATAAGCGGCGAGCTTCTCGAGCTTGTCCTTGGACCTCCACTCCCGGAGGTCTTGCGCTTCCTTCACCAGAACCAATCGGCGCTCGGCCATCATAGGAAACTGGCGCGCCGCGGCCAGCACCTGATCCAGATCACTGTCCCGGCCGTAGAGCACGGTCTGGTTGAAGTCCCGTTCGTGCTCCTCCATCGCGTTTTCTTCGATGGCATCGGACAACAGGTCCAGGTAAAAGGGCTCCTCCCCACCGAGCAGGTAGAGGGGCGCGAACCGGCGCTCCCGAATCTCATCGAGCAACGGCTGGAACCCCTTCATGCGTCAGCTGAATGCAGGTGCAACGGTGATGTCCTTGCTGCCTTTGGTGTGGACGTAGAAACCCTCGCCGGACTTGACGCCCAGTTTGCCTGCGGTGACCATGTTGACCAGCAATGGACAAGGCGCATACTTGGGCTGACCGAATCCATCGTGCAACACCCGAAGGATGCTCAGGCAAACGTCGAGGCCGATGAAGTCCGCCAGGTGGAGCGGTCCCATGGGATGCGCCATGCCCAGCTTCATCACCTCGTCGATTTCCGCCACACCGGCCACGCCTTCATGCAGGCTGCAGATGGCCTCATTGATCATGGGCATCAGGATGCGGTTGGCCACGAAACCGGGGTAATCGTTGACCTCCACGGGAATCTTGCCCAGCTGGCGCGACAGCTCCACCACGGTCGCCGTGGTTGCGTCACTGGTGTCGTAGCCGCGGATCACCTCCACCAGTTTCATGATGGGAACCGGGTTCATGAAGTGCATGCCGATCACCTTGTCGGCACGGCCTGTGGCCGCAGCGATGCGGGTGATGGAAATGCTCGATGTATTGGTCGCCAGAATCGCATCTGCGGGCGCAGAGGCGTCTATCTGTTCAAAGATCTTGAGCTTGAGGTCCAGACGCTCGGTTGCCGCCTCCACGACGAGGTCCGCGTCGGAAACTGCGCCGTGCATCTCGGTGGTCGTCTTCAGCCTGGCCAAAGTCGCCGCCTTGTCATCGGCCGAAATCCTCTCCTTCGCCACGAGGCGGTCAAGGTTGCGGTCAATGGTTGCCCTCGCCCTCTCCAATGCAGCCGCATTGACATCCACCAACGAGACCTCATGGCCCGACTGGGCAAAAACATGGGCAATGCCATTGCCCATCGTTCCAGCGCCGATCACGGCGACGCGTTGGCTCTCCAAGCTCATCCCTCAGCCCCGCTTTCGGCGTCACCGTTGGTCTCCTCTACGGTTTCCTCCTGTGCCGATTCATCTGCCTCATTCTCTGCTTCCTGGCCCTTTGCGTCCTCTGCCTCCCCAGGCCCTTCAGCTTCTTCAGCCCCTTCAGCTTCTTCGCTGAAAGGCAACAGATTCAATCCATTCAGCTGGTTGTACCAGGAACAAAGCTTCTTCAAGTCGCTGTGATAGACCCGCTCTTGGTCGAGGTCTTCGACGATTTCCGTGACAAAAGAGCGCAAGTCATCGTGGGATTCCTTCGGGTGGGGAGCATCTCCGCCCTTCAAGCGAGCGTGCATGGCATTCAAGACCCCGGCCAAGGGCAAATCCTCATCGTAGGTGAAGATGCTGATGTCTTCAAAGCTCGAAACCCTCGCGGAGGAGGGTACTGCGCTGCGCTTGCCTTCATCCAGACTCTCCACCACAATCGCACGGTGAGTCGTATTGAGCACCTTGAAAAGCCCCGGTTTTCCGGAAATGGCCAGAATGTCCTTCGGTTCCATGGTGCAAAATACCCCGAACGGCGCATTCCACGCACCTTTCGGCACCATTCAAGACGAGAAGCTTTCCCACATTCGGTTACACGTAATCCACAATTCGGCGCGCTCAATGGCCCTTGGGCATCGGCCAGGTTCTGCTCTGCTCCCAACGGCCCTCTGCATCCCGTTCCCACACTGCCGTGCGCAATCCATTGGAAATCATCAACCCAGAAGCAGAAACCGCCAAATCATATCGACCTACCTGTTCGGCCACGCCCGCATCCAACGGCACACGAGGGGCCTTCACCTCCACCGCCAACTCCACATTTCCAATGCTGTCAAATACGGCGATATCAATGCGTCCCGCCACCTGACCGAATCGGACAGGGTACTCAAGCACCATGCGACCCAGCGGCCAGCCCGAATCCACCAAGGCCGCGACGATATGTTGCCGGACCCACTCCTCGGGCTCCAATGCCACCCAAGACTTGCGCACCCGACACCGCAATTGCCATCCTGCTTCCCCTGAACGCACCGCGATTCCCGGATCCTCAAAAACAAGGTCCGGCCAAAGCTTGCGGGGGTCTTCCATAGGCTTGCGGTCCATCACTTCGCGAAAGTGCGAAATCCTTCCCCTACATTGTGAGACCTGAACCCCAATTTCAATCATGGACAAGCCCACACGTTTATTCGATTTTCCCCGCTACCAACTGGCAACGGGTCCGCTCGATGTAATGATGACCATGCCCAACGGTGGCAACCGAATCACATACTCCACCGCCCAATTCGTGGAGGAGATGGACCTGGTGAGCCTCGGTCTCATCAGCATGGGAATGGAGGCCGGAGACCGTGTCGCCTTGATCTCGCACAACAACCGATGCGAATGGAACCTGATGGACCACGGTACGCTCCAAGCGGGCGGCATCGACGTGCCCATCTATCCGACGATGACCCCCGAGGATTACGTCTACATCCTCAACCACAGCGAATCCAAGTTCTGCTTCGTCTCCAACCAAGAGCTTTTCGACAAGGTCTCCTCCATACAGGACCAGGTGCCTTCTCTACAAGGAATCTTCACCTTTGAGAAGGTCGATGGAGCCCGGAATTGGAATGAAGTCTTAGACGCAGGCCGCAATGCCGATGACGCAGCGAAGGCCACTCTCGCCGAGCGCTCCAAGGCGGTGTTGCCCAACGAAATGGCCACCATCATCTACACCTCTGGTACCACAGGGCGACCTAAAGGTGTGATGCTCAGCCACCAGAACATCACACAGAACACCCTCATCGCCATCCCGCGCATGCCGGCCCGCGAGCCGGGCGCAGAATACCGCGTATTGAGCTTCCTGCCCTGCTGCCACATCTTCGAGCGCATGCTGCACTACCTCTACATGAGTGAGGGCGCGATGATCCACTTCGGAGAAAGCCTGGAAACGGTAAAGGAAGACCTCGCCGAAACCCGCCCCCACATGTTCACGGCCGTTCCGCGCCTGCTCGAGAAGTTTTACGACGGCATTGTGGCGAAGGGCCGCGCAGCGGGCGGCGTGAAAGCCGCCATCTTCAACTGGGCCGTCAACATTGCCCTTGCTTGGGAACCCGACGGTCAAAACGGCGCGTTCTACGAGTGGAAACTCGGCATCGCCCGCAAGCTGGTCTTCGACAAGGTCAAGGCGGCACTCGGGCTCACCGAGATCATGGCGGTGGCCTCCGGATCGGCCGCATTGGCCCCCCGCCTCGCCCGCTTCTTCAACGGAGCCGGCATTCACGTCTACGAAGGCTATGGCCTCACTGAAACCTCCCCTGTGGTCTCCGTGAACTCCTTGAATGGAGCCGGATTGCTCCGCATTGGAACGGTGGGCAAACTGGTCGAACACACCGAGGTCAAATTCGGCAGCGACGGCGAGATCCTCGTGAAAGGCATGCAGGTCATGATGGGCTACTTCAAGGACGAAGAAAAGACCGCAGAGGTCATCAAGGACGGCTGGTTCCACACCGGTGACATCGGCGTCATGGAGGACGGATTCCTCCGCATCACCGACCGCAAGAAGGAGATGTTCAAGACCTCCGGAGGCAAGTACGTGGCGCCCCAATTGCTGGAAAATGCCATCAAGGCCTCCCGATTTGTGGAGCAGGTTATGGTCATCGGCGAGAGCCGCAAACACCCTGCCGCCCTGGTCGTACCGGACATGGTGTACCTCGAGGAATGGTGCAAGCGCCACAACCGGGACTGTCCCGCCATGGCCGACGTGCCCAAGGACGAAGAGATCTGCGCCCGCATCATGAAGGACGTGGAGGGCCTCGTGGCCCCGTTCGCATCATGGGAGCGCATCAAGAAAATTCAGGTCTTGCCCGCGCCCTTCACCATTGACGGCGGAGAACTCACGCCCACGCTGAAGCTCAAGCGCAAGCCCATCCTCGCCCAGTACGGCGACCTCATCGAGGCCATCTACGCCTGACGTGACCGACACCCTGCAGGCTTGGGACGAAGCCCTGCTGCTGTGGCTCAACGGAACCCCGGAAGCCCTGGCGCCGGTGGCGTGGGTCCTGACAAATCCCTGGGTTTCGACACCCGTTTACCTGTTCGTCATCTGGCGGCTTTTCCGCGGCGTGGCCTGGCAAAAAGGCGCCTGGCGATTGGCTGTCGTGATGGTGACTTTTGCCGGCACGGACGCCGTCAGCAGCCGGGTACTCAAACCCGGTTTCGAGCGGTTGCGCCCCAGTCACGAGCCGGGGCTGGCCGACCAACTCGTCCTCCATTTGAACGGGGACGGAACCCCCTATCGCGGAGGCCGCTTCGGCTTCGTTTCCTCCCACGCTTCGAACACCTTCGGACTCGCCGCCATCACCTTGCTTCTGGTGGGCACCAAACGCCTCCGCTGGCTGTGGATTTGGGCCGTGCTTGTAAGCTGGACAAGATTGTATTTAGGGGTACATTATACGGGTGATATCGTGTTTGGTGCGCTTTTCGGGGGAGGATGGGCAGCAGCGACCTACACCCTTTCTGAGCGCCTGAAACCCCGTTTTTTCACCCCATGAATCCCCTCGCTCCCCTCTTTCTTTTTGCCGTCTTTTTAGGGGGTGGATTGGGCTCTGTCTTGCGGCACCTTTTTGGCCTTTGGTTGAACGGAAAAAGTATCCTCCCCTGGGGGACCCTCGCGGCCAATCTCGCGGCCACCGCCCTGCTCGCCTGGGCCGTGGTCCGATGCCAGGAAAAGTGGGCCGACCAGCCCGCCCTCTATGCGGGACTGGCCGTCGGATTCTGTGGCGGGTTCAGCACGTTCAGCACGTTCAGCGCGGACACCCAGCGGTTGGTCGCGGAAGGCCAATGGGGTTGGGCAGTCACCAACGTGGCGGTCAGCGTCATCGGTTGCATCGTGGTCTTTGCCTTCGTGAGCGGCTTTCTCCGGCGTTAAATTCACCCCTGATTCCCATCCTGCCATGCGCGCACTCCCCCTACTCGCAGGCCTTGGCCTCGCTGCATTTCTGCCCTCTTGCGTTACACTCGATGCTGTGGCGCAAAGCCCCATGGGCCTTGACATATCCGGGCAGCCGCCCCGTCTCATCGTCGCCCTGACCGTGGACCAAATGCGGGCGGACTACCTGCAGCGCTATACCGAGGGATTCGGTGAAGGCGGGTTCAACCGTTTCCTTTCTGAGGGGTTCGCAGGGATGGACCACCACTTCAGCTACGCGCCGACCTTTACCGGTCCGGGCCACGCGAGCATCGCCACCGGCACCACCCCCGCGGTGCACGGCATCATCGGCAACAACTGGTACTCCCGCACTGAAGCCCGCGTCGTTTACTGCGCCGAGGACTTTTCCGTAGAACCCGTCGCCATGCCGGAAACCGATCCCGGCGACAAAGGCCGCATGTCCCCGGTGCGCATGGGATCCAGCACCTGGGCCGACGAATTCAAACTGCACTTCAGCCGCCGGGATGGCGATGTGCCCAAGGTGATCGGGGCCAGCATGAAGGACCGCGGTGCCATCCTGCCCGCCGGGCATGCCGCGGACGCCGCCTATTGGCTCAATGCCGGGGAATTCATCACGAGTTCCCACTACATGGAGGAACTCCCCAAGTGGGTGCGGAAATTCAACGCTTCCGATGCGGTGGAAAGGCTGATTGCCATGGGGTGGGACCTGCGCGATGACGCCGATTCCTATACTGGCAGCATGGCGGACAACAACCCCTTCGAAGGGACCTGGACCGGAGGGGAGCGTCCTGTATTTCCCTACGATCTCGCCGCACTGGCAGAGGCCAACGGTGGACCGGACATCATCAAGGGCACGCCACACGGTAATACCGTCCTCGTGGACTTCGCACTCATGGCCATAGGAGCCGAGAACCTCGGGGCCGATGAGACGCCGGACGTGTTGGCGCTGTCCTTCAGCAGCACCGACTACGTGGGCCACAAATTCGGCGCTCATGCGATGGAGACCGAGGACACCTACCGGCGTCTGGACGACGAACTCGCCCGACTGTTCACTGCCTTGGACAACATGGTGGGCAAGGGGCAATGGACGGCCTTCTTGACCGCCGACCACGGCGGGGTCACCGTCCCAGGTCTTGAGAAGCAACGCGGACTGCCCGTGGATTACTGGAATCCCGAGCCCATGAAAGCCCGGGTCGACACCGCCCTGCGCACCCGCTATGGCAGGAGCGACCTTGTCCTCAAGTACGACAACGACCAGTTCTTCCTGGACCGCCCGCTGATGCGGAAAGCGGGCATCAACGCCGATGAAGTGGCCCGTTTCATCGCGGAAGTGGCCTCCGAAGCACCAGAAGTACAGCGCACACTGACCGCTGCCGACCTGCGCGTCGGAGCCTTCACCGAAGGGGCAGAAGCCACCGTGCTGCGCGGTTGGCACGCCAAGGCTTCTGGCGATGTGGTCGTCATGCTCAAACCGGGCTTCCTGGAATACGGCCGCACCGGAACCAGCCACGGCAGCCCCTACGCTTACGACACCCACGTTCCCTTCCTGATCATGGGGCCGGGCATTCCCCAGGGCGCCACCTATGAGCGCACCGAAATCCGGGACATTGCCCCCACCCTGTCGGCCCTACTGGGCTTTCCGCGCACCAGCGGCTGCACCGGCAAGCCCATGGAAGACCTGTTCGATTGACCATGGCCATCACCCACCGAATCGAGAGAGCCGACAGACACGAGCTCCTCATCCACGCCCAGTTTCCCGCGGGCACAGATCGCCTCCACCTGCCCGTTTGGCGGCCCGGTCGCTACGAGCGGGGGGACTTTGCCCGGCTCGTTCGCTGCATGGAGCAATGGGACGGCGATGCATGGCAGCCCCTTCGCAAGAAAGACCTTCACGTTTGGAGTTGTGGGATGAGGAATGATGCCGCGGACCCCGTTCAGGTCCGCTACCGGTTCACAGCAGCGCGGCTGGACGCCGGCAGCACCTGGGCCGACGACCAGCTGCTGTACGTCAACCCCGTCAATTGCCTCCTCTTCCACCCCGACCTCGCCGAAGCGCCCGTGACCGTGCATCTTCCGGACATCCCGGGGGACTGGCGCATCGCCACAGCCCTGCTTGCTGAGCGGACCGAAGATGGCCGCCACCTGCACGCCAAAGGAACGCAGCACCTGATGGACAGCCCCTGGATCGCTGCCCCGGAGGCCGACCTGCACCACGACACCTACGAGGTGGACGGCCACCCCTTCCACATCCACGTCTGGGGCCAGCGGCATTACGATGCGGAGGCCTTCCTGGAAGCCCACCGGAAATTCACCGAAAGCCAGATGACCGCCTTTGGTTGGCTTCCGGTGCCGGAATACCACTTCCTCTATCTCTTCCCGGATTTCCCGGCTCGACACGGCGTGGAGCACGAAGCCTCCACCGTCATCGCGTGGGGTCCGGCCCACGGCATCACCTGCGCCGAAGGCGACCCTTCGCCAGGATATGAGGAGGTCATCGACATCGCGAGCCACGAACTCGTGCACACTTGGAATGTCAAACGTTTTCGGCCCACCGAGTGGATGCCTTACGATTTCACCGGCCCCTCACCCAGCCGAATGGGCTACATCGCCGAAGGCGTCACCACCTATCTGGGCGACCTGTTCCTGCTCGAGGCCGGCGTCATCGAATTGGAGGGCTGGCTGCGGCGCTTTGAAAAGCTGCTGACCCGCCACTTGTGGAATCCCGGTCGCCTGCAGACGTCCGTGGCCGACAGCAGCTTTGACACCTGGCTCGACGGCTACAGTCTGGGCGTCCCCCACCGGCGGGGCAACATCTACGTGGAAGGCGCCGTGTTGGCCTTTCTCTGCGATGTGGCACTCCACCGATCGGGAGGCGGATGGCTCATCGATGCGCTCTCCGAGTTGACAGGACCAGACCAACCCCGCGCCATCACCGAGGACCGATGGTGGGAAACCCTCGAACGGCGCGCCGGTGCCCGCAGCACCGATGGCGCAGAGGAAATCCGGCGTTTACGGGCGGATTTCTGCGACGGAACAGAAGACGCCTGGCCCGACCTCGTGGACGCCCTGCTTCACCAAGGGATCAACGCAACCCTGGAACCCCACCAAGACCCCCTGGCGCGCTGCGGAGCACTGTGCGGAAAGGGCCGGGAAGGCCGGACCGAAGTCCGCGTTTGCTGGCCCAATAGTCCTGCATGGCAGACGGGCATGCGAAAGGGAGATGTGATCCAATCCGCCGTAGAAGACCCAGAGGGCTTACTGATCGTTCATTGGCTCAAGGACGCCGTTCACAACGAACAGGACAGACTGAAACTACCCGCTGAATCAGGACACTTTCCTCGCCCAAGCTTGGTCGCCTTTCCAGGTTGAGCTAGGAGATCGTCAGTCGTCGCGGCCGCCCGCCATGGCGAAAGTGACGAGGTTGGCCCCCATTTCCAGGGCCCGACGCCTTACCGCCTCGGGGTCGCGGTGCACCGCGTAGTCCTCCCAACCGTCGCCGAGGTCGCATTCGTGGTCGTAATAACAGACCAGCCGACCGTCCAGCAACAACCCGAACCCACGGGCGGCCTCCCCGTCGTGCTCGTGCACCTTGGGCGGTCCGTCCTTGAAATCATAGGCGACGTGATACACGGGATGCTCAAAGGGCAACTCGACCCAATCGAGGTCAGGAAACACTTTTTCCATCTCCTGACGAATAAAGACGTCCATACCATAGTTATCGCTGATGTGCAGAAACCCCCCGGCCTCGAGCCAAGTGCGCAGATTGCGCGCCTCTGATGGGGTGAACACCACATTCCCATGGCCGGTCATGTGCACGAAAGGATAGTTGAACAAAGCCGGCGAGCCCACCTCCACATAGGGCACATCCTCATCGATCCGGGTACCCAGTTCATCATTGCAGAAGGTCACCAGGTTGGGTACACTCGTCGGATTGGAATACCAGTCTCCTCCGCCTTTGTACTGCAGGACGGCGAGCTGAACGGCCTGAGCTGGAGAGGCCACGGGCAGCGAAAGCACCGCCCCGAAAACAAGGGCAGAAAAAAACACCCCACGGCTGTAACCTTTCCGCAAAACGCGGCGTAATGTCCGTCCTCGAAAACCGAGTGATTGCCCCATGTCGGCGAAGTTAATCCAAACCCCCTGCCCGTAGGTGGATGCCACCGTTCACGCCGAACGGTTTTATCTATCTTTGCGCACCTTTAAAAACACCTGAACCATGCAGAACAAGAGTGCCGTCCTGATCTTCACGGTGCTGCTCGCATTGGCCACCCTGTACACCTTGAGCTTCAACTACTTCTCAAACCAGTTTGAGAACGAAGCCAAGATGCAAGGCGTCTATGAAGCAGAACAACTGCTCGAAGCGGGCGCAATCTCAGAGGATGCATTCGATGCAACCGCTGCTGAGGAAGCCAAATCTTACCTGCGCGCCAAAGGCGACTCCGCCATCGTTCCGATTTTCGGCAAGACGTACAAGGAGTCCAAGGAGCGCGAGCTAAACCTAGGCTTGGACCTTCGCGGTGGAATGAGCGTAACCCTCGAAGTCTCCATTCCCGACCTCATTATAGCCCTGGGCGACTACAGCACGAACGAAGGCTTCCGTGCCGCCGTCAATCAAGCCAAGGCAGAACGCCGCAATTCCAACGCGGATTTCGTGACCCTCTTCGGTCAAGCTTGGGAAACCAACGGTAACACGGATGAGTTGTGGCGCATCTTCTACAACATGGAGAGTCCCGACCTCTTCCCATCGAAGAGCACCGACGAGGAAATCCTCGCCATCCTGCGCACGGAGGCAGAGACCGCTATCAACAACACTGAAAACATCATCCGCAAGCGGATTGACCAACTCGGTGTGGCCCAGCCCAATGTTCAGAAACTGTCCCTCAGCGGACGCATCCTCGTTGAACTTCCTGGCATCGACGATCCTGCTCGTGCGCGAAAGCAGTTGAAGTCCACCGCCAACCTCGAATTCTGGGAGACCTGGTTCAACGACGAAATCGTACAGCGCATCGCCGACGCTAACACAGCTGCAGGCCGCGTCCAACGACCTGACCTCTTCGGCGAGGAAGCCCCTGCCGACAGTTCACTGAGCCAAGAAGAGCTCCGCGCCAAGAATCCGCTCTTCGCGGTCATGCAACCCAACCAGCAAGCCAAGACGAGCATCGTCGGTTTCGCTGCGGAAGCCGACACCGGCAAAGTGAACGACGTACTCCGTATTGCCGCGGTCAAGGTCGCGCTCGGAACGGACCTCCGCCTGCTCTGGGGTGCAAAGACCGAAGGAGGAGTCGCCACTTTATATGCCATCCAAGACCAAAGCGGTCGCGGCAAGGCCAAGCTGGACGGAAAGAGCATCATCGACGCACGCGTCGGATATGACGAAATCGGAGACGTGGTCTGCAACATGACCATGAACGGTGAAGGTGCCGGCATCTGGGGACAGATGACCAAGGCTGCCGCTGCCGACAACAACCGCGCTGTGGCCGTGGTGCTCGACAACCTCGTGTTCTCCGCCCCCAACGTCAACAGCGCCATCATGAACGGTCGCTCGCAGATCAGCTTCGGAACCGGACAGACCCCCGAGCAGAAGCTCATCGAAGCGGAAGACCTCTCCAGCCTCCTGAAGGCCGGATCGCTCCCCGCCCCCGCCCGCATTGTGGACGAGGTATCCGTGGGACCACAACTTGGTGAAGAGAACATCCAAGCGGGACTCAGCTCGTTTGTCTTCGCCCTGCTCGTGGTGTTGGTCTACATGATCTTCTACTACCGTGGTGCAGGTGTCGTGAGCAACATCGCGCTCATCGCCAACCTCTTCTTCCTCATCGGTGCCTTGGCTTCCCTCGGCGCCGCGTTGACCCTCCCGGGCATCGCCGGTATCGTTCTGACCATCGGTATGGCCGTAGACGCCAACGTGCTCATTTATGAGCGTGTCCGCGAAGAACTGCGCGCCGGCAAGGGACTGGCCGGTGCCGTCAAGGAGGGATACTCCAAGGCTTACAGTGCCATCATCGACGCCAACATCACCACGATGTTGACCGCCATCATCCTGTACAGCTTCGGTAGCGGTGCCATCCGTGGATTCGCCACGACCTTGATGGTCGGTATTTTCACGTCGCTCTTCAGCGCCATCGTTTTGACCCGCCTGGTGTTCTACACCCGCATGGAAAACAAGAAGGGCATGTCCTTCGCATCCAAGCTCACCGAAAACTGGTTCACGAATACCGCCGTACCGTTCATCGCACGTCGCCGCATGGCCTACCTCGCCAGCGCGTTGGTGATCGCCGGTGGTCTGGCCAGTCTCTCTACCCGAGGCCTCAACTACGGCGTGGAGTTCACCGGAGGATCCACATTTGACGTCACCTTCGAAGAAACTGTGGACATCCAGGAGGTGCGGAGCGCCCTTGTGGTTGCCTTCACGGAGGAGGGTACACCGGGCAACCCCATCGTCCAAACCAAAGAAAGCGACCGCCAGCTGCGCATCATGTCCAACTACATGATCGATAGCGAAGCTGAAAACCAAGACGAGATGATCCAAGAGGCACTCGCCAGTGGTCTCGGAACGCTCGGAACGAAGTACACGATCGACCGTTACAATAAGGTGGACGGTACCATCAGCGACGATTTCCGCCGCGGCGCTACGAATGCCACCATCTTCTCTCTTCTCGTCATCTTCCTGTACATCTTCTTCCGATTCCGGAAGTGGCAATACGGGTTGGGCGCCCTGGTAGCCATGATCCACGACGTGCTCATCGTGCTCTCCTTGTTCAGTATTTTCTGGGGAATACTGCCCTTCACGATGGAAATAGACCAGGCCTTCATCGCTGCAATATTGACCGTCATTGGTTATTCTATCAATGACACCGTGGTGGTTTTCGACCGTATCCGTGAGTATTTCACGCTGTATGGATCCAAGAAGGACCGCAAGGAAGTGTTCAACCTGGCCCTCAACAGCACGTTGAGCCGGACCATCAATACCTCACTCTCCACGTTTGTGGTGTTGCTGACCATTTTCCTCTTCGGAGGCGACAACATCAAAGGCTTCGTTTTCGCCTTGATGGTGGGCGTTGTGGTGGGAACCTACAGTTCCATCTTTATCGCCACCCCTACGGTGGTCGATTTGAGCCGCGACAAGGCCTGATCGGAACACGAATCCAACCCTCGAGAAATGCCCCGCTCCACAGCGGGGCATTTCATTTGGAGGCAAATATTTTGTGGACGTAGCGTATAATGAGATAAAGGGACGGTAAGCACCGATAAAAAATGCCGTGTTATACAGACTTCACAGTAGTTTGCGTGTGCCAAATTCTGTATCGATGCGCGTCTTCATCGCTTCCGTAGGCTGCTGCCTGCTCTTCCTGGGGTCTTTCACCTCCGCTGTCCAAGCCCAGTGCTCTCCCGACACGGAGAACCCGGTCATCACCGATATGCCGGACAACATCGTCTTGTCCGCCGATGCGGGAGACTGTGGTGCCACTGCAACATGGGCCGTCCCCAATGCCACAGACAACTGTACGTTGATGTCCTTTGTGGGCACAGCGGCACCCGGAGACTATTTCGGTGTCGGTAATACGCTGGTGACCTACACCGCCATGGACGCTTCCGGAAACCTTTCCGCCAGCAGCTTCCTGATTTCGGTGACGGATGATGAAGATCCCTCCTTCGATAACGTCTCAACCAACATCACCCAACCTGCTGGTGCCAGTGATTGTGATGCCGTTGTCGTGTGGTCCGGCCCGGACGCGGTCGACAACTGCGGCATCGCCTCGGTTACCAGCGATTACAGTTCAGGCGATACATTTCCGGTTGGCAACACGTTGGTCACTTACAACACAACAGATGTCAATGGCAGAACAGGGTCTGTCAGCTTCACCATAACAGTGACCGACGATGTGGACCCCACGGCTGTCGCGCAAGACCTCACTGTACAGCTTGACGCATCGGGCGCAGCGAGCATCACGGCAGCTCAAGCCGACAACGGTTCGAATGACGCCTGCGGCATAGCATCATTGGCGCTGAATCAAACAGATTTTGATTGCTCCCACATTGGAGCCAATACCGTGACATTGACCGCTACGGACAACAATGGCAACACGGGCTCGACCACTTTCACGGTGACCGTTGAAGACAACGTAAACCCTGCGGCCATC
>JBDQOI010000002.1:0-113870 GCA_040261275.1 Flavobacteriales bacterium | reverse complement strand
GAAGCTCCCGCTGAGGAGGCCCCGGCTGCTGAGGAAGCTCCCGCTGAGGAGGCCCCGGCTGCTGAGGAAGCTCCCGCTGAGGAGGCTCCGGCTGCTGAGGAAGCTCCCGCTGAGGAGGCTCCGGCTGCTGAGGAAGCTCCCGCCGAGGAAGCTCCCGCCGAGCCCTGGGTGATGCGCGAGCTTGACCAGCCAGGAGATGAATTCGACTGGGACGATCAAGACGATTCCAAAGACGATATGGATCCCGAAGAGCGCACGAAGCTTGAGGATCTGTACGAGGGTAGCTTGAATCTCATTCGCGAAGCCGAGGTGGTCGACGGTACCATTGTGAGCATCGGGAAGAAGGAGGTTGTGGTCAACATCGGATACAAGTCCGAGGGTGTCATCGGTGCTTCAGAGTTCCGCTACAACCCAGAGCTACGCGCTGGTGACGTGGTTCCTGTGTTCGTCGAGCAACAGGAGGACCGCAACGGTCAATTGGTGGTTTCCCACCGCACGGCCCGCATTCACAGCGCATGGCTCAAGGTCAATGCTGCATTGGAGAATGACGAGATCATCATGGGTACGATCAAGTGCCGCACGAAGGGGGGATTGATTGTCGATGTATTCGGCATCGAGGCGTTCCTGCCGGGCAGCCAGATTGATGTGAAGCCCATCCGCGATTACGACGAGTTCGTCGGAAAGCAGATGGAATTCAAGGTGGTCAAGATCAACCAGGAGTACAAGAATGTCGTGGTTTCGCACAAGGCCCTCATCGAGGCCGAGTTGGAGGAACAGAAGCGCCAAATCATCGGGGGCCTCGAAAAAGGTCAAGTGCTCGAAGGTGTGGTCAAGAACATCACCTCCTATGGTGTATTCGTCGACCTCGGCGGTGTGGACGGCCTCGTTCACATCACCGACCTCAGCTGGGGCCGTGTCAACCATCCCGAAGAAGTGGTGGAGGTTGACCAGAGCCTCAATGTGGTGATTCTCGACTTCGACGACGACCGCAAGCGAATTGCACTCGGCATCAAGCAGCTCACGGCTCACCCATGGGATGCGATGTCTGAAGGCGTCAACGTCGGAGACAAAATCAAGGGTAAGGTTGTGGTTGTGGCCGACTACGGAGCCTTCGTCGAAGTGGCGGAGGGCGTAGAGGGTCTGCTCCACGTCAGCGAAATGAGCTGGAGTCAGCACTTGCGCAGCGCACAGGAATTCCTGAAAGTGGGTGACGAGATCGAGACCATCATCTTGGGTATCGACCGCGAAGAGCGGAAGATGAGCCTTGGATTGAAGCAGCTTGTTCCGGACCCGTGGGACAACATCGAGTTCAAGTTCCCCGTGCAGTCCAAGCACAGCGGAAAGGTGCGCAACTTCACCAACTTCGGCCTGTTCGTCGAGATGGAGGAGGGCATCGATGGCCTTGTTCACATTTCCGATCTCAGCTGGGAGAAGAAGATCAAGCACCCTTCGGAGTTCTGCAACGTCGGCGACGAAATCGAAGTGGTCGTGCTCGAGTTGGACAAGACCAACCGCCGCATGAGCCTCGGTCACAAGCAGCTCCAGGAGAATCCTTGGGATACGTTCGAAAGCGTGTTCGAAGTAGGCTCCACCCACAAGGGTACGGTTCTGTCCATCGACGGCAGCAATGTCGGCGTGGCCCTGCCCTACGGTGTGGAAGGATTCTGCCAGGCCAAGCACCTCAAGCGCGAGGACGGTACCGACATCAAGGTGGAGGAGAGCGCAGATTTCATCGTGCTCGAATTCAACCGGAATGCCAAGCGCATTACGGTGTCGCACCTTCGCACATACGAGGAGCCGCCCGCCAAGAAGCGCAGTGGAACCGGAGACCGTAAGCGTCGCGATGACCGCGATGGTGGATCCAGTCCTGCTACGCAGCGTGCGGTGCGTGAAGTCAACGAGCGTCAGGCCAAGACCACGTTCGGAGATCTCGATGTGCTCTCACAGTTGAAGCAACAGATGGAGGATGTTCCCGCTGAAAAGCCGGTGAAGAAGAAAGCTCCTGCTGCTGAGGAGGCTCCCGTTGTTGAGGAAGCTCCTGCTGCTGAGGAGGCTCCCGCTGTTGAGGAGGCTCCCGCTGCTGAGGAAGCTCCCGCTGCTGAGGAAGCTCCCGCTGCTGAGGAGGCTCCCGCCGAAGAGGACAAGCCTGAGGCTAAAAAGCCCGCTGCCAAGAAAAAGGCGCCGGCCAAAAAGCCTGCGGCCAAGAAGACCACGGCGAAGAAATCGACGGCCAAAAAGAAGGCCGACGATGCAGCTGAGGATACCAAGGAGGAGGGAGACAGTTGATCTCTTTTCGCCAAACTGAAATGAGAAAGGGAGACCCGATGGGTCTCCCTTTTTCTTATCGCGTATTTTCGCGCCGCACTATGGGCCCTGCAAGAATCCTCATCGACCCGGTACAGTTTCGACTGACCCTCGATCGCCTCGCCCATCAATTGGTGGAAGAACACGGGGACTTCGCCAACAGTGCGCTCATTGGTGTGCAGCCCAGGGGAGTGCATCTCGCCTCCCGCTTGCATACGAGGATTGCGCAGATACTCGGTGGTGAAGGCCCTCGACAGGGTGACTTGGACATCACTTTCTTCCGCGATGATTTCCGCCGGCGGGGTCAACCTTTGCTGGCGGCTCAGACCAATTTGGACTTTACGGTAGAAGGATTGAGGGTAGTTGTGGTCGATGACGTTTTATTCACGGGTAGAACCATCCGAGCGGCCATGGATGCCCTTCTGGCACACGGTCGACCGGCCAATATGGAGCTGGCCGTGTTGATCGATCGGCGCTTCCGTCGGGAACTGCCCATCGAGGCAACGTACATCGGTAGGAGGGTGGACAGTTTGGACAGCCAGCGGGTGCGCGTCGCTTGGTCCGAGCTGCACGGTGGAGAGGATCGAGTGGAATTGTGGAATCCTGAAACGGAACATGGCTGAATTCAACCATAGACACCTTTTGGGCATTCGGGGATTGAGCCGGTCCGATGTGGAGACCATTTTCGCCACCGCTCGGGAATTTAAGGATGTCATCAACCGGCCCATTCGAAAGGTGCCCAGTCTGCGGGACCTCACGGTAGCCAACCTTTTCTTCGAGAACAGCACCCGTACAAGACTCAGTTTCGAATTGGCTGAAAAGCGCCTGAGTGCGGATGTGGTCAATTTTTCAGCCGCTCTGTCGAGTGTGAATAAAGGAGAGACCTTGGCGGACACGGTACGGAACATCTTGGCAATGAAGGTGGACATGGTGGTCATGAGACATCCCCACGCCGGAGCAGCCCATTACCTGTCCCAGAAAATCGATGTCCCGATCATCAATGCGGGAGACGGTACCCATGAGCATCCGACACAGGCCTTGCTCGACAGCTTTACCTTGACAGAAGAGCTGGGAAGCCTGCAAGGAAAGAAGGTGTGCATTTTTGGAGACATCCGCCACAGCCGCGTAGCCTTGTCCAACGTGCGATGCTTGCAATTGCTGGGGGCTGAGGTCATGGTCTGTGGACCACTTCCTCTGATTCCCAAGCACTTTTCCTCACTGGGTGTGAAGGTGGAGTACGATATGGATGAGGCACTGATGTGGTGTGATGTGGCCAATGTTTTGCGCATTCAATTGGAAAGGCAGGAAGCGGAAGTGCCTTTTTTCCCCAGCCTGGAAGAGTACCACGCTCAATATGGCCTGACCGTAGAGCGGCTCAATCGACTGGGGGTCAGCCCTTTGGTGTTGCATCCAGGACCGATGAACCGGGGCGTGGAAATTTCTTCGGAACTCGCGGATCGGGACGACGCCATCATCCTCGACCAAGTCGAAAATGGTGTCGCAGTGCGCATGGCCGTGTTGTACCTTCTCGCCGGACGATTGGGCGGGTCAGAGGATTGACCTATTTTCGAAGGATACTGATTCGTGACATGAAATTTGAAGTCGAAAAGCAGGAGAAGGTGGTTGTCGTGACCTCCAAGGTGGAGAAGCTGGATGCACTGTGTGCTCCCGAGCTGAAAGGAGAACTGGTCCTGGCCAACAAAGAAGGCCACCGCAACATCGTACTCGACTTGGCGGAAACCCGATATATCGATTCCAGCGGTTTGAGTGCTGTTCTGATCGGACACCGTGGATGTCGGGATGCACAAGGATCCTTTGTTTTGTGCGGTTTGCAGCCTACAGTTGCCAAGTTGGTGTCAATCAGCCAGTTGGATAATGTGCTGAAAATTGTGCCGACGGCCAAGGAGGCCGTCGAATATGTGTTCATGGAAGAAGTGGAACGCGATCTTTAATCTCCCCATCATGTTGAATTATTCGGTTTGGAGGCAAGCGCAGCTGCTTGCCCTTATGGCTTTCGGTGTCCTGTCCGTTGGAGCCCAATGCGATCCCATGGAAGTGGATTTCGGTGAGGAGCCTTGGGGATTGGCTCCTGATGGGGTGGAGACCTTTTTTGAAGGGGCTGAAATTGGCGTGGCTTATGCTGATGATGTTCACCTTTTGGTTCCATCCTTCGCTTCTGAGGTGGTTCCGGAGACGCCTTTGGATGCACCCATTGATTCCGTGGTGATTTCCGCTGTTCTCCTGGTGGATACCCTGAATGGAGATACCCTTCAATTCATTGATGCCGGAATGGAATACGCCTGCAACAACAATGGCGACTGTACAGACCCGTGCACCTTTCTGGGTGGAGGTCAGTATTGCGCAGCGTTTTCAGGTACGCCGACCATAGCCGGTGACTTCATGTTGAGTCTGGAAGTAGAAGTCTGGGCCACCGTGTTTGGATTTCCATTGGCCACTCCCTTCAGTTTTTCAGGATTTCCTTTCCCCATTCTTGGAGAAACGAATGCGGTGGAAACCCGCCAACGCGAAGCAGCCAGCATATTCCCGAATCCCAGTCAGGGTCAATTCACCATCGACGGTGCGGCAGGGTGCCAGGCCACTTTGTGGTCTTCCGATGGCCAGGTCGTGCGCCAATGGAATGTCAATTCTGCGCGTGAGCAGGTTGGGTCAGAAGGTCTGACAGAGGGCTTGTACTACTTGGAGTTGAAGGCGCGCGAACGTCGCGAGGTTTTGCGCGTTGCGGTCACGCATTGACCTGCGTGTCCTGAGCGATTGCGCTTCGAAGTTCACATCATAGGCTGCGGTGCGGCTTTGCCGCTGCCCGGGAGGAATCCCACGGCCCAAGTGGTGAATGTCCATGAAAAGCAGTTTCTCTTCGACTGTGGGGAGGGGACTCAGATCGCATTGAGGAATGGGCGCATCCGAATGATGCGGATCGACCACATTGCCATAAGCCACCTTCACGGGGACCATTATTTCGGTCTGTTTGGTCTTCTTTCCACATTTAATCTGCTCGGGCGTACTCGGAGTTTGAACCTTTACGGGCCGCCGGCATTGAAGCAGTTGTTGGCTGATCAGGAGGCGGCGGGCGAAACCGTTCGCGGATACCGCATTCACTTTCACCCCACGTCAACGGCGGAGCCTGAGGTGCTTTTTGAGGATGCCAGCCTCGTCTTGGAGAGCTTTCCGGTACGTCATCGCATTCCGACTACGGGCTTCCTCATTCGGGAAAAGGAGAAGGAACCGGGTGTGAAGAGGGAGGCTGTGGCGCGTTTGAATTTGATTCCGACTGAAATTCTCCAGCTGAAAAAAGGGCAAGACGTAGTGAGGAAAGACGGGAGCAGGATTTTGTTCTCTGAAGCCTGTCACCGTCCGCCCGTTGCGCGCAGTTATGCTTTTGCAGCAGACACCCGTTATTGGGCTCAGGTTGCAGAATTCGTAAAGGGTGTGGACTTGCTGTATCACGAAGCCACCTTCTTGCAGGCCATGAAAGATCGGGCGGAGAAGACCTATCACAGCACGGCGGTGCAAGCTGCTCGGCTCGCCAAAGAGGCGGGTGTAGGGCGATTGCTCATCGGGCACATATCCGCCCGGTATTCCAGCGCGGAGGACCACCTGGAAGAGGCGAGGTCCATTTTTCCGGAAACCGATGCCGCAAAGGATGGACTCGTGACAGAGGTGAAATACCGATGTTGAGAAGAGGGAACCGAACGGCGAGATGATGTGGAGGTCGGTTCCAACCTTTGGGTGTAATTTTGTTATCTGGATTCAGTCTGAATAAGGTCATGCCCCGTATTCTCATAGCAGATAGCCACGAACTGGTCGCGTGTGGATTGCATGCCACCCTGCGCTCGCATGGACTGGATGAAATTGTAGGGCACGCTCGAAATGAGCAGGAATTGCTGGCGTGGACGAAGGACTTCAATCCGGATGTCGTCGTGTTGGACTTTTTGGCTCCGGGATTTTCTGTTGACACCATCGTGAAGTTGAAGGCTTCATCCCGCACGCGCATTTTGGCCCTGACGGACGCCCAGTCGGGAATGGTTTTGGTCAATGCTCTGCGCGCAGGGGTGGACGGTTACGTGAAGAAGGATTGCGCATTGCTGGAAATTGTGGATGCCGTGCGTGAAACACACCGGGGCAGAAAGTTCTACTGCGGTCAGATTCTGGATGCGATCAGAAAGGAGGGGATTGACCTGGAGTCGCTGCATGTGGTGGATCCGGGGTGTGCAGGCGTAAGCTTGAGCAAGCGCGAGTTGGAGGTCATTCAGCTCATTGCGGAGGGCTTTACCAATCCGCAGATATCGGAGCGGCTGTTCGTCAGTCCTCACACGGTGATTACCCACCGACGTAACATCCTGAACAAGCTGGGAGTGAACAACACAGCTGCCGTTGTCATGTATGCTGTTCAGGCGGGATTGGTGAGTCCAAACCGATTTTTATTTGGTCAGGCCGTCTGATTTTCAGGGAGTTGTTTCCTTTTTATGAGGCGTACTTTTGCAGTGTGTTAGAAGCGCGACCTTAATGATAGGCCCATGATGACGACGACCCTTTTTGATATCCACCTTTCACCGGTCTCACGATTGAGCCGAGTAGATCTGGCGAATCCTGTTTTCGGGAGTGTATTCTCAGACCACCAGTTTCGGATGGATTTTCAAGAGGGGAAGTGGCAAATGGGGGCCATTGAACCTTTTGGAGAAATGTCGTTCAGTCCTGCAGCCATGGTCTTGCACTATGGGCAGGCCATTTTCGAGGGGATGAAGGCTTTCAAGCAGCCCGATGGCAGCGTTTCCCTGTTCAGGCCCGTTGAGAACATCAGAAGACTCAACAAGAGCGCGGAGCGGATGTGTATGCCCGAGATAGATGAAGGTTTGTTCCTTCAAGCGCTGAAGGAGCTGATCCGAACCGATGTGAATTGGGTTCCCGATGGTAAGGACAGCTGTCTCTACATCCGTCCGTTCATGATCGCTACGGAGGCCCATGTGGGTGTGCGGCCCAGTGCGAAATATCGATTCATGATCATCACCTGTCCGGTGGGCGCATACTACAAAGGCAACGTAAGGGTCAAAGTGGAGACCTTCTTCACCAGGGCCAGTCCGGGAGGTACGGGCTATGCGAAGGCAGCAGGCAATTATGCAGCGTCTTTGAAGCCCGCGGCCATGGCCAAGGAAGAGGGGTACGACCAGATTCTATGGACGGATGCCGTCGAGCACAAATACATCGAGGAGAGCGGTACCATGAACGTGATGTTCGTTTTGAATGGCAAGCTGGTCTCGCCATCCCTCGGGGATACCGTTTTGGCGGGTGTGACACGCGATTCCGTTCTCAAGATTGCGGCGAGTAAAGGGCTGGAAATTGAGGAGAGAAAGATTGCGGTTTCCGAATTGAAGGCAGCCGCCGAAAGTGGTGCATTGAAAGAAGCTTTCGGGGTGGGCACTGCAGCGACCATGACCGCCATTGAGGCCATTGGTTTCAGTGGAGAGGACGTGGAGTTGCCACCGGTCGACACGTGGAGTGTCATGCCCATGTTGGCGAAGACATTGGACGACCTGCGCCGTGGAAAGGGGGAGGACCCCTTTGGTTGGCGTGTGGTAATTTGAGGTCATGAACTCCTTTCCGTGTCCGAGAAGAAAGTCCTTCCCGGTCCTCCTCCTTCTGCTTGCGGCTCTATCTCCGCATTCTTCCAGTGCCCAAGCAGGCGTGGACCTGTTGGGTAGTCCCATTCCTGGTATCACAGCCGTGGGGCACCATGCGATCGGGATCAATCCCAGCCTTTTGGCTACGGAGCGTCCCTACAGTGACCGAATTTGGCGCAACCGCGAGGGATTGGACTCGCTCGACAGAAGGGGGCGACGTGCCATGAGGAAATCCGAACGCCTGCGTTTCTTAAGTGGGTTTGAAGGGGGAGTGACCATCCAAACTCCCCTTTTGGACGGAACACGCTTGGTGGATATGTTGGGGAGTGAAACCCGTTGGACGCTATCCGAGCGCAGAGATGTTGCGGAGAAATTGGCGGAACAACCCACTTCTGTTCAGGTTGACCTGAGATGGGTGGGGTGGTCCCGACACGGCTCAAAAGGAGGATGGGCTTGGTCCATTGAAGATCGCTATTCCGCTTCATTGGATCCGAGCGCCGCGTTGGCTGACTTTGCCATGCTGGGTCCGGCCTCTTTCGTTTACGATGCGGTGCTGTTGAATGACGGCAGCACAGTTTCGGTGGATTCGATCACCGATGAGCAGTTTGCCATGGCCCAGGAAGGCATCCGGAATGGCGGGGCACCTTTGGTTTATGAACTCTTCAATGGCGGGGCCTTCGCGGTTCAACACGTGCGGTCATATGGCGCTGGTTTTGGACTGAATATTCTGAAAACAAGGGCATTGGGTCTCGCTTTTGGTCTAGGGGCTAAGTATTATCGAGGGACAGGGTACTATGAAGTCGACGCGGAGAAGGGAGAAGCCTTTGCGGCTTTCAATCGTGGATTTGGAACGGACCTCGTGACGGAGAATGCAACGCTGGGCAGCTTACTGAGACCGGCGGGCTTTGGGGTGGCTCTCGATCTTGCGGTCAGGGCAGAGATTGGAGGATTGTGGTTTGCGTCCCTTGCTGTCAATGAATTGGGGAGTATGGATTGGCAGGGGGAGTCCTATAGCCTTGACAACCCCGTTGCCGATGTCTCCGGGTGGAGCGATTTGGAAGGAGGCGTGTTCGATATTTTGAATCAAGGATTGGCCCCGACTTCGCTCTTCCTCACAGCCACTCCGGAAAGAAGGGTGGTTTCATTGCCTACGCGCATGCGACTGAATGGCGGAATGCGCATTGGAAACAGAGCGACGGTGGGTGCAGAATTGGCAGCGCCGCTGAATCAGGCCCTTCTTCGCCAACCCACCGAGATGGGGTTGGGGGGTACGGTCAACTGGTCGGGGATCCATGTGATGGGTGGATTTCGCTGGCAGAATGAGAGGGGCATGCGGGTTCCATTGGCTGTGATTTGGGCGCCGAAACGCAATTCTGGACAACTGGGATTGGCGACGGGCGACATGACGGGATTTCTTTCTCCTGACCGAAGATGGAGTTGGGGGTGGAGCTACACGAGAACCATCGGTTCGGCGCGGAGTTTGTAAAGAGGTACGATGAATATCTCCATCCACTCATGACATCACATTTCATCCTTCGTACGCTTCTCATTTTTCCTCTGGCGCTGATCACCGGTGTTCTATCCGGCTGTGAATTGCCCCCAACGAATGACCACAACATGCCCCTGACACAGACCGAGCCCAATACCCCCCCTGAAGGCAGAGACTTTGCCGTTTTGGCAGGTGGTTGTTTCTGGTGTACAGAAGCGATTTACTTAGAAATGCAGGGCGTGGACAAGGTGGAAAGCGGATACACAGGGGGGCACATCAAGAATCCGGGATACCGGGAAGTTTGTACGGGACGAACAGGTCATGCAGAAGGGGTTCGCATCACCTTTGATCCTGAAATCGTCAGCTATGCGGAGTTGCTCGAGGTTTTTTGGCGGACCCACGATCCCACCACTTTGAATCGTCAAGGGGCGGATGTCGGCACCCAGTATCGTTCCGCTATTTTTCCGCAGAATGCAGAACAGGAGCAAGCGGCCCGAGCCTCACTTGAGGCAGCCGAAGAAGCTGGACTGTGGGACGACCCCATTGTGACGACCATAGAACCGGCGGCTCCTTTTTATGTGGCGGAGGATTACCATCAAGATTACTATGCCCGCAATGCTGACCAAGGGTATTGTGTGGCCGTGGTGGGCCCCAAGGTGAAGAAGTTCAAAGCGCTTTTCGCCGACAAACTCAAGTCCAATCATTGACTGTTCGGGGGACTCGAGCAGCCAATCGGAGTTAAACCCGCCGGCGGGATTAATCGCACTTCGTTGCGCCGCGTTTTCGGAATGAAAAACAAAAGTCCCCATGAAAACCACCCTCATTTCCACTTGCGCCTTGTTGGGCGTGTTCATCCTTGCCTCTTGCAGCAAAGAGAGAGGCTCTTCTTCGAATGATACCCTGTCTGAATCCGAGTGGATTTCCCGTTCCGTGGATTCGGCGGTAGAGGACCTTGCGGATGAGATTGTCTTTCGTTCTGATTCGGACGAGGTCAGCCTGCCTGCCTGTGTGGAAGTGACAGACAGTGGTCCCGATGTGTTCCCGCGCCTCATCACACTTGATTTTGGCGATGGATGCACGGATGCGATGGGGCGAACACGCGCCGGTTGGATGCACATTACCCTGTCGGCGCCTTGGGAGGAAGTGGGCAGCACGAGAACGGTCACTTTCGAAGATTTCACAGTGACCCGGCCCATGCAGGAAGTGGCCATCGCCGTAGAGGGTATGAGGGAATTGGAGCGTTTGGAAGCCGGCGATGCTGGCGAGTCGCGCTGGGCCCGGTCGTTGAATACCACCTTGACCCACGAGGACGTCGCAATCAACAGGGTATTCAATGGCATTCGGCGCTGGATCCAGGGAGAGGAAGACCCCGCTGTTTCCAATGTCTTTGGCCTGACCGGGTCGGGAGCAACCACCCGCGATGGCCTGGAGCGCACCCGCACGATTCTCGAAGAACTGATCTATGATAGCGGATGCGGAGAAATCGTAACCGGTGTGGTGGAGATCGATCGTCCCGTGCTAGAAGATGCCGTGCTAGACTACGGCGCTGGAGCATGTGATGGTTTGGCCACGTTGACGGTGGGAGGTGAGTCTTTTACCATCGACCTCTGAACACCTAAGGGTCAGAATGGGTGGGGGATTGAACCTATCGAAGGCGGTGTGACTTAATTTCTTGAGTGATGATGTCAACCTTTTATCTGATGCCGTATAGCCTGGTCTTGTGGATATCTGCAAGCGGGTTTGGTCCTCTTTTCTCTTCTTCCATGGATGCACCCACTACTTCCCAGATTCAATTCGTGCTGCACCGAGCCGATGACCGCGGCCACGCGGACCATGGCTGGCTGGACACTTATCACAGCTTCAGCTTCGCGGGGTGGCACAATCCCCAGAAGATGCATTTCGGTGCCTTGAGGGTTCTGAATGACGATGCTGTGGCGGGCGGTGGCGGATTCGGTACCCACCCCCATGACAATATGGAAATCGTTTCCATTCCGACTTCGGGTGCACTTGAGCATGAGGACAGCATGGGCCATTCTTCGGTCATTCGGACCGGCGATGTCCAGATCATGTCGGCGGGAACCGGCATCCGGCACAGCGAGTTCAATCACAGTGCCTCCGACCCCGTGCGTTTCTTCCAGGTTTGGATTTATCCCGACGAGCAGGGTTTGACCCCGCGTTATGACCAGGAGCAGTTCAGCCTGAACCAAGAGGGCGGTTTGACGTGCCTCGTTTCACCCGATGGTGCAGAAGGTGTTCGAATCCATCAGAACGCTTGGTTCCACATGGGGGATGTGAAATCAGGAGAAGTCGAATCCTATGCATTGCACGGGGGCGACCAAGGGGTGTATGTCATGGTCATGGAGGGAGCCGCCAGGATCGAAGGACAAAACCTGGGCCGTCGTGATGCCATGGGGTTATGGGACACTGGATCGATCGAGATTACCGCTACCGAAGACTGTCGTTTGCTGTTGATCGAGGTACCCATGCATTGGTGATACACCGTGTGTAAGTCCATGGATTCCGCCCATTTTCATCATGGGGAACGCTCCGGAACCCTGTATTTTCCTGCGGTTGCTATGGCCGAATGAGGAAGCTGCTCAGACGATTGGGAAACAGGAAGTTGAACCGTGAAGCGCCCGTCAAAAAGGGTGCGAAAGGGGCAACAATTGATGGACCATTCCCGTGTGGGACTGCTCGTGCCGGCCGTCACGCTTTCGCAGCGAAACCAGTTGAAGGATCTCGTTGCCGGATTGGAGCAGGAGGAGGTTCATTGGATTGTGCTGGCCGATACGGGACTCACCAAAAAGGCCCATGCCAAAGCCCGGGCACAGCGCATTCAGAAATTGGGAGAAGGTCAAGAAATACCGCCTGATTTCCCTCAATTGTCTCGGGTTCATTGCTTTTGGAGGGACGATTGCTCTTCGATTGGACTGCCGAATGCCATTCCCGAGCCCCTGAATACTGTGGATGTTCTGATTACACTGGATGTCGCGTGGAGCCAACTTCCGTTGAAAGCCCTGATGCAGCGGGCGAAAGCTCCTTTCAAGGTGGGGCCGATGCAAGCGGATGATGGTACCTTGGACTTTATGTTGACGTGGCCAGAAGGTGGTGACATGCTATCCTTTGCTCAAGTTGCGTTTCATTATTTGAAAACACTCGACTTGAAATGAGCAAGCGATTCCGAGGATTGGGCGTAGCGCTGATTACGCCGTTTACCGATGAGGGTAAGATTGACTTTCCAGGGCTGGAGCGAATGGTGCATCATGTATGCGGCAGCAAGGCCCATTTCCTGGTCGCATTGGGAAGCACGGGAGAGGCCCAATTGATGACGTCCGAGGAGCAGCGCCGCGTGCTTGATTTCATTGTTGAAGTCAATGCTGGTCGATTGCCAATTGTTGCGGGTTTCGATGCCAATGGGGGCACGCAAGCGGCGGTGGAACGAATTCGCACCTGGGATCCGGGGGGAACCTCCGCCTTGCTGGTGAGTCCACCTGCCTACATCAAGCCTGGACAGGCCGGTATGGTGGCACATTTTCAGGCCTTGGCAGAGGCGTCGCCGCTGCCCATCATCATGTACAATGTTCCTTCCCGAGCGGGTGTGACCATGTCACCCGAAACCGTGGTGGAGTTGGCGCGCAACTGTCCCGCGTTGATAGGATTGAAGCAGGCCTGTGACGATCTCGTGGCTTTCCGTGCCATCAGGAGTGGGGTGCCGGATTCTTTTGTTCTGCTCTCCGGAGATGATGAGAATGCTATTCCCATGATGGCCTTGGGGGGAGACGGTTTGGTCAGTGTCATTGGCAATGCCTACCCGGATGCTTGGGCATCGGCCATGGACCTTGCTCTCTTTGGTTCAGTGAAAGAGGCAGAAGCTTCCCTGGTTCCTTTCTCGGAAATGCTCGCTTGTATCTTCCAAGAGGGCAATCCCACGGGGATCAAAGCGGTATGCGACCTTTTGGGATTGTGTGGATCTGAACCTCGGCTGCCATTGATGGCTGCCAGTGAGGGGCTCAGGAAATCGCTCTACTCGGCCATCGCTGCTCTGGATGCGGTCAAATCCGCCGCAGCCGAGAGAAAGGATTGATGGGGGTCGCTCCCCGTCACTGTTGCATTGTATGATTCAGCCGGGTCACAAGGGGGCAGGCTGGTTTTAGGCCGGTAGTCCCTGCTTGACGGCGATCACTTCCCGGCATGCCGCTGCAATGGCATCCGGGCCAAGGCCATATTTCTCCAACAGCTGGGCGGGTGTTCCACTTTCTCCGAATTGGTCGTCTACGGCAACATAGCGCTGAGGCGTGGGCATGTGCCGGGAGAGGCAGGCTGCCACACTCTCACCCAAGCCACCATTGCGCTGGTGCTCTTCAGCGGACACGACGCAATTCGTTCTTCCGACGCTTTCAATCAATGCCGCTTCATCCAGAGGCTTGATGGTGTGCATGTCGATGAGGTCTACAGAAATACCTTCGGCTGCGAGTGTGCGGGCTGCGAGGATGCTGTTCCAAACGATGTGACCATTCGTGACGATGGTGACATCCGAACCCGTCATGACACGCCGCGCTTTTCCGATGATGAAAGGCGTGTCGGCATCGGTGATGATCGGAACCTTGGGCCTGCCAAACCTGAAGTATACCGGTCCTTCATGGGCTGTAATGGCGTGGGTCGCATTGCGGGTTTGTTCGTAGTCGCAGGTATGGATGACCGTCATATGCGGCAACATCTTCATCATGCCCACATCTTCCAGGATTTGGTGGGTAGCCCCGTCTTCTCCCAGCGTCAAGCCGCAGTGTGATGCGCAGATCTTGACGTTTTTTCCGCTGTAGGCTACGCTCTGGCGGATTTGGTCGTACACCCGTCCTGTGCTGAAGTTGGCAAAGGTCCCGGTGAACGGAATCAAACCGCCAATGGTCATCCCAGCGGCTACACCCATCATGTTGGCTTCTGCGATTCCCGCCTGTTTGAATCGATGGGGAAAAGCGTCTTGAAAGGCGTTCATTTTCAAGGACCCTGTCAGGTCTGCGCACAGGGCCACGACCTTGTCATTGGCTTGGCCGACCTCCAGCAGGCCTTGTCCAAAGCCGCTGCGTGTGTCCTTACGGGTCAATCCGTCGAGTGTGGCCTGGTCGGCCGAGATGAAGTCGATCATGGTCAAAAGTCGATGCTGTGCATTCCGCCGGAGCGAATATCTATAGGTCGGGTGAGGGTATGCTCCATTTTGGTTGCGTGTTTTGCACGGAACATCACCATGTATTTGCCCGGTTGCAGGGTATACCTGCCTGAGGGGTCTTCTCCTGAAAACGGAACCACCAAGTCGCGTCTTCCCTCACCGAGGTACAGAATGCCCCCATACCCGGAGGTTCCGGTGCTCAAGGAGAGTATGCCGGGTTCGGAAATGGTGACCGGAACAATGCGGCCTTCTCCAATGGTCACATCTTCTACACGAACTACTGGGGTAGTAGCAAACTCCAGGTCATACGTTCCCGTGAGGTAGCGTTCCCGGGTTCCCATCTTCTGGATGTGGAGCGTCTGGCAGCTGTCTTTCCGGGTGATGCGCACGGGAATGTCCAGCTGTGCACTCCGGGGACGGGCAGGGGTGAGGTCGATGAAGCCGGTCGGGACCGGAACTGCAATGTGATTGTGGGTCTTGGCCTGAAGCTGTATCCCCTTGAGCTGCACCGGGGGAAGGGTATGGACGGTGAGGTCGTAAATCGGAATGGGATTCAGGGACAACGTATCAGGATGGCCCTCCCCGTTCAAAGTGTGCAACGCTTCAATGATGGCCTGACCACTGTTTTGTTCCACGAGATCCACGGGGAAATCGGTAACGGAGGGTTCTCCTGAACCGTCCAGCAAATCGATCTGCACGGTCGTACTGTGGATGGCTTGGTCTATGACAATGCCCAAGACCTCCTTGAAAACCTCGGGACGCGCTGCATCGAAATACCGACCAACGCATTGAAAGGTGTCGCGGTATTTTTCCTCCAACCCGATGCCGATGATGAAGGGCTTGATGGTGATGCCTTGCGCCTGCAAAGCCCGGGAGACGGCACAGGGGTCTTCATCGCAGGCTTCTACGCCGTCGGTGATGAGCAGAATCACATGGCGACCCGGCCCCTGGCAGAGGGCGAAATCGTCGGCAGAAGCGAGCAAGGAACGGGCAATGGGCGTGGTCCCTTGTGCCCTCAATTTCTTCAACTCTTGCTGAATGATCAGGTTGCGACCACTCCCAATGGGGACGATCAACTCGGTGTCGTCACAATCCTGCTGGCCCGGCACATGCTTCGTACCATGACCATAAACCCGTAAGCCCAACTCTATGCCTTCGACCTTGTACAGGCTATCGAGCGATGCCGAGAGCAATTCTCGGGCCACATCCCATTTCCTTTGATTGCCCCAAAAGGCATTCATGGAATTCGAGGCGTCGAAAACAAAGAGAATGCGGGTCGGAGGCTCTTCCTCTTGGCGCTCCGTCTGTGCCCCGGAAGGGATGGGGGTGAAGAGAAGGGCAGTCACGGCCATGCACCCCCATAAGGTGCGCCGGACCATCAATAGTCTGAGAGGGTAGAGGTGAGTTGACCCAGGGCGTTTTCCAATTGCCCATCGTCCGGTGCTACGCCATGCCACTTGTGGGTTCCTTCCATGAAATCGACCCCGCGCCCCATGTCGGTGCGCATCAACACCACCACGGGCTTGCCTTGACCTGCTGACCCTCGGGCCGTTTTGAATGCCTGGTCCAGTTCTCCGAAATCGTGACCATGGCATTCGAGGACAATCCACCCGAATGCTCTCCATTTCGCCGCGAGGTCTCCCAGTGACATTACGCTGTCTACGGCGCCATCGATCTGCTGACCATTGTAATCCACGAAGCTGATGAGGTTGTCGATGCCATGGTGGGCAGCATACAAGGCGGCTTCCCAGATCTGTCCCTCTTGCAGCTCTCCATCTCCGTGCAAGGTGTATACCCAACGGTCCGTTTCACCATTCAACTTCTTGGCCTGTGCTGCACCGCATGCGACACTCAGGCCTTGTCCCAATGAGCCGCTGGCCACCCGGATACCGGGCAATCCTTCTTCAGTGGCTGGGTGGCCTTGTAGCCGACTGTTGAGCTTTCGAAAGGTCGCGAGTTCGGCGATGTCGAAATAGCCGCGGCGAGAGAGAACGCTGTACCAAACAGGAGAGATGTGACCGTTGGAAAGAAAGAAAAGATCTTCTCCGCGGCCGTCCATGCTCCATTGCCCGGGGTTGATGTGCATTTCCTCGAAATAGAGTTTGACGAGGAAATCCGTGCAACCGAGGGAGCCACCTGGGTGGCCCGAACTGGCCCCATGGACCATTCGAACAATGTCTCGTCGGACCTGGGAGGCGAGATCCTGAAGGGAAGGAGAAGAGGGCATGGTTGCGTTTCGCGGTACGTGTGCGAAGTTAGAACGTGCAGAAAGTCAGGACAGTGTCCTGTGGACAAAACAAGAACAACTCCACCGGCGTCCGCTCGGTTATCTTTGCGCTCCCAATCCGTACCTATCCATGGCCCTGAAATGCGGCATCGTTGGACTTCCCAACGTAGGAAAGTCCACCCTGTTCAACTGTCTGTCGAACGCCAAGGCGCAAAGCGCCAATTTCCCATTCTGCACGATTGAACCGAACCTCGGTGTCATCAATGTCCCCGATGACCGGTTGCAAAAACTCGTGGATCTGGTCAAGCCTCAGAACACGGTGCCCACCACGGTGGAAATCGTAGACATTGCGGGTTTGGTGAAGGGCGCCAGCAAAGGGGAAGGGCTCGGGAACAAGTTTCTCGCGAACATTCGGGAGACCCATGCCATTCTTCATGTTCTCCGTTGTTTCGAGGACGATAACATCGTTCACGTGGACGGTTCCGTGGACCCCATTCGGGACAAGGAGGTGATCGATACGGAGTTGCAGTTGAAGGACCTTGAAACGGTAGAGGCCCGCATGCAGAAAGTGGCCAAACAGGCCTCGATCGGTGACAAGGACGCGCGAAAGCAGTTGGAGTTGTTCGAACGGGTGAAAGAGGCATTGGAACAAGGCATATCAGCGCGCGCTGTGGAACGCGAGGATGCAGAGGAGCACCTGTTTCAAGAGATGCAGCTGTTGACGGGCAAGCCTGTGCTTTACGTCTGCAACGTAGAGGAGGGGGCTGTGGTCAATGGAAATCCCCATGTGGAAAGGGTGAAGGAAATGGCATCAGCTGAAGATGCGGGCACCATCATCATTGGTGCGGGCATCGAGGCGGACATTGCAGAGCTGGAGGATCCGGAGGAGCGCGAGATGTTCTTGGCCGACATGGGGCTGGAAGAGCCCGGTGTGGCCAAACTCATCCGTGCGGCCTATGGGTTGTTGAAATTGCAGACGTACTTCACTGCCGGAGAGAAGGAGGTGCGGGCTTGGACCGTGCGCAGGGGCAGTACGGCGCCCCAAGCGGCAGGTGTCATCCACACCGATTTTGAGAAGGGCTTCATTCGGGCTGAAGTCATGAAATACGATGATTTCGTGAGCCTTGGTAGCGAGCAGTCAGTAAAGGAGGCCGGTAAACTCAGTGTTGAGGGCAAGGAATACATCGTGCAGGATGGGGACATCATGCACTTCCGATTCAACGTCTGATCCATGGCCAGCCCTTCGTTGAACGGCTGTATTGTATACTCGGGTCAAATCACCCCCTTGAGATGACCAAAAGCTCAAAGTTTACCGCAGTCGTGCTGTGCTCGATGGTGGCGTGCACCTTATTCGGATCTTGTGGTTCTGAGCAGATGGCGCCGTCTTCAACCCAGCCGCTGTCGGCTGGATTTTCGGTGGACAGCATGCGCATTCTGGATCGGATGGATTCCCAAGAGAAAGCTTGGTCAAACGGTGATCTTGACGGGTTTATGGCACCGTACTGGAAGTCGGACAGTCTGCTCTTCGTCGGAAGTCGCGGTCCTTCGTGGGGATGGCAAGTCACACTCGACAATTACCGGAAGTCATACCCGAGTTCAGAGGCTATGGGAACCTTGACTTTCGAGGTGGAAGACCTCCAGCCTGCGGGTCCGGATTATGCCCTCATGCTCGGTGCTTGGCACCTGGCAAGGGAAGAGGGTCTGGATGATTTGTCCGGCTGGTTCTCTCTGGTGTGGAGACGCATCGGCGAGGATTGGGTCATCGTTCGAGACCACAGCAGTTAACCGATCGGATATGGACGCGGAGCCTCAACGGAAGACGAAAACGTCTTCGTTGGTCTGGTGCATGTAGTATTCCTCTCTCGCGTGGCGCTCCTTGGCGTGGGCGTCAGAGTGGAGGGAAGCGATGCGCTGGTCCAAAGCGGTTATTTCCGCTTCTGTCTGGGCAATGCGGTGCTCGATGTCGCCCCGTTCGAGATGGGTGTCAAGCATGCGCATGACGTCGACCTCGGCGAAGGTGCACATCCAAAGCAGGAACAATCCAGACGCCAAAGCATAGCGATTGATTTCAGTCAATCGATCATAGACCTCTAGAATGCGTTCTCTCATTGGATCAGCCCTTGTCGTCGTCGTTGGTGTTTTCCGGAGCTTCTGGGGCCTCTTCTACATCGTCCGAGCCAGTTTCTGGCGCCGTTTTCTTGGCGGCCTTCTTTTTGGACTTGGGCTTGAGGGAATCGGCCTTGATGATACGGATGGCCAGTTCATCCTGGCCTTCCATGGCATCGCCTTCGATTTTGTCGCCCGCCGTCAATTGACTACTCACGATTTCCTCTGCAAGAGGGTCCTCGAGGTATTTCTGTAGCGCACGGCGAAGCGGACGGGCACCGAACTGTTCGTCGTATCCTTTTTCTACAAGGAAGTCCTTGGCGGAGTCCGTGAGGGTAATGGAATATCCAAGGCTCTCGATGCGGCCGAACAACTTGCTTAACTCGAGATCGATGATGCGGTGGATGTCTGCGCGCTTGAGGCTGTTGAATACCATGACATCGTCGATGCGGTTCAGGAATTCTGGCGCAAAGGCACGTTTCAGGGCATTCTGTATGACACCTCTCCGGTCGTCGCTTTCCTTGGTCTTCTTCGCATCGGTGGAGAATCCGACACCGGTTCCGAAATCCTGGAGCTGGCGGGCCCCAATGTTGGACGTCATGATGATGATGGTGTTACGGAAGTCGATGCGGCGGCCGAGGCTGTCGGTCAACTGACCATCGTCCAGTGCCTGCAGAAGCAGGTTGAACACATCGGGGTGGGCCTTTTCGATTTCGTCGAGGAGCACGATGGAGTATGGCTTGCGGCGCACTTTCTCCGTGAGCTGTCCACCTTCTTCGTAACCGACGTATCCCGGAGGCGCTCCCACCAGGCGGCTGACGGCAAACTTCTCCATGTATTCGCTCATGTCAATGCGAATCAAGGCGTCTTCCGAATCGAACAGGTTCTTGGCGAGCTCCTTTGCCAATTGGGTCTTTCCGACGCCAGTGGGCCCGAGGAAGATGAAGGAACCCACAGGCTTGCTGGGGTCCTTGAGCCCTGCGCGGTTGCGTTTGATGGCGCGGACCACTTGGCGGACGGCATCGGGTTGCCCGATGACCTTGTCGCCCATGTCGTCCTCCATGCGCGTCAGCTTGCCGCTTTCTTTCTCGGCAATGCGCTGGACGGGGATACCTGTCATCATGGCGACCACCTCTTCGACATGGTCTTCGGTTACCGTCACGCGGTGGGTCTTTGTATCCTCTTCCCACTTTTGCTTGGCTGCCGTGAGCTTTTCGGAAAGCTGCCGCTCGGAGTCGCGAAGGCGCGCAGCCTCCTCGTACTTCTGACTGCGGACCACACGGTTCTTCTCCTCCTTGACCTGCTCAATCTCCTGTTCGATGTCGATGATCTCCTGAGGGACGTTGATGTTGTTCAGGTGAACGCGACTGCCTACTTCGTCCAGGGCATCGATGGCCTTATCCGGCAGGTGCCGGTCGGTGATGTATCGGGTAGTCAAGGCTACACAACTGCGCAGGGCTTCTTCCGTGTAGTTTACCGAGTGATGCTCCTCGTATTTGTCCTTGATGTTGTTGAGGATCTGGATGGTCTCATCGACACTGGTGGGTTCGACGAGGACTTTTTGGAAGCGTCGCTCAAGGGCTCCGTCCTTTTCAATGTGCTGGCGGTACTCATCCAATGTCGTGGCTCCGATGCATTGAATCTCTCCTCGTGCCAAAGCGGGCTTGAACATGTTGGACGCGTCCAGTGAACCACTGGCGCCACCGGCTCCAACAATGGTGTGAATCTCATCGATGAACAGGATGACGTCGAGGCTCTTTTCCAGCTCGTTCATCACGGCCTTCATGCGCTCCTCGAATTGGCCCCTGTATTTGGTGCCCGCAACAAGTGAGGCGACGTCCAGCGTTACGATGCGCTTGCCAAACAGAACGCGGGATACCTTTTTCTCTACGATCCGGAGGGCGAGCCCCTCTGCGATGGCGCTTTTTCCCACCCCGGGTTCTCCGATGAGAATGGGGTTGTTTTTCTTCCTTCGGGCGAGTACTTGGCTGACGCGTTCAATCTCTTTTTCCCGTCCTACAATGGCGTCCAGCTTGCCTTCTTCGGCCATTGAGGTAAGATCTCTTCCGAAATTGTCCAATACGGGTGTCTTGCTCTTGCTGTCGGATTTGGAAGCCGTGCCACGTCCTGAGCCGCCTGAACCGCCGCGGGGTTCATCCTCGTCGTCGGCCATGCCCGGGAATTCCGCTCGGGGAGCGTCACTTCCGGCACCGTCCGTCAGGATGCTCTCGAATTCCTGCTTGGCTTCATCGTAGTCCACGTTGAGGGCGAGCAGGGCTTTTGTGGCCACGTTGTTCTCATCTTTAAGGATGGAGAGCAACAGGTGCTCAGTCCCTATGACGGGACTTTTGAAGGTTTTCGCCTCGAGGTAGGTGATCTTGAGGATTTTCTCCGCTTGCTTCACCAAAGGGATGTTGCCAGGAGTTCCCGACTGAACTGCGGTGGGGGAAATGCTGCCCTCTACCATCTTCCTCAGGCGTGGCAAATCGACGTTGAGCCCTTCCAGAATTCGGATGGCCGTGCCTTCACCCTCCCGTATGATGCCCAGGAGGAGATGTTCCACTCCAATGTAATTATGCCCCAGCCGGAGGGCTTCTTCGCGGCTGTAAGTGATGACGTCTTTCACGCGTGGTGAGAATTTAGCATCCATGTTCCTTTACAAAAGGGGATTTCCCCGGAAAATCAAATTTATCGCACCCGCACAGGCCAATCAGTTTGTAACCGTGTGATTTTCCACATACGAGCGTGAGCCTTGTTCAAAATACGGTCCAAAGTCAATACTTGGACGGGTTGTCATGCGGTATTTTCGTGTGATGCTCATTTAGGGCCTTGAACAAGGGCCGAAGCACTGACAACATGGCAGAAGGAGAGAAAATCATCCCGATTTCAATCGAGGACGAGATGAAGTCGGCTTACATCGATTATTCGATGTCGGTCATTGTGTCGCGGGCCTTGCCTGATGTGCGCGACGGATTGAAGCCCGTGCACCGCCGCGTTCTATACGGCATGCTGGAATTGGGCGTATTGTCCAACCGCCCGTACAAGAAGTCCGCAAGGATCGTGGGTGAGGTCATGGGTAAGTATCACCCGCACGGTGACAGCTCGGTATATGACACCATGGTCCGTCTGGCGCAGGAATGGTCCATGCGTTATCCCATGGTGGATGGTCAGGGTAATTTCGGTTCCATCGATGGTGACAACCCGGCGGCCATGCGCTACACCGAGGCGCGCCTCCAGAAGATTGCGGAGGAGATGCTCTCCGATTTGGACAAGGAAACGGTGGACACGTCCTTGAACTTCGACGACAGCCTCAAGGAGCCTACCGTTCTTCCTTCCAAGATTCCGAATCTTCTGGTGAATGGGGCAGCGGGTATCGCTGTCGGTATGGCGACCAACATGCCTCCCCACAACCTGACTGAGGTGGTGAACGGGTGCATCGCCATGATCGATGACCCAGACATTGATATTTCCGGTCTCATGGCGCACATCCAAGCTCCGGATTTTCCGACCGGTGGTGTGATCTACGGTTTGGAAGGCGTGAAGGACGCCTACGAAACGGGAAAGGGGCGTGTGGTCATGCGCGGCAAGGCCCGTTTCGAGGAGACCCGGACCGGAAAGGAGATGATCATCGTAGAGGAGATTCCCTACCAGGTCAACAAGGCCGACATGGTCCGGAAAACTGCCGACCTGGTCAACGACAAGAAGATCGAGGGGATTTCAGAGATTCGAGACGAGTCAGACCGCAATGGATTGCGTGTGGTTTTCGAACTCAAGCGGGACGCCATTCCCAATGTGGTCCTGAATAAGCTCTACAAGTACACCCAGCTCCAAACGAGTTTCTCGGTCAACAACATTGCCCTTGTGAAGGGGCGTCCGCAGCTTCTCAACCTGCGGGAGATGTTGTTCCATTACATCGAGCACCGCCATGAGGTGGTGGTCCGCCGGACCCAATACGAGCTGCGCAAGGCAGAGGAGCGCGCCCACATTTTGCAGGGCCTCATCATTGCGATCGACAACCTCGACGAGGTCATTGCCCTCATTCGGAGCAGCCAGACGCCAGAAGAAGCCCGCAATGGCTTGATGGAGAAGTTCGAATTGAGCGAGATCCAAGCCAGGGCAATCCTCGATATGCGGCTGCAGAAGCTCACCGGACTGGAGCGCGATAAGCTGCGCGCCGAGTACGATGAGTTGATGGAGGTGATTGGTCGCTTGAAGGAAATCCTCGCGGACAAGGCATTGCGCATGGGCATCATCAAGGATGAATTGCTCGAGATGAAGGAGCGCTTTGGCGATGAGCGTCGCTCGCGCATCGAATTCAGCAGCGCAGAGTTGAGCATCGAGGATATGATTCCAGATGAGCAGGTGATCATCACGATCAGCCATGCCGGTTACATCAAGCGGACCCGTCTCGCTGAATACAAGGAACAGTCCAGGGGAGGAGTGGGGTCAAAAGGCGCCGTTACGCGCGATGCCGACTTCATCGAAGAGATATTTGCGGCCACCAATCACAATTGGTTGCTCATCTTCACCCAGAAAGGCCGTTGTTTCTGGATGCGGATTTTCGAGGTGCCCGAGGGTTCTCGCACTTCCAAAGGCCGCGCGATCCAGAATCTGATCAACATCGAGTCCGATGACAAGGTGATGGCCTACATCCCGGTGCAGGACATCAAGGACCCCGAGTATGTCAATTCGCACAATGTGGTGATGTGCACCAAGAAAGGGGTCATTAAAAAGACAACATTGGAGGCATACTCCCGTCCCCGGACCAATGGTATCAATGCCATTACCATCCGCGAAGACGATGAGTTGCTGCAGGCAAAGCTGACCACAGGCGAGAACGAGATTCTCATGGGTCTCCGTTCCGGCAAAGCCATCCGTTTCCCCGAAGAAAAGGTGCGCGCCGTGGGCCGCACAGCACAGGGTGTGAAAGGGGTTACGCTTGCGGGGCCTGAGGATGAAGTTGTCGGAATGGTGATCATTGCAGATGGGTCCAAAGACGTCCTGGTGGTGAGTGAGAATGGTTATGGAAAGCGTTCAGCCGTCGAGGATTACCGGATTACCAATAGGGGGGGCAAGGGTGTGAAAACGCTCAGCGTTACCGAGAAGACGGGAAGTCTTGTGGCCATTTTGGGGGTGACCGATGATGACGACTTGATGGTCATCAATAAGAGTGGAATCACCATTCGCACTGGAGCAGATGAGCTGCGTACCATGGGGCGCGCCACACAAGGTGTGCGCCTGATCAACTTGCGCAACAACGACTCCATTGCTGCCGTTTGCCGCACACCGAAATCGGAAGAGGACGAGACCTTGCCGGAAGGAGAAGAGGGCGGCATTGAAGGAAGCGAACCCCAAGAGGGGGAAGCGCCCGCCCCTGAGGGTGGGGACGAAGCTTGACGAATAATCAGGGGCGGCAAGTCTGGCACGGGATGTGCTAGATTTGCAGCCGATTCAAGCTGATTCCATGATCAACCCAAAATCCCTTTTGGCCGCAGCGGCCCTGATTCCTCTGACCCTCATCGCCCAAAAGGATGTGGTCAGTGCTTACAATGCCAACCAGGATGGCGACTACCTGAAGGCCGCCGAGTACATCGACAAAGCCATTGATGACCCCAAGGCGAACGTCAAAGAGAAGACGTGGCGCTACCGGGGCAATATCTACACGAACCTGGCATCTGACAGCGCGCTCTATGCGCAGGTGCCGGATGCCTTGGAACGGGCCACGATGAGTTTGGCCAAGGCAGAGGAGCTGGATGTGAAAGAGCGTTACTCGGCTGAGCGCCTTGCAGATGTCGCGCGCGGAGCGACCATTGCGGGAAATGCAGGCATCAGTTATTTCAATGCGGGTGTTTACGGAAGGGCAGGAGAGCTCTTTGTCATCTCTTCTGAAATGACCCGAATGCTGGGAGCTGTGGATACCATGGCCGTCTTCAACAGTGCCCTTTGTTTTGAGAAGGCGGGAATGCCGGAAGAAGCGGTGGAACAGTACATGATGTGTGGCGCCTATGGATACCAGGTTCCCGATGTCTTCCTGTTTGCAGCCAATCTGTACAAGGCTGAAGGGGATACTGTAAAAGCCTTGAACATCCTGCAAAACGCCCGGAATGACTTTCCGCGTGAACAGGCCCTGATCATTGAGGAGTTGAATATTTACTTGGTCGCTGGCGAATTCGAGCGCGCCAAGGAGAATCTCATGCTGGCCGCTGAACAGGATCCCACCAATGAAATTTTGTGGTTCAGCTTGGGCAGTGTCTATGACAACTTGGACATGCAGGATGCAGCCGTGGATGCCTACGCGAAAAGCCTGGCCATCAAGGCGGACTATTTCGATGCCAACTACAACTTGGGTGCACTGTACTTCAATAAGGCGGTGCAAATGGTCAATGAGGCCAACGACATGTGGTCCCCCAAAATGAGCAAGGCAGAAGCTGCCAAGCAGAAAGAATTGGAAGATGGTGGCAAGGCGATGTTCTCTACTGCATTGCCTTACCTGGAGACGGCTTTGGCCCAACAGCCTGAAGACAAGGAAACTTTGCGCAGCCTCCGGGACATTTATGCTCGGGTGGGTCAGGATGAGAAGATGTTGGAGGTGTCGGCCAAGCTCAAGAGTTTGGAGTGAAGCAATGACATTGTAAATTGAGGAAGGGGCCATCGCCCCTTTCTTTTTGCGACCTCCCTCTATTTAACATAATGTAAATTATCATTCAAAAGGGGGTTTGAGCAGAAAAACGCCAGATTCTTTGGCTTGAGGCCGTTCACGCTACTTCGGCAGGACTTCCCACATTGAGCCTAAGAATGCTCTGCCTTGCAGAGGTATGCAGACCTTCAACGCTCTTTGGCCAAATCAGCTGGACGTTCAAACCAACGGCTCATTTTGGTTCCAGCTCGACACATAGATGGATTGGATGATTTTTGGCGGCACGCAAATTTTCACGTGTATACACCGTTGGTCCAGTCTGATTGGAAATACGCGAATTTCTTGTGCTCATTCGTTCCTGGCCTTCATGTGTTCATGATGCGGCACAGAATCTCGTTCACTTAAATACCAGCGGTCGGGAGCTCAGTGTTGGCTGTTTGGCTTCATGTTGACAGTCCAGTTCGGTATCGACAGTCCAGTTCGGTATCGACAGTCCAGTTCGGTGTTGGCTGTTGATTCTCTAGACTCTGAAGGAATTGGGGTCTGGATCCCGACAAGGCGGTGGTCTGCGTGCCGAATGAGCCAGACTGAGTTGGATTCAGGGGTGCAGGCGCCCTGCTCCATGGGACGGTGATGCTGATTGCTGCGCCTTCTATTTTACATAATGTAAAAGTGGGGGCAAAAAGAAAGCCGACCCGTGTGGGCCGGCTTTCCGGTATCTAAAGGTCAGAAGATTACTTCTTGACGATCAAGTTCGTTGCGGCTGAGAAGTCCTTGTGGGCCACGCTCAAGGTGTACGCACCTGCTGCGAGGCTGTGCTTGACCATGATGCGGTTTCCACCGATGATGCTTCCGCTGTTGGCTTCTTGCGACATAACGGTCTTACCGGACATGTCCGTGACTTCGAGGATGATGTTCTCAGATCCGAGATTGACTTCTTGGTCAAACTGGATGCTGAAGTGTCCTTCGAAGACAGGATTCGGGAAAACGTTCCACTCGCTGTTTTCGAGGCTGAAGAGATCAGCCATCTGTCCGTTATCGGTAGCAAATTGGCAGTTGCCGTTATCGTAAGTGGCCTCGACGCTGTAGTTGCTGGCATCGGGGTTGGTACATCCGAAGACTTCGGCGTCGGTCGTGGTGAAGGTCACGTCATAATCACGCCAGGTCTCTCCGTCGGGATTCCAGCCTTGCATGTTCAACGTACCCGTAGCCGTTCCATCCGTGGTGATTTGCATCAACAAGACGAGGTTGCGGGCATCTGCCACGGCGCGTACATCAGTGGGAACGACAAACCAAGCACCGTCGACTACTTCGAGGGCACCTCCATTGTTGAAGGATGCAAAGTCGATTCCGATGTTCCAAAGGTTGTTGTTGCTGCTGTTTTCAGCACCTACAGTCACCCAGCTGTCATAAGCGAGAGACTCATCAATACCGATAACGGCTTCATTGACGTCAATGGTGGTAGCACCACCGAGTTGGCTTTGGTAGAAAGAACCCGTGCTGGTGACGTTGAGCATGTGCTCTCCATCAGCGAAGATGGCGTGAATGCTGTGTTGGCTCGAAGGGAGCTCAGCATAAATACGATAGGTGTTGCCATTAACGGCACCACCGTTGTCCACGGCTTGTACTACAAGCTGGACGTTGCTGGCTGCGGCTGAAAAGCCGAAAACGACAGCGGCTGTGAGTGCGAACAAATTCTTCATGTTCAGATATTTAGTGATTCAAAGACTAGAGGAGGCGAAACAAATCTTCACCAAGATAACAGTTTTTCCCTGTCTACGAAAGAATTCCTTCGACGAATTAACCATTCCTTCATGCGTGGGAATCTTTTCTTTGTGGTCGCTCATGAGGTTACTCGACAATTACATCGCCGGTCAATGGACACCGGCGGGCCCTTCCCCTACCCTTCTTCTCGATGCCGTTACGGGAGTCCCTGTGGCAGGCGCGGATGCTTCAACCGTTGATTTGGCAGGGGCTTTCGAATATTCGAGGAGGGTGGGCAATCCCGCATTGAGGCGGATGACATTTCAAGAGCGGGGCCTGATGTTGAAGGCCCTGGCGCTCCATTTGATGGGGAAAAAGGAGGAATTCTACAAGTGGAGTTCACATACGGGGGCGACCCGTTCGGATGCTTGGATCGACGTGGAAGGGGGCATTGGGACGCTTTTTGCCTATGCCAGTTTGAGGAAGCAGTTGCCCGATCTCCCTTATTTGGTGGACGGAGATCCAGCATTGTTGTCCCGCGAGGGAACATTCATTGGCCATCATATCGGTGTTCCAAAGCGCGGAGTGGCGGTTCACATCAACGCATACAATTTCCCCATTTGGGGGATGTTGGAGAAGGTCAGTGTCAATCTATTGGCCGGAGTTCCCGCCATCGTCAAGCCCGCTACGCTCACTTCTTATGTCGCGCATGCCATGGTGAAGGAGATCGTGGCATCGGGAATCCTGCCGGAGGGCGCCCTGCAAATTGTCTGCGGAGGAGCCCGTGACATTCTGGACCACGTGAGTTTTGAGGATGTTGTCACTTTCACCGGATCGGCTGAGACAGGGCTGAAGTTGAAGTCACATCCGCGCATCCTTTCGGAAAATGTGCCTTTCAACCTGGAAGCGGATTCGCTGAACAGTCTGGTTTTGGGACCGGATGCCCAACCCGGTACGCGTGAATTTGAGCTTTTCGTCAAGGAGCTCCGAAAGGAGATGACCATCAAATGCGGTCAGCGTTGTACCGCGGTCCGAAGGGCGATGGTGCCTTCCGGTTTATTGGAGCCCGTCAGGGATGCTTTGAAGTCCCAGTTGGACAGGACACCGATGGGCAACCCCGCCAATGAGCGTGTTAGGATGGGTGCATTGGCGGGGCTGGATCAACGGGTCGAGGTGGAGCGCGCCGTGCAGGTCTTGTCGCAAGAGGCGGAAACCATTTTGTCTTACGATTCTCCGGAGTTGTTGGATGCCGAATGGAGCCAAGGGGCCTTTTATGCGCCTCGTTTGTTTACCCACCCGAGACCTCTAGAGGCCATCAAGGTGCACGAAGTCGAGCCTTTCGGTCCTGTATCCTCTCTCCTGCCCTATGACAGGATTGAAGACGCCATTGCGTTGACGCACAAAGGAAAAGGCTCGTTGTGCTGCAGTATTGTAACGGCGGATGCCGCCACAGCTCGTCAGTTCGTTGTGGAGGCTGCCACCCATCACGGTCGCATCCTCGTTCTGAATGCTGACTGTGAGAAGGAGAGTACGGGACACGGAAGCCCTATGCCACAGTTGGTTCACGGTGGACCCGGCAGAGCAGGTGGTGGAGAGGAAATGGGGGGATTGCGCGGATTGGGGCATTATCTGCAGCGCACGGCCATTCAAGGTCATCCGGACATGGTGACAGAGATTACCCAGCGTCATCAACCCGGGGCTTCCCGGCCGGAATCTCCGGTCCACCCCTTCCGGCTTCATTTTGAAGACCAGGAGGTCGGAATGACGTTCACGACCCATCGGCACACGGTGACAGAAGCTGACATAGTCAATTTTGCCAATGTGTCGGGTGACCATTTCTATGCACACGTCGACGAAACGGCATTGGAAGGCACCATTTTCGAAGGCCGCGTGGCCCACGGTTACTGGGTGCTCTCCAAAGCGGCAGGCATGTTTGTGGAGCCCCACAAAGGCCCGGTGCTGCTCAATTACGGTTTGGAATCGTGTCGATTCACCAAACCTGTCTATCCCGGCATGACCATTGGCGTCAAGCTGACCGTCGAAGAGAAGGTGCAACAGGAGAAGCGCAGCGAAGACGATGTGCTCAAGGGCATCGTGAAGTTCAAGGTAGATGTGACGGATGAAACCGGAGAAACGGTGGCGATTGCGACCATCTTGACCATGGTGGCCAACCGTCCGGAAACAGACGCGTGAATCGCCGATGGCCGAAATTTCTGGGTTTCCGAAGTGAAATGAAGTGTCTCCCTTTGTTGTTGATGGCCTATGTGGTGCCGCATTGCGCTGGGGCGCAGGGGGATATGGACGTCGATTTGACGCTGGCTCAGAAGCGCGCAGATGTGGAATATCTGGACGCACACATATTGACAGAATGGTCTGGAGGGGTTCAATCCTTGGAAGGCTTGTCCGCAAGAGACGCGCTGGTGGAAGGCATGTTGGATTCCTTGCAGACCAGCACTCTGGAATGGGCTTTGGCCATCCACCGATGGATTCGTTCCATGGGGGATGCCCATTTGCGTGTGCGCTTTGACCCGAGCAGCCCTGGTCGCTGCGCCGCGCCCCCTCCTCAAAGCGAGGTGCTTCTCGGGGTCAATTCAAAGTTGGAAGCCTTTGGTCCCGGGCAAGGCATACCCGGATCTGCAAGGGCTGCTTGGCTTCGGAGAACGTGGCCATGGGTAGGGGCCTATGTGGGGTGCGAAGCAACGGCGGATTCCATGCAAGCGTGGCCTGAGCCAGAGGTCGGGGTGCCGTTTCAAGCCGGAATGGCTGTGACCCTTGAGGATCAATACACGGAGTGGAGGATCCGAAGTTTTGGTGAAGGATCGGACCGGGAGTTCAGGCGCGCATTGAGGCGGTCCTGGAGACAAATCCGCAGGGCAAAATTGCCGGTACTGCTCAACTTGTGCGGCAATCTAGGGGGTTACAGGTCGCGCAGACATGCTGTCCTTTCAGCATGGCTGTCTGCTGAAGAGTGCCCCATGGAGCTCGAACGGCAGTGGGGCGATTCCGCGATCGCTTGGTCCGAAATACCCATGATGCCCCTTGTGGGTTTGGGCGGATCTTCGGAATTGCCTGTGGCCATTTTGTTGGACGGGATGAGCTTCAGTGCCTCCCTCCTGCTCACGGATGCGCTGCTGGCATCGGGGAAAGCCGCTGTATTTGGATGTGCGCCATTGGGGAAACCCGGGGGGTGCTCGGGCAATCCTGAGCCCCACGTATTGCCCGGTTCAGGATGGACGGTGGACATTCCAAAGCGCATGACCAAGCTGGCCCTGTCGGTTCCGGCGGAATACCGATTGCCCGACCACGTGCAATGCTGTGCTTCGCCCCCGTCCAAGGAAAGCGCGCTGCATTGGTTACAATCTCAATGACCTGGGCGTTGAGAATGGTAATTTGCGCCTCCATGCGCTCAGAGAACGGCCATCGATTGAATGTCTACAGGAGAATCCTCGCCTTTTCTCTGGGCCTTGTGGCAGTGGTCGGAAATGTCGAGGCGCAGATTGAGCCTGTTGAAGGGCTATCTCGGGCGGAAGCAAGGATGCTCGGGGCCCTGATTGAACGATTTCAGCCCCTCCCCTCGGTGGAGCGGATTTGGACCGGGGCCTTCACGTCAGCGGCAAAGAAATCGGAGGACCTCAAAGCGGCCATAGACTCGGTTGAACGGTCAGGATTACCTGAGGATCAGGTCTTGGTTCAAGTCGGGGCCATGGGCAAGGAACTGCGCGTCGTCAAGTCTGACCGCAATGCCTTCATTGGAGGCTTCCTTTCGCCATGGGAACAGTTGGCTTTGGACAGCATTCTCTCCCCTCCTGCTCCTTCGATTCAGCATTTCGGATTTCACGACCGGCTCAAATGTCTGGTGTGCAAGAAACCGGGTGAAGGCGCCATCTTTCCCTCGGGCGTAAGTCGTCCAGATCAGCTGCTTCTGCCCAAAGATTGATTGGATTCATGCATCATTATCGACTCCCTCTATTGTCATCCATTCTGGCCCTCTCCTTGGTGGGGTGTGTCACGGGTGAAATGGACTTTCACAAGCAGGTGGATCCTTTTATCGGCACCGGTGGACATGGCCATACGTATCCTGGGGCTACCGTGCCTTTCGGTATGGTGCAATTGAGTCCGGATACCCGACTTGAGGGATGGGATGGTTGTGGAGGTTTCCACATCACCGACAGCGAGGTCTACGGTTTCAGTCATACGCACCTGCAGGGCACGGGGGTCAGCGATTACGGCGACGTGCTGTTGATGCCGACTGTGGGGCCAATGGATACGGGGCAGTTCTGGCACGAGCGCTACCGCGACCGGTTTGTCGAGGGCAGCCAAGAGGCTCATGCCGGTTATTATCGCTGCGCTTTGGAACGCAGCGGTGTGACGGTGGAGCTGACGGCTTCAGACCGTGTCGGTTTTCACCGCTGGACGCTGGAGCGTCCCGACACGATGCAGCTTATCGTGGATCTCGCGCACCGGGATGACCTGATCAATTATGGAATGTATCCATTGGATGATTCCACCTTGGTGGGGCAGCGGGTTTCGGACAACTGGGCGGATGAGCAGCACGTGTATTTCGCCATGCGTTTTGATCAGCCATTTGAATGGTTGGATCAGATGGCGGAATTGGAGGTGCAGGAGGTAAACGGCGTGCTGGAGCAAGAGTTGACCTATATCCCTCTATTTGCGTTGATTTTCAAGGATGTATCGTCGGTTGAGGCGAGGGTGTCCTTGAGCTTTGTGGACATCGAGGGTGCTGTGGCCAACTTGAATGCGGAGGCCCCTGTTGCATCGGCTTTCAACCGAGCAAGGGCATCTGCGGAAGCGAGATGGGATGAGGCGCTGGGCCGCATGCGCATCGCAGAACGCGATGCTGATGAGCGGACCATTTTCTACACTGCCCTGTATCACAGCTTGACCGTTCCCAATCTGGCGACGGATGTGGACGGTCGCTACCGGGGAACGGACCTTCGGGTGCATCAAGGGAGTATCGACCGTCCGCGATACACGGTGTTCAGCCTTTGGGACACCTTTCGCGCCACCCACCCCCTGCTCAATGTGCTCGAGCCCGAGCGCACAGAGGTTTTCATCGACAATTTCATCGGAATGCACCGCGAAGGCGGTAAGCTGCCCATGTGGGAGTTGGCCGCTAACTACACGGGGTGCATGATTGGATATCACGCGGTGCCGGTGATCGCTGACGCCTGGGCCAAAGGGTTGCGGAATTTCGATGCCGAAGCAGCGCTCGAGGCGATGGTGGCCGCAGCAACGTCGGATGATTTGGCGAAACCGGTTTGGGACAGCTTGGGTTACCTGCCGTTGGAAAAGGAGAGTGAAAGTGTGTCCAAGACGCTGGAATATGCCTTCGATGATGCTTGCATTGCCCGAATGGCGCAGGACATGGGACAAATGGATGTGGCGGAACGGTTCGGGAAACGCGCCCAGGGATGGCGCAATCTTTACCACCCGGAAACCCGGTTCATACAGCCGCGATACGGGGCTTCCTGGCGCGAGGCCTTTGACCCGACAGAGGTCACCTTCGAGTATACGGAAGCCAATGGTTGGCAGTACAATTTCTTCGTGCCCCACGATGTTTCGGGGCACATGGCGCTGATGGGTGGTCCGGCTTCCTATGCCCAGCTCCTGGACAGCATGTTTACGGAGTCCAGTCGGCTCAGCGGACGCCATCAAAGCGACATTACCGGCCTCATCGGTCAGTACGCCCACGGCAACGAGCCCTCTCATCACATGGCTTACCTCCCCTCTTTTGCGGGTCATCCTGAGCGGACGCAGGCCTTGGTGGACAGCATTTGCGACGCCCTCTATACTGCTGCGCCCGACGGGTTGAGCGGCAATGAAGACTGCGGTCAGATGAGCAGTTGGTATGTATGGAGCGCCTTGGGATTGTACCCTGTGACACCCGGTTCAGATCGGTATGTCTTGGGAACGCCCCGGTATGAACGCGTGGATTGGGACCTTCCCAATGGCAAGGAGCTGGAAATCGTGGTGAGAAAGTCCTCGGATGATGCGGTCTTCATCCACAGCTTCACCATCAACGGAGAGCAGATGGAAAGAAGTTGGGTTACCCATGAGGAGCTGATGGCAGGTGGCGCGTGGGTGTTCGAGTTGCGTGATGAGCCCGTAGGCGAAGATGGATTCGGTAAGTCCCCCGCATCCTGGCCCATGGAGGATTGGACGCTGGGCGACGCGTCATTCGTTCCGGCACCCTATGTCAACGCGCCCCGCAGTTATGCCGGGGACAGCTTGGAGGTCGCTTTGGCGTGTGGAGATGCGGACGCCGAAATCTGGGTGCGGGTGATGGATGAAATGCCCCTTGAAACCGGTTTCCTGCAGGATTTGGCGGCAGCGGGCTTTGTCTTGTCCACGGGCAAAGTGACGGTGCGCGGCACCCAGGTGATGCAGTTGGTGGCAAAGAAGGGGCCTCACCGCAGCGCCTTGGTTTCCTCTCGCATCGCCAGGGTCAACCCCAATTACAGGATGGGCATCGAATTTCCTTACGCCAACCAATATGCCGCCGGGGGTGAGCGGGCCTTGATCGACGGTGTGCGTGGGGAGGGTTCGGATTTTCGCACGGGCGATTGGCAAGGATATTATGGTCATCCTGTCGTGGTCACAGTGGACTTGGGCAAAACGCACCGCATCCGTGAGATGTCGGTCGGTGTCCTGCAGGATGTGAAGTCCTGGATTTGGGCGCCGGAGAACGTTCGGGTCAGCACTTCCATGGATTCCATCAATTTTGAGGTGATGGGCTCGGGTGTTCCCGAAATGGATCCGCAGGACTACACCCCGCAAACGCAACGTCTCACATTCAAGGGAAACCGCAAGGCGAGGTATCTCAGGTTGGAATTGGATCAGTTCCACGGGGGAGAAATCCCGGAGTGGCATTTGGGTCGATTCAACCCCACCTGGGTTTTTGCTGACGAATTCGAATTTGACGCACAACCCTTGGATTGATGGGCGACGCGGGTGACTTCCTGGGGCGCGGATTGGCCATGACGACACCCCATCCACTGGGCGAGCGCATGGTGGGGGCGGAAGGGTGCTGGCTCATCACGGACACCGGCGAGCGTTTGTTCGATCTGGTGAGCGGCATCGGCGTCAGCTCCCTGGGCCATGGGCATGCTGGCATTCGACAGGCGCTGCACGAGCAGATTGATTCCCACCTGCATGTCATGGTGTACGGGGAGTATGCCCAGAAGTCGCAGGACCTGGCCGCCGACCGTTTGTTGGCCGGGTTGCGTCCCCATGGGCTCGATGCGGTATACTTCGTGAACAGCGGAACCGAGGCCATCGAAGGGGCCATGAAGTTGGCGCGTCGCGTGACGGGAAGAACCGGTATCCTTGGGCTCATGGGCGGTTATCATGGAGCAACGACAGGCGCATTGAGCTTGTCGACTCCCTCCCACCGTCGCAATGCGTTCCTGCCCCTTTTGCCCGATGTGGACCATCTCCCCTTTGGAGATGAACAGGCACTGGAGCAGATCTCTTGCAGAACTGCTGCGGTATTTGCCGAGACCGTGCAAGGAGATGCGGGTATTCGCACATTGCCCAGGGATTACGCAAAGGCACTGAGGGCCCGCTGTGACGAGGTGGGCGCCCTGCTCATTTTGGACGAAATCCAATGTGGTCTGGGCAGGACAGGGTATCTGCATGCTTTTGAAGCGCTGGATATTGTACCGGATGTCCTCGTGCTGGGAAAAGCGCTGGGGGGCGGTATGCCCATCGGGGCTTTTGTGGCGTCTCAAGCGCGCATGACGACGCTGCGGTTGGCGCCGAAACTCGGGCACATCACCACATTTGGGGGACACCCGGTGGCTTGCGCGGGCGCTGCGGCCTTCCTGAAAGCTCTGGATGCCTTAGATCTGGCAGGGGTCCGCACAAGGGGAGAGCATTGGAAGGCCCGGTTGGCCGCGCACCCCGCGGTGTGTGAGGTTCGGGGATCCGGTTATTTCCTGGGCGTGGACCTCGATGGACCGGAAAGGGTGGCGGCCCTTGTCGCGGCTGCCCGCCGCCGCAACCTGGTGCTGTTCTGGTTCCTCAGTCGTCCCCAGGGATTCAGGATTGCGCCTCCATTGAATGCCCCTGAAGGTGAATTGGAGGGCGCACTGCAGGCATTGCTCTCAGCCTTGGACGAGGTGGCGGATTGAAAAATTCACCCCGGCATTCCGATGCGCCCTGCGTATGAATAAGGGGGCTGTTATTCTGTCGACGCCTCTGTGATGAATTGGGCCACACGTTCAATAGAGTGTTTCGCCTCGGGAAGAAGGTCCGGAAGGAGTTGCCATCCGTGATGCGCCCGGGGCTCTTCGTGCCGGTGCAGTTCAACGCCCGCATGAGAAAGCCGGTCGGCGAGCAAGGTGGCATTGGCGTGCAGTAATTCGTTTCGGGCACTTTCAAGGTAGACCCTGCCCAATTCGGCCAGGTCGCGCTGACCCGCCAGCACCGGGCTGCAATCTGGATGGGTGGCAGGAGTCCCGCTGAGGTACAACCCCGCGTACTCCCGCAAGTCTTCTCGGTCAAAGGCGCTGTGGTCCACCCCGTCTTGTATGGCGGAGGCCCCGTCCACCCTGAGGTCGACCCAGGGAGAAAGCAGGGACACGCGATCGCCGGCCTTGCGCCGCAGCGCCCAAGCCATCGCCAGGTTGCCTCCTGCGGAATCACCAACGATGTCCATGGGGCCATCCACCGGAATCCGTGACAGCGCATCGAGGGCTTGCGGATAGGGATGTTCGGGTGCCAAGGGGTAATCCGGCAAGAAAACCCGCCGGCCGGTGAGGGAAGACAGCGTGCTGGCGGCTGCCCGGTGCGTGCGGGGAGAGCAAAAGGCGAATCCGCCACCGTGGAGCCATACAATGGGTGGAAGCGCAGCATCGGTGTTGCCGCGGGATACGATGTCGGTCCGAAGACCGTGCCAATCGAGGGATTCTACACGCAGGTCGTTGGGCGGTATGTAAAGACGGGCCAATGTGTCAGCAGCGAGCCTCCACTGAGCCGGGCGGGCATCGATCACCTCGTGGCGCAGCAGGCGCACGGCCACGTGATACCCGGAAATCAGACGATGCAACAGCTCATTCATGGGCGTTGGAAAGGAACGGGTTGTCCTTTGGGAATGGAAAATACCGGATAGCGAGAGGCCGTGCCTTCGTAATGCGGTGAACGTTTGTACAACCAATCGAGCTGTGATCGGGAAGACCACTCCTCTCCTTTTTGGGCTTTCTCGGCTTCAAAATCGGCTTTCAATTGGGCATCGGCATCGAGCATGGCCTCGGCCGTTTCCTCGAAAACATAGGACGAGAAGTATTCTTTCTGCTGCAGGGCACTGTCGAAAAAATTCCATGCCATGAAGGCATCCACCGCTTCGGGCGATAACGTCTCCACGAGATACCTGGCGGCCGATTGATCGAGGGGAATCATCAAGTCTCCTTTGAATAATGGGACCGGCTCCATGGAGCGTTGCACTTTCTCTACGGTGCGGTAGTGATGCCCTTCGTAGGGGCGCGGATAGGCCGAGTGATCGAGGATGGTGGTGATTTCCAATACCATCACCGTATCCTTTGGAATGGGGATGTATTGAACGCCGCTGGCATTGAGCCGTTCGATGACGTGTCGCCATGCTTGGGGAACCACATAGGCTTCGGGGATGGGCGCAAATCGGGTCGGTTGAAAGGTGTGGAGATAAGGGATGGCCGACTCATACGGGGCTTCGCGGTCATAACGCAAACGTCGGCTCCCCGTGACGTTGCTCCATTCGTACCGAGCCGAATATCCGGGGAATGAAAGGGAATCGATGGCGGTCGTATCGGCTTCCCACGCGACCGGGGAGCGGTCCGAGGAGAGAAATGCCTCTTGTTGTTTTTGGCGAAGATTTCTGATTTCATCACCGTCTTCGGCTGCGTTTTCGAGCAGTACTTGAAGAAATTCGAGGGTGGCTGATACCCGTCTGGAAAAGGGCTTGAGCATGTGGGCCTCGGTCGTGAAGCCGATGGCGTGGTGAAGCGCGCCGTATCCGGTAGAGTATCGTGGGGTTTCCAAGAAATCGACGATGCCTTCATCGGGCGTGGATTCGATGCTGTTGACATAGGGGATCATGCGCTCCCCCCGTTCGGCCATGCCCGCATATAGCCGCGGCGTGAAGTCATTTTCCAACCATTCTCCCAATGGGCCGCCCAGCTTGTCGGGCTGGGTGGTGATCAGGGTCAACGCAGGCTGGTAGTCGGCTCCATTTGACGTGTGGGTATCGACGAAGATGTCTGGGTCGAACCGGGTGAACATCTCATTGAAAGCCAAAGCATTTCGGCTGTCGCACTTGATGAAATCCCGGTTCAAGTCCAGGTTGCGTGCATTGCCCCGAAACCCGTATTCCTCCGGTCCCATTTGGTTGGCTCGGGTGCAACAATTGCGGCGCAATCCCCCCCCCACATTGTACATGGGGACAATGGCAATGCAGGTGTTGTCAGGCATGCGTTCCGGGTTTTCAAGGAGCTCAGTAGCCCAGGCAATGCTCGCGTTGACCCCACAGGGCTCTCCCGGATGAATGGCGTTGTTGACCAAAATGCGCAGTCCAGCATCGGCATTTCCCATGGTGAACACGTGGAGAGGCCTGCCCACGTCGGATGTGCCGAATACTCTGAGTGTCGTCTGACTCTTGTGCTGATCAGCGAGGGCCTCAAATGCGGCAATGGCTTCGTGCCATTGGGGGGTGTTGTTGAGGTCTGTGGTCGTCTGTGCACTGAGAAGGGAAGGCAGAATCCCGGAAAGCGTGAATGCCCATGCACACCTCTTGAGGGCATGACGAAAACGAATTGGACCACCAGAAATCTGATTCATGGCTTCAAATGTGAGAAATTGCAATATGGATTTCGTGCCATCAGCGGATGCAAAACCGAGAACTGGGCAATTTTTGCTTTCCGAGCCGTTCATGTCAGACGCTTGGTTTGGAAGAAAGGTCGTCTTCTTGTGTGACCATGATGAGGACGGTTCCCTCGGATTTGTCCTGGACAATTTCACGGACCGTGCATTGAATGCGGTGCTTGAAGATGCAGAGGACTGGGGGCTGAACCAGCAGGTGTCGATGGGAGGACCGGTGCACGATGACAGCCTGTTTTACCTCCATCGATTGGGAAAGGAAGTTTCCGGTGCCATGCCCGTACTCCCCGGTTTGTGGCTGGGTGGGGATTTCGATGAGCTGAAGTCCGCTTTGGCCTCCGGAAGCTACGATGATGGTGATGTGCGGTTCTTCATCGGCTACAGTGGTTGGACCAAAGGTCAGTTGGATTCAGAGATCAAGGGCAACAGCTGGTATGTTCACGATGCCCCACTCGATCAAAAACTCGATGCCATTTTCCAGCCTCCGGCGGAAGGATTGTGGAAGCGAATGCTGGCCTCCAAGGGCCCCCGTTTTGCCCGGGCCTCTGCCCTGCCATTGGATCCCAGTTTGAATTGACGGGTTTCACCCAAGGGAGTTGGGTTTAAGAGAATGACCACGCTACTCGGTAGCCGGAGTGTCGCCTGACGTTCCAGACGCGTCCGTCGTTGAAGATCAAGTACTGGCCCTTGATGGCGGTGAGAATGCCCTCAATGGTGCGTTCCTTGTCCAGGGAGACGGATTGGACCTTGTCGGGGAAAGGTCCACCGGGGAACGTGAGGTGGTGCACGTCATCGTCATCTGAAATGAACTCCTCGAATTCAGCGGGACAATGCTCGAAGGCGTGGTCTTTGGCTGCGAGAAGTTGCTCGGCGACGTGGGCTTCATCCGGATTGCCAGCTGTGAGCATTGCCCTCCATTGAGTCTTGTCGGCAAAGTGTTCCTTCATTGCCACTTCGATGAGTCCGGCGAGCTGCCGGTAGGGTGTTTTCGCCAGCAGAATGGCACCGGATGCTCCTTGATCAATCCAGCGCCACGGCACTTGAGTGGTGCGGGTAACGCCCACTTTTACTCCACCCGTGTAGCTGAAGTAAACGACGTGGGGCTGGTTGTGATGGGCTTCTTCCCACTTGGCATCGCGCAGGGCAATGCCTTCGTGGATGCGGCTGAGCTCAGGATGAATGATGCTCTCCACAGCCAATGGTGAGGATTGAAAGGCTTCAAACGACATCCCGTCTCCGTATGTCTTGCGGATGGATTTGCCGGTAACGGTGCAGTGAATCTTGCCAGTGTGCTCAATTCGCAGGGGTTTCCCCACAGCTTCCAGCAGCGAGAGATCATCCATAGGGTCGAGGACATCCCTTGCCTGCCAAGCATATTGGATGCGCCCGTCTGCGTTTCTGTGACTCTTCAACTTCCTGATGTTGCCTTCTCCCTCCATCTTGCTTTGGGTCCTTTTGATTGGGCGATTAATTTTCAGCAAATCAAAACAACGCATGAAAAAATTGATACTCCCGGTCGCATTGTTCGCGGCCACAACAACATTCGCTCAATTTGAAGAAGGATTTGAATCCTTTGCGGCAGGTGATTTCATCTGTGTGGAGAGCGACCTTTTCGATGTTTGGCCGGGTGGCGATGCGCCTGGAAGTGATTGGGACTCCCAAGTCAGCGACGAATTCGCTTCAGAAGGTGCGAATTCTCTGAAGATTGAAGCCCAGTCGGTGACGGGTGGCCCCATGGACATTCTTATGAATATCATGAAGAGCGAGGGCAACTGGAGCCTCGATTGGGACATGATGATTCCCGATGGGAATTCCGCCTATTTCAATGTGCAGGGCACGGATGTGGCAGGTGCTGGAACCGGCAGTTGGCAATGCAATTTCTTTTCGGATGCTGCAGGCAACGCCATTGCTGACGGTCCTTGGGGCATGTCCGATGCCACCACAGTGCCCATTGATGAATTCTTCAATGTTCGCTTTGTGGTCGACTTGGATCAAGGACTCTTCAAGATGTGGATCAATGGGGCCGAGCTTTTCCAGGCGCCATACGATGGGAATTTCAGCAGCATCAACTTCTACGCGCTCGGCGATGGTCAAACGATTGGTCTGTACTACATAGACAACATCACCCTCGCGGAAAGCGACGTGGATTTGTTGGGTGTGGAGGATTTGGCGGTTTCGCCCTTTGGCTTTTCTCCCAACCCCTCCTCAGGCCAGCTGAACATTTCAGGCATTCTGGAAGCCCAGGATCTTGTGGTCCTCGACTTGATGGGGCGTGAAGTTGCGCGTGTCGCAGTGGATGTGGCCCAGCAAAGCGTGGCGTTGGACATTCCGGAAGGTGTTTACCTCTTCGGTCCGGCTGACCGCCATGAGTTGCAGAAGCTGGTGATCCGCCGCTGATTTTCAGTTCATAGACTCAGTGAACGGCCCTGCCTTCCTCCAGGAAGCGCAGGGTCGTTTGTGTTAATGCCTCCAATTCCGAAGGCAACGTGGGATTCTGCCAAGGCTCTGCAGCCCCAAAAGTGTGGCCCGCGTCTGGAAGGACGTGGAGTTGACCGTTTTGGGCCCATTTCACGAGGCGTTGGGCATGATCCAAGGAAACAGCGGCGTCTGCTGAACCATGGGCAGCGAGCAGGTGGCCCGGATAACGGAGGACTGCTTTTTCTATGGTCAGTTCATCCTCGTGCGCCTCGAAATCCTCGAGGAACGACCAGTTGTGGTGCAGGCGTTGTCGGGTTCGGTGGTTGATGATCTCCAGCTGGCCAGAATTCCGCCACTGTTCTCTGGCTTCGCCTTGCGGGAATCGCGAGGCGAAATCCGCGACACCTGCCCAAGAGACGATGGCGTCCACTCCCCTTTTGCCTTGGCTTAGGAGATGTTCGTTGGCCCTTTCGCCGGCAAGACAAGCGATACCGCCCCCGCGACTGTGTCCGATGACGGCGAGCGGCGCATCAAGGGCAACCGAATCCGGAATGGAAGCAGGCTGGCGCAGTGCGCAGAGGACGGCCATGGCTTCGTCGCGTTCTCGTCGGTAGGTATTGTCAGCGAAAGCCTCCAAGTCGCGGAAGGCAGAAGGGCTCGCTACCGTGGTTCCGTTGTGGGTGAAATTGATCCGCAACATCCGCCAGCCCTCTGAAGCCATCCGATGGCCGACCAGCTTCCACGCCCCCCAATCCATGTAGCCCTTATAACCGTGAAGGAAGAGAACAGTGCCTTTGGCCTTTCCCTTTGGAAGGTGCCACCATCCATAAATGGTGCGGTCATTTTTCCGTTCGAGGAGAAATGGGATGGAATTCATGCCAAGTTTCAGGTAAATAAATCCGGCATATGCGCAGGATCGGGGTGCTGGAAGACAAAGCCGCTATCGATGAGCCGGCGCACATGGATGGCCCGTTTCTCCGGCAGAGGAAGGGAACCCGCGGGTTGACCGTGCGCCCAGCACTCGTTCCAAGTGCGGTGAACGGGGGCCGATACATTGACAGGACCGGAAAGCTCTGATTGGACGACATGGGAGATGGCCCTGACGACGTCGTTTTGATGTACGACGTTGACCCAACGGTCGGGCTGTCGTGGCCCTTGAGCGTTTCGAAACAGGTGTCGACCCGGTCCGATTAATCCTCCGGCGCGCAGCAGGGTCGTCCTCTGCCCTGCCCATTGCGTCTCCACATCCAATACGCACATTCCGGAATGCGGACTGATTCTTCGCTCGGCATCGCCTTCGTCATAGACCCCCGGTTCGGAGGGGTATACGCTGGTGGATGAAATGACCACATTCCATTGTGAGGCATCCATGCGCTTCCTCAGGGCTGCCACGCGTTCAGTGTGGGCAGAGGCGCCCGGGGGAAGTGCGATGACCAGAACATCCCATTCGGGCCATGGTGATCCGGCATGGTGCGGAGATTCCAGGCTGAAGAGCACGGATTGGATGCCGTGACGTTCCAGAATTTTAGTTCCGCGATGGCTCTGAGACGTTCCCCAAACAGAGTGGCCCATCGACGTCTTTTCCCGGGCAAAGGACAGCCCCAACCATCCGCATCCTATGATGCCCCAACTCTTACACTCTTTCACATCGGATGCCATGGACCTCGGCTAAATTAGCAGTCCATTCACACAGCATGAATCTTTATTCAATGATGCCGGTCTTCTCTGCCCAAGGTTTGATTCGGAGTTTCGCACTCGCGGCCATGATTCCCTTGATGGGAGTTGCTGCCGCTGCCCAATCTCCTGCCCGATTGGATTTCCGGATTTCCGGTTTGGCGGAGGGAGACACCGTATTTCTCGCGAATTACTACGGGAACAAGATGTATTACGCCGATACGGCTGTTGTGGAGTTGAGGGGGCGGTTCAATCTCCCATCCCCCTCCGCTGAGAAGGGAGGCAAATACGGTTTGGTCCTGCCCGGTGGAGGTTTTGTGGAGATGATTGTGACGGGTGAGCCCATCCAACTCGAAGCGGACCTATCCAATCTTCCGGCCAGTGTGGTGGTGAAAGAGGGCGAGGATACGCGCTTGTTCTACGAATATCTGGCCTTCATCCAGCGCATGCGCGACAAGCGTGCACCCATTGATGCCCGTGCTCAGGATTCCACAATGACCGAGGCAGAACGCGCACAATTGACGCAGGACTTGGAGCTGCTGAACTTGCAAGTGGAAGCCGAACAGGACCGGATCCAGGAGAGCTTTGGCGAGACCCTTTTTGCCAAGATGATTCGAATGGTGCGAGAGCCGGATGTCCCCGAAGCACCTTACGATGCAGCGAATCCCCAATTGTGGCGCTATTACAAATTCCGCAGCATGTACTGGGACAGGGTGGATTTCAGTGATGGTCGTTTGGTGCGGGATCCGGCATTGCACAACCTGCTTGAGCAGCACTGGAACAGCGTCATGCCCCAATTGCCGGATACGGCTTTGGCAGAGGTGAACAAGCTGATTGAGCGCGCTGCTGTGGATCCTGATATGTTCAAGTATTTCGTCCACTTTTTCACTTTTTCAGCGGAGAAAAGCCAGGTCATGTGCATGGACAAAGTGTTCGTGGACCTTGTGGATCGATACTATGCTTCGGGCCGCGCGGATTGGCTCAATGAAGAGCAGCTCAAAAAGGTGACCGACCGGGCGGAGGATTTGCGTTACTCCCTCTGCGGCAAGCGCATTCCCAACATCATTCTGCCGGATACATCCCAGCAGCAATGGGTCAGCCTTTATGATGTAGAGGCCGAATACACTTTGGTGTCCATTTGGGAGTCCACCTGCGGACACTGTAAAAAGGAGATGCCCAAGCTGGAGGAGTTGTATGCGGAATGGCATCCGAAAGGACTTGAGATCTATGCCATTGGCAATGACTTCGAGCCGGAGCCCTGGTTGAAATTCGTTCGAGAGAAGAACCTGGTCGATTGGATTCACGTGTCCGACAATCCAGAGATCAACGCCGCTGACAGTGCAACGGCCTTGATCGTGTCAGGGATTACGACGCTCCAGAGCCTGAATTTCAGAACGACATTCGACGTTTATGCCACGCCCAAGATGTTTCTCCTGGACCGCGATAAGAAGGTCATAGCCAAACAGGTGGGAGCCGATCAAATCGGCGACATTCTCGCCCGGGAGGAGCAGATGAAGAAGCGAGGGCAGTGAGCCTTTCGGATCAGCCGCTTTTTCACGGGAGCCTCCCTCCTGTCCCCTAAAAAAGAAAGCCGAGCTTTTGAGGGCTCGGCTTTCTCTTTCTATAAAGGGTATGTCCATCAGTCGACACAACTTGCCTCCCAGTATTGGAGGAGGATGAGAAGGTCAGGGGTGTTGACGATGCCGTCGTTGGTGACATCGAAGTAGCACGGGCCGATTCCCGTGAGGACATCCAGGAATACGCAGGAGCCGTTATCCAAGTCGGCAGCGGCGCTGTAATTGATGGCCTGTTCGTAAGTGCACCCGTAGAAGAGTTCGCCCGCATCGATGTTGGTGCCGTCGCAGTCAAAACCGGTCAAGGCATAGGTACATGAGCCGTCGTCCGCGGTGGCAAGGTCACTGTAGTTGCAAGCATCGGGATATGTGCAACCGAACACCTCCTGTCCATCGCAAATGCCATTGCTGTTGAAGTCAGGACAACCCAGTTCCTCGTCATCGCAGATGCCGTTGCTGTTTTGATCGCAGGAGCAGGAGCCGCCGCAAATTCCGATGGCATCCTCCACGGTGCATGAGCCGTCTTCTTCGGTAGCGGTTGGGTCATAGTTGCAGGCGTTCTGATCGGTGCAACCGAGAATTTCAGCATCGTCACAGACGCCATCGCCATCTGCGTCAGCCGCGCAGGTGCCATTGCATTCCCCTAGTGCGTCGTATTCGCCCACGCAATCGTCCACATCGTCGCAAATTCCATCGCCATCTGCGTCTGCCCCGCAGTCACCGCCGCACTCTTCGAGTGCGTCCAGCTCTTCGCAACTGCCGTCTTCCTCTGTCGCATTCGCATCGAAGTTGCATGCTGCCGCATCGGTGCAGCCTAGAATTTCGGCATTGTCACAAACACCGTCTTGGTCTGCGTCAGCCGGGCAGTCACCATTGCAAATGCCCAGGGCATCGTACTGTCCCACGCATGGGTCAATATCATCGCAGATCTCGTCATTGTCTATATCCGCACCGCAGCCGCCGTTACAATCACCCAAGGCGTCGAATTGGCCCACACAGGGGTCAACGTCGTCGCAAATGTTGTCGTTGTCTTCGTCGGCTGGGCAATCACCACCGCAGACGCCGAGCGCATCTTCAACGGCACAATTGCCGTCATCCTCCGTCGCTGCGGGATCGTAATTGCAGGCCGCTTCATCGGTACATCCTAGAATTTCAGCATTGTCGCAGATGCCATCTTGGTCCGCGTCCGCCGGGCAATCTCCATTGCAAACGCCCAGCGCATCGGGTGTTCCGACACAATCGTCTACATCGTCGCAGATGCCATCGCCGTCGGCATCCTCCGTGCAGTCTCCGTTGCAAACACCAATGGCGTCATAGGAGCCCACGCAGTCGTCCACATCATCGCAGACGTCGTCTCCATCTACGTCTGCGGAACAATCACCGTTGCAAACCCCAAGGGCATCGTACTGGCCAATGCACGCGTCTTCGTCGTCGCATATGTTGTCATTGTCCATATCGGATGGGCACAACCCGCCGCATATGCCAAGGGCATCCTCGTAAGCGCAGCTTCCGTTGTCTTCCGTGGCTTCTGCTTCGAAGTTGCACGCTTCAGGGTCGGTACATCCTTCCAGTTCATTGTCGTCACAGATTCCATCGCCATCCGCATCGTTTGAGATAACGGTTCCCGTTCCATCCTGTTCGCCGGAACATGTTGCACAATCCGTTTCGGTATAGATACAGAGGCTGTTATCGCTGTCCGTGGTGCTCGTGCTGTCGTAATTGCAAGCGGTGCTGTCCGTGCAGCCGAGGAGTTCATCCGGGTCACAAACCCCGTCACCATCGGCGTCATTCAAGACCACCTCCAGGCCTTCGCAGGATTCACACGGGAATTCCGCGAACACGCAGCTCAAGTTGTCGTCTGTAGCGAGACTGTCGAAGTTGCAGGCTGTGGAATCGGTGCATCCCGGAACTTCCAGGTCATTGCAGATTCCATCCCCGTCGTCATCATTGTCGACAACCAGGCCTTCTTCGCAGGTTTGACACAGGCCGTCGACATAGGAGCAAAGTGTGCTGTCGGAATCGGTGGCAAGGGCATTGAAACTGCACGCCGTGGTGTCGGTGCAGCCCGCGACCTCATCGGCATTGCAGACGCCATCCCCATCGTCGTCATTCGAGACCACTTCACCTTCGACACAGGTTTCACAAGCGAGGAGTGCATACACACACAATGTGCTGTCTGAATCCGTGGCCAATGCGTCGAAGTTGCAGGCCAGTGTGTCTTGGCACCCCGCGATCTCATCCGCATTGCAGACCCCGTCCCCGTCCTCGTCGTTGTCGATGACTTGACCTTCTTCACAGGTTTGACAAAGGCCATCTGTAAAGGTGCAGGTTCCGGGATCGGTCGCCAGGGAATTGTAGTTGCAGGAGGCGGTGTCTTGGCAACCGATGATTTCATCTTCGTTGCAAATGCCGTCTCCGTCGTCATCGTTGGTTACGATCTCGCCTTGTTCGCATGTTTCGCAGGGGGTGGACAGGAAGATGCATGAGCCGTCTTCTTCTGTCGAGGTCGGACTGTAGTTGCAGGCCAGGCTATCGGTGCAACCCGATACTTCGAAAGCATCACAAATACCGTCGTCATCGGCATCATTGTCTACGATTTCGCCCTCCACGCAGGTATCACATGCGTGGGTGATGAAGACACAATTGTTGTCGTCTTCCGTAGCGAGTTCATTGAAGTTGCAAGCCAAGGAGTCCAGACATCCGAGGACTTCGTCATCGTTGCAGATGCCATCGCCATCGTCGTCCAAGGTCAGGACGGTGTCACCGAAGCAGATCTGGCAGGTCTCTGTTGCGAGCAGGCAGGAACCATCATCGTCCGTGGCTGCATTGTCGTAATTGCAAGCTGTCGCGTCCATGCATCCCGGTACTTCGAGATCATTGCAGACGCCGTCGCCGTCGTCATCATTGGGTAACACAGTGCCCGTTCCATCCTGCGCACCAGAGCACAAGGCGCAATCCGTATCCCGGTAGACGCACAAGCTGTTGTCTGTATTCGTAGTGCTGTTGGTGTCATAGTTGCAGGCCAAGCTGTCCGTGCAACCTACAATCTCATCGCCGTCACAAACACCATCGCTGTCTGCATCCTCCACGGTCACTCCTCCAGCGCCATCGCAGACTTCACAATTGCCGTCAGCGAAGATGCACGAGCCATTCGGCACATCGGCATTGGGATCGAAGTTGCACGCCGTGGTATCCGTGCAGCCCCAGAAGAGGCACTGCCCATTGTCGTAGTCGGCGTCGGGATTGAAGTTGGCTGCCTCGGAATCCGTGCAGCCAGGAGTGCCCACGAGCACCGAGCCGACCATTCCTTGCTCTGCACAATCTCCAATGGAGCAATCGTATTGGTAAATGCCAGGGGTGTTGAAGGTCACGCTGCCAATGCACGTTCCTTGTGCGGAGCCCGCTATGGACATCAGCATGAACGATTGGGGGTTGCCAAATGAGTTCCCGGTTTGGGAATCGACGTCTCCATTCACGTTGTGGAGATCTCCGTCCGACATGTTCTGCCAGACGACCGTTCCTCCAGTGGGGATGCTCACTTGGGCGGGCGTGAAGGCGAAGGAAGTGGTCAATACGAGCTCGCCTTCCACCCCACAGGCGTTGGCCTGACAGCTGCCGTCGTCTTGATTGGCTGCGCTGTCATAGTTCCATGCGCTGGAATCCGTACAACCGGGGTAGATGCAACTTCCGTCATCGGTCAAAGCCGTATCGTCATAGTTGGTCGCACCAGGGTCAGTGCACCCTTCAAACACACAACTTCCATCGTCAACATTGGCCGTCAGGTCGAAATTGTCGGCGTCGGGGTCGGTACACCCCAATTCCTCGTCGTCGTCACAAATGCCATTGTTGTTCAAATCGGCGGCACAATCGCCTCCGCAAATGTTCAGGGCGTCGAGCTGGTTGCCGAAACAATCGCACCAATTCGGGCCAAGGTCATAGCATCCGCAGTCAAAGATCTCTCCGGGTCCGTTGCAGACGCCGCATTCATCCTCTTGGCCAATGCAATCGTCTGCATCATCGCAGATTCCATCACCGTCCGCGTCTTCTGTACAATCGCCACCGCAGACGTCGATGACGTCCAGCGTCAGGCATTCCGTGGCCGAGGTGTCCGAATAGTTGCAAGCGTCGAGGTCGATGCAGTTGTCATTTTGGTCGCAAAGCCCATCGCTGTCAACGTCACTGATGCATCCACAGATGTCTTCGGGGTAGTTGGAGATTATGGGGACGCCGAGCTCCTCGGTAGTGAAATCAAAGCGCAGTTTGTAGTACTCGTTGTTTTCACTGGTGAGTCCGGGAGGCAGGATTTGTGTGCCCAATGAGCCGGAAATCACACCATCCGTCGTGAATTGGGCGATGAGGACACGCTGGTCGGCGTCCGGGATCACATTCGCCGTACTGGTAAAGGCGAACCAGCTTCCTCCCACGGGAGTATTCGTGAAGATGTTCCCTCCTGTCACACCGCCGCCGGGGTCGAAGCTGGCTATCCATGAGGGGGGAGTGTTGGGGTCGGATACGGTGTAGACATCCGCGAATCCCGCCCCCATCAATCCGGCTGTCTTATCGATGCCAATGGTCACCCAGGAGTCGTATTCCAATTCCGGGAAGGAAGAAAAAAGCACCGGGTTTACGGTGTTGGGGGTAACCCCGCCATAGGTGGATTGGAAAAAGCCCGTGGAGGACTGTACGTCCAGCGGTATGATGGAGTCTCCGTAAACGGCCGTCAATTTCTCATCGGGTTGTGCAGTACGCACGTAAAAGCGATAGGTCTTCAAGCCAATGAGCGACGGTATTCCCGTTGTGTCGTGATCCGCGGTGAGTTCGATCTCGAGACTGTAGTTGGGTAGGCTGTCATTGGGGAAGGAGACCGTTTGGAAGAAGGCCGTGTCGGCACAGGTGCAGTAGTCACAGCTCCCATCGTCCAAATTGGCGGCGGGGTCGAAGTTGCACGCCGCTGAATCGGTGCATCCGTTGGACGTGCCAGGGGTGACATCCAGATAGGGGGTGACACAGTTGGCACCCGATTGAACGCCGTTGCGGAACATCTGAAAAAAGACTTGACCATCGAGCTCTCCATCGGTGGTGACTTGGGCAAAGAAAATCTTGAGATCGGCGCCGGCAGCGCAGTTCGTTGCATTCTGAGCGTCGGCCACGAACCACGATGCGCCCTCGAAGGTGTCGATGATCAAATCATCACCACTTTCGAAAACACCCGTGATGGGAATGCCGGCGTCTTCTGCAATTTGAGGTGCTATTTCACCCTCCCCTGTTACAGCTGCAGCGGTGAGACCAATGGACAGGAAGCTGTCATATTCCAAGGCGGGAATCATTGGAAATAGAAGCGGGATGAATCCTACTTCAGACCAGGTTCCCACAGTGTCCTGATAAAAAGAGGTCGTCGTTGTGAGTGTGGTGGGAAATAGGGAGTCTCCAGCCACCGCCTGAAGCAGGTCGTCAGGCGCCTCGCACTGGACATAAAGTCGGTAAGAATTGTATCCCGTCAAATCAACCGGTCCATGCAGACTGGAGGTGGGACCAATGTTGACAGCCACGGTGTCGACCGATATGCTGAACGTGCCGCCAGCACTATTGGCGCAGACATCCAATTGAGCAAAGGCGGAAGTTGTTGCCATCAGCAGGCAACAGCACAGCGCGCGTGAGAGAGATTGAAAGGACAGCTTGGTTTCGAGCATGGTGCAAGCGTGAATTGGTCGTACCCAGATGGGTCACGTATAAAGATAGACAAATTTGCCTTATGTCGAGTAAATATTGTTTTAAATCTCTATTTATTGACCTTTGGTCTAAACATTACACTCATGGAGTGCAGGTTTCTCCAAAGTGGCTGAGGAAGGCCAGTAGGTCAGTGGCACCGACCCCTCCATCTTCGTTGAAGTCAAAGGCACAGGCGCCCTCTGGGCAATCAGATGGGAACAGGCATGAGCCATCATCCCAATTGGCCTGGGCATTGAAATTTTCAGCACCCGGGTAGGTGCAGCCTTCGGTTTCGTTGTCGTCACAGATTCCGTTTTGATTGGTATCGGCTGTGCAGGCTCCACCGCAGACGCCGAGGGCGTCGGTCTGGCTGCCGTTGCAGTCGCAGTCGCCGGAGGGCATGTCCGAGCACCCGCAGTCGTAGATCTCGCCAGGGCCGTTGCAAACGCCGCAGGCGTCGAGGGTTCCGACGCAGGGGTCGTTGTCGTCGCACACCCCGTCACCATCGGCGTCGGCGGTGCAGGTTCCACCGCACTCCCCTACGGCGTCGGCGGTCAGACAAGAGCCATCGTCATCGGAGGCGGTGGCGTCATAGTTGCAGGCATAGGGGTTGGTACAGCCTTCGGTTTCATCGGTATCGCAGATGCCATCGCCGTCGGTATCGGCTGTGCAGGTTCCACCGCATACGCCGAGGGCGTCATCCATGAGGCACGAGCCATCATCGACTGTGGCACATGGGTGAAAATTGCAGGCTTCCGGATTCGTGCACCCCTCGATGTCCCATTCGTTTTCGAGGTCATCGCAAATCCCGTTTTGGTTCAAATCCGCGGTGCAGGACCCTCCGCAAACTCCGATGGCATCCAGGGCATTTCCTTCACAGTCACAGTCTCCCTCGGGAATATTGGAGCAACCGCATTGGAAGATTTCACCCGGCCCGTTGCACACACCGCATGCATCCGGTGCGCCAATGCAGGGATCGATGTCGTCGCAGATTCCGTCTGAATCCTCATCCTCGGTGCAGGTGCCGCCGCAATCACCGACCACGTCGACTTGATTTCCATTGCAATCGCAATCCCCAGCGGGAATGTCCGCGCACCCGCAGTCGTAGATTTCACCGGGGCCATTGCAGACACCGCAGGCATCGAGGTTTCCGACGCAGGGGTCAACATCGTCGCAGATTCCGTCTTCATCCGCATCGGATGTGCAGTTGCCGCCGCAGTTGCCGATGGCATCCAAAGAGGTACAGCTCCCGTCGTCATCCGTGGCTTCGGCGTTGTAATTGCAAGCGGTTGAGTTGGTGCAACCGGGAATCTCGGCATTGTCACACACACCGTCCTGATCGATGTCCGACGGACAATTTCCATTGCACACGCCGAGGGCATCATAGGCGCCAATGCACGCGTCCACATCATCGCAAATGCCGTCGTTGTCCCCGTCGGAAGCACAAGGGCCATTGCATTCCCCGAGGGCGTCATATGCTCCGATGCACGGGTCGATGTCGTCGCAGATTCCGTCGCTGTCTTCATCCGATGTGCAAGAGCCTCCACAGATGCCAATGGCATCAGTTTGATTGCCGTTGCAGTCGCAATCACCCGTGGGAATGTCTGTACATCCGCAGTCGTAAATGGCACCGGGACCGTTGCAGATTCCACAAGCATCCAAGGCACCCACACAAGGGTCAACATCGTCGCAGATGCCATCCGCATCCAAATCGGCCGGGCATGAGCCCCCGCATTGGCCCAGTGCATCCTCGACATTGCCATTGCAATCGCAGTCTCCCGAAGGAATATCGGTACACCCGCAGTCATAAACTTCCCCGGGACCATTGCAGACTCCGCAGGCATCGTAAGTGCCGATGCAGGGGTCTTCTTCATCGCAAACCCCATCCGCATCGGCGTCATTCAGACAATTGCCGTCACAATCGAGGCCGGCTGTCGGATAGGTGCAACCTGCATTGGGATCCGAAGGGCACGGTGTGCCGTATTCGGAAACGAACAGCTGGGCATTGGTGCCATCGGCTTCGCCGTTGATGCCGGTCCCGAAATCCGGGAAATACTGGCCTGAAACTTCGATACCGATTTCACCGTCGGTGGTGAGCTGGGCGATGAGCACTTTTCCATCGGAGTCGGGTACACCTTGATCGTTGCCGTCATTGTAGATGTACCACAATCCGCCAATGAGATCGTCCATGATGAGGTCATTGCCCGCCTCGAAGTCGGCGACCCAGTTTTGGTTGGGACTGGCGATGGTGCTCACGGTGGCTTGCGGTGTTCCGTCTTCAGGAGCATGGCCGATGGTCACCCAGCTGTCGTAAAGAAGGTCGGGAAAGAAGCCCAGGAGACTGCCCATGATGCCGGTTCCAGTGGAATGGCCCAAGGGGTCTTGGTGGAAGTTGGTGGTGGTGGTGATTCGGATTTCGGAAGGAACCGAGGGTGCGTCAATCGTCGGGTTGTCATCGCTGCAGCTGGCGTATTCACAAGTTCCGTCGTCATAAGTGGCGGTGGAGGAATAGTTGCATGCGGAGTTGTCCATGCATCCCGTCAGTATGGTGCTGATGGCCGAGAGGAATTCATCGGATTCCGGTAGGTAGACATACACACGGTAGGTCGTCAATCCGGCAAGGGTCCCGGTCGTGTGGACCACATGCTCTTCCAACGTGAGGCAAGGTCCGCTCAGGGTAGGCGATGGGGACGTGGAACTGCTGTAGTTGCAGGCATCAGGGTCGGCACATTGACCGAAAAGAAAACCTGCAGCTCCCAGGGCCACAGATACAAGCAGAAGATGACGCATTGCGAAAAGTTGGAGCAATAAAGATACGTCAATTAAGCGATTAAATATTGTTATGTGTATATGGAAATAATCTTTTGGTCGATTAAATGGCGTTCCGTGACATAAAAAAAGCCCGACCATGATGTCGGGCTCTTTCGTAGCGAGAGAGAGACTTGAACTCTCGACCTCAGGATTATGAATCCTGCGCTCTAACCAGCTGAGCTACCTCGCCATGTCGCAGATGCGAAACGGGCGGCAAATGTAGCAAGAACTAGGATTCCAAAAAGGGACATTTTGGGAATCTTGGCCTTGAGGAAATGTTGCGCCCCCACTGTGAATCGTATCTTGCGGTCATTCCCAGAAGAAATGGAACTCGTTGAATTCCAAGTTGAGATTCCCATACAAGCGAGCAAAGGCTCCATTTTTACCCGTCTGAACAACCCGAGTGGGTTGTCGGAATGGTTCGCAGACGACGTGAACATAAAGAAGGACGTTTTTACGTTTTTCTGGGACGGTTCAGAGGAGTCTGCTCGCTTGATTTCGCAGAAGCGCGAGGATTTCGTGAAGTTTCGTTGGATCGCACACGAGGAGGAAGGCGAGAAGACTTTCTTCGAAATGAAAATCAAGATCGACCCACTCACTGGGGACACGGCCTTGTTGGTGACCGACTTCGCTGAAGATGATGAAGTGGAAGAGGCCAAATTGCTGTGGGAAAAACAGTTGACTGACCTCAAGAGGGTCCTGGGAGGCTGAACTCTTTCTTCAGGTCCCCCGCAAGTAGGGTCTGACGATTTCCAAGTATTCTGAGGTAAAATCGAGGGTTGCACTGCCTTCCAAGGTGAGTTGGTCCCTAAGTATACAGGCTTGAGAGCCCCTTGAATCCAAAGAGGGTTTGGTCCATTCGGTCAAGATGCGCTTCGGGTCGAGGTGGCGCATGGTTTGCACGAGGGTGGTTTGGGTGCATTGGAATCCCATTCCCAAGCCCCATTGGTTCCATTCTTCTTCGCGGTCGCTGGGCCAGATGGTGCAGAGCCTTCCGCCTGGTCGGAGTAAATCCCATGCGGATTTGGCCAATTCTCCCATGGGCATGGTGTCGTCGTGTCGAGCGAGATTTCGTGCCCGGTTGGGAGATTTGGGCTTATTGCGGAAAAAAGGGGGATTGGACACCATCAAGTCGAAGGACGCTGCGGCGTTGGGAATTTGCTTTGACGCCTTTTGTATGGGGCCTTGCCAAGCTGTAGTCTCGTGCGGAAAGGGCTGATTTCGGTAGTTTTTTGTGCATTGATCGGCGGCTTCTTCGTCCAACTCCACACCGAAAAGGTGACTGTCAGGAAGTGCGCGTTGCAAAAGCATAATGCCGACGTAGCCGTTTCCAGCGCCTGCATCCAAGATTTTGCGCGCATCGCGGATGGGTGTCCACGATCCCAGGACAATGCCGTCTGTCCCCACTTTCATGGCCGCTCCATCCTGCTCTACCGAGAATGACTTGAAATGAAAGGGACCCTTGGCCATGGTCAAGCGCGATGATCAAGTTCCTTTTCTCCGCTCCTGCCACGTTTCAAACACAGGAAAATCCTCTTTCCTATTGGCGGGAGGGGAATCAAAGGGAAGGGTTTCCTGCAGGGATTCGTGGCAATCTGATGGCAGCTGTTGGTACAGGGAAGTGCCTTCTACCTTGTGGGCATGCATGGCATCCGTGACATCTCCGATTTCGCGGGCGGGATTTCCAGCAATGATTTTGCGGGGGGGCCATTGGCTACCGGCTTTCAGAAAGGACAGTGCTCCAATGATGCACCCCTCCCCCACTTTTACATGGTCCATCACCACCGCATTCATTCCGATCATGCATTGCACGCCCAATTGCGCCCCGTGGATGATGGCTCCATGACCTACATGGGCTCCTTCCGCCAAGGACACTGTGGTTCCCGGAAACATGTGGACGACGGCGTTTTCCTGCACATTGCACCCTTTTTCCATGACAATGCGGCCCCAATCTCCCCGCAATACGGCGCCGGCGCCCACGAAGCAGTCGGGACCAATGGTCACATGTCCGATGACGGTGGCGTTGGGATGGACGAAGGCCGAAGCGTGGATGACCGGAACCATCCCCTTGAAGGACTGGATCATCCCGCTTGAGGGTTTTTGAGAATGGTGGCATAACCTTGGCCGACGCCGATGCACAAGGTGACCAATGCGTACTTTCCGCCTGTTCGCCGAAGCTGTTTGGCGGCGGTCAAAAGCAAACGTGCTCCTGTCATTCCCAGGGGATGACCTATGGCGATGGCGCCACCTTGAGGGTTGATGCGGGGATCGTCATCTTGAAGTCCCAAACTCCGCGTACAGGACAGCACCTGCGCAGCGAAAGCTTCGTTGATTTCAATGTGGTCCATGTCTTTCAGGCCCAAACCCGTGCGGTCGAGCACCTTCAGGGAGGCATGGACGGGGCCGATGCCCATGATGCGGGGCTCGACACCTACAACGGCACTTCCTACGACCTGTGCGAGCGGTTTCAGGTTCCATTGGCTCAAGCCTTCTTCACTGGCCATGAGCAAAGCACAGGCCCCGTCGTTCAGGCCACTGCTGTTTCCTGCGGTCACCGATCCTCCCTCCTTTCTGAATGCAGGTCTCAGTTTGGAGAGGATGTGTGCCGTAGTCCCCGGGCGGATGAACTCGTCCTGCGAAAACAGCAAGTCTTCCCGTTTTCGTTGGGGGATGGAGACAGGGGCGCATTCTTCTCCCAATCTGCCGTCCTTCAAGGCAGCCTCGGCTTTCTGCTGGGACCACGCTGCAAAGGCATCCTGATCCTCGCGGGAGATGCTGTGCGCGTCCACGAGATTTTCGGCAGTAGAACCCATTCCCTCGGCTCCGTACAAGGCCTCAAGCTTAGGGTTGATGAAGCGCCAGCCGAAACTGGTGTCGTACATGGAAGCGTCGCGACCGAAGGCCGTACTGGCCTTGCTGATGACCCAGGGGCCCCGGGTCATGTGTTCTACGCCGCCGGCGATGACGACTTTCGCGTCTCCCGTATGCAGCGCCCGGGCCGAATGCACAGCCGCAGCCATTCCCGATGCGCACAGTCGGTTGACGGTTTCTCCGGGAACGGTATGGGGCATGCCGGCCAAAAGCAGGGCCATCCGAGCTACGTTTCGATTGTCCTCCCCTGCTTGGTTGGCGCAGCCGAGCAGCACATCATCCACCGCGCTCACGTCCAGGTCGGGGTGCCGCTCCAGAAGGCTTTTCAACGCATGCGCTGCCAGATCATCCGTTCGAACCGGTGAAAGCGACCCGCCAAACTTGCCAATGGGCGTTCGAATTCCGTCTGCGATGTATGCGTTCATAGGGATTGGGCCTCGGATAAGGATTCAGGCAGACTGCGCCAGAAGTCCAAAATCGGATTGAAAACGAAGGTCTGGACCAAGGCGCACTCCCCTTTGTGTATGGCGTACATACGGCTTCCATCGTGGTCCATCAAGCGTCCTTCTTCGTCGAATTCCTCCATGATGGGTGCCTTCCAATGCAAGTCAATGGAGGACTCCGAACCGTCTTGGTAGACAACGGCAAGACGCCATGCAGAGGAACTCCGGCGAAGGCTGTCCTGCCCTGCAGGACTGAGGTGGCTGTTCCATGTTTCTACGTGCACCTTTCGGAAGCGCAGCCATTGGTCGCGCAAAAGGGATTGGGGCAAGTTGATGACCTTCCCGTTGAGTACGGCCTCTATTTGTTCTTCATCCTCAGCCCATTGAAGGGAAGCGGCCATTCCGCGGTCGTCCAGGGGAATGCCGGTGATGGATTTGATTTCGGATGCGCTCGAGGCGAATACGCCGGTGTAACGCCATTCCGTTTCATCGGTGAAGAACCGCGTGGAGAGGAAGCCTGTAAACCCCTCCATGTGTGTGATGTAAGGGTCATTTGCCCGGCCGTCGTCCGGAAGTTCCAACAGCATATGGGTCCCGGTGTGGCTCTGGGTTGGGGTTCCGATGAACCAGGTTTTTGAGGGGGTCTTCTGTCCGTCCAGATGGATGTCGACCCTCTTCCCTGCTGAGGCCATCATCTTGAGCACCCCTTCCTTGGCAGTGGCCCGGACCGGTTGTCTTACGGAAATGCGCTTGAAGGTCTTGAGGAGCAAATCGGTGGCATCCTTGCGGGCGTCGAACCGACCGTTCAAGGACCAAAGTCCGAGCGGATGCCCATTGCGGCGTTCCAATACGGCCACGTTTCCATCGGCTCCGGCGATGCGGATTCGGGTGACACGCGAGGTATCGGCTACTGCGAAATGCGTGCCCATGTCCGCGTCCAATCGCCCCTCATCGCGCTGCATGACGGTCAAGACGGTCAAGGTGACCAAAGCAACCAAGGCTAAGCCAGTCAGGATAGATTTATTCATGGCTTTCCGGCATTGGGGTTCGTGTCCACCGGCGTTGGCGAAATTGAGAAAGGGTCCAGCCCAGGAGAATGACCGCTGCTACAGGTATTCCAACCGCCATGAGAATCCAGGGGTTTTGGTTCCCTCGAATGCGGTCCTCATCCAAGGGGCGGAAAGCGATGGTGCGGGAACGCAAACTGATTTGTGCGGCATCGTCCAGGAGGTAGCTGACTGCATTGAGAAGCCATTCCTTGTTGTCGTAGATGACACGCTGGGAGTACCGATCGTATCCGAGGGGCATGGGGACCCACCCTTCTTCGGATGCCCTGATTTCATTGCGGATGAAATCAGCGTCCGCCACAACAATCATCTTCCCATCCTCTGTGGCAGGATTGAAAGCAAAGTCGAGGTCATCGCGCATTTCCTGCCCCAGCCTCAGGGCGTAGAAGCTCTCGAACCCTCCTTCGAGGAGCAAGGCCAATGGATGGCCTTCTGTTCTATCCGTCTCGAAATGCTCCGGGGGAAGCTCAACCACACCGGTTCCCACGCGGGCGGGGGAATTGTAGGTGACCGCTTTGGTTGAGGAGGCCAGGAGTACCGTTGATGTGCGGTCTGGCCGAGGATTGACGGAATCCATGGTTCCGACGAAATCAAAATGGACGGGGTCCAAATTGGCACAGATGGGATGGGCATCCGGAGTGGACAGCACCACAGGGGCAAAGTACCAACTGAACATTTGCATGTTCCTGTGGTCGCCCATGGGTCCGGCTCCCATCATGATGGGCGCGCATTGGGCATCGAGGACCATGTTTCTGTTCAGCCGGGCACCGTGGTGGAACAACAAATCGAACAGTCCGACGTCCCTCGTGGTGGCCATGGTGAATTGTGCTGCGGCGAGGCTGTCGCGATCCGTGATGAGGGCATCGATGAGCCAGAGCATGCGTCCCCCATTGATGAGGTATTGGTCCAGGAGGAGCTTGTCACGCTCACTGAAGGCCGAGTCCGGACCTGCCACGATGAGCGCGTCGTACTTCGGTTGACGCAGGGGCCGGCCCTCGATTTTCTCACACAACGCATCGACCCGACCGTCGAGCTCCACATTGACGACATCTGCCGTTTCCGCGAGTGCATTGGCGAAGTCTGCGGTTTGTGCGGGGGCCCAGCAACCGTGGCCCTGCAAGAAGCCAACCGTGGGTTTGCGGTCCCGGAGCCCCATTCGAATGGCTTGGCCCAATGTGAATTCCACTTGGTTGATGGCATTCTGGACCATGACCTCATCCGGTTCCATGGTTTCAGAGCGGAGGAATTGGACAGGATAATCGACACCCTTGACCGTGACCATGGCGCACGGCCAGACATTCTGGAATGCGGTGATTCCATTCTCGCGATAGGCAACCCGAGTGAACCTCAGTCCTTGTTCGTAGAGTGCCAATTCGGTTTCCCCAATGGTCTTATCGTCTCCGCTGGCGGCTACATCGATGAATTCCCAACGGACCCTTCCCTCGCTTTGACGCGAGAATGTCCTGAGCTTTTCACGAATCTCACCGGCCAACCTGCGGTATCGCGCAGGGAATTCACCTTCGAGGTAGCACCGAACCAGCACGGCTTCTTCCCTGTCGTCCAGGGAGGCCAGCATCTCCTTCGTTGCGGGCGTCAGACTGTGCCGTTGGTCTTCCGTGACGTCGATCCGGCGAATGTCTCCTAGAATGAGAAGGAGCGCGAGAGCAAGGAGGACAGGTACGGCGCCATTTTGCAGGACTGCGCCCTTGAATCTGGATGGACTCATGACTTGCCCGGTTGGATTTGATACCGCGCCACGGTCAGTGCAATCAGGATATATACGACGAACCAATACAGGTCACCCAATACAACGATCCCCGTTCCAATGGCGCGGAAATGGGTTTCCAGGGCAAACCACAGGATGATGTGGTCCCAGGTGCCGAAGAGGTCATATGAACCCAGTGCAGAAGGGCCGTAATACATGAGCAGGCAGGCGACAACCCCCGTTAGAAAAGCGACCACCTGGCTCTCTGTTCGAGAGGATGCAGCCAATCCCGTAGCGACGAAGGCGCCTCCCAATAGCAGCAGTCCGAGGTATCCTGCCAGGACAGCCCCATGGTCTATGTTGCCCGGTGGATTGCCCAATGCATGGAGAACGGCAAACCCCGCAAGTGTGGGAAGGAGTGCCAATGCGACCAGGGTCAGACCTGCCAGGAATTTGGCCATGATGATGCGGCCGGGGTCCAGCGGGTGGGTCAGCAACAATTCCAACGTTCCCTGCGCCCTTTCTTCGGGGATGGATCGCATGGTGATGGCGGGAATCAGGAACATCAATACCCAAGGGGTGAACAGAAAGAACGCACTCATCTCTGCGACACCGTTGGACAGTAAATTCCATTGGCCTGGAAACACCCAGTGGAACAATCCACTGATCAGAAGGAATACACCGAGGACGACCGTTCCCATGATGGAAGACAGGAAGGTGCGCAATTCCTTTTTGTAGAGGGCTTTCATGAATCGAGCTCGAAATTAGGAAGCCCAGAGCACCGCGAGGCTTTCTGCAGAAGGAGGTTTGTCGAACAAGGCCTTGGTAGCGGGCCACACCGTCCCGAACAGTTCACTGTTGCGGTACCTCAACAGATCGTCTTCTGAATCCCACAAGCTCAGGGTCCGAATGTCGCCGGAATCGTCTGGAGACTGCACGAGATGCAAACCTCTGCACCCGCGTTGGGATGCGATTTGTTCCTTGTGGCGATTGAAAAGGTCCAGGAACCGTTCGACCTCGTCCTGATGGAAATGCATATGAACGATGCGTTGGATCATGCCACTCCGGGTTTGTTTTCAAATTCAATGCGGACGATGGAACCCGTGCTCAGGCCGAAGAGTTGGCTGGCGCCGCCCCCTACTCCCGGCGCACCGTGGTTGATGGCGATTTCGAGCAGGCCCATGTGGTTGAACAGGGCGACACGTTCGCCGTCCTTGACCGCACCGTAGTGTCGGTGGATTTGATTGACGTCCATGCGGCTGGCCTTGAGGGGAATGCGAAAAAGTCGATCCTTCCCTACCTCTTTGAAGGTGCGCTGGTCAATGTTGGTGATCAGGTTGCCATAGGTGTCTACGTGCAGCACGGTGCCCTGCACATAGTCAGAACCGATCAAGGGCCGTTGCCATTCACTTTCTTCCCACCCCGCAGCGGGGCGGCCAATGACGGCAGGAACACCACCTTGCCCGAGATGACAGGCCACCCGAACGAAGATGTGTCGCTCCGGGAATGTGAGGACATCGCTCTCCGAAGTAACGGTGATGTCGTGGATGGCGTCTGGTTCACGGTCTGCGATCAGGGAGAAGATGCCGTCGTCCAAACCCACATAGAACTGACCGGCGAGTTCCATTACCCTGTGCATGTACTCCCCGGTTTGAACGGTGTTCATGGCGATGAGGTGCACGGTTCCCTTGGGGAAATGTGGCGCTGCCGTGCGAAGAGCAAATGCGGCGTGGTTCGTGTCGAAGGGGCGTATGGAGTGGGACAAGTCCACCACGCGAATGGAAGGGTCCTGCGAAAGAATGGCCCCGTGCAAGGCAGCGGTGTACAAACTGTCGACTCCAAAATCGGAGGTCAACGTCACAATGCGGGGGGCGGGACTGTTCTGCTCCATGCAATGTCAAAATTGAGCATCAGGGCGAAGTAGATTTGCCTTTTCCAATGGAGATATCCCAAAAGCTCCCCACAGTTTCTTTTCATCCGTGAGTTCAGAACGCAATTTCACCCTTCCCGATGTCCCCCCGCTTGAGTTTTTCGGGGTGGGACACAGAAAATTCGCCCGGTTGAAATCCCTCTTCCCCAAATTGAAATTGGTGGGGCGAGGCAATGAAGTCAAAGCCTTGGGGGCGAAGTCCGATCTCGATGCCTTCGCGGCGAAGTGGGACCTGTTGGTTTGGCACTTGGAGCGATATGGGAAGTTGGAGGAGGACGACATGGAACGACTGGTTCAAGACGACGGGCTCTCCCTGAAGAAAGCGGCCTCCGAGGACGACACCTTGGTCTATGGGCCCGGAGGACTGCGGGTAACGGCCCGTACCCCGAATCAGCGGAAATTGGTGGAAGCTGTGCGGTCCAACGACATGGTCTTTGCCATCGGACCGGCGGGAACCGGGAAGACGTACACGGCTGTGGCCCTGGCCGTGCAGGCTTTGAAGGAAAAAAAGGTGCGAAGGATCATCATGACACGTCCCGCGGTGGAGGCCGGTGAGAATTTGGGATTCCTACCCGGTGACCTGAAGGAAAAGCTCGACCCTTACATGCAGCCACTGTATGATGCCTTGACCGATATGTTGCCTTACGATCGTGTGGCGGATCACTTGGAGAAGGGCGTCATTGAAATTGCCCCTCTGGCGTTCATGCGCGGTCGAACGTTGGACAAGGCTTTTGTCATCTTGGACGAGGCACAGAACGCTACTGTGGCGCAGATGAAAATGTTTCTGACCCGTATGGGAAGGTCCGCAACCTTCATCGTGACCGGGGATGCATCGCAGGTGGATTTGCCCCGAAAACAGGAGAGCGGTCTTCGCTTTGCCCGCCGGGTTTTGCGGGGAGTGGAGGGATTGGCTTTTGTGGAGTTGACAGGTGACGATGTGGTTCGGCACGCCTTGGTCAAGCGTGTGATTCAAGCTTTTGAAAATGAGGAGTCACGGGGAAATGAGGGCGGCATGGGTCCCTCTTTGGGGGTGGTTTCACCCTCCCGGTGGCGAAAGGACGACGCGGTTGAGGGACCGGAGGATTCCGATGAGTCAAACGATATTGCACCTTCGGAACCATGAGTACCTCTCTCCTACCCACTCCCCTGTATGAACAGCGGTTGAGCTTTGATGGGGAAACCCAGTACTACCGAGGCAAGGTCCGGGATGTGCACACCTTGGCCGATGGTCGTTTGTTGATGGTGGCCAGCGATAGGATTTCAGCATTCGATGTGGTGCTGCCGCGTCCGATTCCATTCAAGGGGCAGGTGTTGAATCAATTGGCCTCCCACATGTTGGAAGCGGTGTCCGACATCGTTCCGGTATGGTTGGAGAGCAGCCCCGACCCGAACGTTGCCATTGGCAAGCGTTGTGACCCCATTCGACTGGAAATGGTGATTCGTGGGCACCTGACGGGACACGCCTGGCGTACCTACAAACAGGGGGCGCGTGTTCTTTGTGGGGTACCCCTTCCTGAAGGAATGAGGGAACACGGTGCTTTTTCGGAACCCATCATCACCCCTGCCACGAAGGCCGAAGAGGGACACGACGAGGACATCAGTCGTGCCGACATCCTGGCCCAGGGCATTGTGGATGAGCCACTGCTAGCGGAGATGGAACGCTTGACCCGGGCCCTTTTTGACCGAGGCAGAGCGTTGGCGTCTGAGCGCGGGTTGATTTTGGTTGACACCAAATATGAGTTTGGTCTTCACCGGGGTCAGTTGATGCTCATGGATGAGGTGCACACGCCGGACAGCAGCCGTTATTTCCACCTCGATGGTTTTCAGGAGAGGCAGGACGCTGGGGAGCCCCAGGCGCAGTTGAGCAAGGAGTTCGTGAGGGAATGGTTGATCGAGGGTGGATTCATGGGGCAGCAAGGGCAACAAGTTCCCGAGATGACGGATGCATTCGTACATCGGGTCAGTGAGCGCTACATCGCGCTTTACGAGCAGGTCACAGGTCAGACTTTTGATCGTCCGGAAGAGGCAGACACTGTTTTGCGCATTGAACGAAACGTCGAAAATTGGCTCCGCGAAAACTAAAAAATGCGCCTTGGCGTGAGGACGCCATTCTCGCCGTGCGCGCGCTGAAGGCGGGCGGCGTGATTTTGTATCCCACCGATACGGTTTGGGGACTGGGTTGTCGTGCAGATGATGAAGTGGCACTGGAGAAGCTGTATGCTTTGAAAGGACGCGATGGAGGTCAGCCCTCCTTGGTCCTCGTGGATGCTGAGGGACTGCTGGAGGAGTACGCCCATCCCGTACCCGACATTGCATGGGACTTGCTGCGCGAATCCTCTGGTCCGGAGTCCCGGCCCATGACCTTGGTGCTGCCGGGAGGCCGGGATGTGGCTCCCGCATTGCTGGCGGAGGATGGAAGTTTGGCGATACGGGTGGTGGAAGATCCGTTCCTTCAGTTCATCATCCGCGGTATTGACGTGCCGTTGGTGAGCACATCGGCCAATGTGGCGGGGCAGCCCACACCGGCTCACTTCGCGGAGATTCCCAAGTCCATCAAGGAGGGTGTCGACCGGGTTTGTGTCACGGGTCGCGACAGGAAAGGAAGTGAGCCGTCCAGTATGATCAAGTTGGACGCCAAGGGCAGAATCGAAATTTTGCGGCCATGAATTTTGCGGAAGAACTGCACCATCCTGTATTCAAGGCAGTAGGTGCCGCGGCGGATGCGAAAGGTCAGCAGGCCTTCGCGATTGGTGGATTCGTTCGTGACATGCTGTTGGGGCGGCCTTGCAAGGACATTGATATCGTGGTGGAGGGAAGCGGCATTGAGTTGGCGCGCGAAGTGGCCAGGGAATTGGGGGCTGGTAAAGTTTCCGTTTTCAAGAACTTCGGGACGGCCATGTTCCGGCACGCCGATTTTGAGGTGGAATTTGTGGGGGCGCGGCGCGAGTCCTACCAAAGGGATAGCCGAAAGCCCATTGTCGAGGACGGTTCGATTGAGGACGACCAGAATCGAAGGGATTTTACGATCAATGCGCTGGCATTGAAACTGAATGTGGCAGGTTTTGGAGATCTCGTAGACCCCTTTGGAGGTCTTCGGGACTTGGAGGATGGCACCATCAAAACCCCTTTGGATCCCGACGTCACATACAGCGATGACCCCTTGAGAATGCTCCGGGCGGTGCGGTTTGCATCCCAGCTCGGTTTCAGAATCGAGGAGAATAGCCTGGACGCCATAAGCCGCAATGCCCAGCGGCTGGACATCATCTCAGCAGAGCGGATTCATGTGGAATTGAACAAGATTCTGCTCAGTCGGCGCCCAAGTGTGGGTTTCAAACTGATGTTCAAGACGGGCCTTCTGCACACCTTCTTTCCGGAAATGGTGGCGCTGAAAGGCGTGGAGCGAAGAAATGGAATTGGGCACAAGGACAATTTTTACCACACCCTTGAAGTCGTGGACAATGTCGCGGCGGTCAACAACAAACTGTGGCTGAGATGGGCTGCTTTGCTTCACGACATCGCCAAGCCGCCTACGAAGCGTTTTCATCCAGAACACGGTTGGACCTTTCATGGCCATGAGGATCGAGGTGCCCGGATGGTTCCTCGAATTTTCAAGCGGTTGAAGCTGCCTTTGGACCACCAAATGAAGTACGTGCAGAAGTTGGTTCTGCTGCACCTCAGGCCCATCGCCTTGACGAAAGAGGAGGTGACGGATTCGGCAGTGCGCCGTCTTCTTTTTGAGGCGGGGGACGATGTGGACGATTTGATGGTCTTGGCCCGTGCTGACATCACGTCCAAAAACGAGGCGAAAGTGGAGCGCTACCTGCGCAATTATGAGGTGGTGGTGCGCAAGCTCGTTGAGGTGGAGGAAAAGGACAGGGTTCGCAATTTCGAGCCGCCGATCAGTGGTGAGGAAATCATGGCCGCTTTGTCCTTGCCCCCTTGTCGCCCCATTGGTGCCATTAAGAACCTCATCAAGGATGCCATCTTGGACGGTGTCATACCCAATGAAAAGGAGCCTGCAGAAGAACTGATGTCAAAGCATGGCCCCGAAATACTTTCGGCATGGCGCAAATTCCAAGCGCGCGTCGAGGGGGGCAGCATGAAAGGCAAGGAAGCGCGAGATGCCTTTGACGCTTGGCTGGAGGAAATCGTAGTCAGCCCTTCCAGCCGTCCTTGAGTGTGACGGAGCGGTTCCAAACCGGGTGCCCGGCAGCCTCCGTTTGGGTGGGGTCCAAAGAGAAATATCCGAGCCGGGTAAATTGATACGGGGTTTCTCCTTGCGCTTGAGCCAATGAGGGCTCGAGCTTGCAATTCCCGCGTACGGTCAAGCTGTCAGGGTTGAGGAATTCAGTGAAATCCCGGTCGGGATGGCCATCGGGTGTGGGGTCCGCGAACAGTCGATCGTACAACCGAACCTCGGCGTCTATGGCCGTAGCTGCATTGACCCAATGCAGGGTGCCCTTGGCCTTGATTCCACTGGTGTCCGAACCGCTCTTGCTGTCCGGGAAGTACTCCACATGAACTTCCTGAACCCGACCGTTGTCGTCCGTGACATGATCCACATATCGCACGATGTAGGCCGACTTCAACCGAACGGTTTTTCCCGGTGCCAATCGGAACCACTTCTTGTTGGCCTCCACCCTGAAGTCCTCCCTTTCCATCCAGAGCTCCCGGCTGAAAGGAAGCATGCGGCTGCCTGCATCAGGGTTTTCCGGATTGTTTTCAGAAGGCAATGCTTCCGTTTGACCCTCGGGATAATTGGTGACCCTCAATTTGATGGGGTCGAGCACGGCCATGGCTCGGGTCGCCACTTTGTTGAGGTGGGTCCTCAATGCCCATTCCAACAAACTGAAATCGATCACATTCTCTCTTTTGGCAATGCCCACCCTGTCACAGAAGGTGCGGATGCTTTCCGGTGTGAACCCCCTTCTCCTCAAGCCACTGATGGTGGGCATGCGAGGATCGTCCCACCCATCCACGACGCCATTCTCTACCAAGCGCAGAAGCTTGCGCTTTGACATCACCGTATGGTCCAAGTTGAGCCTGGCGAACTCGATTTGGCGACTGGGAAAGATGTCCAGCTCGCGAATGAACCACTCGTAGAGCGGACGGTGCACCTCAAACTCCAGCGTGCATAGGCTGTGTGTTATGCGTTCAATGGAATCGCTCTGTCCGTGAGCGAAATCGTACATGGGATAAATGCACCAGTCGTCCCCCGTTCTGTGATGGTGAGCCCTTTTGATTCTGTAGATCACAGGGTCTCGCATGTGCATGTTGGGGTGTGCCATGTCAATTTTGGCCCGGAGGACGCAGTGGCCATCCGGATGCATTCCGCCCCTCATTTCTTCAAAGATTCGAAGGTTCTCTTCGGGCGTTCTGTTGCGGTGCGGACTGTTGATTCCCGGGGTTGTCGGCGTGCCTTTTTGGGAGGCGATGTCCTCGGGACCTTGGTGGTCCACATAGGCGCTGCCCTTCTGAATCAGCTGAACGGCAAAACCGTAGAGCTGATCGAAATAATCGCTCGTGTAAAATTCCCCGCCATTCCAATGGTAGCCCAGCCATTCCACGTCCCGACGAATGGCGTCGACATACTCTTGACTCTCCTTTTCCGGATTGGTGTCGTCAAAGCGCAAATTGACCAGCCCTTCGTATTTCTCAGCCAAGCCAAAACTCAGGCAGATGGCCTTGGCGTGTCCGATGTGGAGATATCCGTTGGGTTCGGGTGGAAATCGCGTGTGGATTTGTGCGTGTCTGCCCACAGCCAAGTCCTCTTGGACGATTTGTTCTATGAAATGAACCGAAGTTTCATTGGAAGCGTTGGTTCCGGCTGACCGATGGTCGGGACGAGGGTCACTCATATGCGCAAATTTATCCTCGTTGCTGTGCGTTTGCTCCCTTATAAAGTGATTTCGTGCGAAGAGATGAACAGAAGCCTCTCCCAAGTGTCCTCTTCTTGTGAAGGCATATTCATTGACTCCCGTGAAGGACGTCGTTCGCTACCGATTGCGAAGAGATGAGCGCATCGTCGGTTGGATGCGTGAAGAAGCGACTGGAAATCGTTTCTACAGCAGGGAAGGACTTTGGTGGTCAGGGAGAAAAATCCAATGGAACCAACGCGATCGTTGTTGTGGTCTTCGCGACGTAGACGATAAGTGGCTTCACGAAGGGGATGTCATCCAATCTGTGGATGGACCTTGGTGGTCGCGAAAGCAATCCTGGCTGATCCTGTGCGACGAAAAAGAGGGCTGGAATGCCATCAGCGTCAACGGCTGGAGAAAGGTCCGCACGTTAGGACAGAATCGCTTGGAAAATGTCCGATGGAGGTGGTTTGGCTTCGGCTGGTTGCCCTCGGCTTGAGTTTCGGCTCCATGGTCGGTTGGATATCCGATATGTCAGTTAGTTGATGTCACACAGCGCCATCACCAGGACAAGTTTTACGATCCGCCTGTAGACTATACTTCCATTCTTCAGGCGGGAACCCTCTCCGGTTCTCACTGCCTTCTCATTTCGAATGTTCAATGGCGACCTCGATATCGGTCTAATGGCTGACCACCCCAAGGGTATTCAATACTTCAAACAGAAGCAGCACCCCAGGTGGGTAATGGACACCGATGGCCTACCCGATGGTCAGCCCTTTTATCTCTGCTGCATTAAAGCAGCTGGATGCGCTTCATAAGTTCATCCTTGTACGTCCGAGAGATGGGGATCTCGTCGTTGTCGATTTTGATGATGAACTGGAATGTGTCAATGTGGGTGACACGATCGATGTTGATGACGTAGTTCCTGCTGACACGAACAAAGTCCTCAATCGGCAGCTTGAGCAACAGATCTTTCAAGCTCGCCTTCACGTTGTACTTCCTTTCTCCAACATGGATGGCACTGTACTTTCCTTCCACCTCGATGAAGCGAACGTCATTCAAGTGAATCCTGCGCAGTTTGTTTCCCACTTTGGTGAAAAAATGCTTGGCCCTTGCCCGGTTCTGCTCAATCGCTGCCAGTGCGCTTTCAACGGCTTCTTCCAGATCTCCCTCTTCGTCTGTGGCTTCGCCTGAAGCCAAGACTGTCGCCCATTCCAACAGCAAAATTTTGTCTTGAGCTTTGAGCTGCTCTACGAAATCGGACAAGCCGTTTTTCAGATCGCACGCCACTACGAGATCGGGCGGGGCGAAGAGACAAACTCCTGCGGCTTCTGAAACTTTGCTCGCACTGCGAACTTCACATCCGAAATCGTGAAGACGGGCTTGAGAGGATGACGTTGAGGCGTCAGATCCTAGGAGCAATATGCTGGGCTTACGTACCATTTACAAGGACAACATGATTAGTGTCAGTTTGTTTCGGAATTCTGAATAAAGGGTGTGGGTGTGGGTATTGGGGGTATTGAATCCCTCGCCGTGGAATGTGCTACACATGGTCTAATCTTTAAATTGCAACATGAACCAACGGGTGTTGCAGTCCAGTATCGAAGAGGAAACGCTGGTTGAGGAATCAACCGATTTAGAAACTTCGGTAGCGGATGGCTGGCAGATTGTCTTGTACAACGATGAGCACAACACATTTGACCATGTGATCGAGTGCTTGATGGCGTATTGTGCTCATGAGGTCCTACAGGCCGAACAATGTGCTTTGATTGTCCACACCCGTGGAAAGTGTTCAGTAAAGACAGGTGACTACGCTGAATTGGAGCCTATTTGTACGGCCCTTTCAGAGCGGGACCTGACCGCAGAAGTAGAACCGATTTGAAGGAAGAGCGATGAACCCACGCGCGTCTCTCATGACGTCCTTCTCCAATCGGTGTTGGCTGTTTTTACTGATGGGTGCGCCTATTCTTTCCAAGGCCCAGTCACCCGTGCCTTGGAATGATGTGACCGAGCAGTACTTGGTTCAAGCCTCCACAGCGGCCAGTTGGTTTGGAACCGGGATGAGTGCGGCTGATTTCAATTTGGATGGCCTCGAGGACCTGACATTTTCCAATAGTTCGGGTAGTGTTGTGTCTTATGTGCAACTGCCAGAAGGAGGATTTGAGCAGGTGCACGAGATCAACGGGGAGGGCACGCCTCAAGGTGTGGTTTGGTTGGATGTCGATGGAGACGATGATTTGGACCTTCTTGTGGGACGCCGGTTTGCCCCCATGGAACTGCACATCAATGATGATGGGGTATTGATCGAGTCTGCTGAATCGCACGGCATTCCCATTTCATCGGATTGGGAAGTGCGCGGCTTTGCGGTTGCTGATTATGATGTCGATGGAGACTTGGATGTGTATGTCTGCATGTACCATGATGGTTTGTCGGGACTTTCCGAGAACCTGTTGCTCAACAATGACGGTGACGGGAACTTCACGGAAGTAGCCATTTCAGCGGGAGTGGGCAATGGCTTGAAGCACACTTTTCAAGGCGTGTGGTTCGACTACGACGATGATGGAGATCTGGACCTTTGGGTCATCAATGATCGACAGGTGTTTCCCAATGCACTGTATGAAAATCAGGGGGATGGCACCTTCTTGGACAAAGCTGAGTCGGTGGGATTGGCGCAGTCGATTTCTGCGATGACCGCCACCATAGGGGACCCGGACAATGATGGTGTCCTGGAGCTGTTTTGCACCGACGTGGAGAATGAGCCGAATCTGTTCTTGGAAAAATCGGGGGGCTATTACGTTTCCACAGGTCCAGCTTCAGGATTGGACGGAAGTCGATACAGTTGGGGTGGTTGTTGGGTCGATGCAGATGGGGACATGTGGAGTGATTTGATGGTGGCTACCTATCGGTTTCCAAATTCCCTTCCTTACGACAATTATTTCTACACGAACTCGGGCCAAGGCATCTTGTTCATAGACCAGACGGAAGAAATATGGACGAATGAGCAGACCCAGCTTTACTGTCTGGCACTTTGCGACTTCAATCATGATCTGGCACCGGATGTGGTGGGGTTTGGCAATATGTCTTACGTCCAAATGTTGGAGAATGAGAATTCTTACGCCACAGGTGGAGGTGGGAGATTGGCGGTGCAGTTGTGCGGCACTGAGTCCAACCGTTGGGCCGTTGGAGCTGGGATTCGAGTCTATGCAGGAGGAGTGGGACAATTTCAGATTGTGACCTGCGGGTCGGATTACATGACACAGCAATCCTGGCGTCACTTTTTCGGATTGGGAAGTGCCACCATTGTAGATTCTGTAGTGGTGGATTGGCCCAGTGGCAACAGTGAAGCTTGGACAGACATCCCCGTCGGAACCGATTTGAGGTTGATCGAAGGCGCATCCGATGCAGAACTCATGGTTTCAGGGACGGCCTGCCATGAGGATTCAGCTTGGTTGATTCTCCCGTTGAACGCTCCTGATCGCACCGTCAATGGTGAACCGTTGGAAGGTGACTCCCTCCTCTTGGATGCGTCGGGAACCTACGTTGTGCATTGTGCCTGGATGGGGGGGTTGTTCGAGTGGACTGACACCCTGTCCTGGGAGTTGCTCCCCCAACATCAAGTCACGGTGGAATGGACGGAGCCGTTGTGTTTTGGACAGCTGGGTGCGGTGGGCTGGGTGGTGGATTCGAATTTGACCGTTTACCTGGAAGGACAGTCTTATTCCTCCCTTGAATTGGATATCCCTCAGGGGGCTGGGCCATTTTTATTGGAGACGCTGGACCCCACGAGCGGATGTTTAGAGCTGCACCATTTCGAACTTCCTGAGCCGAGTCCCCTTGGACTTTACCTGGAGTACGAACCTGCCCTTTGTTCGGATGATGTTCCCTCAGCTCTTGCTGCAGGTTATGGAGGTACACCGGGGTATCTGGTGAATTGGAACGGTGTGGACCCGGCTGCATTGGAAGAGGGAGGGATTGAGTTGACCTTGACCGATGACAATGGGTGCACATTGGACTCATCTTTTGTTGTGGTCATTCCCGAACCGGTGGAATTCGACGTCTTCGTGGTGGATGAGGATTTGGGTGGAGACGCCTCCATTTCATTGGACGTAACAGGAGGGGTAGTCCCCTACTCCATCCTCTGGAACACGGGAGAAACGGATGTTTGGGAATTGAATGGTCTGACGTCCGGCTTGTACAGTTGGGTAGTGAGTGATGCCCATGGGTGCACCGCTTTGGGCTTGCAGGATATCATCAATGTGGGGATCGCGGAAACGACGTTTGGAACATGGACATGGACACGGGACGCGGCAGGTTTGGTTGTTCACCCCGGCACGGAATTTTCCAATGGCCCCTACTCTGTTCATATTCTGGACTGGTCAGGGCGATGGGTGCGCACCGAGACCCTCCGTTTCCAACATCCGCTTGCGTTGGGAAATGACGGGATCCCCGCCCATGGGATTTTGACTGTTTTGGACCGAAAAGGCCAACCTGTTCTTAACGCGGCCTATTGATTCAGGCGTTCTCTTTGGTTTGATGCTTGAGCCGCGTTACCGCCTCCATGGGATGGGGAGCGCGGAAGACTGAGGATCCCGCAACCAGCACGTCAGCTCCGGCAGTCACCAGTTGTGGGGCGTTGGACTCACCTACTCCCCCATCGATCTCAATGAGAAAGTCGGCCGAATGAGCTTCCCTCATGGCGGCCAAACGCCGGACCTTATCAAAGGTGCCCGGGATGAATTTCTGTCCGCCGAAACCGGGATTGACGCTCATGATGCAAACGAGATCCACATCGCCCAGCACTTCCTCAATGGAGGATAGCGACGTATGGGGATTCAGTGCGACGCCGGCCTTCATGCCGGCTTCCCTGATGGCGTGAAGGGTTCGGTGGAGATGCGCACAAGCTTCAACATGGACCGTGAGGATCGCCGCCCCCAATTCGGCAAACTTGGAAATGTAGCGGTCGGGTGCTTCAATCATCAAGTGAACGTCCATTGGTTTGGAAGCATGTCGGCCAATGGCCTCGATTACGGGCATTCCAAAGCTGATGTTGGGGACGAACATCCCGTCCATCACATCTATATGGTGCCAATCCGCTTCGCTCTGTTCTACCATGCGCACATCGCGTTCGAGGTTTCCAAAATCGGCAGCGAGCAAGGAGGGAGCGATGAGATGGGGCATGGAGCAAAAATCGGAATCCGTCGCTGATTGCACGAATATTGTGGAATGGGTTTATCGACATCTGAAGCTGCTGTTTCACCTCCTGCTGCAGCCCGCGTCGTGGGATTGACTGGGGGAATGGGGGCAGGTAAATCCACAGTGGCTGCCATCCTGCGGTCTTTTGGTCATCCCGTTTACGATGCCGATGCCGCTGCGAAGTCGCTGTATGAGCGGGATCCCCTCCTGGCCGACGGTGTTCGGAACAGATTTGGCCAGGATGTCTTCATGCAGGATGGAACATTGAATCGTCGGCTTCTCGCTGAACGCGCATTCTCTTCTGATGAAGCGCTTTCGGATTTGAATGCCTTGGTGCACCCTGCGGTAGCCCGGGATTTTGAATGCTGGCGGGGAGACCTTTCATTGTCCGGAGTAGAATGGGTTTTTCGCGAAGCGGCGATTCTATTTGAATCGGGAAGTCATAGGGGGTGTGACAGCATCTGGGTGGTAACGGCTCCGATGAAACTCAGGGTACAGAGAATACAGGAGCGGGACGGGCTTTCGGAGGTGGAAATGGAGCGTCGGTTGAGCCACCAATGGAACCAAGAGCGGTTGATTTCACTCTCGGACAAAAGGGTGGTCAATGACGGCACGGCGCCTTTGGTGCCCCGAATTGCGGAGTTGTTGACTGAATTGTTGTCCAATGGGGCAACGGGTGCTGATTAATGCCGTCTGTATATTAGCCTTGTCAGGTCCACAATGCAACCAAAACCGTGTTTCCCCCACTGGCTGGGATTAATTGTATTATTCGTTGTTCCCCAGGAGACTCAGGCTCAATGGGAGGACGTCTCTGTGGATTATTTGTTGGACGCCACCACTCTGGGAAGTGTTTTTGGCTGTGGGTTGAGTACGGCTGATTTCGACTCCGATGGTTGGGACGATGTGACCACCGCCGGCTCGGACGGTTGGGTCAGGTTGTACAGTGGAGGGGAAACGGGCTTTACCCTTGAAGATGAATGGCAATTGCCCAATGAAATCAAGGCTGTTCTGTGGGTTGACATTGAAAATGACGGAGACCTTGACCTTTTTGTGGGGGTTTATCATTTGGGAATGTTCCTCTATGTTCGGCAGGCTGACGGAACCCTGTCCGAACAAGGGTTGGCAAGAGGTTTCCCCACGCTTCAGTCGTGGGATGTGCGCGGGTTTTCTGCCCGCGATTATGACCGGGATGGTGATCTTGATCTCTATGTCACGAGTTACCACGATGACTCCCAGTCCATCGTCTACGAAAACATGCTGTTCCAGAACGGGGGTAACGGCTATTTCGAGGATGTGACCTTGATCTCGGGTGTGGGAAATGGATTGAAACACTCGTTTCAGGCTGCGTGGATGGATTTTGATGGCAATGGGTTCGATGACCTGTGGGTCATCAATGACCGCGCCATTTTTCCCAATGCGCTCTACCTGAATTCAGGAACTGGGACATTCATAGATTTTAGTTTTGAATCCGGTGCCGGAATAGGAGTCGAGGCCATGACGGCCACACTTTTTGATCCGGATAATGATGGCGATTGGGACCAATACGTGACCAACATCGAGGGCGTCCCCAATTACTTTTTGAAAAACAATGCAGGCGTCTATGAAAACATTGCAGAATCGGCGGGCGTTGCGAGTCTTCAATATAGTTGGGGAACATGCGCCATTGACGTGGATGGAGATCGATGGGATGACATGATGGTGGCCACCTACCGGTTTCCTAATTCCAATCCCTACGACAATCACATGTACATGAACCTGGGCACGGGTCTGGAATTCTCGGATGAGACGGACAGCTGGCCCAACGAGCAATTCCAGCTGTATTGTCTCGGTCGCATGGATTTGGATCAGGACCGTGCTCCCGACCTCGTGGGGCATGGAAATGCCTCATATGCTCAGGTTCTGCGCAACACCAACAGCGAGGGGGCCCGTCGCATGACGGTAGAATTGGTCGGCACGCTGTCGAACACGCGGGCTGTGGGCTCGGTCATCAAAGTGCACGCTGATGGATTGACACAGATGAGGCAGGTGGATGCGGGCGTGGATTACATGACACAACACACCTACCGGCGTTTTTTTGGTCTGGGAGATGTTGCAGTCGTCGATTCCATTGAGGTGTTCTGGCCAATGGGTGACAGGGAAGTTCTGTTTGACATTGCCTCAGACACCGCGTTGGTCATTGTGGAAGGGACCGCCAATGCCCAAATGGAATGGGTCCCTTTGGATTGTCCATGGTCTGCTCAAGGATGGTTGGTGCCCTTTGACCCAGCGGTAACGGATATGACCTGGAACGGAGTGCCCGTGACGGGCGATACGGTTTTTGCCGATAGTTCGGGGGCGTGGACATTGGAAGCCGAATGGTGGGGAGGTGGAGTGACTTGGAGCGAGACAGTGGTGTGGGAATCGGTACCCGAGCCGGAGTTGTCGATTTCTGTAGTTCCCCCGCCCTGTCCCGGCACGCCTGGATTGGTTTCATGGTCCATGCCGGGGGGAGCGGTGGTCTGGGGGCCGGAAAATGTTTGGTCCGACACCTTGGACAATGAGCCATTTACAGTGGGCAACTATCCCCTTCTGGTTGAGTGGGGGGACGGCTGTTTCCTCGAAGCCGATTTTGAGGTGGTGGCGCCCGATTCCTTGATGGTGGCTGTTGTGGTCGAGCAACCTAATTGTTTCGGTGATGTCGGCAGCGCAGAGGTGACCGCGACCGGAGGTACCCCTCCTTTGACTGTGGAATTTCCCAGTGGAAATGCCGGTGCACTGCCTCAAGGAATCTGGCCGTTTTATGTGGTCGACTCCATGGGGTGTCAATTGTCGGACTCCATCACCATCATCGAACCGGACACTTTGATTTCAAGTGCTGAATTCAACTATCTCGGCGTTACGGATTCCGCTTGGGTGGAGTTGAATGTGTCCGGAGGCACTCCCCCGTATTGGGTTACTTGGTCAGGTCCGTTGGATTCGGCGGGATGGGCCGCAGCGCCCGTGAACTTGGGATGGTTTGTTGAGGATGCGAATGGCTGTTTGGATATCGGGGTTTTGGAAATTGCATCCAATCCCTTGTCGGACATTCAGGAGTATGGCGAAAACGGGGAATGGAGATGCTGGAAGCAGCCCTTGGGACTACAATTCAATGGTCCTGTCGGAGGGGAGATTTCGGTCGAGGTATTCGACCTTTCAGGAAGGAGGCTCATGGAGGCAGGTGATGTGCGAAAGGGGTCTGTCCTGAGGGGGCATTTTCCCGATGTCGTATTGATTGTGGGCAAGGATGAATGGGGAAATGTGAGCCGATGGCTATTGAACTGAACCTGAGGTCCTTCGGAAACCTTGGATTTTGGTTGTGCCTCACCTTGGTTTTTATTCAGAATCAGGCTTGGAGCCAATGGGAGGATGTGTCCACGACATACGTGTTGGAGGCATCCTGCGCGGGCAGTTCATTCGGTTGTGGGATGAGCTGCGCTGACTTCAATGGAGATGGTCTCGATGACCTGACCTTTGGACAAGGATCGGGAATCGTCAGTATGTATGCCCGCACTGACGATGGATTCGAGCTGAACATGGAGATTGAAGGGGAGCACCAAGTCACCGGAGTGCTCTGGGTGGATGTAGATGGAGATGGTGATTTGGATTTGTTCGTTGGACGACGGGATGGTGGAGTGAAGTTGTATATCCGTACCGGTTCAGGGGGGTTGTTGGATCAATCAGCGGAAAGAGGCATACCCGACAACGAAGGCTGGCGTCCCAGGGGGATTTCCGCTTGTGACTTTGACAACGATCAGGACCTGGACATCTACATCGCTTCCTATCACATCACCCTTCAGGAATTCCATTATCCCAACGTTTTGCTCATCAATGACGGCACTGGGCATTTTGCGGTAGCCGACGACTCCATTGGGGTCAATAACGGTGTCCAGACGAGTTTTCACGGGGGGTGGCTCGATTTTGACGGCGATGGATGGAACGATCTATGGGTCATCAATGACAGATTTTCATTTCCCAACTCACTTTACCGGAATCAAGGCGATGGGACATTCGTGGATGTTGCGCCCGAATTGGAATTGGACATCACGTTGGATCCGATGACAGCGACGGTCTTTGATCCGGATGGGGATGGGGATTGGGACCTTTTCAGTACCGACGTCAAGAACATCGCCCACCAACTTTTTCAAAACACCGATACGGGCTTCGTGAATGTGTCGGCCAGTGCCGGTGTGGAGGGATTCGGTGATTATGGATGGGGCAGTTGCGTCATCGATATCGATGGAGATTCGAGGGAAGACCTGATGGTGGCGACCCTGCATTGGCCCTTAGAAGACAATGCCGAAGACAACCGCATCTACATGGGGGGCGATTCGGGGTTGTATTTTACAGAGGACAGCCTGGGCTGGCCGAATGAACAGTTTCCCTTGTATCATTTGGGGCGCTTTGACCTCGACGGAAATCGGGCTCCAGATGTGGTGGGTTTTGGGACGATTCCCATTGCACAGTTGCTCCAGAACACCAATACTTCAGGGGCATCGCGCATGACGGTCAAGCTCGTGGGAACCACGGCGAATTCCCACGCTGTGGGAGCGGTCATTCAGGTGTATGCTGATGGGGTTCAGCAAATGCAACAGGTCGATGCCGGATGTGACTATGTCACCCAGCATTCCTACACCCGTTTTTTTGGCATGGGCAATGCCGAAGTGGTCGATTCAATTGTGGTCACCTGGCCGGCGGGTGCGACTGAAACGTGGTATGGTTTGTCTGCGGATGATGCCCATACGCTCATTCAGGGGACGGCTGGGATGGAACCTGAGGCATTGGAACGCATCTGTCCTTGGGATGCCCAGGTATGGCAACTCCCTTTCGATCCCGATTCGGTGAACATGACTTGGAATGGCGAACCGTTGGAATCTGATCTCGTGGTGGTAGAGGATTCGGGCTCGGATCAATTGGTGGCCTATTGGTGGGGCGGTGCCTATACCTTGGAATGGCACCTTTCGACTGTGGTGTCTACCTCCCCTGACCTCGTTTTTTCATGCGATTTCCCCGTGTGTTACCCAGACCCTGCGCAAGTGTCCTGGGCGGACATAGGAGCTGAGTCCGTCCTGTGGATGGACAGTGTGACCATGCCCGTGGATACGGCCTTTGCCGTCGAAGAGGAAGTCGTAGCGGTGAGCTGGATGTTCGGTGAGTCTTGCATTCGGGACACTTTGGTTGAGTTGGTATGGCCGGATTCGCTGGCATTGATTCTGGCGCGGTACGGTCCCCAGTGTCATGATGATCTGGCTGCAGTGGAGGTTACTGTGGGGGGCGGAACCCCTCCCCTTGCCTTGGATTGGTTCGGGGCCGACCCCATGGCCTTGGGCGATGGAACGTGGCAGGTGCTGCTGCAGGATTCGGCAGGTTGTACATCCATGGATTCGGTCGTGGTGGAAGTGCCCGAGGAGCTGGTTGTCATTCCCACCTGGAGTTATCAGGGAAATACAGACTCTGTGTTGGTCGAAATGGAAATCACGGGGGGGACTCCGCCTTACGACGTCGGATGGAGCGGAGGTTGGAACGGACAAGGCCTTTTGGTCGCCCCGGTAACATTGGCTTGGTACGTGAGTGACGTCCAGGGATGCGATACGCTGGATGTCTTACAAATCGGCGTGAATTCCACCGGGGATGTACCCGTGGCTTCAATGGGGTGCTGGCGCCGGGATGGAATGTTGGGTTTCACAGGACCTTATCGCTCCGGCCATGTTACGGTTTACGATTTGATGGGACGCGCTATTCTCTCCAGCGACTGGCGTTCTGGGGGGCGAATTTCTTGTCCGTTCTCCCACGCCGTCATTGTCCGCCTGGAGTTCGGAGCCGGCCAACAGCAGACCTTCCTTCGTTGAGGGAATTCAGGGTTGCACTGCGTCCGTGGCGAACAGCCCGACCACCGGCTCACCTCCCGCTTGGAAGGCACCGCGAAACATGCCGGGGGTGTTCATGCTGAAAACAGGCTGGCCCCGGGCATCGAGGGCCACAACTCCCCCATCACCACCGAGGGCTCCCATCTCATCCATGATGGTCGCGTCGGCTGCGGTTTGAAGGTCGGCTCCGCCATGCAACATGCGGGCGTGAATGTCATGGGCGACAGCAGTGCGTATGAAATACTCGCCCCAGCCTGTGGCCGATATGGCGCAAGTCCGATCGTCGGCCCAGGTGCCCGCTCCGATGACAGGGCTGTCCCCGATGCGGCCATGGCGCTTGTACGTCATCCCTCCCGTGGAGGTGCCTGCAGCGAGGTGTCCTGACCGGTCCAAGGCGACGCACCCCACGGTGCCGAATTTCACCCGGGCCGTGTCCTGCGCCATGGCATTCACAAAGCGGACCATGGCTTTGCGGGTCATGAACCAGTCTTCTTCTGCTTCTTCTGCTCCTTGGGTGGCGGCGAACTCTGCTGCCCCAGGGCCGCTGAAGAACACGTGTTCTGATTCGGTCATGACCTGGCGTGCGACGGAAATGGGGTGGCGATAGCCAGACAAGCCGGTGATCGCGCCACAATTTCGATCTGAGCCGTCCATGATGCTGGCGTCGAGCTCGTGCTTGCCTTCATAGGTGAGTACGGCTCCCCTTCCGGCATTGAACAGGCTGTCGTCCTCCAGCACTTCGATGGTGGCCACGACCGCATCTACAGCGGTTCCTCCCTGTTCCAACACACTTCCTCCGACCTCCAAGGCAGCTTGCAGCGAAGTTCGATAGGCGGCCTGCTGCTCATCGGAGAGCACTTCCGTGTCGAAATGACCGGCCCCGCCGTGAATGGCGAGCGACCATTCAGGCGCCTTCGAATCGTGTGCTGCTTGTTTTGCGGTTGCCTCTTGGTCTGTGACTTGGCAGGACGTGCAGCACAGAGTCAGCAGAAGGCACAGGGGGAAGAGCGGTGAATGCATGCCGAAATGTAGTGCTGCGTCGCACTTGTGCGCCATGCGCTATTTTGCCGCTGTGATGGAGCAATGGCATTGGTGGACCCTCATCGTTCTGGTCCTGTTGATTGGCGAAGCCTTTGTGCCGGGATTGGTGCTGGGTTCATTGGCGGTGGGAGCCGCAGCGGGCGGTGTGGCCAGCATGATCACAGAGAGCTGGGAATACCAATTCGTGTGGGCATCGGTGGGGTCGCTTCTCTCTCTGGTTTTCCTTCGCCCGTTGGCCATGCGCAAGTGGTTCAGTGGTGATTCCGTCGCAACCGGAGTGGATGCCTTACCGGGACGTGAGGTCAGGGTCACGGATGCTTTCGATGTGAAGACCGGTCGAGGACGTGGGCGCATCGATGGGGACGATTGGCTCATTGAATTTCCTGAAGACTGGTCCGGACGTCGGGACGAAGGCCAAACCGCTTTGAATTCGCCCGATCAATATGCTGTCGGTGATCGATTGGAAATTTTGCGTGTGGAGTCCAATGTGCTCATTGTGATTCCGATTAATTGATACCCCCCTCAACCTCATGGAAGGCTTTTCATTTATCTCCATTACCCTCCTTGTTCTCGCCATGGTCATCGTGGTGCGTGGCTTGCGAATCGTCAAGCAAAGCGAGGCGATGGTCATCGAGCGTCTCGGTCGTTACCGCATTACGCTAACGGCGGGAATCAACATCATCATTCCATTCATTGACCGTCCCCGCCCGAGCATTTGGCGCTATGCCAAGGAAGACGCTACGGGGGAACGCATGATTGCGTACAACATGTTGGAGCGCATCGATTTGCGTGAAACGGTGTTTGACTTTCCCCGGCAGAGTGTGATCACGCGGGACAATGTGGTCACGGAAATCAATGCCCTCATTTATTTCCAGGTGGTGGATCCGGTCAAGAGTGTGTACGAGATCAACAACCTGCCGAATGCCATCGAGAAGCTCACTCAGACGACGTTGAGGAATGTGCTGGGAGAACTCGACCTGGATGAATGCCTGTCGAGCAGGGATACGATCAACACCAAATTGAGGGCCATTCTGGACGAGGCGACCAACAAGTGGGGTGTCAAGGTGAACCGCGTGGAATTGCAGGACATCAATCCTCCGCAAGACATCAAGGAGGCGATGGAGAAGCAGATGCGCGCCGAGCGGAGCCGCCGCGCACAGATCATCGAAGCCGAGGGAACGAAGACGGCGGCCATTCTCGAAGCAGAGGGGCGCAAGGGGGCCGACATCAATCAGGCCGAGGGCGAGCGTCAGGCGACCATCCTCCAAGCAGAGGGCCGTGCCCAGGCCCGTTTGAAGGTGGCCGAGGCCGAGGCGGATGCCATCCGAAAGGTGGCCGAGGCGGTGGCCAAGACCAAGGCAGACCCGACCCAGTACCTCATTGCGGTGCGCTACGTGGAGGCGTTGGAGAAGATGATGGACACTTCCAATGACAAGTCACGCGTGGTGTTCATGCCATACGAGGCCAGCGGTATGCTGGGCAGCGTAGGCAGCATCAAGGAATTGCTGAAGGATTGAGCCAGGCAGAACTCACCTCGGCCTTTGAGGTTTTGCAGTCGGCCCATCGCGGTCGCCCGGCTTCGACTTTGCGTGAACGCAGGGCGCTGCTGGCTCAGATGCTGGATGGTTTGCGGGAATTCGAGCAACCCTTGCTCGATGCCTTGGACCAGGATTTGAGCAAATCAGAGTCGGAGGCGCGTCTCACCGAATTCTTCCCCATTCGCAAGGAGATTTCCTTCATGCGGAAGCATTTGGGAGAATGGATGCGACCAGAGCGTTGCTCTACGCCCCTGCAGCTGTTCGGAACTGTGTCTGAGATCATCAACCAGCCCAAAGGGGTAGTGTTGGTCATTGCGCCTTGGAATTTCCCCCTTCTTCTGACCATGAAGCCCGTGATTGCAGCGGTAGCCGCGGGCAACAGGGTTGTGGTGAAGCCACCCGAACAGGCGCCGGCTACCTCTCAGGTGATGGCGGATTGGATGCGTCAGGTTTTCCCCGATGACCTTGTGCAGGTCGTACTGGGTGGACCTGAAGAGGCGGCGCACTTGACCTCGCTTCCATTTGACCACATCTTCTTCACGGGAGGCACGGTTACAGGACAGAAAGTCATCCGCGCGGCGGCAGAGCATTTGACGCCCCTTACCCTCGAATTGGGAGGAAAGAGTCCGGCCATTATTGATGCTTCTGCCAACCTTTCCCAGGTGGCGCAGCGCATGGCATGGGGCAAGACGCTGAATTCAGGACAGGTCTGCATTGCGCCTGACTACCTGTTGTTGGAGCGCGGTCTGCAGGAACAGATGGTGGATGCCTTGGTGTCAGTGTGGGATCGCTGGTACGGTGAGGACAAGGCAGGATCGCCGGATTATGGCCGCATTGTCAATGAGGGCCAATTCGATCGATTGGTTGAGACTTTGGAGGATGCCAAGGCCAAGGGGGCGAAAGTGCTGTGCGGAGGGGGTCATGACCGTTCGACGCTTTTCATGGAGCCCACCATTTTGGTCGACGTCACCTCGGACATGCGCATTCTGCGAGAGGAGATTTTCGGTCCGCTCCTGCCCATTTTGACTTGGGGTGACCCCACCGAGGTTCCGGGAATCATTGCTTCGATCAGGGACCAGCCCCTGGCGTTGTACATTTTCAGCAAATCGAAGAAACGCGCAAGGATGTGGCTGTCAACGACCCGTTCAGGAACGGTTGGGATCGGTGAGGCAGTGGTCCAGATTGCCAATCCCCGACTTCCTTTCGGGGGAGTTCAGGCCAGCGGCAGCGGGAGGTCAAATGGTAAGGCTTCCTTCGATGAGTTTTCCAACCGACGCAGCGTATTGAGAAAGACCTTGCCGTTGACTGCGGTTCCCCTCTCCTTCCCTCCTTTCGTTCCGTTCAAGCAGGGTTTGGCGAGGTGGATTTCAAGAAAACTCTGACGTTGACGGATTGGTAAACGAAGCCGGGTTCGACGCTGCCTTGGCCTATCTTGCAACACGTGCTCGTCCAAACCCATTTCCCCCGAAAACTTGCCCCTCGCAGGTACGATCAGTACCTGGCTTCGGGTTGGTTCAGGGGCAGCGTAATGCTGTACAAGGTCGACCTGCTTTGCATCGAGTCGGGGATTTACGGTGTGGTCAACATCCGCATGAATCTCGACCGATTCTCCTTGAGGAAAAGCCAGCGAAAGCGCTTGGCCCGCGGAGATCGAAAATTCACGGTCAGCATAGGAAGGGCCAAGCCGGATGCAGAAAAGGAGGCGCTGTATGCGTTGCACAAGCACCGTTTCAAGGGATTCATTCATCCCACATTGAATGAATACCTGACCAGTGGGTTTCACAGAACGGTTTTCGATACGCGAGAGGTGTGCGTGTACGATGGAGATCGCCTGGTGGCCGTCAGTTATTTTGACATGGGTGAAAGGGCGATGGCGAGCCTCATTGGCCTGCAACACCCGGATTACCGGTCTGATGGCTTGGGGATTTTCACCATGCTGAAGGAGATCGAGTTCGGTCGTTCGGCGGGTTTGAAATGGTACTACCCCGGCTATGTACTGGATGTCCCCTCCGATTTCGACTATAAGTTGGAATTGGGCGATTTTGAGTACTACACCCCCACAAAGCGTTGGGGAGCCTACAAGAAGTTTGACCCCTCTGAAACCACAGGGTCCCGTGTGCGCAGGGCCATGGAGCGCCTGAAGTTGGGATTGGATGTTCTTGGGATTGATGTCAATGAGCGATTTTACCCCTACTTCTCGCTGGGTTATATGGCACCTTGGCAACTGGAATTCTTGACCCTCCCCCACTTTTTTGAATTGGCCGAAATGGAGGGGCGGCGTTTGATTTTGGGCTACGAGCCGGTCCAGCAAGATTTCCGGTTGCTCGATGTGGGACCCACGGAAGACTTCAATCACCTGGTCAGGATGGACCACAGTGCCGGTCTATCATCAGATGGAGTCCATTTGATGGAGATGTTGCAGGTGCGCAGGGTATTGCACCAGTCTGAGGATGTGGATACGCTTCTCGCGCAATTGGTGGCCCGCGGTTGGGCGCGTCCGGCCGGGATGGCCTGAATCCGGTTTCCCTTTCCGAGCTTGCGCCCATGAAATTGGGAACGTGGAATGTGAACGGTGTCCGGGCCGTCGTCAAGAAGGACTTTACGGAGTGGTTGGGCCAGAGCGGTTTGGATGTTTTAGGACTGCAGGAAACCAAGGCGCAGGATGACCAGGTTCGAGAGGCGTTGTTCGATCTCGGTGGCGATTGGCACCTCCATTCATCCAGTGCTGTCAAGAAGGGCTACAGTGGAACGGCCATTCTGTCCAAGGTGGAGCCGTTGAATGTGACCCACGGTATCGGTGTGAAGGGCATGGATGATGAGGGGCGGGTTACATCCGCTGAATTCGATGGATTTCACTTTGTCACGGTGTACACGCCGAACAGTTCTTCAGGTTTGAAGCGCTTGCCCTTCCGCAAAGAGTGGGATGTGGCTTTCCGAGAATTCCTCGCGGGATTGGCTTCCAAGAAGCCGGTCTTGTGTTGTGGGGATTTGAATGTGGCACACCACCCCATCGACCTCGCACGCCCCGATGCGAACTACAACAAGACGCCCGGATACACACAGGATGAAATCGACGGAATGACTTCGCTGCTGGACAGCGGATTCACGGATGTCTGGCGTCACCAGAACCCCGAACGTGTGCAGTACTCGTGGTGGAGTTACCGCGGGGGTGCCCGTGAAAAGAACGTGGGCTGGAGGCTGGATTACTTCCTCGCGTCTTCACAAGCCTTGGCCCAATGTGGAGAGGCGCAGATTTGGACAGATGTCCACGGTTCAGATCACTGTCCTGTGGTCCTGGACTACAAGGGCTGATCAGTGTCGCTGCAGGCGCAGCATCCCCGATTCGGATTTGAAGATGTACGATCCGGAAGTCGGCAAGGCCACGCGCAGCTGGCGGTTTGCGCATTGACCCTCCTCCACCCGTCTTCCTGCTGCATCGAACAGTGCGTAGGCTCCAAAAGGACTTTTGGATGTGAGGTTGACCAGACCGTCACGGCTTGGGTTGGGAAAGGCATACAAGCTGTTCTGTGAAATGTCCTCTCGAATCTCACTGATGGTTTCGCTCCACTCCACGGAGGCGATGCGCTCCGGGCTGGGTGCGAATTCCGCGTACAAGCTCCTGAATCCATCAATCAGGCTGTCCCCTTGGATTTCCAACATGGGCGCCACCCATTTGGGGGGCAAGCTTTGATACCACACGGTGCATTCGAAATGCAGTTCGGAAGTTTCATTCCAACCTTCGGAAAGGATGTATGTCACCTGGTCCGTTCCCGTGCCTTCGCCCGCCGCGGCATTGAAGTTGAAGTTGGGGTCGATGAGGGCTGCTCCCACGACTTCCGTGGTGTCGTAGACCAGGTGCGAGGTGGAGAATCCCCGGGGGACGAGTCGGTTGTCCTTGAGGTGCGCATGGGCGCGTTCGAGCAGGGTGGTTGGGTCGCCGTTCACGTCTCCGAGGACAAGCTCATAGATGACCACATCCTCGTCGTCTGTAATGATGTCGTGGTGCGGCTCCCAGCCGGTATTCTCCTGACCGATGATGTGACCCGTTTCGGGGTTCCAAGCGCCTGAGTGAAACAAACTTTGGCCTTCGGCATCCGTTACCTGCAATTCAATCCAGGCCCGACGCGCCGGGTACCCCGATGGAAATTTGTGGCCAGCCTTGTTCAGCAAATCGACCTGCACGGACAGTTGGTCTTCTAGGATTGAGGAGGTGGCGTTGAGTTCGAGCGTCTGCTCTTCCAGCATCTTCAGCGTACGGTCCAGGGTGCTGTCGAACTGGGCTTCTGTCGCGCTCAAGCCCAGTGAATCCACGTTGTTCCGCAACATGCGGAGCATGTGGGTGTTGGCGCCCACGAAATAGTGAAGGGCAAAGGGAGAGCGAGGTTGGAGCCAAGCATAACCACTGGCGATGGTCACCGGATCATCGATTTGGGGCATGTGGCAGCCTTGGCATTCTTGCTGTTCGGGTCCACTCGAATAGACGGAGTTTACCCACTCGTGATAGGTGGCCTGTTCGATGACCGTGAATCCCGTGTATTCACCTTCAAGGTCTACACTGCTCGTGATCAGGCTGTGGCAAGCGGCACAGCTCTCCGATTGTGTCATGTGCTCGCCGTAGGTGGGGTAGAAACCGATGAAACTCTGCATCGGCTGATACTGGACGGGATATTCGTCCTTGCCACCGCCATACGGACCGAAAATGGTGTCTTCGACAAAGGTCATCTCGCCGCTGAAGCGCGTACCGATTCCCTCTGGATCTTGTTGGTGGCATACGGCGCAGTTCACTCCGTCCAGGGCGAGGCTGTCTGTCAATGCTTCGAGCAAGGTGTAATACTCCGCGCCTTCATGGTGCGCGGCGAAATGTCCCACCGGGGCGTGGCAACTGGTGCATTTGTCCTCGAGTTCAGCGGCATGTCCCGGATTGGTGATGACCTCATGCCTCACCTTGGCCCTCCAGAAGGGGTCCTTGGTGCTGTTGGCCATGATGGAGCTTCGCCAATCGTCTACGACGTTGACGTCCCAACCTTCGGGCATGGCCTGCATGGGAAAGGTTTGTCCCGCCAGTGAGGCGAGATCGTTGGGGTCCTCTCCATGACATCCCGCACATTTTCCAGAGCCGTAGAAAAGGGCGTTGATGGTGTCGGGCAAACCACCCAGCACATCGGTGCGGAAATAGGCCTCGAGTCCCTGGTGTGCAGAAATGATGGGGCGCGGCGCAAAGGCACCCAATTGCCAAGCTGCACTCGTGGTGACGAGCAGCAAAGCGAGCAAAGCAAAACCAAATGCGCGGCGCATGGTCAAAAATGCAAAGGACCCCGCTCCTGTGCCGGGCGGGGTCCATGGAATGAAATTGGGATCAGCGCAATACGATGCGTGCCGTGGCGCTGCTTTCGGCACTTGAGAGCTTCAAGAGGTGCACGCCCCGAGGCAATTCATTGAGGTCCAACACGCCGAGTTCATTGGCTCCATTGGCCTGAACGCTGTACAGGATGCGCCCAGACATGTCGATGACCTCGCAGGTCACGGCTCCAAATCCAAATTCGGACCAGTCCAGACGTACGACGCCTTCCGAGGGGTTCGGGTGCACGCGCAAGGCACCTTCGAGCACTGTAACGTCGTCCACTCCGGTGACTTCAACGGTCACCGTTACCGGAACCCGGTCTGAGACGCAGGAGACGCCCTGTGTGGTTACTGTCCAGTCGTAGAAGAAGTAGTAATAGCTGGTGGCGTTGTTCGGGTTGCTCACACTGGTGGAAGTGATGGTGGCGAGGTCACCGATGGCATAGGGGAAGTCGAGGTCGCTGCCCTGGCCGTCCCGCCACAGTTGGGGGTTGCCACTGGTGATGCGCAATCCCATACCGGTTCCGGCAGGAGCTTCGAGTCCGAGTTCGACTGTGCTTTCGCCGTCTGGGATGTTGACGGTGATGTCATCGAGCGTGTTGCCCGCGTCATCAATGACCGCGATGGAACGGTCCCCTTCTCCGTTGGCGAAGACCTTCACGGTTTGGATGATGATGGGCTCATAGGCATCGAAACGGAGCCAGTAGTTGCCGTTGTTGTGATACTGCCCTTCGGATTGCTGTGTGGATCCTCCCATGGCCGTCTCCAGCCCGTGGTTGATGACGTCCTCCACCCAGAAGGTGGTGCTCTCGTTCAGTACGGGGGTCTCAAAGGTGTTGCCCACAAAAACGGGGCTCGTGGCCGTTTCGCTGTCGTACCAGTGGAGTTCATTTCCGCCGAAATCCAAGGTGGTGCTGGCCGGAGTCGGAATGGAGCTGTCCTCCACCACTGGGGTGGTCGGGGCTTCGAACACCTCGATGACCACGTCTTCAGAAGCCGTGGGGTCAGCGCATTCCCCTTCCACGGAGACGGAGTAGGTACCGGGTTCCGAGACGAGGATGGCCTGGTCGGTGGCTCCGGTGCTCCAAGTGTAGGACGGAGCGGTGCTGCAGATGAGCGTCACGCTTTCGCCATCGCACAGTTTGAGTTCGCCATCGATGGTGATGGTGGGCACTTCGGGTTGGTAGACTTCTATGGCGATCGGGTTGGAAATGCCGGCACAGCCATCGGCGTCGTAGACCAAGACGGTGTAGTTGCCGGTTTCTCCCACGGTGACCGCATCCCCTTCTGCTCCGTTGCTCCAGCTGTAGCTGCTGAAGCCGCCTGGGGCCGTGAGGGTAGATGTCTCTCCGGGACACAGGACGGAAGCGCCTTCCAATGCCAGGTCAAACGCGCCGATCTGGCAAGGAGCCTCGATCACGTTGTGGTAGGTGTCGATGGCGGGATTCTCCAAGGTGACCGTGAATCCGCTCGGGAAGTGAACCACCGCGCTGTCGATGGCATCGGTGGCACCGAGACCGAAATGCGGGTGGGCCGAACAGGTGATGCCGTAGCTCTCTCCTGCCCTCACGTCGCGGAGCTGAACACCCCACGCGCCGTAGATGGCGACTTGAGCGCCCACGGCATCTGCATTGGATTCGATGCCCTGAAGATCGAAACACACCCAGTGATTTTCATTGCCGTCGTTGATATACAGCTGGTCGGGATTGTTGTTGTCGGGACTCACGTATACCCCTCCGTGACTGGCAATGATGTCGATTTGGCCGTTGCGACCGACGTCACCGGTGGCGAAGCTCAGCATGGCATCTCCGTAAGAAAAGGGCCAATCGAGCTGCTCAAACGTGCCGTCGCCGTTGCCCTTGAAGAAGTAGTTGGAGCTGTTGTCTCCAGAGGTCATGAAATCGAGGAAGCCGTCGTTGTCAAAGTCCTCCAGCTTGCTCTGCAGGAAGAAGCCGCTGACATCCATGCCGCTGCCGGCGGTAATGTCGGTGTAGTGGCCGGTGCCGTCGTTCTCCAGCAGCATCAGGGTGGTGCTGTGGTTGGTTACTGCGAGGTCCATATCACCGTCGTTGTCGATGTCGCCGAAATCTGCGGTCCAGCTCTGCTCGTAGAAAACGAGGCCGCGCTCGAGGGCTTCTTCGGTCCAGCCGCCTTGGCCGTCATTGACCCAGAGTTGGTTGATGCGGCGGGGATCGTTGGGGTCGCTCACGAATTGGCGACACTTGGCGATATACAGGTCTACGTCGCCGTCGCTGTCGAAATCGGAGAAAACCGTGCCGTAGTTGCCGCTGTGGTCGGTGTCGGGGTAATCGCTAAAGTCGTAGTCCATCAATGGCATGAGAACCTGGTCGTTCGTGGGGAGTCCGGCTTCATCGCCTTTCCACATGCGGCTCAAGGCATCGTCGTGACACCCAAAGGCGTCGAGGACGCCGTCGTTGTCCAGGTCGGCCATGTTGCAGGCTTGCATGAACATCGCGCCATTGTCCAGGTCGTCGAGCTGGAAGTTGCCACCGGTGCCGATGCGCATGAGGTGGACGCCGTCATAGCTGCCACCTGCGAAGATGTCCTTGATGCCGTCGTTGTCCATGTCACCGATGCAGGCTCCCCACTGATTGGCACCGCTTACCGGGCCGTAATGCACAGGATTGAATCCGGACTGGGTCTGGTATAAGACGTTGACGTCCTCTCCTTGATCGAAAACCACGATATCATCGAGACCGTCATTGTCCACGTCGATGAAGCCGATGGGGCCCCCGCTGTGGAAGGTGCCTCCCAACTGGTCGGTGGAGAGGGTAAAGGTTTGCGCGAATGCAAGGTGGCTGAACAGGAGAATTGCCGTCAGCAGGGAAAGGTGGGTTTGGTTCATCCTTTGAGGTTTGCGGGTGTGCAAGATACATCCACCGCAGGCGGTAGATGAAGATACGGGGAATGAACAGCGTAGCATGCAGAAGGGTTGCCCGTAATTTCGGGCCATGGCAAATCACGGTCGAGTGGCCTTTGAAACGCTGGGTTGCAAGCTGAACTTTTCGGAAAGCAGTGCTTTGGCCAATGGCCTCGCAGAGGCAGGGTATGCCCGCGTGGCCATGGACGATCGGCCCGATGTGGTGGTGATCAATACCTGTTCGGTGACCGACCACGCTGACGCTAAATGCCGCAACATCGTGCGCCGTGCCAAGGCGGCCAACCCCGATGCCTTTGTGGCCGTCATCGGCTGTTACGCGCAGCTCAAGCCGAAAGAAATAGCGGAAATCCAAGGGGTCGACATGGTCTTGGGGGCCCAGGAAAAATTCAATCTCGCAGCGCACATTGAACGCGGCAGGGGCTGGCGCAGCAAAGGCCAGGAAGACACCTTGGTCGAGCGCGGTGAAATTCGGGATGTGCACGTTTTTCACCCCGCCGTCAGCTCGGGCGACCGGACAAGGAGCTTCCTGAAAGTGCAGGATGGCTGCGATTATTTCTGTTCATTCTGCACGATTCCCTTGGCCCGCGGCAGGTCGCGAAGCGCGGACATTGCCACCACGGTCGCCGAAGCGCGTAAAGCCGCGGCCACCGGTGCCCGAGAGATTGTATTGACCGGTGTCAACATTGGAGACTTCGGAAAGGCGCAAGGCCAATCCCTGCTCGGCCTCTGTCGCGCACTGGAGGATGACGCCGGCTTGAAATCAGTCGAACGCTACAGGATCAGCAGCATCGAGCCCAATCTGCTGGACCCGCCCCTGGTTGATTTCGTGGCGGAGTCTCGAAAATTCCAGCCCCATTTCCACATACCGTTGCAGAGCGGAAGCGATGCGGTGTTGTCCGCCATGCGCAGGCGGTATCGGACGGACCTCTATCGCGACCGTTTGGCGCACATCGTGGACAGGATGCCCGAGGCGGCGGTTGGAATCGATGTCATTGTGGGCTTCCCCGGTGAGACCGAAGAGGAGTTCGCCAAGACGCGGGATTTCCTTTTGGACATGCCGGCGAGCTATTTGCATGTTTTCACCTACAGCGAACGTCCGAAAACGACGGCATTGCGGATTGATGACGTTGTTCCGGTGGAGGTGAGAAAGGCCCGCAACAAAGGGCTTCAGCAAGTGAGTCTGAAGATGCAATGGGCGCATGCGGCGAAGTTCAAAGGGCGGGTTCGCCCCGTGCTGCTGGAAGCCGACCGGGACGAGCAAGGGCGTCGATCGGGCTATACCCCGGAATACGTGAGGGTCGCTGTCGAGAATGGGGCGTCGCTCGATGCAGGTGAATTGATCGACGTCACTTTGGGAGAACTGCGCGAGGGAAAAGTGCAGGGGCGGATGGTGACCGAGTAACTTGCCCCCTCATTTGCTCCTGTGTATCCCAATCTCTACTTCCTCTTTCAAGACCTCTTCGGCATTGAGATCCCGGCTTTGAAGCTGGTCAATTCATTCGGGCTGATGGTCGCATTTGCCTTCGTGGCAGCCAGCGCCCTGTTGAAGCGTGAATTGAAGCGAAAGGAAAAGGAGGGGCTGATTTCTCCCACGGAAACCGAGACCGTGGTGGGGAAGTTGGCAGGACCTTGGGCCTGGGCTTCCAGTGCGTTGCTCGGGTTGGTTCTGGGTTGGAAGGTCGTTTGGTTGTTTTGGAATGCGGGCACATTGTTCAATGGTGGCGGCCCTCCACAGCAGCACCTGTTCAGCGGGGAGGGCTATCCATTGCTCGGCATTCTGGGCGCGGGCATCATGGGATATCTGCGCTACCGTGAAGACAAGGCGCAGCAGCTCGACCAGCCCCGAAAGGAAAAGGTGCAGGTGCACCCTTGGGAGCGCACGGGCAACATCACCTTGATGGCGGCCCTTGGCGGTGTGCTGGGGGCCAAGTTCTTCCACCTGCTGGAATACCCTGAGGAAATGGTGGCCTTTTTCACGGAACCTTCCTTGCAAGGTTTTCTCGGGGGATTGACCATCTACGGCGGGTTGATCGTGGGAGGTATTGCCGTGGCCTTGTACGGTCGCCGACACGGCATCCGGTTCTTTCACCTGGCGGATGCCACTGCTCCCGGCCTCATGCTGGCTTACGGTATCGGTCGTGTGGGCTGTCAGGTCAGCGGAGACGGCGATTGGGGCATTCCGAATCCCCACCCCAAACCCGACTGGCTCTCCTGGGCGCCGGATTGGGTGTGGAGTTATCCGTTTCCCAACAATGTGAACGCGGTCTTCGGCCCACGCCCTGCCGGCTATACGGGCAAGCTGATCACCGAGAATGACCCTTGGCCGATATTTGAGGGCTTCGGCACTTACCTCGATCCCGGGGTCTACCCGACTTCGCTGTATGAGACCGTCATGGCCGTGGCCATTTTTGCCTTCCTCTGGTCCATGCGCAAGCGCTGGAAGGTGCCAGGAACCCTCTTTTCTGTCTATCTCATGTTCAATGGGATGGAGCGTTTCTGGATCGAGAAGATTCGGGTCAACGCTCCCATGGAGGTCCTGGGTATGACCATGACGCAGGCAGAGCTCATTGCAACCTTGACCTTCATTTCCGGCTGCACACTGCTGGTCTTGGTTCAGAAGTCTTCTTGGTTGAAAGGGTCAGGAATGACGGATTCTTGAGGATGACATCCTGAGCCTATGTCTACCGGATCCCATCAACAAGCCCATTCATTCGACCTGGAGTCGCTGTTGCTCCATGCGGTCGACATCATCGGTCCGGTGGGTGAATTTTTGATGGCGCAAAAAGTGAGCGAGGCACAGATCGAGACCAAGAGCCTCAATTCGCTGGTCAGCCACGTCGACAAGCAGGCTGAGGCCCAGCTTGTGGAAGGTTTGTCGCGCATCTTGCCAGAAGCCGGATTCCTTGCGGAGGAGGGTTCGGGCCAAGGAGCGCAAGGTCACCGTTACCGTTGGGTCGTAGACCCGCTGGATGGGACAACCAACCTCATTCATGGCTTGCCGGTCTTCTGTGTTTCTGTGGCACTGGTCGACGGGGATGAGCCCATACTTGCGGTGGTCCATGACCCCAATCGGGAAGAGTGCTTTACCGCCATTCGCGGTGGAGGTGCTCACTTGAATGGAAGGCCCATCCGTTGTTCCTCTCGCGAAAATTTGGCGGATGCCCTGGTGGCGACGGGCGTGCCCCATTGGGATTTCTCACAGATGGATGCGTACCTGCGGGCCCTGACGGTATTTGCCAAAGGTTCGCGAGGCTTGCGCCGTATGGGTTCTGCTGCCATTGACTTGGCCTATGTGGCCTGCGGCCGATTTGACGCCTTCTTCGAATACAGCTTGCAGCCGTGGGACATTGCCGCCGGTTTACTGCTCGTTCAGGAAGCCGGGGGTGTTGCCTCTGATTTTCAGGGCAGCGCCGAACCGGGTGCTTTGTTGTCCGGAAAGGAAACGTTCGCCTCCGCCCCCGGTATTTCAGCCGCAGCTTTTTCTGTGGTTCAATCCGCTTTCGGTTAAACACTTCCGTTTGCTGCCCGTTCCTTTGGGGAACGTGCACAACACTCAGGATCATGCTGCCCCACACGATTTCGCATCTTGGATGCGGGAGAACTACCGCCTGGTGTTTTCTCAATGCCGTCGGATGTTGGGGGTGACTGAGGATGCACAGGATGTATCCCAGGCCGTGTTTGTGAAGGCATGGCAAGCTTGGGAAGGTTTTGAGGGCAATGAGGCGCAGCGCCGGGCATGGCTCATGCGGATCACCCGCAATGCCACCGTGGATGCCGCTCGAAAGCGCAACTTGCGGAGGATGGCATCATTGGACGTCATGTTGGAGGAAAGGACAGCTCAGGTTCTCTCTTCGCCCGATTTCGAGGGTGATGCGATTCTGGCCCGACTCCATGCGGCCGTCTCCACATTGCCTCCCAAACAGCGTTGGGTCTTCCAAGCTCGCTATTTCGATGACCGCACCTATGCCGAACTGTCTGCGGAAACCGGCACTTCGGAAGGCGGGCTCAAGGCCTCCTATCATCACGCCCGAAAGAAAATCGAATCCATTCTGTTACAGGAGGCCCAAACGCTGTTTCATTAAACCCAAAACGCGTTCACCCGTTTTTACCATGATGTCCTCTTCTTCCATACCGCCAATGGGTCAGCGCGATGACGGCTTCCGGGTATCGGATGCCACCATCGAGGCCGCCATCGCGGGGGTCATTTCCCAGCCTCATGTGCGACGTTGGCCCCGGCGGCTTTCGGCGTTGTATATGGCGGCTGCGGTTGCGCTCGTTTTGGGAATGGGAGCGGCTTTGAATGAGGTCTTGAAACCCGAGACTTGCGTGACTTTTGCCTGCCAGCTCGACACCTTGTCAGATGAAGAGCTCGCAGGCATGATGGACTTGATGGAGGATGAAGCATCTCTCGGACTGGAGGAAGAAGTTTGGCCCACCTTGTATTGAATTCAATTGCCATGAATATTTTACGTCATATACCACTGGGGGCGCTGCTCGTAGGGTTGTCGTTGTCCCCGCAGATTTCAGCTCAACCCAACGGGCCCGGAGCGGGTCCTGACCATGAGGCCCTCCGGGAGCGGATGGATGCCATGGCGGTAGGATTCCTGACCGAGGAACTCGATCTGGATGCAGAAACTGCCCAGGTATTTTGGCCCATTTTCAATGCGCACAAGGCGAAGAAGGAGGCCGTCGAGAAGAAAGAACGCGACGCAAAGCAGGCCCTTGGCTCTTGGGACAAAGGCAGTGATGAAGAGTTCAGTTCCTTGCTGAAGGACCTTGAAAACGCGGAAATAGAGGCGGCTCAGTTGCGCGGCGGATTTCTGAGGGAGATAGCGGAAGCTTTTGATCCGGCGTTCGCGGTGCGTTGCGTGAAGGCGCAAAGGGAGTTCGGGCGCATCGTGCGTGAGCGGTTCCAAGACCGGATGTCTCCTGAAGACCGGAGGGCGATAGGGAAAATGGGACGGGGCCCCGGGCGCCAGCGTCCCCGTTGATTCAGGTTATTCTGTTGGCCGGAAGGTCAGACAGACCCCATTGACGCAATGCCGCATCCCGGTCTCCGTAGGGCCATCGGGAAAAACGTGGCCCAAGTGGGAATCGCAGGTTGCGCATCGGATTTCAACGCGGATCATGCCGTGGCTCATGTCCCGAATCCGGGTCACTTTTTCGGTTTCCACTTCGGCATCAAAGCTGGGCCAACCGCAGCCTGAGTCAAACTTGGCGGTTCCCCGGTAGAGCATAGTATCGCAGACCTTGCAGTGGTATGAGCCTGGCCTGCTCTCGTTATTGAGAGGGCTCGTGAAGGCGCGTTCCGTGCCATTTCGGCGAAGGACCCGAAATTCTTCTGAACTCAACCGACCCGCGAGGTCGTTGTCATCGTATTCCCCCATGTTCAGCCATGGGGTTGGCCTCCACCCTGTTGGCCTCCACCCTGTTGGCCGCCTTGACCACCGCCACCGCCACGGCGTTTGCCGCTCTGATTGCGACGCCGCTTCTTATTGCCTCCTTCACCATTGCCGCCTTGGCCGCTGTGACTTTGGCCCTGTGGGCGATTTCCACCTTCACCTTGGCCTCCGCGGCCCCGTTGCCGGTCTCCGTCTCGTCCGCGACCACGGCCTCCGTCACCTCTGCGGCGATCACCTCCGCGACCTCGGCCTCCTCCGCCTCCACGTCCGCCGCGACCACCACGATCGGAAGGAGCGTTGGGGTCGTACTTCGGACCTTCGCCGAGTTCTTCGGGCAAGGGCTCTTTTCGCACCTCCATGTCGATCAGCTTCTCAATGCGGGAGAAGGACCGCATCTCTCCAGGGGTGATCAACGTAATGCCGACCCCTCCCTTTCCTGCGCGAGCCGTTCGGCCAATGCGGTGCACGTAATCTTCCTCATTGGGCGGGACATCGTAATTGATGACCATCTCGATGTTGTCGATGTCAATGCCCCGGCTGACCACATCCGTCGCCACCAAAACGTGGATTTTGCGGTTGCGGAAATTCCGCATGACTTCTTCCCTGTCTTTCTGCTCGAGGTCCGAACTGATGGACCCCACATTCAGTCCCGCCTTGGAGAGAGAGCGTGCAATGATGGAAATGGAGCGCTTGCGGCTGGAGAAGACAATGACCGATTCCAGCCCACGGCCTTTGAGCAGGCTCACGAGCAGCTTCGGCTTCTGATCGTCATGGACCGGATAAGCCGCTTGCATCACTTTTTCAGCGGGGCGGGACAGGGCAATCTGCACGGTCACGGGATCCTTGAGCATGGATTGGGCCAGCTTGCCAATGCGGTCCGGCATGGTGGCGCTGAAGAGCAGGGTTTGCCTTTCGGGATTGCAGTGCTCGGCGATCCGGTTGATGTCGCCGAGGAAGCCCATGTCGAGCATGCGGTCGGCCTCGTCCAGGATGAGGACGTCCAATTTGGACAGGTCCACATAACCCAAGTTCATGTGGCTGAGCATGCGTCCGGGCGTAACGATGGCAATGTCCACTCCCGTAGACAGGGCATTTTTTTCGCGATCGAAGTCGCTACCGCTACCTCCGCCGTAGATGGCGACACTGGATGTGCCGGAGAAATAGCCGAAGCCTTCACACGCCTGGTCAATTTGCAAGGCAAGCTCCCGCGTTGGCGTGATGATGAGGCATTTGATGTGGTTATCGCCCCCCGCTTCGTAGATGTTGTGCATGGTGGGCAACAGGAAGGCGGCGGTTTTTCCGGTTCCGGTCTGGGCGATACCAATGAGGTCGCGGCCCTCCGTGATGGGGGGTATGGCCATGGTCTGGATGGGTGTGGCAACTTTGAAGCCCATGGCATCGAGGCCCTCTTGCACGGCATCGCAGAGCGGCAGTTCCTTGAAGGGAAGCTTGGGGGGTTCTTCCGGAGGCGTCTCGGCTTCTGGAGTTTCGGTTTCGGCGTCCCTGGTCAGCGCTTCCAGCGCCTCGGCTTCTTTGTGCCCCTGTTCGGGCTGGGACGCATCCTGAGGTGCCAACGGTTCGTCGGCGGAGTGCGTATCGATCATGAAATGTATTCCGCTGAAGCGGATGAGTCAAAGGTCGGCTATTTCCATCACGCGCCGAAACAGGCCAGGATATTGTTTCATAAACGCAACCTTGGGCGGTTTCAGCGGTTAAATTGCCGTGCAGGGTAGTAAAGTGATGAACGTGCGTTCCCTATTGATGGCTTCGATGTTGTTGCTGTCCGCGATGAACGGGCTCGCCACGCACATTGTCGGTGGGGAAATCAGCTATGAGGACCTCGGTGGTGGATCCTACCGCATCCGTCTTGTGGTCTACCGGGATTGCGGCCCCGCGAATGCCAATGGAACGGGCTTTGATGATGCGGCATCGGTAGGTATTTTCAATGCGGCCGGACAGCTTGTCAACGCGATCAACATTCCCCTTTCCTTTCAAAATGTCGGCGAGGTTCCCGTGGTATTGGAAAACCCATGTGGCACACCCCCGCCTTCAGTTTGTGTGGAACAGGCCGTGTATCAGCAGGTGGTGGACATCGGGGAGTCACCCAATGGATTCACCTTGAGCTATCAGCGTTGTTGTCGGAACCCGTCGATCATCAACCTGAACAGTCCCGATGATGCAGGCGCGACTTTCACCACCCAAATTCCCGGAACCAACGTCACGGCGGATGCCAACAGCAGCCCGGTTTGGAACAGCCTGCCGCCGGTCGCTTTGTGCGCGGGTTTCGATTTCTTTTTTGACCACAGCGCCACGGACCTCGATGGGGACAGCTTGGCGTATACCTTGTGTTCTCCGATGTTCGGTGGTACGCCCAATGAGCCGGCGCCCAATCCCCCGAATGGCCCTCCCTACACGGATGTGAATTGGGCACCGGGATATTCCGCAACCAATCCCATTGACGGAGCCCCGGCGTTCAGTATCGACCCTGTGACGGGATTTTTGACCGGTATGCCGACGCAGGCAGGTCAATACGTCATTGGAATCTGCGTGGAGGAATGGCGCGACGGCCAGTTGTTGAGCACTTCCAACCGCGATTTCCAATTCAATGTCACGTTGTGCGACCCCAATATTTCGTCCTTGGTCGCCAACCAGACGGGGGATCAATTGTGCATCGGTGAGACCATTGATTTCTTGCAGTTTTCCATCAACGCTACATTTTTTCATTGGGACTTCGGGGTACCCGGTGTGGACTCCGACACCTCGAACTTGGCCAATCCCAGCTTTACCTTTCCTGAACCGGGATCCTACGAGGTCATGTTGATTGCGAACCCCGGGTGGCCGTGTGCAGATACTTCGACTTCAATTTATGAGGTGTTCGAACCGGTAGAGCCTGAGTTGGTGGTTACTGATTTTGAGTGCCCATCCGGAGTGCCGGCCTATGACTTTGGAACCGTGTCCCCTTATCCCGGGGCTACGTTTCAATGGAGTTTCGGTCCGAACGCCAGCACGCCCATCTCCAACTTGAATTCGCCCACTGAAATAGCCTTTCCTTCAGCGAATGATGTGGAGGCCGAATTGACAGTGGTACAGAATGGATGTGTAGGTTCCGGTGTTCTCGACTGGACCCCGCCCATTCCACCCACGGCGTCCATCGTAGATCAAGAGGATTTTTGCACGGGTTTTACGGTGCAGTTCGAAAACAACAGCAGCAATGCATTGGGTTACGTCTGGACCTTTGGCGAACCGGGCACGGCGGATGTGAGTTTTGACGCGTTCCCCACTTGGACATATCCCGGCCCGGGAACGTACGAGGTTCAACTCGTCGCCCTCGGGGACTTCCAGTGTCCCGATACGACCTCGGCCTTCTATGAGATTGCCTGGTTGCTTGAACCTTTTTTTGAGGCGCCGGATCCCGAGTGTTTTGCGGAGCACAGTTTTGACTTTGAGGTGGTCGGAGTTACAGACCCCAACGCTGTGATCACTTGGAATTATGGACCGGGCAATGCGGTGTCCGAAGCGGGGGCACTGCTTCAAGGGGTGACTTTTCCCGAGTCGGGAGTCTATCCGGTCGAAGTCGTGGTGACGGCTGAGGGCTGCGAGCGGGATTTTGAATCGGACGTGGAGGTTCTCTTCGACCCTGTCGTCAACTTTACCGGAGGACCTGCAGCGGGCTGCCCTCCCCTTCCGGTGGCGTTTCAGAACCTGTCCCAAACGGAAACAGCGGCGAGCTATCAATGGAATTTTGGGGACGGCACCACGAGTTCTCTTCCCAACCCCACCCACATTTACGAAGTGCCCGGAGCCTACACGGTAACCCTGGACATGGAAACCAGCGGATTTTGCGTCCAGCAATTGACGAGCACGCAATCGACTTTCGTTGAGATCCATCCCGAGCCTACGGCGGGGTTTTCCATTGAACCTACGCTTGTGGACATCCTTGAACCCGTTATCCGCTTCGATGACCTGAGTTCCGGTGCGGTACAGCATTTCTACAACTTCGGAGACGGAGGTTCATCGACGGATGCCAGTGGCGTGTACATCTTCCAGGGAGCGGGCGCCTTCGATGTGGCGCAGACCGTCATCAATGAGTTCGGGTGCACGGATGTGGCCGTCGGTGAAGTCGGCGTGAATGGGACTTTATTCTATGCACCGAGTAGCTTCACGCCGAACAACGACGGGGTAAATGATGCTTGGAAACCTGTGGCGACAGGATTGGCAGCTTTTGAATGCAAGGTGTTCAACCGATGGGGCGAGGTGATTTTCGAGACCACGGACCCCAATGAAGGATGGGTGGGAAATGTCAAGGGAGGCGAACATTATGCCCCCAATGGATTCTACCTCTACCACATTTATCTGGAGGATCAATTGAGGATTCCGGCGACGTATTCGGGTCAAATTCAACTGTTCAGGTAAGTCGTATTTGATTCTGCTTACCTTTTGAATTCCAAATCAGGAATATGGAAGGCGATCGCAACCAATCGAGCTGGGGTAGGAATGACCGACGTGAGGAGGATGTGCACACCATTGCCGTCAAGGCAGGCAAGCGCACCTACTTTTTCGATATCCGGGCCACCCGGGCAAAAGACCTGTATCTGACGATCACCGAAAGCAAGCGACAGAACCACGCTTCAGGAGAGGTGACGTACAGCAAGCACAAGCTGTTTTTGTACAAGGAGGACTTCGAGAAGTTTGCGGAAGGGCTCACCGATTCGCTCGACAAGATATCCGAGTTACAAGGGACGGATGGTTATCAGTCAGGTGAGCACAATGGGCCTGAGCGCGCGGCCTCCGAGCCATCGGGTGACGACCTCGACTTCGAGGACTTGTAAGCCATTGACCCCTTGCAGAAATGGGGTTTCGTGTGGATAAAAATTGACACCCCCGGTGGGTGGCGAGGCTATCTTTGAGGTGAGCCTCATGAACTTCATGCACCCAGTATTCCATTGCTTTTCGGCTGTATTTGATGCCAGAAAGGCCGTTGCAGCAGGTGTACGCTTTTCTCCTTTTTGTCCGTTGGTGATGGAGGGGGAAAGGAGGTTGCGAAGTTCAGAGGAAGCAAGAGGAGAATGGCACCTGATGCCCGTTGGCTTGGTGCTGGAAAAAGCAGAATGAAAATGGGCAAGATCATCGCCATAGCGAATCAGAAAGGCGGCGTGGGAAAAACCACGACCGCCATCAACTTGGGAGCCAGCCTCGGTGCTTTGGAGTACCGGACACTTTTGGTGGACGCGGATCCACAGGCCAATTCCAGTTCGGGAGTGGGTGTTGACCCCAAGGCCGTTGAGGTCGGCACATACCAATGCATGGTCGAGGGTGCAGAAGCCAAAGCGGCCATTTTGGAAACGGGCAACCCGAATTTGTGGCTGCTGCCTTCCCACATCGACCTGGTGGGGGCGGAAATTGAGTTGATCAGCGAAGCAGAAAGGGAACACCGGATGCGGGCAGCATTGGAGCCCTTGCGGGATGACTTCGATTTCATCTTGATCGATTGTTCTCCTTCCTTGGGGCTCATTACCCTCAATGCGCTCACTGCTGCGGACAGCGTTGTCATTCCCGTACAATGCGAGTATTTCGCTTTGGAAGGTTTGGGCAAGTTGTTGAATACCATCAAAATCGTGCAGGGCGGATTGAATCCGGAACTGGGCATTGAAGGCATTCTGTTGACCATGTATGACACCCGCTTGAGGTTGTCCAATCAGGTGGTGGAAGAAGTGCGCATGCACTTCCGCGCCATGGTTTTCGACACGCTCATTCACCGAAACACAAGATTGGGAGAGGCTCCGAGCCACGGAGAGACCATTGTCATGCACGATGCTTCTTGCAAGGGGGCCATCAACTACCTCAATCTGGCCAGGGAAATCCTGCAGAAGAATGATTTGACCAAGCTCCCCAATGCGGAGAAATTCCTGGACGAGGACGCGGGTTTGGCTTCTGCGGACCCCGCAGAAGGAGCGGTAGGACTGAACTGACCTCTAGAGCGTAATGGCCAAGAAGTCAAAGAAGCCGGCACTGGGCAGAGGGCTGGGTGCATTGTTGGAAGCGCAACAAGGGAGTGCATCAGGAGCAAAAGAACCCAGCTCGCCCCCCCAACAACCCACCTCCGCGGGCCAGCCATCATTGGACATGGCAGGCACGGTAACCTTGTTGTCGATTTCCGCCATCGAGGCCAATCCGGACCAACCCCGAAGAACCTTCGAGCCTTTTGCGTTGGACGAACTGGCGGACAGCATTCGGACCTTGGGCATCATTCAGCCGCTGACCGTTCGTCGGAAGAGTGCAGCGAAGTACCAATTGATTTCTGGAGAGCGTCGCTTTCGCGCTTCTCAAATTGCGGGGTTGGATCAAGTACCGGCCTACGTGAGGGAGGCCAATGATCAGGAGATGCTGGAAATGGCCCTCGTGGAGAACATCCAGAGGGAAGACTTGGATGCCATCGAGGTCGCCATCAGCTTTCGCCGATTGATGGAAGAATGCGAGTTGACGCAGGAAGAATTGGCCGCCCGCGTCGGTAAACAGCGTTCTACTGTGGCGAACTACATCCGGTTGCTCGGTCTGCCGGCTGAAGTCCAACAATCCGTGGCAGCGGGGCATCTGAGTTTTGGTCATGCCCGCGTCTTGGCCGGGCTTCAAGAGCCCAAGAACCAAAAGTCCCTGTTCCGCAGGATTTTGGAGAAGGGTTTGAATGTGCGTCAGACCGAACGTGAGGCCAGTGAAATGCTGGGACGGAAACCTTCGCGCAAGACGATCAAGGCTGCGGCCCTGAGCTTGCAAATGCAGACCATGAGGGCCCACTTGCGGCACAGGTTTGGTGGGCGCTCCCTCGAAGTCAAGGCCCGAGAGGACGGTGCGGGGAGGATTGAGCTCTACTTTCAGAATGCTGACGACCTGCAGCAGTTGCTGGACGAACTCGGCGCCCGCTGATGGACCTTCGGACCTGCATTTTGGCGCTGGTTTTCTTGGGATCATGGCCACACGCGGCATGCCAGGCCCAGGAAGTGGAGTCGGATGAGCAAAGAAGGTCACGGATCAAACGCACGACATGGCACAGTGCCGTATTGCCCGGTTGGGGCCAATGGGACAATGGCAAGTGGTGGAAGGTGCCCCTGGTGTATGGCGCCTTGGGGGCCAGCGGCTACTTCATCCGGGAAGAAGGAGCGCTTTATCGGGGATACAGAGACGGATACCTCGCAATGACCGATGACGATCCAGACACCCAGTACGTCACGCAACTCACACCGGAGCAGGTGTTGGACAGCCGGGATTTTCACCGTTCCAACCTGGAGCAATCCATCCTCACCTTCGCGTTGCTTTGGGGTGTGCAAGTGGTGGATGCCCATGTGGATGCGCATTTGAAGGGGTTTGATGTTTCGGAAAATCTCGGATACGTGCCCGGTGTTGGGCCCGTGGGGGGCGTGACCTTGACTTGGACCCTGTCCGCAAACTCCCGGCGAGGGAGGTGATTTCTTGGCGATGATGAACTTCGGCTCTCCCTCCCTGCGCATTCTTCTGATCGGCAACGGTCGAATGGGCCAAGCTGTGCAAGAGGCGGCCCTGGCGTCGGGTCACGAGGTCGTTGGTGTCTTGGGACGGGTTGAGTTCAATTTGGATTGGCCAGAAGCGGATGTGGCCATTGACTTCACGGCTCCGGAAAGTGCATTGACCGTATTTGCGGCTTGTCGCCAAAGGAAGTTGCCGCTGGTCAGTGGGACCACGGGATGGGAATCGGACCTGGCAGAAGTGCAGCAGGCTGTGGAGGAATCGGGACATCGCATGGTTTGGGCTTCCAATTTCTCCTTGGGCGTCTACCTTTTCCGGAAGGCCTTGGTGCAAGTGGCGGAGGTGATGAAGCCGCATTCTTCGTATCGGGCTTCGATTCACGAGATACACCATACCGGAAAGCGCGACGCCCCGAGCGGAACGGCGAAGACCTTGAAGCTGGACCTGGAGGCCGAGGGAATCCCGGAAGTCCCGATCACCGCCGAGAGGCTGGCGGGAGTGCCGGGTACCCATACAGTGGAATGGCAAGGCGCGATCGACTCAATGGGGTTGTCCCACCACGCCCAGGACCGCAGCGGATTTGCGCTGGGTGCTGTTCGGGCGGCGGAGTGGTTGATGACACAAACCGAACCTGCTTCCTCCCTATTCGGTATGGATGACGTTTGGGGCTGATATTGCGTTCTCATAGCATCCTGTCCACGTTTTCGACCCCATGAGCATACCCTTGATCCTGCTGCTTTCGCTGCCCTTGGTCCACATGGCCGTGTTGCCTCGTCTCTTTTCCAGGGCAGGTCTGACTTCTTGGCACGGATACGTTCCCGGCCTCAACTATTGGACCCTGCTGACCTTGCTGAAGCGCCCAAAACACTGGATCATTCCCCTACTCTTCCCGGGGCCGAACCTGTTGATGGTCACCATACTCAACGTGGAATTGGGCATTGCCTTCGGAAAGCGCTCCACTGCGGAGCAGTGGTTGTATGGAGCCCTGCCATGGGTGGCTTTGCCGCGGCTGGCCTTTGGAGATGCTTCAGAATTTGTAGGTACCCGAGACTGGTCCAAGGTGAAAAAGTCCATGATGCGGGAATGGGGTGAAGCCATTCTGTGGGCGACCGTGGTGGCCTCCCTCATCAGAGGGTATGTTTTCGAGGCATTTACCATCCCCACCGCTTCAATGGAGGACAGTATGCTTGTGGGCGACTACCTGGTGGTGAGCAAGATGAGTTACGGTCCTAAGGTGCCGGAAACCCCACTTTCACTGCCTTTCGTGCACAATGCCATTCCCGGAACCAACTTGAGCAAGAGCTACTTGGAATGGGTCAAGATTCCCTACAGTCGCCTCCCCGGATTTGGCGATGTAGAGCGGTATGACGCCGTGGTGTTCAATTTTCCCAACGGCGATTCGATTGTGGTCGACCCTTATCTGGCCGGTCACGACTATCACGCGTTGATTCGTCAGCGGGCCATGGGCTTTGCCGGAGGTGATCCCGTCGCCTACGAAGCGGAAAGAGAGCGATTCAATTCCATGTCGCGAAGGGAATGGCGCAGGACCCACGGCATCAAGGCCCGGCCCGTGGACAAGAAGGAACACTATGTCAAGCGCTGTGTGGGTTTGCCCGGTGAAGATTTGGCCATCGTGGACCGAAAGTTGGTCATCGACGGTGTGGAAGTGCCCTCCCCAACGGGATTGCAGTTCAATTACCTCATACGCCTGAAGCGGGAGGCTGACCTTCGTGCCATTCGGGACCGACTGGGGCTCACGGACATCGACATTCAAGGCAAGGGTCAATCGGGAACCTACTTCATGGCCCTCCGAGAGGACGAGGCCCTCATGTTGAAGGAACAGGGTTTGGTGGCAGATGTCCAACCGCTGGATGTCACGTCCCGGCGGGGCACACTGGACATGTATCCCAACACAAACAAGTTTGATTTTGGCAGCTGGGACTTGGACAATTATGGGCCCATCCATTTGCCTGCAGCAGGTGAGACCGTGGAGTTGACCCCGAGGAACATCGCCCTCTATCGTCGGGTCATCACAGCCTACGAAGGCCACGATTTGCAGGAGCGGGAGGGCGTGGTCCTGTTGGATGGCGAGCCCGCCACGGAGTACACGTTTTCGCAGGGCTACTATTGGTTGATGGGAGACAACCGGCACAGTTCGGCAGACAGCCGTTATTGGGGGTTCGTTCCCGAAGACCACGTGGTGGGGCGGGCCTCATTTACTTGGTTCAGCAAGATGAACGAAGCCCAGCACGGCGAGTCCGGCATCCGATGGGGCCGCATGTTCAAGGCGGTGAAGTGAGTCTGACGGCGGTTCGGCTCCCTCTTTGCCCCTTCCCTCCCATTCCTTGGTGGCGGGTGGCACGCGCTGCCGAGGCCAGCATTGACGTTGCGGAACATTACCCCAAGCGCACCTTCCGGAACCGCATTCTGTTGATGACATCCAACGGGATTCAGTCGTTGAGCCTTCCCGTAGAACGTCGTGGAGGCGTGCCCCGGGTTCAGGATGCGACGGTTCGGATAAAGGGTGATGCCGATCGAAAAACTTGGCAGGCGGTAAGGTCAGCCTATGGCCGCGCCCCCTTTTTTCCGGAGATGGCCGGTGAGCTTGAAGCCCTCTTTTTGAGCGGGCCCGGTTCTTTGGGGGGGTTCAATCGCGCTAGCCTGGCTTGGTCTGCCCAGTGGCTGGGCATGGATGTGCCAGGGGATGCGTTGGAAAGCCATGGGGAGAGGGGGCTTCAGGCCTATCCCCCATTCGCGGAAGATGCGCAGGAATTGGAGGAGGTCAAGGGGTGGGCACATGTGTGGGATGGCAGGGGCCATGTGATTCCCTATGCGCAGTTGAGCATATTGGATGTGTTGATGCACTTGGGGCCGGAGGCGGCCCATCGGATTATTCCGCAGCGACCGAGTGGATCTCTGCATCCAGGATGACATCGAGTATTGCGATGCGCTCCTCCTCGACCCGGTAGTAAATCCTGTGGTTGTGGGCGAGTATGCTTCGAATGTCGCCTGGGATTTGGTCGAATTTGGCTTTTCGTGAGTCCCCGGGGGCGGCATTGCGGGCCAAGGAGCGAATGCGCGCGAGCATTTCGTCCTTTGCTTTTTCCGCGCCAATGAGGGATGCTCCTTGAAGCCTGCGAATGATCCGTTCCATGGCAGTGCTCGCCCTGTCGGCAATGATGACGTTCCTGTTCACGAACGAAAGTTCGGCAAGCGGGCACAAAGACGCGCACAATTCGTCGCTTCAGGGTCATTGCAGGTCATGAGCCCCGCCTACTTTTGGTTCATGGAAGAAGCGACACTGGGTTTGGCCACCACGCCCCTTCACGGGGTGCACATGGCTGCAGGAGCCCGCATGGTGCCCTTTGCAGGATATGAAATGCCGGTTCAATACGCGGGTCTCCGAAGGGAGCACGAGGCGGTTCGCACTGCCGCTGGTGTGTTCGATGTGAGCCACATGGGAGAACTTTGGTTTTCCGGTGGTGGAGCCCGGGCATTCCTGCAGCATTTACTGGCAGGCGATATAGACAAAGCCAAGCCTGGCCGGGCACTCTACACCTGTTTGCTGAATGAAGCGGGTGGGATCGTGGAAGACTTGCTGGTCTATGGGTTTGAATCCCGATATCTGTTGGTTGTCAATGCCGCCAACCGCGCAGAAGTAGTCTCCACTGTGGAGTCTACCCTCCCTGAAGACGTCCAATTTGAAGACGCCAGCGATCGTATGGCTTTGATCGCCCTTCAGGGGCCGTCGTCGGATGCAGTAGCCTCGGCCATGGGATTCGACCTGGGCGACTTGAAATACTACCACCACAGATCGGTCGTGTTTGAAGGGGCGGAAGTCGTAGTGGGCGCTACCGGATATACCGGGGAGCGGGGATTCGAATGGTATGTGCCTTCGAAAAGGGCAGAGTCCCTCTGGAACTCCATGATGGCGGCTGGAGAGGAGCACGGGTTGATCCCTTGTGGTCTGGGCGCGCGGGATACCCTGCGGCTGGAAAAGGGATTCTGTCTGCACGGCAATGACATCGGGCCATCCCGGAATCCAGTGGAGGCCGGGCTTTCTTGGGTGGTCGGCTGGGATACCGAATTCCAGGGCAAAAGCGCTTTGGTTGCTGCAAAAGAGAATGGGCCTGAAGAGAAGCTGGTGGGCTTCAAGTTGGAAGAGCGGGGAATTCCGAGGAAGGACTACCCCATTTTGGACGCTCAGGGTGACGTGATCGGAGCGGTCACGAGTGGGACCCAGTCCCCCTCCTTGGGGGAAGCCATTGGGCTGGGGTACGTGTCTGCTGCCTATGCAGCAAGGGGGGCGGAAATCTACATCTCGATTCGGAACAAGTCGATTCGGGCGACAGTCACGAGGATTCCTTTCCTTTGAGGTATGTCCATAGCGTCGTCAACGAAGGAGGCCAGTAGAGGAGACCGTCCGGCACGCCGGGTGGAAGTGTGTTTCTCTCCGCGTCAATTCGAACTGTACAAGGAGGAATTCCACACGTGTGTCGTGATTGACGTTCTGCGGGCTACATCGGCGATTTGCACAGGCTTGGCGCATGGCGTGGACCGGATCATTCCCGTTCCTACGGTGGATGAGGCGCGGGCACTCCAGAAGGAAGGGTGCATCGCGGCGGCAGAACGGAACGGGCAGATCGTGGAGGGGTTCGATTTCGGCAATTCTCCTCGGGCTTACATGGATGGAGCGCTCGAAGGCAGGACGGTCGCCTTGACGACCACGAATGGGACGAAGGCCATTGATATGGCCAAGGAGATGCCCCAAGTCGCCATTGGCAGCATCAACAACCTCGATGCAATTTGTACGTGGCTGATGCAGCAACCCGGTGATGTGCTGCTCTTGTGTTCCGGATGGAAGGACAAGTTCAATCTTGAGGATACCATCTGTGCAGGAGCCATAGCCGACAACCTCATTGACATTGCGCGATACAGGAGTGAGGAGGACAGCACGATAGCCGCAAAGCATCTGTTCCTTGCTGTGCGTGGAAATATCTTCTCCTTCCTCAAGGCCTCCTCACATCGCCGCAGGTTGAGAAACCTCAGCCTCGGCGAGGACATCAAATACTGTCTGACGCCCAATACGGTCAATGTGGTCCCCGTGCTTCACAAAGGCGCTTTGATCGATGCCCGCCGCGTCAAGGAAGGCGCATTGAGTGACGCTTCCCGTTGATTCCGGGTCGGGCCTACCTCTTTTTTGTCTTGCTGATCGGCGGGGTCTCCGGAGGGTGGGGTTTTTCCGTTCATCGACACATCAACCGCTCTGCTGCAGAGGCTCTGCCCCAGCCATTGGGCGGTTGGATGATGCGGGAAGTGGACTGGTTGTCCGCTCACGCCACGGATGCGGACAAGCGGAAGCACTCCGTGGAGCGCGAGGCGCCCCGGCATTATTTGGATCGGGATGCGCCGGCATTGACCTGCTTGGATTCTTTGGGTGATGCTCCTTCCTACTCCCGCGCGGAGTGCGCCTGCACGGAGGATACGCTCTGGGCATACGGAGTGTTGCCATGGCAGATTCAATGGTCCCAGAAAAGGCTGGTGGAGGCATTCGATGCCCAGGATCGAGAAGCCATTCTCCGCGCAGCCGCCGATTTGGGTCATTATGTCGCGGATGCGCACGTGCCACTTCACACGACGCTCAACTACAACGGTCAGCTCTCGGGCCAAGTCGGGGTCCATTCGCTTTGGGAGACCCGATTGCCCGAGCTATATGGAGGAGGCTACGATTTGGTGGTGGACGAAGTGACCTATGTCTTCGATGTTGGGGCTTGGGCTTGGGCGGTGCTGGAGCAAAGTCATCAACATGTCGAGCCCTTGCTGAAGGCGGAACGCGTGTTGTCCGCCACATGGGTTGGAGATGACCAGGTTCGAGAAGAGCGAGGGGGAGTCATGGCGTTGCAACATGTAGAGCCTTGGTGCGCGGCGTATGAGGAGGCCCTCAACGGAATGGTGGCAGAGAGATGGCGCCGGGCCATTGGCGGTGTTTCCAGCCTTTGGTATACCGCCTGGGTGGATGCGGGTGAACCCGACCTTTCGGAGATTCTGGGCCCAGCGCAACCTCGCCGTGGCTTCCGAAGCTTGTTCAGAAGGCCCTCTCGCAAGTCCATTGACGAACCTCCGGTACCTTGAACCCATGCGGAGGGTGATCCTGCTCAATCCATACTCGGCCGGTAGTCATGCCCTTTGGGCAGAAGGCATGGCCAGGGAATGGCCCGCTGCCGCTGCGCGATGTGGCGGAGAATTGGAGGTTGAGGTCTTTGCATTGCCCGGCCGGCATTGGAAGTGGCGGATGCACGCGGCATCCATGGTGCTGGTGGAGCGCATGCTTGAATCTGGTGCTTTGGACCGACGGGTCGACGCATTTGTGGTGACGGACATGCTCGATGTCGCGCAATTCCGCGCGGCTTTGCCCGCCGGCCACAGGGACACTCCGGTGGTGGCGTATTTCCACGAGAACCAATTGACCTTCCCTCCTCACCCGGAGCGACCAGAAATGGAATGGGACCGTCACTATGCTTGGGTGAATTTGACGAGTGCTTGGGTGGCGGACGCGATCTGGTTCAACTCGCATTACCACCGGAACATTTTTTTGGAAGCATTGCCGGGCTTTGTTTCTCGTTTTCCCGCTCCGCGTCCGAAAGACGTTGCAAGCAGGGTCGCTGCAAAATCCGAGGTGGTCCCCATCGGTTTGGAAGAGGATGTTCTGGAGGCGGGAAAGCTCCGCCATACCCGTTGTTTTGCGGCGGGTTCACCCGTGGTGGTGTGGAATCACAGATGGGAATACGATAAGGGGCCTGCCGCTTTTTTGTCTTGCCTGGATGCTGCAGTGCAGGCGGGGCTTGAGTTTAGATTGGCGGTGATGGGCCAGTCTTTTGACCGGGTGCCGTCGGCATTTGATGAGATGAAGGAGCGTCATGCGGAGCGCATCCTGGTCTGGGGTCACCAGCCGTCAAGGGAGGAATATGTGGAGATCTTGAGGTCAGCGGACTTGGCCCTGGTGACGGCCCATCACGATTTCTTCGGAATCAGCGTTTTGGAGGCGGCTGCCGCCGGTTTGGGCATTGTGGCCCCGAATGACTTGGCTTATCCTGAACACTTCGGTCAGGGAGTGCTGCACGACAGGGATGCCCTTGAAGGAGCATTTTTGAATGCCTTGGTTCGCCCACCGGAGGGAATGGCAGAAGCGTCGGGGCGCTATGCTTGGGGTCATGTGGCCGAAAAGGCATGGGAGGCCATGAACAGGGTGTGGAATGGTCGCGCATGAGACCCTTTCTTCTTTTCCATGTCGACTTGCAAAAAAACCAGGGTCTTTGAAGACTTCTAATGGCACTTTGAGGGGATGATGGAATTGGATGAGATGTCTTTTTTACGGGTTGTATGGCGTGTTATCAGCGTTCGGAAAATTCGAGGTGTTTAATGACTGGACCTCAGGAATGGAATTTCGAAAAAATCAAGGGGTGCAGGGCTTTTTTTATTCAAACCTTCCGGGAATATTTGCCTTCTCTCCGAATGGGGGGTCGGATGAAAATCCGGAATACGTTTTACACTGTCAACCTCACCCAATATGAACCTCCATCACGAAAGTGTCTGGGCCAATTGCCTCTCCTTTATTGAAGACAATGTCAGCGCTCAAGCTTTCAAGACGTGGTTCATTCCGATCAAGGCGGTCAAGCTCGAGGAGTCAGTCCTGACCATACAGGTGCCCTCCCAGTTCTTCTACGAGTGGTTGGAGGAGCATTACATAGAGTTGTTGCGCAAGGCGATCGGCAAGGAGCTCGGGAAGGAGGCGCGTTTGGAGTACTCCATCATCATGGAGCAGCCCGCGGCGGGCTCCTCCCCCTACACCGTGAAGTTGCCCACTTCGCACCACGCAGCGGTGCGCAACCGCTCAGTGAAGATGCCGATGGACGGCAGCGAGGCGCCGATCAAGAATCCTTTCGTGATTCCCGGCCTCAAGAAGCTCAACATCGATTCCAACCTGAATCCGAAATACAGCTTCGAGAATTTCATTGAAGGGGAAAGCAACCGTTTGGCCCGCAGTGCTGGATTTGCAGTAGCCCAGAAGCCTGGAGGGACAGCTTTCAATCCGCTGCTCATTTACAGCCCGGTAGGACTCGGAAAGACCCACCTCGCGCACGCCATTGGAATCGAGATCAAGAACCGTTTCCCGGAGAAGACGGTCCTTTACGTCAATTCAGAAAAGTTCACCCACCAATTCATCGACGCCGTTCGCAACAACAGCGTCAATGACTTCTCCCATTTCTATCAGCTGATGGACGTCCTCATTGTGGACGACGTTCAGTTCTTCAGCGGAAAGGAGAAGACGCAGGACGTGTTCTTCCACATCTTCAACCACCTCCATCAGACAGGCAAGCAGATCGTTTTGACCAGCGACAAGCCGCCCGTGGAGATGCAGGGAATGGAGCAGCGCCTCCTCTCCCGCTTCAAGTGGGGTTTGAGCGCAGATGTGCAAGTACCGAGTTTGGAGACCCGCATGGCCATCCTCGATAAGAAGATGTATGCCGACGGCATCGAGCTTCCCCGCGAGGTCATGGAGTACCTCGCCTACTCGATCAACACCAACATTCGCGAGCTGGAGGGGGCATTGATCAGCCTCATCGCCCAGAGCAGCTTGAACCGCAAGGCCATCACGTTGGAGTTGGCGAAGCAGATGATTGACAAGTTCGTGAAGAACACCGCGCGCGAGGTCAGCATCGACTACATCCAAAAGGTGGTGTGCGATTACTTCGATTTGCCCATCGAACTGCTCAAGTCCAAGACCCGCAAGCGCGAAATCGTGCAGGCGCGTCAAATCGCGATGTACTTCGCCAAGAAGATGACCAAAAGTTCGTTGGCCAACATTGGCCTTCACTGCGGAGGAAAGGACCACGCTACCGTGCTCCATGCCTGCCGTACGGTCAACAACTTGAGCGAGACGGACAAGCACTTCCGGAAGTATCTCGACGACCTCGAGAAGAAGCTGAATGTCAGCTGATCAGGTGGCTCAACCTAAAGTGAAGCGTTACCTTGTAGTTTGCCTCGGCAACATCTGCCGCTCCCCCATTGGGGAGGGTTGGCTCCGCCATTCCGCGATGGTGAGGGGATGCAGGGTCAAGGTGGATTCAGCGGGCACCTCGGGCTACCACGTAGGGCATGCGCCGGACCGTCGAAGCGTGGCCACCATGCGGGCGGTAGACATTGACATCTCCGGTCAGCGTTCGGCGAAGTTCGTCCGCGGCGACTTCGCCAAGTACGATCGCATTCTCGTAATGGACCGGTCCAACCTGCGCGATGTGCTCGACCTGGCGCGCTCTGAGGAGGAAGAAGCCAAAGCGGACTTGTTTGACCCTTCAGGTGCCGAGGTTCTCGACCCCTATTACGGTGGCGAGGATGGATTTGCGGAGGTGCGGGAGCAAGTGCGCAAGGCAGCCCTCGCTTGGTTGGACCGCGATTTCGGTTGAATCAGCGGGCCTTGACCACGAATTGGACGGGCGTATGGGCCGGCAACCCGAGTACGGGGTGGGCTTCCGTGCCGAATGCCTGGTCGGACCTGGACCACAGCGAGGCGCTGGACCCTTTCCCTGCTTGGAGGAGGAATGGCTTCAAAGCCGGAACGACTTGGTCCGGCTCTCCCCAGCGGAATGCCAATTTGACGGTGTCGCCAACAAGGCTTCCATCGGGCCGATAGGCCTCGATTTCCAATTGAACATGATCCCCTTCTCGGTAAGGGTGCTCGGGCAGGATGACTTTTTCCGGAAATCCTTTGCGAAGGGTGGCCAACCATCTTTCTTCGGACGGTCCAGGTTGCGCAGAAAGGGCAACGATAGGTGCCAGCAGGGCGGCCAATTCCGTCCTGTGGGCGCATTGCCAACTCAACTCCACGCTGTCGGCGTATTGTTCATCGAGTACCGCGCGCAGGCTCGGCGGAAGATCTTGGGGGTGCAGGCGCATGCGATCGCCACAAGCGATGTCAGCGAGCCCGAACAGTTCCCGCCGCATGATGCGCGAGGCAGCGCTGGTGTCGGGGAAAATGACAATGGGCCAATTCGATGCCGCTGCCTTCGGTCCCCCATCCTCTTGTGCCCTCGCTTCTACGGTCAGGACCAAGGCCTCTCCTTGGTCCCAAGCCGCTCTGATGGGGCGCGAGCCCAATTCCAGTAGCGTCCAAGGGAGCGGTTCCCGTTCGGAGCACCCGGAGAGCGCCAGTAAGAAGAGAATCCACAAGGGCCGTAGCCCGGTCATGGGGATAAGGCGTAGCGGTTGATCCTCATCTGCACGGAAATCACAGCCTCCTGCGGGATTTCGGGCGGTCTTCCGCTCATGCCCCAAGCCTGAGAGGGCGGGATCAAGGCCCGAATGCTGTCGCCGATGGCGGCATGGCCGATGAGCTCGTGGAAGCCGGTGGGCAAATCGGTGCGCCCAAGCTCGAAGGCCATGGGGCCGTCCCGTTGCCAAGTGGAAATCTCCCTTCCGTCGAGCAGCGCAATCCGATGGTGCAGTTCCAAAACGAGCCCTTCGGGAAGGTTCTGAATGAAGGCCGTCGTCCCCGGGGCCCCATCAATGACCTCGTACCTCAGTCCGGTGCCCGTGGTGACGACCGAGTCCCAGGAAGCCGACCGGGCGGCCATGAGGCTGTCCAACGCCAATGCCCGTTGGCGGTGAAATTCCATAAGGTCTGAGGTGCTCGGGGTCTGCTTGGGCGGTGCGTCAGGCAGACGCTCCTCTGTGCATCCGGACCAAATCGAGGGAAGAAGGCACCCTAACAGTCCCACAGCCCACGGCGTGAAACGGTTGTGCTTTTCCCGCCTTGCCTTCATCGGCCTGCCGCGTCTGAAGCATCAATGCCTGCTGAGATCTCCGGCAGTAATCCGCGAAGTCGGGCCATGACCACGCCGATGGATTCTTCCGATGCGCCGCCGGCGGCATTGTTGTGTCCCCCACCGTCAAAGTGCTTCTCGGCAAAGTCGCGCACGCTGTAGTTGCCCACGGAGCGGAAGCTCATCTTGACGCGATCGGAAGACTGCTTGGCAAATACCGCCACCTTGACGCCGGCCACACCGAGCGCTTTGTTGACCAGTCCTTCTGTGTAGCCTGGGCGGTAGTGGAACCGCTTCATGTCCTCGGCCGTGAGGTGGACAAATGCGGTCTGAAATTCGGGATACACCTCCATGCGTTCCACAACGGCAAAGGCGTGCAGTTGCATCCGGTCCATCGGCTGTTCTCCAAAGATGGCCTCGTGCACAGCGGTGTGGTCGAGTCCGCGGTCCATCATCTCTGCAATCACCCGGTGGGTCTCCGAAGAGACCGACCGGAAACGAAAGCTGCCCGTATCGGTCATCATGCCCGCGTACAACAGGGAAGCGCCCACGGCATCGACCGCGTCCCGGCCACCGAGTCCGGCGATGACGCCATAGAGCAATTCTGCGGTGGAGCTGCAGCGCGCGTCATGGACCCGAGCGGTAGGGAAGTCTTCGGGCCCCATGTGGTGGTCCACCATGAGCCACGTGCCGGTGGCGGCTTGGGCGGCATCGGCCATCGGCCCCAGGCGGCCCATGCCATTGTAGTCGAGGGCAAACAGCACATCGGCCCGGTGCAGCGCCTCTTGCGCTTTTCCGGGGTCTGCGTCGAATTTGACAATGTCCTCTACGCCAGGCATCCAGTCGAGGGCCTCATCAGGTGCATCGGGCAACAGACAGGTGACCTCTTTTCCAGTAGAGCGCAGGTAGCGGGCCAAGGCCAGCGAAGTGCCCACGGCATCGGCGTCAGGTGAGCGGTGGCTCGTGATGGCGACGTGTTGCGCCCCGTCGAGGTGGCGCTGGAATTCCGCGAGGTCTGCGGCGTCCACCATGCTGTGGACGGATTGCGGTGCATTCATGAAAAGCGAAGATACCTTGCAGCCATGTCCAAAGCAGATGTCCCTGCCCCACTTGCTCACCCCGATTTGTCCACGAAGGCCGCCCGTGTGCAATGGGTGATGGACGAGCTCGAGCGGCTCTATCCGGAAGTGCCGGTTCCGCTCGACCATACCGACCCCTACACGCTGCTGGTGGCGGTGCTGCTCAGCGCGCAGTGCACGGACGCCAGGGTCAACCAGATCACCCCTGCCCTCTTTGCCCGGGCCGACAATCCCAAGCACATGCGCCATGTGCCGGTGGACGAGGTCCGCGAGATCATCCGGCCGTGCGGCCTCAGCCCGCAGAAGTCCAAGGCCATCGTCCGCCTGAGCGAGATCCTGATGGACGAGCACGGCGGCACCGTCCCCCAAGACATGGAGGCATTGGAACGCCTGCCGGGCGTGGGCCACAAGACGGCGTCTGTGGTCATGTCGCAGGCCTTCGGCGTCCCAGCCTTCCCTGTCGACACCCACATCCACCGCCTGATGTACCGCTGGAATTTCACCAACGGCAAGAACGTGGAGCAGACCGAGCGCGACGCCAAACGGCTGTTCCCAGAAGAGAGGTGGAACAAGCTCCACCTGCAGATCATCTTCTACGGCCGCGAGTATTCCCCAGCCCGCAGCCCCAAACGCGACCGGGACTTCATTACGCGCACCATTGGCCGGAAGTCCGAAATCGCCAAGCTGAAGTAGCGAAAGACGATGGGCTTCTTCTCCAACGACTACCCTGAGCGCATGCCCTTCTTGGAGCGGGTGGGCAAGGAAATGCGCTTTCGCAAGGCCGTTCGTCAGTCAGCCCAAATACACGGCGAGCCGCAGTTCGTACTGGTCCACCCCGACTGGCCGAGCAAGCGCGCCAGCATCATGGCCTACGCCGACGCCCTCGGTTGGGCGGTCACCAACCGCAAGGGCACGCCCGCCCGATACAAGGGCACAGTGAACATCCAGCTCGCCTTTGACGACCGCACCGAAAAGCG
>JBDQOI010000029.1:0-29573 GCA_040261275.1 Flavobacteriales bacterium | reverse complement strand
GTATCGAGGTCCAGGTAATCCGATTCGGGCTTACCGTATTCGTCGCTGTGGTAATGCTCCCGTCCGCGCAGCTCAGTGGTGTGGACATACACTTCCCTGACATTGGCCCGGGCCTTGAACTCCTCACGCAACCAGAGAAAAGGTGCCACAACAGCGACGATGGCCACTTGCCCTTGGCGGCTCAGGTAGAGCGCGATGTCCTGGGCGCGGCGAATGTTCGCCTCCCGACCGGCTGGGCTGTAATCTGCGTTGGCCGTAAGGGCGCGCAGGTCATCCCCATCGATCATAAAGGCCGGAATTCCTGAGGATGTGAGGTCATCGAGCAACGCCCGACCGACCGTTGACTTGCCCGCCCCGGGCTGTCCCGTGATCCAAATGATGGGCTTCCCCGCGCTCATGTGCTCAAGTTACGGCGCAATCCCGGGTGATTTCAGGCTATAAATGCAGCGGGTTTGGAATCCATCAAAAAAATAATTCTCTTTTTAATGCCCTGATAACAAGTGGCTTATGCTCTTTTTGGAAAAAACTTTAGCCGAAACTGTAACCTCCAAGGAGCGCCTCAGGTATAGGGTAATGGTTTTGGTTACAGCCGCTCCCGCAAGGGAACAGGCGATTTGGTGAAACGAAGGGGCTCTCGAACGCGAGGGCCCTTTCTCTTTTTACCCCCTTTCCAAGCGAGACTGGCCTTGCAAAAGGTTACTTCTTTGTAAAGCGCACGAAGAAGTGAATCCACATCGACCGGCTCAGCCGCTGAAGCGGTGGCAACAAGACGAGGAGGGTAGCCACTCCGGTCCCGAGGAACAGCTCGGGCTGGTCGAACATACCGGTAAAGGGCACCCACCCCAGGTTGCCGAAAACGGTGAGGGCAACGAGTACAGCGACCCACAGCGCGACCGACAGGGCATAGTTTACGTAGGCCGCCCCGAAATAGAAGCCCGGCTCCCGCAAAAGGTCCTCACCGCAACCCGGACAGACGTGGTACATGTCATTGATGGTGCGCCAACGCCAAGGATTCCGCACCTTAAAGAGCCGCATGTCTCGACAGGCAGGACATCGGTTGCCGAACATGCTGGCGAAATAGGAACGTGGCGGCTTCACGGGGCGAATCTAGGATGCCATTCCAAAGCCTCGCGGCACCCGGGTTGCCCAAATTGACATCCCGAGATTAGCCCTCGAGTTGCTGCAGGGCGACCATGCCTTGGTAGCTGCCGGAGGTGGCCATCAATTCCTCGTGGGACCCGGACTCGACAATGCGCCCCCTTTCCATGACGACAATGCGGTCCGCCCGCCGGACGGTGGACAACCGGTGGGCAATGACAATCGCTGTGCGCCCTTCCATTACGCGCTCGATGGCGGCCTGCACCAGCCGCTCGCCCTCTGCGTCAAGTGCGCTGGTGGCCTCGTCGAGTACCAAAATGGGCGGATCGTGATACAAGGCACGGGCGATGGCCAGCCTTTGTCGCTGCCCTCCCGACAACCTTCCTCCGCCGTCGCCAATCGGGGTATCCAAACCTTGGGACAGTTGGTCAATGAATTCCATGGCATGGGCAATTTCAGCCACGGACCGGATGCGCTCCTCGCTGGGGACAGGATCGAAAAGGGCAATGTTGGCCGCCACCGTGTCGTTGAACAGCAGCGGATCCTGCGTTACGAATCCAATGTGGCGCCGCAAATCCCCACTGGCCATATCCCGAAGGTCGATGCCATCGACGCTCACCGTGCCTTCCTGCGGGTCGTACAACCTCAGCAACAGCCGCGCCACCGTCGTTTTTCCGCTGCCCGACGCACCCACCAGTGCAACGGTCTCGCCCTTTTTTATGGTCAAGTCGAAGCCGTCGAGTGCACGATCCGATGCTCCGGGATAAGCAAAGTACACTCCCTGAAAAGCCAACTCCTGCTGGAACGTCAAAAGCTGGGGCTCATCGGGCTCAGCAACGCTCATTTCGGCCTGCAGTACCTCGTCCAAGCGGTCGAGCGAGGCGGCTCCCTTCTGCACCTTGAAGATCGCGTCGCTCAAGGACCGGGCCGGCGGGATGATCTGGCTGAACACCACCAGGTAGCCAATGAACAGCTCTCCTTCGAGTCCCTCTCCGCGCAGGACCAGACGGCCGCCCACCGCGAGGAGAATGGCAATGACGGTCATCGAGACGAATTCGCTGACCGGCGAACTCAGGTATTCCCGCTTGTACAACTTGCGCATGAGGCGGAAGTAACCCTCATTGTGCTCAGCGAACCGCCCGCGGAACCGGGGCGCGGCATCGAAGGACTTGACCACCACCATGGCGCCCAGTGTCTCCTCGAGCCGACTGATGAGGTCGCCCAGACGGGCCTTGCCTCGGCCCGCAGCACCGCGCAATGCGGTGGCGATCCTCGAGATGATGAAACCGGCCACCGGCATGAAAATCAAGGCAAACAGCGTCAACTCCCAGCTGATGGCGAACAGCGTCACCAGCGACAGCAGGATCATGATGGGCGCCTTGAACAGCACCTCCAAAGTGCCGATGACGCTGAACTCGACTTCCATGAGGTCGTTGGTCATCCGGCTGATCAGATCGCCCTTGCGCTGCTCGGTGAAATAGCCCACCGGTAATGCCAAGATCCGGTCGAACAGCTGCTCGCGCAAGTCCCGGGCCACGCCGGTGCGGATGGTCGCCAGGCTGTAGAACGACAAGTAGGTGACCGCGTTCTTGACGAAAGCGAGTACGGCGATGGCCCCGCACATCATCAGCAGGGCCTGCTCCACCCCATGGGCTGCCACGTAGGTGTCGAGCGCATGGGTAATGCCCGCGAAGACGGGGTGGGATTCGGCATCTCCCCCCACATCGGAGGTAGAATCCGCTGTCGAACCAGCTGCACCCCCCGTCTGGAACAGGATGCGCAGGAAGGGCACGATGGCGAGGAAGGTGAAGAGGGACAGAATCGACCCCAGCGCATTGAAAGCGATGTTGCCGATCAGGTTGAGCCGGTAGCGAAGGACCAGCCGGAAGAGGTCCCGAAACCGCCTCATCCGACGGTGGTGCCGATGTAGTTGTGGGGGGTAATGGAGCGCAACTCAGCCTTTACTGAATCGCTGACCTCCAACCCGTCGATAAAGGCCGCGATGGACGCCGCATCAATGCCCGCTTTGCCTCGGGTGAGGGCCTTGAGCGCCTCGTAGGGATTCGCCACCCCCTCGCGGCGGAGGATGGTCTGCACCGCTTCGGCCACCACGGCCCATTGGGCCTCGAGGTCGGCCTCCAAGCGCGGCGCATTGAGCACCAACTTACCGAGTCCCTTGCGCAAGGCGTTGAGGGCAACGAGGCTGTGCCCCACCGGTACTCCGACGTTGCGCAATACAGTGCTGTCGGTCAAGTCGCGCTGGAGCCGGCTGATGGGCAGCTTGCGGGCCAGATGGGCGAGCAATGCATTGGCCACCCCCAGATTGCCCTCGCTGTTCTCGAAGTCGATGGGGTTGACCTTGTGCGGCATGGCCGAAGAACCGACCTCACCTTCCACGACCTTCTGCTTGAAGTAGTCGAGGCTGATGTAGTGCCAGATGTCCCTGTCGAGGTCGATCAGAATGGTGTGGATGCGCTGCAGGGCGTCGCACCAAGCTGCGAGGTAGTCGTAATGCTCGATTTGCGTGGTGGGATGGCTGCGGTGCAAACCGAGTTCCTCGCCCACGAATCGGTCGGCAAAGGCATGCCAATCCACCTCCGGATAGGCCACGTGATGGGCATTGAATCCGCCGGTGGCGCCGCCGAACTTGGCAGCAAACGGGACCGCCTCGAACTGGGCGACGGCGTGGTCCAAGCGCTCCACGAAGACGGCGAACTCCTTTCCGAGGGTAACCGGGCTCGCCGGCTGCCCGTGCGTCCGGGCCAACATGGGTACGGCTTTCCATTTCTCAGCAAGACCTGCCAAGTCATCCCGCACCGACTGCAATGCCGGCAAGAGCACATCTGCCGTCGCCTCCGCCATGGAAAGCGGGATGGCGGTGTTGTTGACGTCCTGCGACGTGAGGCCGAAGTGCACGAACTCCGAGCGTTCTGCCAACCCCAAGGCGTCGAGCTTGGATTTGATGTAGTACTCGACCGCTTTGACGTCGTGGTTGGTGGTCCGCTCGATTTGCTTGACCTCATCCGCTCCGGCCAGATTGAATCCGGTGTAGATGCTCCGCAAGCCCTCGGCCTGAGAATCGGTCAATGCCGGCAGTTGAGGCAGCCCCAATCCGTGCAGTGCAATGAGGTACTCCACCTCCACTCGAATGCGGTACTGGATCAGGCCTGCCTCGGAAAAGTAGGCGGCGAGAGATTCGGCGTGGCGGCGGTAGCGCCCGTCGATGGGACTGATGGCGTACAGGGCGGCGTGGTCTGACATCGCGTCGGGACGGGTGTATAGCGCGAAATTAGGGCGTCTCGCGTGGGGCGCGCGTACCTTTCGCATATGTTGATTCACACCGTTTCACACGGGCTGTTCAAGTTGGACGGAGGCGCCATGTTCGGCGTGGTCCCCAAGCCGCTCTGGTCCAAGGCCCACCCCACCGATGAGCGCAACCGGTGCGACTGGGGGCTGCGGTCCCTCCTGATTGAGGAAGGAGACCGCCTGATGCTCGTGGATTGCGGCATGGGCGACAAACAGGAGGAGAAGTTCTTTTCCCACTACATGCCGCGGCCGCTCAACCTCGACACCCAGCTGAAAGACCTGGGGTATCATCGGGACGACATCACCGATGTATTTCTGACCCACCTTCACTTCGACCATTGCGGCGGCGCCATCCGCCGGCATGGGCAGGATCCCCATCGGTATGAACCCGCCTTTGCCAACGCGACTTTCTGGAGCACGGAGCGCCACTGGAAATGGGCCACAGAACCCAATCCGCGGGAGAAGGCGAGCTTTCTGAAGGAAAACATCCACCCCATTCAGGAATCGGGTCAATTGCAGTTCATACCGCGTGATGAAGGCGCTACGGACACCCGTGGCCCGATTCCCGGGTTTCCAAACATCGACGTCCTGTTTGTCGACGGACACACGGAAAGCCAGATGCTACCGCTGCTCAAGCGAGGTGATCGCAAGGCGCTGTTCACGGCCGACCTGCTTCCGGCCACCACCCACATTCCCACCGCTTGGGTCATGGGCTATGACACCCGCCCCCTTCTGACGGTCCATGAAAAAGAGCGCATCCTCACCTGTGCCGAGCGGGAGAAGTGGACTTTGCTTTTCGAGCATGACGCCCACCACGAAGCCGCACAGGTTCACCGCACAGAGAAGGGAATCCGCCTGAAAAGGGCCGGAGGAAGGGCTGAATTCGATTGGTAGGCGGCGCGGTCAATCCGAGGCTTCTCCGGCCACAGATGCTGTCTATGCTGTCGCTATGGGGTCAGTCCCGCAAGCCGGAGAGGCATTCGCGAACGATGCCCGGTCCGGTATAAACCATGCCGCTGTATACCTGGACAAGGTTCGCACCCGCTTCGAGCTTCTCGCGGGCCGTGGGGCCGTCTTCCACCCCACCCACGCCGATGATGGCAAAGTCGCCACGCTGACGCAAATAGCGAACCACCTCAGTGCTGCGCGCACGAACGGGGGCTCCACTCAAGCCTCCTGCACCGAGCGACTCTACTTCGGAGGATGGGGTTTTCAAGCCTTCGCGGGAAATGGTGGTGTTGGTGGCGATGACACCGTCGATACCCGTATCGGCCACGAGGGCCACGATGTCGTCGAGTTGGGCATCGCTGAGGTCGGGCGCGATCTTCAGGAATACGGGGCGCCGAACGGATTGTGCGCGGTTATACTCCTGCAGCCTGTTCAGCAAGGCGGTGAGCGGCGCACGGTCCTGCAACTCCCGCAGCCCCGGTGTATTGGGAGAACTGACGTTGACAGCGAAGTAGTCAACATGGGGATGGAGCCCCTGGAAGCAAGTGAGGTAATCGTCGCCCGCACGTTCATTCGGGGTCACCTTGTTGCGGCCGATGTTTCCGCCCACAATCAAGCCCGCTGGCCGGTCCTTGAGCCGATCAATCAATGCATCGAGGCCTCCGTTGTTGAACCCCATGCGGTTGATGAGTCCACGGTCCGCCTTGAGCCGAAACAACCGCGGCTTGGGATTACCCGGTTGCGGCTTCGGTGTGATGGTCCCCACCTCCACGAAAGCGAAGCCCATTGATGAAAGGGGAACCAACCATCGGCCATCCTTGTCAAACCCCGCAGCGAGGCCCACCCGATGCGGAAACTGAAGACCGGCCACCTCCACGGCATCTTCCGAAGCAGCGTTCACAGACAAGGAACGCCGCAACGCCGCCCCGACCAGCGGAAGTGCGAGTCCAATGCGGAAGAGCCCCATGGTGCGATAGTGGGCCTGTTCAGGATCCATGGCGAAAGCCAAGGGGCGAACGACATTCCGATACAATCGGCTTCCGAAGGAGGTGGATTCCATGGCCGACAAAGATGTTGATAAAGATGTGGACACGGACCCACCAGGGTCTCCGACAATCGGCTTTGATCACCGGTAGCTTTGGAACAATCTGAAGGAATGTTGTTTAACTGGGGCAAAAAAAAGCTGAAACCTGAAGAGGTGGCGCGAATGTTCGTCCATGCGACACTCGACAGCGTGGAAGATGCTTGGCCAGACGTCTTGGGCTTGATGCGTGAGACTCCCCACATGGAGCGCCCACCGGATATTGACGAGGCCGAAGTCGCCCCTTTTCTCTTGGTGGTTTTGGCAGGAAACCTCGACTTCATCCCCCGATTCTTCGAAGCGGGCACAGATCAAGTCCTCGTGGAGGCCATTTTGGCCGAACTCGCATTGCAGTTGGAGCTTCCTACGGATCAATTGGCTGACCGAATAAGCGCCACACGCGAGGGCATGATCAAGCTGAACAAGCCCTCCAAGAAGACGGTCAGCGCCATGTCACGCGGCATGTACCTCGGATACACCCTGAATGGCTACCAAGAGGAGTACTTCCGCTCTCTCAACGTTCCGAATCCTCGTTTTCTCATGCAGATGGAGGAAATCCTGCACCATTTCCTGTGGGACTGGACTTCATTCCACGAGCAATACAAGTTGCAGCCGCAACCTCAGCAAGGCATTACCGCCTGAGCTCCTGCCTTATGCCCCCCTCCTGTCCAAGTCCCGGGCTTGGTCCCGGTCCTTTATGGTGTTGCGCTTATCCACCAATTTCTTGCCCTTGGCTACAGCGATGTCCAGCTTGGCAAAGCCGCTTTCCGAAATGAAAAGACGGGTTGGAATAACGGTTACACCGACATCCCTCAATTTTCGCTGAAGCTTGGTCAATTCCGTTCGCTTCATGAGCAATTTTCGGATGCGCCGGGGCTCATGGGTTACATACCCGGAATGATCGTAGGCCTCGATGTGCATGTTGAAGATGAAAAACTCATCGCCCTGGAACCGACAATAGGCTTCCATAATGCTCGCCTTGCCCGACCGGATGCTCTTGATTTCCGTCCCTTTCAACTGAATCCCCGCGGTATAGGTGTCCGTGAGAAAATAGCTGAACGCCGCCTTTCGGTTCTTGATTTCGATCGCCATCCGCGATGGAAAAATACATCCCGCGGCCCCGGCGTTCAACCTTTTTCTGTTTGGCGCGTCCTTTGTACAGTGAACCGATTCGCTTTCTTATTGGCCGCTTTGGCCGCTCTTACGGTCGAAGGTGCTGCCCAATCTCAAAGTGTAGGGCTATTCCTGAATACGCCCGACGCCTTCGACGGTTACACCCTTGTGGCCCCTGCGGGTGCCACCCGGACCCACCTCATCGACAACTGCGGCCGCGTGGTCAACCAATGGGACAGTGAATACCGAACGGGAGAATCCGCCTATCTGCTGGAAGACGGCTCCCTGCTCCGCACCTGTCGATTGCCCAGCGAATATTTCAGCGCCGGCGGCATAGGAGGACGGGTAGAGAAGATCTCCTGGGAAGGTGAAATGCTGTGGAGTTTTGACATCGCCACGGATACCGCCCATCACCACCACGACATCGCACACTTGCCCAATGGCAATGTTGTTTTCCTGTGTTGGGAGTACATCTCTCCTGAAGAAGCCGCCGCTGCCGGTCGCTTGATTGAAGGTCAATTGTGGCCGCCCATGCTGGTTGAAATAGAGCCGGATGACACGGAGGGAGGAAACGTGGTGTGGGAGTGGCATGCCTGGGATCACCTGATTCAGGATGTCGATTCGGCGCTTCCCAACTTCGGCTCTCCTGCAGAAAACCCCACCCGATTCGACATCAACTTCGGTCAGGTTTCGGGGGGAGGATTTCCGGGCGGAGTGTCCGGAGGAGATTGGTTTCACTGCAACGGGTTGGCTTACAACGAGGAACTGGATCAATTGATGTTGAATTCGCGCAACTGGAATGAATTCTACATCATTGACCACGGCATCACCTCAGAGGAAGCAGCGGGCAGCCCGGGCGATTTGCTGTACCGTTGGGGCAATCCCCAATCCTATGGAAGAGGCACCGAAGAAGACCGTGTCTTCTACCAACAACACGACGCGCATTGGTTGCTTGGCGAAGGACCGGCCACGGACAGCATTTCAGACCCCACTGCCTCGGTACTCGTGTACAACAACGGCAACGGCAGGCCCAGTGGGGACGGAAGTTCCGTGGATGAGTTGATCCTGCCGTGGGATGCCGTTTCGGAAAGCTACGCCCTTCCTCCCGCCGAAGATTTGACCGTCGCTTTCGGCCCCGACAACTTGGATTGGATGTGGCCTGAATTGCCCTCTATGGATTTCCACAGCCACAACATCAGCGGTTGTCAGCGCCAGCCCAACGGCAATACGCTCATCTGTGAGGGCAACAAGGGCCGGCTTTTCGAAATCACGCCCACCGGGGACATCGTTTGGGAGTACTTCACGGCCTACAATCAATTCGGTCCCATCGCTCAAGGAGACAACCCCTTCGGGAATGCCACCTTCCGCGCCTACCGATACGGACCGGACTATCCGGGTTTTGAAGGACGCGATATGACACCGGGCGCTCCGGTCGAAGCCAACCCCATTTCCTCGAATTGCATCACCTTCCCTGCGCCAGTGGACACCGTGGACACGAGTGGAACGACCGGTATCTCCACCCGCGAGATGCAGGTTCGACTCGGTCCCAACCCTGCCGATCAATGGCTGCATCTTCAGGCAGACGGGCCCATCACCTGGAAGCTAACGGACCTATCCGGCCGCCCCATTCGAACGGGAACCCGGGCTTCAGTCCGCCATACCGTGCCTACAGCGGATCTGCCGCAAGGCATTTGGCTGCTGCACCTGAGCGGCCTGCGTGGCGAAGCCCTTGGAGCGCCGAGCCGCATCTTAATTCAGCATTGATGGCCAAATTGTGCCCGATTCGCATCACATCATGAAACGACCCCTTCTTTCGCTCTCGGCTTTGCTCCTCCTTGTTGGCTCCGTGGCCGCACAGAACACCGTAGGCACCATCGCCTTCGAGCCCGAATTGTACTCCGAGGGCTACACGATGATTTACCCGCACAACCAGAACCGCGCCATGCTGTTGAATGCATGCGGTGAAGTGGTGCACGATTGGACCATCGATGCCGACCGTCGCCCCGGCAACACGGCTTATCTCCAGCCCAATGGAGACATCGTCATGACCTCTCGCCCCGCCGCCATCGGCGACGACGCGATATGGGCGGGCGGAGGCGGCGCCACCATCGAACGGCGCACCTGGGACAACGAGGTGTTGTGGGCCTTCACGGCCAACAATGACAGCCTGCGCCTGCACCACGATTTCACGGTGATCCCGGGCGGGAACGTCATCGCCATTTGCTGGGAGGTCATTGACAGCCTCGAGTGCATCGCCAATGGGCGAAACCCGGCACTGCTCGAAGGAGGTGAGCTCTGGAGTGACAAGATCATCGAACTCCAACCCGATGGAATGGGGGGTGCGGATATCGTCTGGGAATGGCGCGTCTGGGACCACCTCGTGCAGGATTTTGACAGCACCAAAGCCAACTATGGCGTGGTCGCCGACAACCAACACCGCATCGACGTCAATTTTGGCACTGTGCTCAATCAGCCCCGCGACTGGCACCACATGAATGCCATCGATTACTTCCCCTTTTACGATACCGCGGGACAGATCATCATGAGTGTGCCCACCTATGACGAGGTGTGGGTCATCTGGCATGACTATCAGTTCAGCGACGACCTCATTTGGCGCTGGGGCAACCCCGCCGCCTATCAGCGCGGAGACAGCACCGATCAGAAGCTCTTTTACCAGCACGACATCCACTGGGGCAATGGCCTCGGTGTCAACCCCGGCAACCCGGACTTCACCAAGTTCTTTGTCTTCAACAACCGGGTGCCCAATGCGGACACCACGGGCACCCACAGCGAGGCCGCCATCATCTCTCCGATTTTCGACGAATACGACGGTGGCTATGAATTCAACGCAGCCACAGGCCGCTGGGGTCCTGAAGATTTCCAGTGGACGTACACCCAACCCGGCCTCAGCAGCACGGGATTGAGCTCTTTTCAGCGACTCGGCAACGGAGGAAACCTCATCTGCAATGGCCGCACAGGAGCGCTTTTTGAAATCACCGAGGATGGTGAACTCGCTTGGGAATACCGCACGCCCTTGCTCCAAGGGGCTCCTGTGGAGCAGGGCACGGAACTGCAGATGAACAACAACTTGACCTTCCGAGCCGACCGCTATCCCGCCGAATTTCCTGCTTTCATCGGACAAGACCTGTCCTCGGGAGAGGTCATCGAAATCAATCCTGTGCCGCTTGAAGTCTGTGCGGGCGGGGCTTGCGAAGACCCCATCGCCTGCAATTTTGGTGAAGCGGAGGATTGTGAATACATCGATGCCAACGCGCCCGAAGGCACCCTCGGCATGATGATGCTGGGACTGGTCGATTCAGCCTCCTGCAGCAACGGCTATGAAGTCTATGACGACGCTTTTGTGACGCTGGTGCCCTCCTCGGGCGGCATGATGGAAGGGTATGTCTGGTCCATTACCCCCGAAGTGGCGGACTTGATGTTGGCTTCCGGCTTTGAGGTTCTGTACAACGACCTCACTTCCCAATCGGTGGCAGTATGCGGCACCGAGATGACCGTGGTCAGCGGCTTCTTTGGCGACACAACCGTCGTCAGCTACGACGGCACGGGATGGTATTGGCCCCTCTATGACGGCTACACCGCGCCCGCCGTCAATTTTGAAACCGGCTGTAACGATCCCGCAGCGTGCAACTTCAATCCCTGCGCCTTGGCCGACTCCTCGCTGTGCACCGTGCTTGAGGTCTTTTTAGAGGTCAACCCTGCCAGTGGCATCCTCACGGTACAGGCCGCGGGCGGCACCGCGCCGTACAATTTCGAGGTGCTGGATGGCGACTTGCAATCCATCGGTTTTCCCGCCACCACCCAAGATGACCCCGCCTTGGTGCTGGTGGGCCTGCCCGATGGCGCCTATTGTGTCCAGGTATCCGATGCCAGCGATTGTTTTGCCCAAGCGTGCGATACCCTCGGCATTGTGGGCATGGACCACTGGGAGGATGTGGCTTTTACCATCCACCCCAACCCCGCCTCGGAATCGGTCTCATTGACCCTGCCCACATCATGGGATGTTCAATCCATTGCGCTGCGCGATGTTGCCGGCCGGACCGTGTGTTCCCCGGTGGGCAGCTTCTCCACGAGACTTGAAGTGGGACGCCTGACGCCCGGCACCTATTTGGTCGAAGTGCGCCACGCAGGAGGCGTGGCTGTCGAGCGGCTCGTCGTCCACAGATAAAAGGCGCATTACATTGTAGCCGATGCATGAAGACACCATCCTGACTTCCCGTGCCGGCGGGGTGCTGACGTTGACCCTGAACCGCCCCGCTGCATTCAACAGTTTCACGCAGCCCATGGCCGCCGCTTTTCAGGCGGGATTGGATGCGGCCGCTGCTGACGAGGAGGTTCGGTGCGTGGTTATCACCGGGGCTGGAAAGGCATTCTGTGCAGGCCAAGACCTGAAGGAAATTACCGCAGAAGATGCGCCGGCCATGAAAGACGTCGTGCACGGCACGTACAACACCACGGTCCGCAAGATGCGGGCCATGCCCAAGCCGATTGTCGCTGCTGTCAATGGTGTGGCCGCAGGTGCCGGTGCCAACATTGCCTTGGCTGCGGACCTCTGCGTAGCACGTGAAGACGCCAAGTTCATTCAGGCATTCTCCAAGATTGGACTCATCCCGGACAGTGGCGGAACCTGGATGCTACCTCGGTTGATCGGGCTCCAGCGCGCCACCGCCTTGGCTTTTCTCGGTACGCCTGTCAGTGCCACCGAGGCCCAAGCGATGGGCATGATTCATTGCGCCATTGCTCCGGAAGCCTTCGCGACAGAAGTAGAGGCATTGGCCACCCAACTGGCTTCGATGCCCACGCGAGGACTGGCCTTGACCAAGGCCGCCTTCAACGCCGGCCTCGAGCAGGATTGGGACGCGCAATTGAATACGGAATTGAAACTTCAGGCAGAAGCCTCACGTACAGGGGATTATGCCGAAGGTGTGGCTGCATTTCTCGAAAAGCGCAGCCCGACCTTTCAAGGAAATTGAGCCATGGGATCCCCAAAAGAGCCCCATTCAGATTGGATTGCTTGCAGCGATCACCTTCCAGAGGGTGGTCAGCGTGTACTGGCTGTGGTTCCCGGAAATGAGGTCCTTCTTCCCGGGAAGGCCAAATTCGAGATGAGGGAGGTCATCGTCTTGCGTTTCATGGAGAACTTCTTTGCCGCACAGGCGGACAAAGCAGATACCCACGGTCGGCATTTCTGGTCGGGCGAAGGGGCATCCAACCAATACTTCGAGGCCGTATCCCACTGGATGCCCATGCCCGAAGCTCCGGCTGTTTCCGAGATCCCGGAGGACGAGGGCTGATCAACCGCCCTTCAAAGGCAGGAATTGTCCCGCCACGCCCAAAAACCGATGGGTCTCACCCCCCATTTCGAGGGTGTACAGAGATGCAATTCCCCAATCTTGCCTCGCGCTCAGCTTCGACCCTGCTGCCCCCGCGATCTTACCGATCCCTGACCGGAGTTTTCTGCCCCATTCCGTTTCTCCAGGCGCATCGTCCGCCAACTCTTGCTGCACATATTCGGCCAGATAGGAGGAGAAAGCCGCTTCATCGGGGTTGGTCAAGTGCAATGCACCTCCCGCAAGGGCCAGAACACAAATGAGAAGAATGAATTGCCGCATGATCTTATCCCAGTTCCTGTATGATGTGAAAGGCTTGTACCGCATACAATGCGGCTGTTTCTGTCCTCAGTCTTTGTTCTCCGAAGGTGACCGCATTGTAGCCTGAATCTGCGAATGCCTGAATCTCTGCGGGAGTGAAATCACCCTCCGGTCCGATGGCGAGCACCGCATCTCTTCCCGGGGGAAGTGACCGGGATAAGGACTGCCTCTCCCACTCTGGATGCTCCGGCACAGGACAATGGCCGAGTCCGAGCCACACACCCTCATCCATGCTCCTGTCCTTCAGCACTTCCAAAAGTTCCTTTGCCGCAAGTAATTCAGGCAACCAAGCCCTGCGGGACTGCTTCATGGCTTCCGTAAGCGTGCGCCTCCAGCGCTCGGGTTTTTCCACCCGCCGCTCACTGCGCTCCGTCCATATGGGCTGAATTCTGGATACGCCGCACTCGCAGGCCTTCTCCAAAAGCCACTCGAAACGATCGGTATGCTTGGTGGGGGCGACCAGCAGAGTCAGACGCGGTGAAGGCTCGGGAAAACACGCTGGCAATCCTACCGAAACGGTGGCCTCGCGCTTGCCTATGGAAAGGACCTCGGCGGGAAAGACAGCCCCCTTTCCGTCGACCAGTTCCACCTGATCGCCCGCTCGGGCGCGAAGCACCTGAACGAGGTGACGCGCTTCATCCGAACCCAGATGGTGGGGCCCCGGGGCGATTTCGGGCGCATAGAACCGACGCATGAATGCAAAGAAAGCAGAGGTGGCCACCCTCGGCACCCTCTCCTTTTAACGTTCATCCACAGCGGATGGTCAATCCACGGCTACGCCCACTCTCGGCGCGGCACAACGAATGGCCTCGCTGACGCCCTGCTCGAATTGGGCGAAATTCAAGTTGAATCGCTCTGCCAATTCCTCAGCCTTTTCATCGAATGCACGGGTGTCTTCCCAAGTCGATCGGGGATCCAACAAGGAAGCAGGCACATTCGGTGCGGATAATGGCACGTCCCATCCGAATCGCTCGCACCGCTGGAAATCAACGGGTTCCATGCTGCTATTCAGAACCGCACCCAACAGTGCGCGCGTGTCCTTCAGGCGCATCCGATGGCCTACACCGTGGGGACCTCCCGTCCATCCGGTATTCACCAACCAAACTTGCGCGCCGTGCTTTTCGATCCGTTCGCCGAGCATATCGGCATATCGGCCCGGATGCAAAGGCAGGAATGGTGCCCCAAAGCAAGCGCTGAATACCGCTTTTGGCTCGTTGATTCCGTCTTCCGTACCCGCAACCTTTGCGGTGTAGCCACTGATGAAGTGGTACATCGCCGTGGCCGCATCCATGCGCGCCAAAGGTGGCAACACGCCAAAAGCATCACACGTCAGAAAGAAAATGTGCTCCGGGTGCCCCCCTTCACCGCTGGTTTTGGATCCGGGAATGTGATGGATGGGGTAGCTGACCCGGGTATTGGGTGTCGTGGTGTCGTCCGTGTAATCGGGCGTCACGCCATCAGCCTGGTAACCAATGTTCTCCAACAAAGCGCCGTGACGGATGGAGGCATGGATGTCAGGCTCCCTCAACGGGTCCAGGTCAATGGTCTTGGCGTAACATCCCCCTTCGAAATTGAAGATGCCTGAAGGTCCCCAACCGTGCTCATCATCTCCAATCAACTTGCGACAGGGGTCACTTGAAAGGGTGGTCTTTCCCGTTCCACTGAGCCCGAAAAACACAGCCGTCTTGCCATCTACGCCCTCATTGGCTGAGCAATGCATGGGCAGGACGTCGGATTCCGTCGGAAGCAGGAAATTCATGGCACTGAACATCCCTTTCTTGATCTCACCTGTATATCCGGTGCCACCAATGAGCACCCTGCGGTGGGTGAAATCCAGAATGGCAAAGTTGGACTGACGGGTTCCGTGCCGGTCAGGATCGGCCTTGAATCCAGGAGCACAGACCACGTGCCAATCCGGCGCGAAGTCCGAAATTTCTTCCGCCGTCGGACGGAGGAACATGTTGTGGGCAAAGAGATTGGACCAGGCTTTTTCCGTCATGATGCGGACGGCCTTTCGGTACTCATCCTTGGCCCCGATGAAACTGTCCCTCACATACAGCCCCTTCCCGTCGAGGTAATTCATCAAGTCCGTGTGCAATCTTTCGGTGTTCTCTTCCGAGATGGGCTGATTGATCTCACCCCACCAGACTTCTTCGCGGGTGAGGCCGTCTTGAACGATAAAGCGGTCTTGTGGGCTTCGCCCTGTGAACCTCCCTGTCTCAATGGCCAGCGCTCCTGTGGTTGTGAGTTTTCCTTCTCCTGCGAGAAGGGTTCGCTCGATGAGTCGAGCAGGGGGAAGATTCCACCAGATGTTTCGGGCCCGGCGCAAGCCTATCTGGGCCAAATCCGGGTGGAATGGCGTGTTTCCTTGGTGTACCATGATGTTCGGGCAGGTCATTGCTGTCCGATATAAAGATAAACAATGCGCCCAATGCACCAACAAATTGCGCGTCAGACAGTTCCCACATTTGCACCTGTTCACGCTGGACTCACTTGGCACATTGGGTGCCCCCCCTTCTCTCTCCTGTGCAACGAAGCCAGCCTCAGTCATGACCTTTTTTCACCAGAGTCGACCTAATTTGCAACCAAAGAAACCACGTTGCGGATGGCGTCGCGACGCAGTAAGAAAGACCTACAGCATGTCCATGCGCATCCTCATTTTTTCCCTCCCGCTTTTCATCGCAGCATGCGGTGGAAATCCAGTATCTGAAACCAACACCGAGGCCCAAAAACCGGCCAAAGAGGAGGCGGTAAAGGTCAAGGGACTCAACGGAAAAAAGTCTTATACCGCTGAAGAACTGAACGAGCCCTACAGCAGGGTCAGTCCTTGGCGTTACATCGTCACCAGTCCAGAAACCCAATACTTCGAGCGCATGGTTGGCCAATCCACGTTGGCGCGGACCGTGCACTCTTCGGGCAACCTGATTCTCATCCCGGAAGACCCAACCTTCACCGAGAACCGGGATTGGAAAGGCATCTTGGATGAGGGGCAGGAGGAAGCGCTGGACCGTTTCGTGAAGGCGCACATCCTCCAAGGGGGAAAAGGCATCAAGATGCTGGAGGGTACCTACGAGAACCTGAACGGTGAAACCGTAGCCATTGAGCGCGATGAACAAGGGCAACTCATATGCGGAAATGCCCGGCTTCTCGGAAGGGAATTGGAAACAGACAAGGGCATTGTTGTCCCCGTGGCAGGCCTGGTGGAGGACATCCAGTGGAATTGAGACCCAATGCCATCTTGAACGGTCACATTTCGATCGCGTTCCAAGTAATACTGGGTATGAACTCTTTTGATTCGGCCCTGGCTGCGCTGGCGACAGGGTTACACCGCAGAACCTGGATGGTACTCCTGCTTTTCTCGCTCATTGTGAGATGGGGATTTCCAACCGTTTGCGCGCAGGAAGAGGTATTCCAGCGCTGGGATACGGTCGCGGTTTTCGACGCGGCAGGAGAACAGCTCAACCATCCGTGGTCCGGCGGATTGACTGCCCCCCAATTGAGTATGGCGGATCTGGATGGAGATGGAGTTCGGGATGTTTTCGTCTTTGACCGAAGTGGAAACCGCATCCTCGTCTTCCAAGGATGTCTTCCTGCGGAGGTTGGCTCCCCTCCTACATACCATCATCGCCCCGACTGGCGCTCTCGATTTCCAACTGCGTTACGGAATTGGGCCTTGCTCCGCGACGCGAACTGTGATGGTACACCGGATCTATTCGTGAACAGCCAAAGCGGGGTACGCATTTGGTATGGCGATGCCCCCGAAGGGCAGGTCATGTTCGACACACCGCCGGCCTCCAATGTCATCGCGAATTGGGACTTCGGCACTGGAGACCAACAACTCCCCATGGTCTGTTTGAGCACCGATATACCGGCCCTCGGCGATTTCGACGGCGATGGCGACTTGGATATGGTGACGTGGACCGAAACTTCCTCTACCCTTTACAGCTATGCGGGACGCGGCGCAACGGAAGAATCGTTGGGTTGTGGAGACACCTTGATTTGGGATGTGACCAACCGTTGCTATGGCATGCTCGACGAGGCCTCGGAGGACAACACGGTGTTCATCGGACCTGAGCACGAGTGCGGTTTCAACGTGGCGGATCCACGGCTTGAGGAAGCTGGAGAAGAATCACTGCAGCCCATGCGGCACGCCGGCGGCACCACTGCCCTGCTCGAACTGGACGGAGACGGACACCTGGACCTGCTGCTGGGTGATGTTTCGTACAACCAGTTTGTGGCCTGCTACATGCAGGAAGCCGTGGATGGCCAAGACAGCACCACCCACACCACCGACATCTGGCCTGCAGACCTCGGCTCGGAAGACACCCTGGACATACAGCGGTTTCCCGCTGCGTTCCACGAGGACATCGACCAAGATGGGGTCCGCGACTTGCTGGTTGCGGCCAACGCTACGTTTGAAGTGGATGGTCAAAACGGAAGTTGGTGGTACCGCAACGTGGGTTCGGAAGAAAGCCCGGAGTGGATGCTGCAGACGACGGCCTTCTTGCAAGAGGACATGATCGATCTCGGAAGGGGGGCCTACCCCGTCTTCACTGACTTCAACGGTGATGGCCTGATTGACCTCGTAGCGTCTAACAAGGAGCGCTACCTCGGCCCGGGCAATACCCCCTCGATGCTATCTAGGTATAAGAATATAGGAACGGCTGAAGCCCCTGCCTTCGAGCAATTGGACACCAATTGGCTTTCCCTTCCCGACCTCGGACTGGAGAGCGTCATCATTGAATTCGGGGACTTGGACGGTGACGGCGATGAAGACCTGATCATCGGAGACGAATTGGGAAACCTACACCGCTGGGAGAACGTGGCTGGAGCCGGAAACCCCATGGAACTTGTGCTCGCAGAAGCCGCTATGTCGGATGCGGAAGGTGTCGCCATCGACGTAGGACAATTTGCCGCCCCCAACCTCTGCGATCTCGACGGTGATGGCGACCTCGACTTGATCGTAGGAGAGAAAAACGGGAACCTCAACCTCTTCGAGAATACAGGGGGTGTTGATGCGTCAGAATTCTCACTGGTCACGCAGAATGCAGGCCAGGTACTTGCGGACAACCTGCTCGGCATCAACGGTTTTGCCACGCCTGAAATGTGGCCCACCGATACCGGGCTCGTATTGGTGCTCGGCAACGAACTGGGTCGGCTGCAACTGTTCGATTGCCCTGCCAACCTCCTGGCCGAGCCCGAAGCAGAGTGGCCCGAAATCACGGACCAGTGGCTGGACATCTACGATGGAGAGTTTGCCGCTCCAGCAGGTGCTGATCTCGACTCCGATGGATTTCGGGATTTGGCGGTCGGAGTGAGGGATGGCGGCATCACACTGTGGAATGGCCACGCGGAGTCCTATGCCGCCCTTGGGTGCACGCCTCCTGTGGTGGACGGCGTCGATGAGGCCCTTTTCGAAGACGCCATGACGGATTGGCTCCCTGCACCCAACCCGCTTCAGCCGGGCGGCGCGATGAAGGTGCCCTGTACGCTGCAGGTTTTCGACCTTCTGGGACGCCCCATGGGCGCTTTGAATCCGCAAAACGGGTCGGTGGTTTGGCCTTGGCAATGGCCCGCCGGGACCTATCTGGTGCAACCGCTTGGCCCCGAATGCGAGACGGGCGCCCCTTCCATCAGAAGAAGCGCCCGCCGCTTGGTTGTGTTGGAACGTTGAGCCCGGTGCGGCTCAGACGCCCATGCCGTCGAGGACGTTGGCTACTTCTTTGACCGCTTTGGCGCTCTCGTGGAGCAGGGCCATCTCGTCTTCGTTCAGTTGGAGCTCGATGATTTCCTCGACCCCTTTGGCACCCAGCTTCACGGGCACACCGAGGTAGAGGTCGCTGAGACCGTATTGGCCCGTCAGGCGCGCACAGCACGGGAAAATGCGCTTCTGGTCCTTGACGATGGCCTCGACCATCTGGGCAGCTGCAGCGCCGGGGGCATACCACGCAGAGGTGCCGAGAAGCTGAACAATCTCCCCGCCTCCTTTCTTGGTGCGTTGGACAATGGCATCCAAGTCGGCATCGTCGATCATTTCAGTAACGGGAATGCCGCCCACCGTCGTGTAACGGGGAAGCGGCACCATGGTATCGCCATGTCCTCCCATCAACACCGCCTGGATGTCCTTGGGGCTGACGTTGAGGGCCTCTGCGAGGAAGGCACGATAGCGGGCCGTGTCGAGGACACCCGCCATACCGACGACACGGTGGTCCGGCAGTCCGGCGGTCTTCCAGGCTTGGTAGGTCATCACATCCAAGGGATTGGACACGATCACGATAATGGCCTCCGGGCTGTGCGGCAGAATCTGCTCGGTCACACTCTTGACGATGCCGGCGTTGGTGGCGATCAGGTCATCGCGGCTCATTCCTGGCTTCCGCGGCAATCCACTGGTAATCACGACCACATCGGAACCGGATGTCTTGGCGTAGTCATTGGTTGAGCCGACCGTACGGGTGTCGTAGCTGTTTACGGGACTGGTCTCCCAGATATCGAGGGCCTTGCCCTCTGCGAAACCCTCTTTGATGTCGAGGAGGACGACTTCGTTGCAGACTTCGCGGGTGGCGAGCACATCGGCGCAGGTGGCGCCCACATTGCCCGCTCCGACGACAGTGACCTTGGTACGTTGGATCATGTTGGTGGGGTTGGTGAATCGGTTTGCAAAAGTAGGGAGCGGATACTGCGGCACCTTGGCCAAACGTTGCCAATTTGGTACCGACATGCGCCCACTCCGATTCTCCCTGTATTTCTGCCTTCTTTTGACCCTTTCGGTCGATGTTCTGGCCCAACCTGAACCGGATACCTCCCAATGGCCGGCTGGCCGGCCGGGAGACAATTTCAATGTGACCGATGCCAACGGACTCAAGCAGGGGCGTTGGATTCGGGTCTATTCCGATGGCAAACTCTACTACAGTGGTAATTTCCAGGATGGCCGACCGGTGGGGCACTTCACCTTTTTCCGGGAAAGCGGCCGGGTATTGAGCGAAGTGGAGCACGATACAGAAAACAACCTTGCCAAGGCCATTCTCTATCGCGAAGACGGGACGCCTTCACACCGCGGTCAATACCGCATACTCAAGGTGGACGGAGAATGGTCGCAGCGCAAGACGGGGGCATGGGAAGCGCTGGATACGAAAGGCCGCATCCGAATCAAGGAGAATTACTTGGATGACGTGCTCGACGGCCCGCAACTCACCTACCATCCCAACGGCCAATTGCTGGAAGAAGGGACTTTCAAGGCCGGTAAAAAGGTCGGTCAATGGACGACTTACGACCGTGAAGGGCGCATCCGATCCGAAGAAATGTGGCGCGAAGGCCAGCGGCATGGAGCTTCCACCACCATGGCGGAAGGAGGAGTGAAGCTGAGCTCAGGTCAATACGAAGATGGTGTCTCCGTGGGCATATGGACCACATACAATCCGGACGGAAAGGAGAGGGCACACATCACCTACGAAGGTGGTCGGCCGGTATTGGAGGAGCCCTTGAATGGAGAGTTCTCTTCTGAATATTCCAGTGGCAGGCCGGAATGGGTCGGACGGTATGCCCATGGTCGCCTCGACGGCCCTTTTACTGCTTGGCATGACAAAGGTGAGTGGACGATGGTTCCGGCTGACCAGCAAGCGGGAAACCCCGGTGGTCCTCCCCTGCAAGGTGGAGGTCGACCAGGAGAGGAACCCTTGCGCCGGGAATTGCGCAACCAACCCATGAAGGAAATGGGGGAGTATACAGCCGGTGTCAAGGATGGAACCTGGCGTTACTTCGATGAGCAGGGCGAACGCATTCGCACCGAGCGCTGGAACATGGGAATGCTTCAATCCACCGAAGAGTGAGAGGATTCATCGCTCCCCCGTCGCTGCTCACCTCCGCTTGCGCCCTGCTGTTGGTCCTGGCCATTGCGGTACCCGCTTCAGGGCAAATTGCGCCTCTTCACCATTGGGTGGGTTTTACCGACAAAACTGATTGTGGGGTCGATTTGAATGCCCCGGAATCGGGGCAACTGCTGCTCTCCGAGCGGGCATTGGTCCGACGTGCCCACCACGGCATTGCCCTGGACTCATTGGATTTGCCAGTGCCTCCCGGCCGAATTGCTGCCCTGCGCGCATTGGGTGAGCTGCAAAACGGCCAAGCCCTGCGCATCCTGCACCGAAGCAAGTGGTTCAATGGTGTGGTCATCCAAATCGATACCGCCGTCGCGGACTCGGCCACGGCCGTTGAATTGCTCGCCCAAATCGAAGGCCTTGACGGCGTAGCCGAGGTGAGACGGGCGGGCTGGCACTCCGACGTGCCGCACCCACCGGTCGGGCCCGTTGCGCATCTCCCCCGTCGCCTTTCTGCCACCTCCCAAAGCGGTTCGGAAGCCTATGGAGCCACTTGGCCGCAGACCGAGCAGCTCCGGCTGGATCTGCTGCACGGATTGGGGCACCGGGGGAGCGGTATCCGGGTGGGCGTGCTGGACAGCGGTTTTGACCGCGTCGACGACAATCCTGCTTTTGACCGCGCCCGAACCGAGGGTCGGATCACCATTGGAGGGAACTTTCCGAACGGTGGAGCCGCCAATGCGTGGATCTATCAGGAGCATTCCCACGGAGCGATGGTGCTGTCCACCATGGCCGGTGAGATCGACTCATCGGGAACCTCCCTCTTCCTGGGATCGGCACCCGATGCGGAATACGTGCTGTTCCGCACCGAAGACGTGCATTGGGAGCACCTCGTGGAGGAATACCACTGGGTCGCCGCCGCGGAGCGCGCGGACAGCATGGGATGCGACGTGCTCAACACTTCATTGGGCTACAGCCTATTTGACGACACCTCCGCCCACCACCTGGCCTCTGAACTCGACGGGAATACGTTTCGAATCACCCAGGCCTCCGACATCGCCGCCCGCAAGGGCATGTTGGTCTTCAACTCGGCCGGAAACAGCGGCAACAGCACTTGGCAAAAGATCACCGCACCTGCAGATGGCGACAGTGTTTTGGCTGTGGGCGCCGTGGACGCCTTCGGACAGCACGCGTCCTTCAGCAGCTATGGCCCTTCGGCCGACGGTCGCATCAAACCCGACCTCTGCGCCACGGGACGCAACGCGGCCTATGTCCACCCTGACGGCACGATTCGCGTGGGCAACGGCACCTCCTTCTCCTCTCCCATCCTCTGCGGGGCGGCGATCAGCTTATGGAGCGCCCACCCTGAGGCCCGAGCGTGGGACATCCGGCGGGCCTTGCTCGAGTCGGCTTCGCAGTGGTCGGCTCCCGATACCATCAGGGGCTTCGGCATCCCCGATCTCTGGCAGGCCCACCTCCTACTCGGAGGACAGGAGTCAGGCACCGATGGCAATCTCCTGGTCTACCCCAATCCCGTAACGGATGCTGCTGCCGGCTTGGGAATTGTCTTCCGAGAAGAGGACCTTCTCGCCGCTGCAGGCAGCCCCTTGAAGTGGCAGGTTCTCGACGGTATGGGCAGGTCGATCTCCGAGGGAGAGATTGCCCGAGGAAAGGAATCCCTGTCCACCCTGCGCATTGATGTCGGCTCGCTGCCGTCCGGCCAGTACATCCTGTCCCTGCGCGGCGTACCGGAAGAAGATGTGACTTCCCTGCCAACGGCTTGGACCCGATTCATCGTGCAAACCCCGTGATCCAGCCGCGTGCAACATATCTACTCGCCGTATGGTGGACCCTGCTTTTCGCGGGCATAGGATGCGAAGCCCAGGCCCAGCGTGAGCGGTCCCAGAATCCGAAGCGACAACGACAGGAGCAGATCAAAATGCAGCGCGAACGGGAGAAGAAGAATGAGTCTTTGTTCCGCGAAGGGCGCAAAGCCCACTGGAAATCCCAAGACCGCTCCACCCGGAAAAGATGGCGGGCCCAACGGAGAGCAGCCAAGCGCATGAGACGTGGCGGAGGACCCGACAGTTGGTACAAGGGCCTGTTCCGATCGGGACGCCCCGTCCCCTGGACCCGCCGCGCCGCCAACAAGGTGGGCAACCTCTTCAAGCGCAAGCGCCAACGCCGCTCCTACTGAGCTCATGAGGTTCAGAAGTCACGGGTCCGGGGTTCTTCTTCGGGCTCTTTGCCATTGTGGCCGACCCTGAGTCTCAACTGAAATGGCACGGGACGACATGGGTTTCCCTGGCCATGGTCGCCACGGGCTTGGTCCCATTCAGGCAAAGGCATCGTCTTGCTTGGCTTTCTGTTCGGGGGCTGAATGAAAAAAGCCCCTCGTGGGAGGGGCTTTTGGGAGCCGATAAGCGGACTCGAACCGCTGACCTACGCATTACGAATGCGTTGCTCTACCAGCTGAGCTATATCGGCTTGTATCACCGTTTTCGATGACGGGCGGCAAAGATACGCAGGCGGTATAAGAAGGTTGCAGTATCGCACCATTTTTCGCGTCATGGCGGCGCACATGGCAGGGCTGTCAGCCTTTCTTATTGCCCCACAGGTTGCGCAAAAACTCCGCAATGGACCTTTCCCGGGGGCTGTCACCGGGCCTGAAAAATCGGGTCCCTTTCAATTCTTCAGGCAGACACTCCTGGCCGCTGAAGCCTCCGTGGTCGTGGTCATAGCGGTAGCCTTCCCCATGGCCCAGTGCCTTCATGAGCTTGGTGGGGGCATTGCGCAGGTGCATGGGGACCGGCAGGTCTCCCCTGTCGCGCACAGCCTTCTGGGCTGCTCCGATGGCGGCATAGGCGCTGTTGGACTTGGGGCTCGAAGCCAGGTAGGTCGCACATTGGGAGAGCGGAATGCGGCACTCCGGGTAGCCCAGGCGCTCGACGGCATCAAAAGTGGCGTTGGCCAGCACGAGGGCGGTGGGGTTGGCGTGGCCGATGTCCTCGCTGGCCGAGATGAGCAAGCGGCGGGCGATGAACTTGGGGTCTTCTCCGCCTTCGATCATGCGGGCGAGCCAGTAGACCGCTCCGTCCGGGTCGCTGCTGCGGATGGACTTGATGAGGGCCGAAGCGATGTCGTAGTGGGTGTCGCCAGTCTTGTCGTAACGCGAGAGGTTGGCCTGGATGAACTGCGAGACAAGTGCATCGTCAATGCGGATGCCCTCGGCCCCATCCTCCTGCTCCGCGGCGGCCCCTGCCACCACCAATTCCAGAACGTTGAGCAACCGACGTCCGTCTCCACCGCTGGCCCGCAGCAAAGCGTCCCACTCGGCGATTTCAATGCCGTGGGATTGCAACCATTGATCCTCGTTCAGTGCTCGATCTACCAGGGCCTCCAGTTGTTCGCGGCCGAAGGCCTCCAGGACGTATACCTGGCTGCGGGACAGCAGGGCGGGAATGACCTCGAAGCTGGGATTTTCGGTGGTCGCGCCGATGAGGGTTACCGAACCACGCTCCACGGCACCGAGCAGACTGTCCTGCTGAGACTTGGAGAAACGGTGGATCTCGTCGATGAACAGCACGGCGCGGGTGCTGAACATGCCCTGTCGCTCAGCACTGTCGATGACCTCGCGCACCTCCTTGACCCCGCTTCGGATGGCGCTGAGCTGATGGAAGGGGCGTCCGGTCGCCTCTGCCATGAGCCGGGCCAATGTGGTCTTGCCAACGCCGGGTGGCCCCCACAGGATCATGGACGGCAGCTGGCCGGCGGTCAGGGCGCGGCGCAGGGTCGCCTCAGGCCCTACGAGGTGCTCCTGCCCCACGTAGTCTTCCAGGGTTCGCGGGCGCATGCGCTCTGCCAGCGGTGCTTCGGGAGCCTGCTGAACATTCATGGAGCGGTCGAGGACTCAGGTGAACCCGTTGGTACAGGAGGGGCGGGATTCTCTTCCGGGACTTGCACGTTGTGAAGGGGCACGCCTTCGGGCCGGGCGTGCTTCCAACGGGTATGGGACCAGAGCCAATGCGCGGGATCGCGCCGGATCTGGTCTTCCAATCGGTCGTAAGTGGCCTTCAGCAGGGCACCTTCAGGCCAATCCTTGGGAGAATCAGTGATGAGCTCGTAATGCACTTCCCAATGGCCGCGGGGCTTGCCTTCTGCCTTGCGGACCCCGAAAAAGACCACTGGCATGTCCAAGCGGCGCGCATAAGCTTCGAGCCCGAAGTGCATGGCGGTCTCCTGCCCCATCCACTCCATCCACCAGGCCTTCTTGGGATCGAGGGGCCGCTGGTCCACAGCGAGTGTGACGGCCTTGGCCCGGCCGACCTCGTCGCGCATCCACTGCGACACCTGCTTCATGGCGACCAATTCCGTTCCGAATTTGCCCCTCGTCTTCAGGATGAGCGGATCGTAGAAGTCACTGGACAACGGCTTGTAGACACCCATGACAGGCATCGGCAGGGCGGCACCTGCGGTCACGGCATAACGTTCCCAATTCCCGTAATGGCCGCAGCAGAGCAACACGCCGGGAGCGCAGTCCTTGAAGGGAGCCAACACTTCGGGGTTGACGTGATGAAACCGCTGAAGCAGCTCCTCCCGTCCCGCATGGAAATGTCGAAGCGACTCGAGCAGCACCTCAGCGAGGTGGACATAAAACTTCTTTGCCGTTTGCTTGCGGTCCGCATCGCTCCATTCAGGAAAAGCCCGCTCGAGGTTAGCAAGGATGACCTTGCGCCGATAACCCGACCACCACAGCAAAGTGGCGAGGGCGTCCGCAAACGGATACAACAACCCATAGGGCAGACGGCCGAGGGGGGCCACAATCAGGTGGTGCAGCAGACGGGTCATGTTGCGGAAATCTTCAGTCCATCGACCCCCAATTCCACACCCCTGGGCAAGTCGACGGCTACGTCCCTGTGCTTTCCCATCAAATGGCTGATGTGGGTCAGGTAGGCTTCATTCGGACCGACGCGTTCGATGACCTCCAAGGCTTCGTCGAGGTTGAAGTGACTGAGGTGGCTTTCCTTGCGCAGTGCATTGATCACCAGTACCTCGACCCCCTCGAGCCGCTCCCAGGTGACCGGTGCAAACGCATTGGCATCGGTGATGTAGGCCACCTTTCCGATGCGAAATCCCAATACCGGGAGCTTGTAGTGGACCACGGGCAGCGGCACAATGTGCACCCCTCCCACTTCGAAGGGGCGGTCATCGATCTCGTGCAGCCTGACGCGTGGAATGCCCGGATAGGGATGAGGGTCAAAGACATATTTGAACTCGCGCTTCAGCGCTTCTTGAACCCTCGGTGTCGCGTAGACATCCATGTCCCGCTTCTGCCGGAAGTTGAAAGCACGGATGTCGTCCAGCCCCGCGACGTGGTCCTTGTGCTCATGCGTAAAAAGCACGGCATCGATTGAGGCGACGCGGTTGGCCAGCATCTGCTGCCGAAAGTCAGGGCCCGTATCCACAACGAAGGTGCGTGGACCGTCAGGCGCATCTTCACCGTCCACCTCGAAAAGCACGCTGGACCGAAGGCGCGTGTCCCGCGCATCCGCAGACTTGCAGACCTCACAATCGCAGGCAATGACCGGCACCCCCTGGGAAGTTCCGGTGCCGAGAAGGGTGAGGTGAACGCCCATATCGGCAAAGTTAATCCGCCCATGCTCCGGTGGTCCCGGTCAGGGTGGGTACCTTTGCAATGAGCAACACCCTCAACCCCCGCAACCGTGGAATCCAACCGTGTCGTCCTCTCGGCCAAGCAGAAGGCCCTTCGGATCAACATGAACCACGACCTGTATGGCACCTTTGCCGAAATCGGGGCGGGGCAGGAAGTTGTTCGGCACTTCTTCCGTGCGGGCGGCGCCAGCGGCACCATTGCCAAGACCATCAGCGCGTACGACAAGGACTTCAGCGATGCCATATACGGTGTAGAGCCTTCGGGGCGATACGTCTGTGAGGCTCGGGTGCAGAAGATGCTCGATCACGAGTATCGCCTTTGTGAGGAACGCCTCTCCCGCGAGAGACACCCGAGTAAGCGGTACTTCGCCTTTGCCAACACCGTCGCCACGATCAACTACCACAAGACGATTGAAGGTCACGGTTGGTTCGGTATGCGGTTCCAAACAGGGCCGAACAAGAAGCCCAATACGGTTATCCTGCACGCCCGTTTCCACGAGCCTGACGCGCTGCTTCAGCACGCGACCATCGGCATTCTCGGCGTCAATCTGATTTACGGTTGCCATTTCCTGTACAAGCAACCCAACGACTTGCTGCTGAGCCTCTACGACGAGTTGGACAAGGACCGAATCGAAATCGACACGATTCAAATGATCGGCCCCGACTTTGCGGGACTGGACAACCGCCTGTTGTCCCTGCAGCTCGTGAAGCACGGCATGACCGATGCGGTCATCTTCAGTCCCGACGGTCGAAACCTGCAGGCCGCAGATGTGCTTTACAAGCGCAACATCCTCGCGATTCGCGGGAGCTTTCGCCCCGTCACCAAGGTGAACCTCGACATGATGGAGCGCGGATTGGCCCTGTTCCGGGAGGAAAACCGTGTGGAAGAAGAGAAAATTCAGCTCCTGTTCGAGATTACCCTGAACAACCTCAAATCCGAGGGGGACATCGACGAGAAAGATTTCCTGGATCGGGCGGACATCCTCTGCTCTCTGGGACATACGGTGCTGATCTCGAACTATCAGGAGTACTACAAATTGATTGAGTACTTCTCGCGGTACACGAAGCGGCGCATGGGCGTCATCATGGGGGGCAATGCCATGATGGACCTCTTCAACGAGCGCTACTATCGCGACTTGAACGGGGGGATCCTAGAGGCGTTCGGCATCATGTTCAGCCGCGACCTCAAAGTATATGCCTACCCTTGGCATGATGCGGAAAATGACGTGCTCATCCGCACCGACAACGCGCCCATTCATCCGCGCATCAAGCCCTTGTACGATTACCTCTTGTTCAACAAGCGCATCAGTGACATCCAGTTGGATGACCTTTCGCTGTTGGACATTTTCAGCGTGCAGGTACTGCGCATGATCCGGGACGGAGAGGCCGGTTGGGAAGACATGGTGCCCCTGGAAGTGGACCGCATCATCAAGAGGAACCGCCTCTTCGGCTACGACGGCCCTGCCCCATCCGAGAATGGCGGACTCACGGGAGCAGCCATGCTGAACTGATTCCGTTTTTCAAAACGGCACAAAAGCAAAAGGCAGCCTCCGGGGCTGCCTTTTGCATTGCGTTCAACGGGCCTGCCGTTGATGTTTCAGAAATCATTCGGCAGATACCTCTTCGGCCTCTCCCACCTCGACAAGGCGGTCGAACTCCTCTTGGGATCCTACGATCTGATCGTGCCAGTGGCGCATGCCCGTTCCGGCCGGAATCAGGTGTCCCACGATGACGTTCTCCTTCAGACCCCCCAACTTGTCTTCCTTGGCGCTGACCGCAGCCTCGTTGAGGACCTTGGTCGTCTCCTGGAAGGAAGCGGCCGAGATGAAGGACTTGGTCTGGAGGGACGCGCGCGTAATGCCCTGCAGCAACGGACGGGCGGTGGCTGGCATGGCCTCACGGGCCTCGACCAACTTGCCATCGTTGCGGCGAATGGCACCGTTCTCGTCGCGCAACTGGCGTGCCGAGACCATCTGGCCTTCCTTGTATTCCTTGCTGTCTCCACCCTCGGTCACAACCACCATGCCGAACATGCGGTCGTTCTCGTCCATGAAGTCCGCCTTCTCGACGAACTGCTTCTCGAGGAACTTCGTGTCACCCGGATCCTCCACGACCACCTTCTTCATCATCTGACGTACGATGACCTCGAAGTGCTTGTCGTTGATTTTCACGCCCTGCAAACGGTAGACCTCCTGGATCTCATTCACGAGGTACTCCTGAACGGCCGTTGGTCCTTGAATGGCCAAGATGTCCGCAGGGGTGGTAGCACCGTCGGACATGGGCATGCCCGCCTTCACGAAGTCGTTCTCCTGCACGAGGATGTGCTTGGACAACGGCACGAGATACTTGCGCTTCTCCTCCGTGCGGCTGGTGACGATGATCTCGCGATTACCGCGCTTGATCTTTCCGTAGGAGACAATGCCGTCCACTTCGGAAACCACGGCCGGATTGGAAGGGTTCCGTGCCTCGAAGAGCTCGGTCACACGCGGCAGACCTCCTGTAATGTCACCGGACTTACCGGCCACACGGGGAATCTTGGCGAGGATGCGGCCCGTTCCCACCTTGTCTCCCTCCTGGACGTTGACGTGGGCACCCACGGGAAGTGAGTAGACCTTGAGCACCTCCTTCTTCGCACCCACGATGTGGATGGCGGGGTTCTTCTTCTTGTCTTTGGTCTCGGTGATCACGATTTCGCGGAAACCGGTCTGTTCGTCCAGCTCCTCACGGTAGGTGATGCCCTCCTCGATCATGTCGAACACCACCGTACCCTCCTCCTCGGAGATGATGGCGTTGTTGTAGGGGTCCCAAGTACAAATGGTATCTCCCCTCTTGATCTTCTTTCCGTTCTTGACCTCGAGCACAGCTCCATAG
>JBDQOI010000028.1:0-32201 GCA_040261275.1 Flavobacteriales bacterium | reverse complement strand
ATCCGTCTCCGGCTGGTCTTCAGGGAAGAAGCTCTCAAAGTCGTAGTTGAACCCGATTTGGGAGGCGCGCCACCCCGCCAGCGCAGTGATGACGCCGATGCAGAGCAATCCCATGCGCGCCCTGCGCTTCCATTGCGGTTCGGATGGACCTGATGGTGTGGTCATGTTGCCTTTTTCGGCATGTGAAGAAGGAACAAGGGGAGGGCTTCAGGGTTCGGTGCACAAAAGAAAAGGGCACACCGCAGTCGGCATGCCCTTTCTCCTTGGTTTTCAGTCGGAGGAATTACTTCTCCTCGTTGACCTCCTCGAAGTCCACGTCGGTGACTTCTTCGTCGCCTTCAGAACCTCCGGCTCCGGTTTCTGGCCCGGCACCTCCTTCAGCACCTCCGGCCTCTTGGCTGGCCTTGTACATTTCCTCGCTGGCGGCAGAGAACGCTTGGTTGAGCGCTTCGATACCGGCCTTGCAGCGGTCCACGTCCTGGGCGGCGTGTGCCTCCTTCAATTCCGCGATGGCGGACTCGATGGGGGCTTTCTTGTCCTCGGGGAGCTTGTCTCCGAATTCACCCAATTGCTTCTCGGTCTGGAAGACCAGGCTGTCGGCTTGATTCAGTACCTCGACGCGCTCCTTGGCCTCCTTGTCCGAGTCCGCATTGGCTGCGGCTTCGTCCTTCATGCGCTGGATTTCCTCATCGCTCAGCCCGCTGGAGGCCTCGATGCGGATGTTCTGCTCCTTGCCGGTGGCCTTGTCCTTGGCGCTGACGTTGATGATGCCGTTGGCGTCAATATCAAAGCTGACCTCGATCTGTGGCACACCGCGGGGGGCGGGAGGGATGTCGCTGAGCTGGAACCGTCCGATGGAGCGGTTGTCGTTGGCCATGGAGCGCTCCCCCTGAAGAACGTTGATGTCCACGCTGGGCTGGTTGTCGCTCGCCGTGGAAAAGGTCTCACTCTTCTTGGATGGGATTGTGGTGTTGGCCTCAATCAGCTTGGTCATCACACCGCCCATCGTCTCGATACCGAGTGACAGGGGCGTCACGTCGAGCAGCAACACGTCCTTGACGTCTCCGCTCAAGACGCCGCCCTGAATGGCGGCGCCAACGGCGACCACTTCATCCGGGTTGACGCCCTTGGAAGGCTCCTTGTCGAAGAAGGCCTTCACTGCATCCTGCACCGCGGGAATCCGCGTGGACCCACCCACCAGGATGACCTCGTCGATGTCACTGTTGTCCAGTCCGGCTGCTTTGAGGGCAGTACGGCATGGCTCGATGGTCCGCTTCACCAGGCTGTCCGCGAGCTGCTCGAACTTGGAGCGGCTCAAGGAGCGGACGAGGTGCTTGGGCACGCCGTCCACCGGCATGATGTAGGGGAGGTTGATCTCCGTGCTGTTGGTACTGCTCAGCTCGATCTTGGCCTTCTCCGCGGCCTCCTTCAGGCGCTGGAGTGCCATGGGATCCTTGCTGAGGTCGAGTCCACCGTTCTCGGACTTGAACTCTTCCACCAGCCAATCGATGATGGTCTGGTCGAAATCGTCGCCACCGAGGTGGGTGTCGCCATCGGTAGAGAGTACCTCGAATACACCGTCACCGAGTTCGAGGATGCTGACGTCGTGGGTTCCTCCTCCGAGGTCAAATACCACGATTTTCTGGTCCGTGGCTTTTTTGTCCAAACCGTAGGCGAGCGCGGCGGCCGTGGGCTCGTTGATGATGCGCTTCACCTCAAGACCTGCGATTTCGCCCGCTTCCTTGGTGGCCTGGCGTTGGCTGTCGTTGAAGTAAGCCGGCACCGTGATGACGGCTCCGGTGACTTCTGCACCGAGGTAGTCCTCCGCGGTTTTCTTCATTTTCTGCAGGATCATCGCGCTGATTTCCTGCGGACTGTAATTGCGGTCGTCGATCTTGATGCGCGCAGTGCCACCGTCGGCTTCCACCACGTCGTAGGGCACGCGGCCGGCTTCCGTACCGACTTCCTTGAACATCTGACCCATGAAACGCTTCACGGAGTAGATGGTCTTGGTGGGGTTGGTGATGGCCTGGCGCTTGGCGGGGTCTCCGACCTTACGCTCTCCATCTTGCACGAAGGCGACGATGGAAGGGGTGGTGCGCTTGCCTTCGCTGTTGTTGATGACGACGGGCTCGTTGCCCTCCATGACGGCGACGCAGGAATTCGTGGTTCCGAGGTCTATGCCAATGATCTTGCTCATATGTGGAATTTGTTGGGTTTACTTAATCGATGGCCTTTCGGCTCGCCGGGCATAGGTCAAATGCAGTGCCAATGGGAAGTGAGCCTGTCATGCCTGACAGGTTGACGGGTGAAGCGACCGTCAACGTGACACAGCGTCCTGATTCCCGACAGGGTGGGTGCATCTTTGTCAGCCCATGATGACAGTCGATGACAGGGGTATCCCCTTGGAGCTTCTTGATGTGCCGCAGCGCATGGTCAGTCTCGTGCCCTCGATCACCGAAACGCTGGTCGACCTTGGAGCGGAAGACCGCATCGTCGGCCTGACCAAATTTTGCATTCACCCCGAGCACCTGCGCAGGGAGCGCAAACGCATCGGGGGCACGAAGGGGGTGAACCTCGGCGACATCATGGATTTGCAGCCTGATTTGGTGATAGCGAACCTCGAAGAAAACGAGGCGCAGGATGTCATGGCCCTCGAAATAGCCGGGATTCCTTGTTGGGTGTGCGATGTGCGGAGTGTGGAGCGGGCGTTCCGGCTGTTGTCGGACTTGGGGAAGCTCGTCGGATGCGAAGTGAAGGGAAAAGCCCTGGAAAGCGAGGTCCGGAAAGCGTGGTCCGATGCGAAGGCGGATCTCCACATTGAGCCCCGCAAAGTGGCATACGCCGTATGGAGAAACCCTTGGATGTGGGCGGGTAATGATGCCTACATACAAGACGTCTTGCGGTGGTGGGGTTGGACCCCTTGGCCCGATGAACCGCGTTACCCAGAATGTGAGATGGAGGAATTGACCCGGGCATCGATTCAGGAGGTTTTCCTTCCTTCTGAGCCCTTTCCTTTCAAGGAGGAACACCGCCTCGAATGCGGTACACTGCCCTCCCGATTGGTGGACGGAGAGATGTTCAGTTGGTACGGAAGTCGGATGCGTCATGTGCCGGCCCACATGGAGTCGACCTTTGCAACGTCAAGTAAGTGAGCTGAAATGCCGACTTTTGCTCAAGCGGTTGAACCCAACCCTTCCCACATCAGATGAATGCATCTCCATTGAGGTTTGCGGTCGTAGGACTCGGCCATATCGGAAAGCGGCATGCGGAGATGATCCGCAGGCAGCCGGATTGTGTACTGGTGGCCGGATGCGATAAACGGCAGAAGGAGGCGCTTGGGGTACAGGATGACTTCACTTTCCACTCCACCATCGAGGCCATGCTGGATGGGCACACCGACCTGGATGTCGTTTGCATCTGCACACCTAACGGCCTTCATGCTTCACAGGCACTGCTGGCGTTGGAGGCGGGGCATCACGTGATCATCGAAAAGCCCATGGCCCTGAACAGGGTGGAGGGAGAAGCGGTATTGCACAAGGCACTCGAGGTGGGGAAGCAAGTGTTCTGCGTCATGCAGAACCGGTATAGCCCACCGAGCATTTGGCTCAAGGAGTTGGTGGATTCAGGGAAGCTCGGCCGCATCCACATGGTCCAGGTCAACTGTTTCTGGAACCGGGACGACCGCTACTATGGGAAAATTCCGTGGAAAGGCACCTTGGACCTTGATGGCGGCACGCTTTTTACGCAATTCAGCCATTTCATTGACATCGTCTACTGGCTCTTTGGCGATATGCATGCCTTCCAGGCCCGTTTTGCTGATTTCGCCCACGGCCACAACACCGATTTTGAGGATTCAGGCCTGGTGTCCTTTGAATTTGTGAAAGGCGGCGTCGGTACGTTTCAATTTTCTACCGCCGTAGCCGAGACCAACTTCGAAAGCTCATTGACCATCATTGGGGAAAATGGTACGGTCAAAGTGGGAGGGCAATACATGAACGAAGTAGAGTATTGCCAGGTCAGGGACTACGAAATGCCCGTCCTGCCGCCATCCAATCCCGCCAATGATTACGGCCATTACAAGGGAAGTGCGGCCAACCACGGCCACGTCTTTGAAAATGTCTACGACACGCTGCGGGGCAAAGGCCGAATTTCCACCAATGCGCTGGAGGGCTTGAAGGTGGTGGACATTATTGAGCGCATGTACGCAGCTGCGGACCGTGGAATCAAGCAAGCGGTTCTTCAGGGCGAGAACCCGATGGGTTGACGGGAATATCGACCCCAACGAGGGTGGCATCATCCACTTTGGCGTTGGCTCCTTTCCACAGCAAAAGAGATTGTTGTAGGGCTTTTTCTCTTTCTAAAATATCCCGATGGCTTTGGACGGCCAGGAGATCGGCGAGTCGCTTGCGGCCCAGTTTATGGTTGAATACCCCACCAAACTGGTCACGAACTCCATCGGTCACCATGTAGAACTGGTCTCCATCTTGCACGGGGATGGTGTGCAGTTCAAAGGACAGTTCATCCTGAGAACCGTATCGGTTCAGTTCAATGCTGTTGCGCGTGCCCCTGAAAATGTAGGTTTGGCCATCGCGCACCAAGAACAGGTCACCTCGTGCGCCTGCAAATTCAACGGTGTTTTCGGTGTCATCAAGCATCAGGATTCCGGCATCGAAACCGTACATGTTCGATGATTCTGAGCGGACCATCATCCGCTCTTTGAAGCCATGATGGAATTGATTCAGAATCAGACTCGGAGTGGGGTTCTCGAGTTCCGCGAAGGCTCTGTTGATGAGTGTGGACCCCATCAGGGAGACCATGGCTCCCGGAATGCCATGCCCCGTGCTGTCGATCAAGGCGAGGAACTTCTTGTTCTTCTTTTTGGCCGTGAAAAGGAAATCGCCTCCCATGATGTCGCGGGGACGATCCAGCAAAATGGAACGGGGAAAGGTGGCGCGCATTTCCATTCTTCCCGGTAAGGCAACATCCAGGATCTTTTTTGCACTGATTACACCTTGTGTGATGTTCACGAGGTTATCCCGAACCTGTGATGCCAGTCGTTTCCGCTGCTCACTTTCTTCACCCAGCTTGGCGTTGGCCTTGATCAAGTTCCGGGTTCGCTCCTCCACTCTCGACTCCAGCATGTTCACATGGTCCCGGAGATTCAGCTCCAGATTCATCCGTTGGGTAATGTCGGTCAATGTGACGAGCACAATGTTCTCCAGCTCAGTGGGGATATTGAACTCTATGACCAGCTTGCGCGATGGATTGGAACCCGATGTGAATAGGAATTCACCCACAATGGTCGATTGGGTTCGGCCCAACAAGAGCAGTTCCGAAGCGAACTTCTGAGGTTGAAAAGCCTCCAGCTGGTAAGTGAATGCATTCGACAAACTCACCGGTTCTTTCAACTCCAAAAGTTGTGCGGCGGTCTGGTTGTTGATTTCCCATTGGATTTCACCCAGTGCATCCTGAATGAAGGTGTTCCAATCCCTGCTCTTCTTCAAGGAGCCAGGCAATTGCTGGGGTAACGTTTGCAGCAGGCGTTCCGGTCTTCCGGTGAGCAGGCCTGCACCTGCACGTTGAAATAGCGTGCGCCAAATGGCCGCTTCTTCGATGGATAGTCGGTTGGCCCCGCTTGCGGAAGGCGGTCGACTTCGCCATTTCTCGATGCGTGCCTTGAGCAACGTGGGGCCGCCTTTCAGTTCGTGAAAATCATCGGCGTCCAACTGCAATGAGCGACCCAGATGGGACACGGTTTCCCGGTCAATGAGCAACAGGATGGGGACAGTGTGAAAATGTTCCCGCAAGCTGGTGATTTCGCACTGGGTGTCTTTTTCATCTCTTGAAGCCATGAGCAGGATGACTTCAGGCTTTCCAAAGGGCGGAACGATGCGCCATTCGCCAGGGCACAGGATTTCTCCCTTCTCCATGGCCAATTTTTGCTGAACATGAGCCCGGGTGGGCGCGTCCGCGATGGAGGGCGAATAGAGTTCAGCTGTGACCCCCTCAACTTGAAGTTCAAGTGTAAAAAAGGGACGCGGGGAAGGGAGCATACTCCTAAGATGCGCAGGTCTTTCGGTTTGGCATGTCAGCAGGCAGGGAAGGCAACAGGTGGGAATGCTCCTATGCCGACTCAGGGGTCTGATTTCGTGGGGTCCGCGCCACCAGGAGCGAGGTCGTGAAGCAGGATGTACTTGACCAGATCTGAGTTGCTCTTCAGGCGCATTTTCTCCAGAATCCGGCTCCTGTAGGTGCTCACTGTTTTGATGCTCAGGCTGAGTTGGGTGGCAATCTCAGTCATGGACTTTCCCTCGCCGATAAACAGCAACACCTCATATTCTCGATCTGACAGGCTCTTGTGGGGAAGGTCATTGTCCTCCTTTGCCATTTCCTCAATCATCAGGCGGGTCAAATCCGCACTGATGTACTGCTTGCCATTGGACACGGTTTTCATGGCTTCTTCAAGTACGTCAGGAGCGCTGTCTTTGTGGAGGTACCCCCGAGCACCCGCTTTGATCATCCGAATGGCGAATTGGTCCTCCGGATACATGCTCAAAGCGAGTACGGCCACTTTGGGATACATGGATTGAATCTGCTTGAGAACTTCCAGCCCACTTCTTCCGGGCAAGCTGATGTCCAGCAAAAGAATGTCGGGCTCCTGTTTTCTGAACAACGGAAAAAGGGCCTCTCCGCTCGCTACATCGTCCAAAACCTCAAAAATCCCGAAAGACTCCACGATTTGTCGCAAGCCAGCTCGAACTATGTTGTGGTCGTCACAGAGTACAACAGTCTTCTTGGTCATGGTAGCAATTTACGAATGCTGAATTTCGGGAAAGAAAATGGAGATGGATGTTCCCATGTTGGGTGCAGATTCCAAGGTGATGACTCCCTGATGATTCCGGGCCCTCTCTCGCATTCCCACCATGCCCAAACTTTGGGTTGTTTGATGCTGGATGGCTTCCATATTCATTCCGAGTCCGTTGTCTCCAATTTCAAGTAGCAGACCATTTCGTTCGGGTTGCAACCGGATATAGGCGAGGGTAGCTTCTGCGTGCCGGGAAATGTTGGTCAAACCCTCTTGAACGATTCTGAACATATCGGTCCGCATTCCATCAGGTAGGTCGGGAAGATCCAAACAATGCAGACCACAAAAGCAAAGCCCTCGACGATTGAAGTCGCGAACCAAGCTTTCCAATCCGGCTTCAAGGCCCACTTGGTCCAAAACAACAGGGCGCAGTGAATGGGCCAGGTTTCGGACCGATTGGATGGTGGAGGTATTCAACTCTACGAGCTCACTGATTTTATCGTTGAGCAATTCCAAAGTAGAGGGGTCGTCTGCGCTTCTCAATTTCCCCTGTATCCAGAACAGGCCCAGTTTCAATGCGGTGAGTTCTTGCCCGAGTTGGTCGTGAATGTCTCGGGATAAGGATCGCTTTTCCTCGTCCCTTTCCTCCTCCACATGTCGGATCAAGGCCAGGAGTTCCTCATTGATCCGCAACGCCTTATGCTCGGCCAATTCACGCAGCGCTTTGTTCCGATAACGCTCAATCACGTCCTCCAATGCCCGAGGGAACAAGTCCAGCCTTTTTTTTGAGAGGTAATCAGCCGCTCCCGCCCGCAAGTATTCCGCGGCGACATCTTCTTCTCCAGCTCCCGTGATGACAATGAACGGAACTTCCGGGCATATCTGCTTCACCCTGGCAATGGCTTCAGAAGCCAAACCATCGGGAAGTACGTGGTCGGCGCAGATGAGATTGGGGAACGGTTTTTCTAGTTGCCTATTGAAATCGGCCAAAGTGTCCACTCTGGTTACGTTCAGTGCTCGCGAGCACCGCTCGGAGGCTTTTAGAAAAATGAGCGCATCCAGTTCGTTGTCTTCCAGATGCAAGACGTCCAGAGGCAATTTTCCTGTGGCGTCCAGGAGGGGGTGTTGTTTGTTGCCTTTTTCGTCGAGCGGGTCAATGGAGATCATCCCACGATTTGGCCATAGGTGACCATGTAGTTGCGGTCACCTTCAAAAATGGGCAGGCCCGATTCCATCAACTCGACGGCTCGCGCACGCTGGCCATCTGCATCGAGCTGTTCGGCCGCTCGAATCAAACCCATCTTGAGAAGGGATTGCATGGACTCCGTCAAGGGTTCATCGCGGTAAACTTCGGTTTGCTCCGCAACCGGTATACGCCCCGTCATACTGCCCATAAGTTGGGTGGCGATGTCCCAGTTTTCTTCTGCATCCCTTGTAGAGCGCGCATAGTAATTCGCTAATCCCAGTAGGAGGTATGCTGAGGGGTCTGACCCATCGAGTTTGGACAAATAGGCGTAGAGGCTTTTTGCACGGGTATACTTTTCCGCATCCATTTCGGTGTCTGCTGCGGAAATCGTCTCTGACCTCAAATCCTCGATGAAATCCAACAGGCTTGGAACATACTCGGATTCCTTGTCCTTCTTAATGAACTTGGTGCAGTACTTCAGACTCTCTTTCAAGGCTTTGGGATAGTCCTCTTTCAAGGCCGGGTCGTCACTCTGGTGGATTTTGAGATAGGCCTGGGCCATATATGCATAGGGTTCCGGATGTTTCTTCGTCTTTTCCTGCTCCGTGAACTTGATGGCGCGGAAAAGGACCCTCTCATATTTGCCATCCACCAAATCCTCGAGCATGGCGTCGTATTTCGGGTCTTGTCCTTGCAGGTTTCCGGTGAGGAAAACCATGCCCGTCAGCGCCAACAATATTCCGAGTTTGCTTTGAATTCCACTCATGACCCGAAGGTATGAACACGTGGGACATTCCCTGTTTATTGCAAAGGCAATGAGCCGCCAATTTTTCCAATGATGAATGCTGATTCGGGAGCGGAAAGCTCTGCCATGGGCAGGGCGAGGGGCTTTTTTGAGAGCATGGGCTGGTCCCCCTTCCCGTTTCAATCAGAGGCATGGCGGTATTTCGATCGGGGAGGTGATGCGCTTGTCAATGCACCGACGGGAAGCGGAAAAACATACAGCGTGCTGGCTCCAGCGGTCTTGGGGGGAGGCGAAGCTGGAGGCTTGCGGGTCCTATGGATCACGCCCATTCGAGCATTGGCGAAAGAGATTTTGGGCTCTGCAGAGCGCATTGTGACCTATGCAGACAAAGGCTGGACCTGTGGCGTGCGCACCGGGGATACCCCTGCTTCCGAAAAACAGAGACAGGACCGCAGACTGCCGGAAATTTTGATCACCACGCCGGAAAGCTTGCATGTCATGCTCGCGAAGAAGGGGGGGGAGAAGCGTTTTCGCAATCTCGAAGCCCTCGTGGTCGATGAGTGGCATGACCTTCTCGGGACCAAGCGAGGTGTGCAATTGGAGTTGGCTTCCGCTGTTCTGAAATCATGGGCCCCCCGAATGCGCGTTTGGGGGATTTCAGCCACCATTGGGAATTTGGAGGAGGCCATGGAGGTTTTGCTCGGTCTCGACCGTGCCCCCCGGGGAAGGATCATCCGGTCCGATTTGCAGAAGCGCCTCAAGGTGGAGAGCATCATGCCGCCCAAGTTCGACAAGCTCCCATGGGCCGGCCATCTCGGCGTGCAGCTGATGGATCAAGTGGTGGAGATCATCCGCAGGCATGAGAGCACCCTGATCTTCACAAATACCCGCGCCCAAAGTGAAATCTGGTATCAGAAGATTCTGGATGCCCATCCCGATTTGGCAGGGGCCATTGCCTTGCATCACGGAAGCATCAGCAAGGAGTTGAGATTCTGGGTGGAGGATGCCTTGTATGAGGGCAACCTGAAGGCCGTAGTCTGCACGAGTTCGTTGGACTTGGGCGTCGATTTTCGGCCGGTGGAAGCCATCGTGCAAATTGGAGGTCCAAAGGGGGTGGCGCGATTCGTGCAAAGGGCGGGGCGAAGCGGTCACCAGCCCGGAGCGGAGAGCCGGATTCACTTCCTCCCAACATTCGGGTTGGAACTGTTGGAGGCGGCGGCGTTGCGTTCGGCCATTGAACACGGTGAAATCGAATCGAGGCGCCCTATGGTTCGCTGCTTCGATGTTTTGATTCAGTTCCTCTGTACCCTGGCCGTAGGCGATGGATTCCGCAAGGCTGAACTGGAGAAGCTCATGGGCACTACCCATGCCTATTCAACGATGGATTCCGCCGAATGGTCCGATGTCATTTCCATGGTGACCACAGGGGGCCGGGCCTTTGCCGCTTATGATGAGTTTCGAAGGGTACAGCGGGAAGAGGACGGGGTATTTCGCATCGTAGACCGAAGAGCCGCCCGTCGACACCGAATGTCCATAGGAACCATCGTAGGAGATACGATGATTGCGGTCAAGTGGAGGGGCGGTGGTCTCGTTGGACATGTGGAGGAATATTTTGTCGGAGGCATGTCTCCCGGTGATGTCTTCTGGTTCAGTGGACGCTGTCTGGAGTTGATCCGGGTGAAGGGGTTCGTTGCCACCGTGAAGCCGTCGAAATCGCCCAAAGGCAGGGTTCCTACTTGGCAAGGCGGAAGGTTGCCTTGGACTTCCATGCTCAGCCGGACCTTGCGCAGAACGTTGGATGACCACGCACACGGTCGCTCCGTGGCTCCCGAGCTCGAGCGCATATCCCCCCTGTTGGAGTTGCAGGCAGAGCGAAGTCACCTCCCTGTTTCAGGTGAGGTCTTGATGGAGGTCATGGAAACCCGGGAAGGGCACCATCTTTTCGTTTATCCCATGGAAGGGCGCCTGGTGCACGAGGGTGTGGCGTCATTGATGGCCTATCGCATGAGCCTGCTCCAGCCCATGACGTTCTCCATGGCATACAACGATTACGGATTTGAATTGCTCAGCGACCAGCCCATTCCCATCGAGGAGGCCTTTGACAGTGATTTGTTCAGTGCTGATCATCTGATGGACGATCTGGAAGCGACCGTGAATGGAGCGGAATTGGCGCGGCGACAGTTTCGTGACATCGCCGTTATCGCAGGGCTGGTATTTCGGGGTTTTCCCGGACAGCCCGTGCCCGATCGTCACTTGCAGGGCTCGAGCTCCTTGCTTTTTGATGTTCTGGCCGATCACGATCCCGTCAACCTCTTGTATCGTCAGGCATTCGATGAGATGACGCATCATTTGATTGAATGGGATCGGCTCAGGGCCGTGTTGGACCGCCTCCACGCTGGCAAGTGGGTGATTACCCACCCTGATGGGCCCACGCCCTTGTCTTTTCCGATTCTGGTCGACCGTCTGCGGTCCAGCTTGACCAGTGAAGCCTTGGAATCGCGAATACGCAAGATGTCCAGGGCGGGCGCGTAAAGAGAGACTCCGTGCTAACTTGCGGTCATGCAAGGATGTGGTTTCCGCCGATTTCCATCGGCGTGGGCAGTGGGTTTTTTGTGCGCGGTGGCTTGTCTTCAGGCGACAACCGGTTTGGCGCAGGGAACCTTGAAGGGGTTCGTCCGTGCTCAGGAGGATGGAAGTCCCGTTCTCTTTGCTGCAGTTGTGCTGGAAGGCACAACCTATGGCGTATCCACAGACATTCAAGGGTATTACAGTTTGTCCAAGGTTCCTCCGGGCACCTACACGCTGGTGGTGTCGAGTGTCGAGTACAAGCCGTTTCGCACGGAGGTGGAGGTTTTGGATGACCGGGTGTTGACCCGCAATGTCAGTTTGGAGCCCGGCCTCATTGAACTGGAAAGCGCTGTGATTTCCACGGAGAGGGGAGAACAGCTCAACACAGTTCGCATGTCGGTAGAGTCCATTCAGCCTGCGGATATCAAGCGCATTCCGAGTCTGGGTGGCACGCCGGACCTCGTCCAGGTTCTCCAAACGCTACCCGGTTTCGTTTCAACCGGAGACCAGGGTGGACAGCTTTACATCCGCGGTGGTTCTCCCGTCCAGAACAAGGTGTTGCTGGATGGCATGATCATCTACAACGCTTTCCACAGCATAGGCCTGTTCAGTGTTTTCGATACAGACATCATTTCCAATGCCGACATCTACACGGGGGGGTTCAGCGGTCGTTACGGTGGTCGGATCAGTTCCATCATGGACGTCTCTACCCGGGATGGCAGTTTGGCCGGCTTGAGTGGTCGCATAGGGGCCAGTCCATTTGGAAGTAAACTGCTGATTGAAGGGCCCTTGGGAAAGCGCAACCAGCGCGGTGGGGGGACGTCTTTTTTGCTGTCGGGGAAGCGGAGCTACCTAGAGCAGAGTTCCAAGTTGCTGTACAGTTACATCGATGAGGATGGATTGCCTTTCAACTTCACCGACTTGTATGGCAAGCTGACGTTTGCAGGGGGAGCGGGTTCTCGATTGAGTCTCTTTGGCTTCTCTTTCAATGACGATGTCAGCTATCAGGCCCTGAGCAACCTCGACTGGTCGAACGTCGGGGGGGGTGGTCAGTTCATTGTGGTTCCCACGGGAAGTGCAGTTCTGATCAAGGGCAATTTTGCCAGTTCGAGATACCGCATTGATTTGGAAGAAGAAGGAGTGGCCGACAGATACAGCCAAGTCAATGGCTTCAATTTCGGCTTGAACTTCAAGTATGTGCTCGGCGACGACGAGGCGCGTTACGGGATTCAGGCGGTAGGATTGCGAACGGATTTCAAGACATTCAACGCGCTGGGGGTCACCGTAGAACAGACAGAAAACACCACGGAGCTTGCAGGTTACTTTGATTACAAGCGTCAACGTGGCCCTTGGATTATCAATCCCTCCTTGCGCATTCAGTACTACAGCTCTTTGGCCAAATTCAGCCCAGAGCCCAGGTTGGGCATCAAGTTCAAGGCCTCTGATCGGCTTCGCTTGAAAGCGGCAGGCGGATTGTACAGTCAGAATCTCATCTCAGCCAACTCGGACCGCGATGTGGTGAATCTCTTTTACGGATTCCTTTCAGGTCCTTCCAACCTTCAGGACGAACTCATCGGCCCAGACGGCGAAATCCAGGAGGTGACGCACAGCTTGCAGACTGCAGCCCATGCCGTAGGTGGATTCGAGTTTGACCTCACTGAGCGCATCAATGTGAACGTAGAGGCATACACGAAGTGGTTTACCCAGCTCACAAATTCGAACCGGAACAAGTTGTTTCCGGACACCTATGAGTTCGCCTCCGTGCCAGAAAGCCAGCGGAAGGACTTCATTGTGGAGACGGGAAGGGCGGAAGGCGTGGACCTCGTCGTGAAATACGAGGACAAGCTGAATTACCTGTGGGTGGTGTATTCGCTGGGCAATGTGGACCGATGGGATGGATTCCGCTGGTATGATCCTGTTTTCGACCGCCGGCACAACGTCAATTTGCTCGCCTCACGAAAGGTCGGAGTCAAATCCAAGACCGAGGTTTCCGCCCGGTGGAACCTGGGGTCCGGTTTGCCTTTCACGCAAACACAAGGGTATTATCAACCTGTGGGCATTTCCGAAGGCATAGATGACAACTATGTCAATGGCAACCCGTTGGAATTGGGAATCGTCTATGCTGATTTGAATGCGGGACGACTCCCAGTGTACCACCGCCTCGATTTGAGTGTGCGTCGCACCTGGAAATTGGGTGAGCGCATTGAATTGGATGGGAACGCTTCCATTACCAATGTCTACTCGCGGGCCAACATTTTCTACATCAATCGCGTGACAGGAGAGAGGGTAGACCAGTTGCCCTTCTTGCCCTCCTTGGGTTTGGATATGAAATTCTGAAGATATTCTGCAGCGCAGGAGCGGTCAGGCCATCAGGCTCCGCGCTTGAGCCCGGGCGGCTTCGCCGATGTTCTCCCCGCTCAGCATGGCTGCTAGCTCCTCGATCCTGCCTGCCTCGTCCAACGGGGTCATTCCCGTGTGGGCGCGCCCATCGCGTTCTTCCTTGAACACTTTGAAATGGTGATCGGCCTTGCCCGCAACCTGAGGCAGGTGGCTGATGGTGATCACTTGTGCTCCCTTGGCGATGGTGGCGATGAGGTCGCCCATACGGGCGGCTACGTCGCCACTGACACCGGCATCGATTTCGTCCAGAATGAGGGTAGGGACCTCGAGGTGTTCGGTCAATGCGGCTTTCAATGCGAGCATCACCCGGCTTCGCTCTCCCCCTGATGCCACTTTGATCAGGGGTTGTAGAGGTCGTCCAGGATTGGCACTGAACGACAAGGATACACGCGCGGGTCCAGCAGGCTCAGGAAGTTCAGTGGCGGTCCAATCAAACGCGAGTTGGGCTGAGGGGAGTTTCAAATGTTGGAGATGCCGCAGGATGGAATGGGCCAAAACTTCAGCGCTGTGCTGACGTGCTGCTTGCAGCAGTTCGCCAATGCGTTCCAGTTCGGTGGCATGCAAGTCTACCTCTGCTTGAAGTTGTTCCAGGCGCGCGGAGCGACCTTTTGCCTCTTCGAGCTGGTGGCGCATGGCTTCTTCGCGCTCGGCCAGGGCCTCGAGGTTTGCCGCGCGATGCTTATCCAGCAATCGATTGATTCGGTTGCGGTCGGCTTCGGCAGCGGCCAGGGCTTCAGGGTTCAAATCCACGGAGTCAGTGGCGGATTCAGACTCTGAAACGACATCGTCAAGCTCGATCCTGCAGGAACGAACACGCTCCAGCAATTGCGCTGCATCCGAGTTGAACCCGACTACCTTTTCCAGTGATTGTTCTAACGTGCGAAGTTGAGAGAGGACGCAAGGACCATCGCCGCTGAGAATCCGGGATACTGACGCCAAAGCTTGATAGACGTCTTGCGCATGGGCGAGCTGTTCGAGCCGGTTGTCCAGGTTACGCAAGTTGGGGTCGCTGAAATCCAGCGCCTCCAGTTCCTCGAGTTGGAAGCGGAGGTAATCGGCATCCGCGTCGGGCATGCCGTCGTGGGAATTCAAGGATTCCCACGCGGACCTTGCATTTTTCCAAAGTCCATAGCGTTCGCGCCATTCCACGGCGAGTGCGCTCGCTTTCCCGAAGTGACTGTCAATGGCATGAAGCAGGCCCTCTGAAGCGTGAAGTCTCTGTCCGTCCTGTTGCCCGTGAAGGTCTACCAGCAAAGGTGCGAGTGCCTTGAGCGTGTGGAGTTTGACCGGTTCGTCGTTGACGTAGGCGCGAGAGCGCCCTCCGGGAGCGATGCTCCTTCGGATGATGCAATCTCCACCATCGTCCCATTCGCCGAGCAGGGCGCGGGCGGCAGGGCTCGGTGCAAATTCTGCCTCTACGATGCACTTCTCCTGTTGGAAGGGACCCGCTCCCTCTGCCCGGTCTCCCAAAACAAGCCCCAAGGCGCCCAAAAGAATGGACTTTCCGCTGCCGGTTTCGCCGGTTAGAACGGTCCAACCTTGGCTACAATCCCAATCGATGGATTCGATCAGGGCATAATTGCGGATGGAAAGCCGCCGTAACATCAGCCCAACCCTTGATCGTAGACGGGAATGTTGCCCGGATCTATGAGCTTGAGAACGGGAAGAAGTCGCGCCCTTTCGCCTTCTGCAGCCGGGCCGAACATCTTCACGATTTCGTCCTTTTTCGCTTGGAAAAACGTCTGCAGGTTGTAGTTCGCTGGACGAATGCGGTGCACGTTGCGCAGGGCGATCAAGGCGTCTGACATGGTGAGCCTCGCGGCGGCGGGATCATCAAAGGCCAGGTCCAGGCCCAATCTGTGGTACTCGTAGTAGCACTTGCGCAACGGGCGAAAGGTTTGCGAGAGAATGTTATCGATCAGCGCATAGCGGGATTGCTTGCCGTCAGAGGCGCTCCACCCTGCAGGAGGAGAAGACAAACCCTGGGCATTGGTGACCACGGTCTGGGCTTGGGTATACAGATTGGTTCCTCCTTCCAGGGAGAAGGTATCATAGTCCATCGCCAGAATGAGGTAGGCATAGAAAGCCAGGACACTCGTCAGATTGTCCCGGAACTGATCTTGGCTGTATTGGAGGAGCGTCCCCGGGGCATAAGTAAAATCGAAATCGTTGTCATTCACCATCAGTACAGGGGCGTTGTAGTCACTGTTGTAGGTCGGGCGACTGCTCTGCACTTGAATGGTGCCTTCGAAGTTGGTTTGTGAGTTGGCCTTGTTGATGGTGATTTGAATGGTGCAGGTGATCCGCTCTTCCAACGTGAATTCGTCGGCGGTCCATCGACGCCCACTCATGAATTCCGTAATTGCGGTTTCCAGTTGCTCAAAAACTGAGGCCTCCATGTTGTTTACCGTGGGGGCGATCACGCTGACCTGACAATCGAGTTCTTGTGCATGGAGGGAGAACCCCCAGCTCAAGGTGCCCACAATCAAAGCGAGGGTCATTTTTCTCATTCCTCTGTTTTTCAGTGTTATGTGGTTCATTTTCGAAAGTCAGTCAGGGTGGGACGCAAGACGGTGATGGCGATCGGTGAGTTGCTTTTGGACCACGTTCGCCAAATCTTCGGCTACGGCCTCCTTTGTCTTCAAATCAAAGCTATCCATCTTCTCCGGACCATAAACGAAGTCCACACGGTTTGTCGTGTGCTCGAAGCCCGCGCCTTTGTCTGTGATGGAATTGAGGACCACCATATCGCAAGATTTGGATTCCAGCTTCTTCAGTGCCGCTTCAGTTCCGTCTCCATGGGCGAGGGCGAATCCGATTCTGAAACAACCTTTGGGGGCCATGCGGTTCAATCCAGCCAAGATGTCAGGATTGGCCACCAGTGAAAGGGAATTGGGCAGTTCCCCTTTGGGGGTTTTACCCGTTGCGGGCGAAGCGGGACGCACATCGGCGACTGCAGCAGCTCCGATGATGAGGTGGGGTGGGGTGCGTTGCAATGCGGCTTCTGCCGCTTCTTGCATTTCCAGTGCGGTCTCCACATTGACGCGCCGAATGCCCGGATGGTGTGTGGAAATGGATGAGGGGCCGCTGATGAAGTCCACCGTCATTCCACGTCGGGCCAGCTCCATGGCTATGGCGGCCCCTTGACGACCTGAAGAGCGGTTGCCCAGAAAACGCACAGCATCCACCGGTTCATACGTTGGACCTGAGGTGATCAATGCATGGAAACCCATGAGGGGAGACTGCGATTGAAACCAGGTGGTCAATTCTTCGCGAATCCTTTCGGGCTCCGCCATTCGTCCTTTTCCTTGAAGGCCGCTGGCGAGCTCTCCCGAGTCGGGTTCGATGATCGTTACCCCTCGGCTGGCTAAAACCTGCAAGTTGTCCTGAGTTGCAGCATGCGTGAACATGTCACGGTCCATTGCGGGAGCCACTACGACGGGGCATTTTGCGCTGAGCAACACGGTAAGGAGGAGGCTGTCGCCTCTGCCTTCGACCATTCCAGAAAGGGTGTGGGCTGTAGCGGGGGCCACGAGAATGACGTCCCCCCAAAGCCCCATTTCCACGTGATCAGTCCACGTTCCAGCGTCGCGGTCATCGGTCAGTTCGCTGTGGACCGGATATTTGCTCAACGTGCCCAAGGTGAGCGGCGTGATGAATTCCCGCGCACCCGGTGTCATGACAACGCGCACTTCTGCGCCTGCTTTTATCAGTTCGCGAACCAGCAGGGCGGATTTGTAGGCGGCAATGCTCCCGGTGACGCCCAGGACGATCCGGCGGCCCGAGAGGGGTCCCATGTCGGGAATCAGTTGTCGCGTTGGAAGCGGCGGTTGCGGCGCTCTTCACGCTCGCGACGGATTTCCTCCTGACGCGCGGCTTCGGCGGCGAGCTCTTCCTCGGTGGGCATGCGGAAGTACACTTTGCCTTCCTCCAATTCCTTCATCGCAACGCTGTGCGGCTTGGGCTGGCGCTCATAGTGCTTGGAAATTTCGATCTGCTCCCGGTTCTCGAACACCTCTTCAAGGCTGTCGGAGACCGTAATGAATTCCTCCAATTTGGAATTGAGCTCCTCCTTGATCTCCTGCCCGAGCTGCGTGCTGCGCTTGGACAGGACGACAATGGCTTCAAACAGATTGCCATTGACCTGCTGATCGATGGCGTGGGTATCCCGGGTAACGGTGTTCCGGGCAGCCTGTTGGGTTTTGTTGGCGCTCATGTTGCGGGTCGACTATTGTGCTTCCTTGCTGGCCCGGTCCAATCCCGTCCGGCTTCTTCGGTGGAATTGTTCGGCCTCCTGAAGGAGGAGGCTTTCGGGAAAGCGGGCCGCAAAGGTAAAGTAGGATTCAATGGCATCCGCATAGCGCTCCGCTTGTCTTCGGAGTGTACTCTGCTCAGCATAAAGGAACTGGCTTTTCAGGACCAGAAACTGCGCTTCCTCGGCGTAGCGGGATGCGGGCCAATCGTCCATGAAATGCTGCAAAGCTTTGGATGCGCTCTGGTATTTACCGGTGGTAAAGTAGAGTTCGGCGCTTTTCCAAGCCTTCGTTTCCAATTTGCCGCGTAACCTCGAAATCATGAGGTTGCAACTGTCCTTCAATATTGTGGAAGGATAACGGTCCAAGAAAAGTTGGAGTTCATCCATGGCCGCTCCGGTTTCACTTTGATCCAATTCCGGACCCGGAGACAAGCGATAACTGCAAAGGGCTGCTTGGAATTCTGCTTCTTCTGCTCTGCCAGAATTGGGAAAGGTCTTGGCGTAGTTGCGCATGGAATACCTGCCCATATACCAATCTTCCACGCAGAGTTGAGCTTCGGCATACATGAAGTACACATCTTCCATGCGCTCCGTGCCCCGAAATAGGCCAATCAATTCCTGCAGGAGGGGCAGAGACTGCATGCAGCGCTGGTCAGCGAAATACTCCTGCGCCTTGGTCCATTTGAGTTCCGGATCCGTGCTTTTCAGGATTTTCTGGTAGTCACCGCAACCCGGAATGACCAATATCAAGGTGAGCAGGGCAGACAAAACGAAGGTGGCGCGGGGCGACATGCCGGCGAAAATAGACGTCACAACCCAACCTCTTGGAAGGTCTGTGGGGGTGATATGCCAACACTTGTTGCACAATGTGCCGGGTTCACATTCAGCTTCAGTACCTTCGCCGCTTCGATTTATTCAACAAAACCCAACGTTTTGGACATTTTCGATCGCATTCGCAAAGACCGTGGCCCTTTGGGTCAGCACGCCAAAAACACCCACGGCTATTTCACCTTCCCAAAGCTGGAAGGGGATATCTCCAACCGTATGATGTTCAGGGGAAAGGAAGTCCTCGTCTGGAGCATCAACAACTATCTGGGACTCGCCAACCACCCCGAAGTGAGAAAGGTGGATGCAGAGGCTGCTGCCGAATGGGGAATGGGATACCCGATGGGCGCTCGGATCATGAGCGGACAGACCAGCCAGCATGAATTGTTGGAGGAGCGCCTGGCCGAATTCATGCAGATGGAAGATGCCTTCCTGCTCAACTATGGCTACCAAGGTTGCCAAAGCGCCATTGAAGCTCTCGTCAACCGTCACGATGTGATCGTTTACGACAGTGAGAGTCACGCTTGTATGATTGATGGGGTGCGTCTTCACCAAGGAAAGCGCTTCGTGTTCAACCACAACGACATGGAGAGCTTTGAAAAGCAGCTCATGCGCGCTCGGGTGTTGACGGAGCAGACGGGAGGAGGCATACTCGTGGTCACCGAGGGGGTCTTCGGCATGGCCGGAGACCAAGGCAAGCTCAAAGAGATTGTCAGCTACAAAAAGGAGTACGGCTTCCGTCTTTTCGTGGATGATGCCCACGGATTCGGAACCGTAGGAGAGAATGGCCGAGGAGCTGGAGACGAGCAGGGGTGTCACGAAGAAATCGACGTGTATTTCGGAACCTTCGCGAAGGCCATGGCAACGGTGGGAGCTTTCGTTTCAGGTCAGAAGGACGTAGTGGATTTCCTGCGTTACAACATGCGCTCGCAGACCTTTGCGAAGTCGTTGCCCATGCCGATTGTGATCGGGGCGCTGAAGCGCTTGGAGATGATGACGACACAGCCGGAGCACAAAGAAAGGCTGTGGACGGTAGCATCGGCCCTGCAAAGCGGGTTGCGCGAAGCCGGTTTCAACATCGGCAATACCAACAGCTGTGTGACACCGGTATTCTTGCAAGGCGGATTGGGAGAGGCGACCAACCTGACGCTTGATTTGCGAGAGAATCATGGGATTTTCTGCTCCATAGTGGTGTATCCGGTGGTGCCCAAGGATGTCATCATGCTGCGCCTCATACCTACTGCAGTCCACACTCTGGAAGATGTGGAGTACACCATCGCCACCTTCAAAAAGATTCAGGACAAACTGGCTGCGGGAGAATACCAGCACGAGGGTATTGTCAACTGGGCCTGAGGGCCTGATTTCCTCAGGTGCGCTGTTTTCTGGACCTCTCGTATGACGGAACGGAGTACCACGGCTGGCAACGCCAGCCTGCTTCCATTTCCGTGCAGCAGGTTTTGGAGGAGAAATTGTCTGACTTGTTGGGGTGCACCACGGTTGTGGTGGGCTGTGGGCGAACGGATACCGGCGTTCACGCCTCCTCTTTCTTTGCTCATTTTGATTGGTTTGGGGAGTTCGGGGACCGATTCGCGGACTGGGATCAGGCCGTTTGGAAGCTGAATGGAATGCTTCCTGCCGACATCGGAGTGCGTAGGATATTCGAAGTGGATGACAGGTCACATGCCCGATTTGATGCGCGGGAAAGGGCTTACACGTACTACGTTCATTCCAGGAAAGACCCATTTTTGGAGGGAAGGAGCGCGCGCGTCTATCACGACTTGGATTTGAGTGCCATGAATGAAGCGGCCCAAAGCCTGGTGTTCAAAGGTGATTTTGCTTCGTTCTGCAAGGCGGGTGGAGGTCAGAAAACGACACTCTGCGACGTCAGGCATGCCGAGTGGAGCCAAACCGCTCCGTACAACTACCGTTTCGACATTGTGGCCGATCGCTTTCTCCGAAACATGGTTCGGGCCATCGTGGGGACCACGTTGGAGGTGGGAAGGGGAAGGATGCCTGTCGCCCATTTACAGGCCGTAGTGGCGGCAGCAGATAGGGGCGAGGCAGGGGCTTCGGCACCGGCATGTGGACTCTACCTTTCCAGGGTGGATTTTCCTTTCCTTGATTGATGAGCGCTTCAGAGAACACAGGTAGGATATTCGATGCGCGGGTCATGCGGCGCATTCTGGACCGTGTGACACCCTATCGCCGTCGCTTCATTCAGACAGGAGGCTTGGTTCTGATGCTCTCGGGACTTAGCTGGGTTCGTCCTTACTTGATTCGAGTCGCGCTGGATGACCACATTGCCGTGGGTGACCACCGTGGATTACTGGTCATTTTCCTTTGGGTGGTTGGCTTGATTCTCGTGGAGGCCCTGCTTCAATTCTGGCAGACCTATTGGGCCAATTGGGTGGCGCAGAGTGTGACCCTGGACTTGCGCTCGGAATTGTTTGCTCACGTGTTGAAGTTTCGCTTGAAGTACTTCGACCAAACCCCTGTTGGTCAGCTTGTTACTCGTCACATTGGTGATGTGGATGGCATAGCAGATGTGTTCTCCAATGGGCTTTTGAATGCGGTAGGGGATTTGCTCAAATTGGCCGTGATCATCGGTGCCATGCTTTGGGTGGACCCTCAATTGACGGCGGTGGTCTTAACCCCGATTCCCGTCCTCTTGCTGGCCACTCGGGTATTCCAAAAGGCCATCAAAAAGGCGTTCGTTGCGGTGCGAAATGAAGTGGCCCGAATCAACGTGTTTGTCCAAGAGCACGTGACGGGAATGGGCATCACCCAGGCTTTTGGTAGGGAGGATGCCGAGCGCGAGAAGTTTGCGGTGCACAATGCTGCGCATCGAGCGGCCAACATCCGCTCCATTTGGGCGTTTTCCATCTTCTTTCCCATCGTTGAGATGCTCTCTGCAACAAGTGTTGCGCTCTTGTTGTGGTTCGGAGTGGATGGAGTTGCAACGGGGGAAATGACTTTAGGGCTGGTCCTTCAGTTCATCTTGTATGTGTTCATGTTGTATCGCCCCATCCGTCAACTGGCGGACAGGTTCAACGTGTTGCAAATGGGCATAGTAAATGCCAGTCGGGTCTTCAATTTGCTGGATAAAGATGAAAGTATGGCTTCATCTTTGGTTGCTCATGTTTCTGATATTGAGTGCCTTGATGGCCACATTGTGTTTGAGGACGTTTGGTTTGCGTACCAAGGAGAAGATTGGGTTTTGAAGGGGGTGAGTTTCGAGGTGAAGGCGGGGGAGAGGGTTGCTTTTGTGGGTGCTACGGGAGCCGGGAAAAGCAGCATCATCAATATTTTGTGTCGCTTTTATGAGTTTCAGAAGGGGCAAATCACGGTTGACGGTCACGACATCAGGGCTATTCCCGTCCCGTTATTGCGTCAATCGATCGGGGTTGTGCTGCAAGACGTTTTCTTGTTTACGGGCTCTCTTCTGGACAACATCACCCTCTTTGATCCGTCGTTGGGTGAGGAGGAGGTCTGGAGTGCGGTAGAGGCAGTAGGGGTGGATTCTCTGGTGAAACAACTGCCTGGGGGACTTAAGTATGATGTGAAGGAGCGGGGGGTAATGCTGTCCACGGGACAAAGACAGCTGATTGCATTTGTTCGGGCTTATGCTCAACAGCCAGGTGTTTTGGTGTTGGACGAGGCAACGAGTTCCATTGATCCAGAGAGTGAGCAGTTGATACAGTCCGCCACGGAGCGTTTGACGAAAGGAAGAACCAGCTTGATTGTGGCGCATCGCCTATCTACAATAAGGGATGCGGATCGCATTATGGTGCTGGAAGGCGGAGTCATTGCAGAAGCGGGTGGGCACGATGAGCTGTTATCTCGTAAAGGCCTGTATGCCCGTCTCTTTGTGATGCAGTTTGCGGGAGAGTAGGTTTTCAATGGCTATTTGTCGATTTACAACTGAGGGTATTACACATTATAACCGATAAGCATGTAATGTGTAGGCACAAAGGGTGTTTTGCCCCCTCCAAAAGGTCTTGATAATGTGGCCTTTGGGCATAGGTTTGATTAGACCGATTTCATTTGCTCAAGATGCACTTGCCCTGCTTGCTTTCTACTGCTGCACGTACCTCTGTTTTTCGGAGCGTCGCCTTGTCATTAGTTCTGTTCACAACACTGGGGGTTCAGGCTCAATTGACTTTTACCGTGTTTGAAAACTTCGACGACGGGGTGGATGACATTGGAAATGCAGCCTCTGGGGATTGGACTGTGAGCAACAGCTTGCTCGAATCAGGACACACCAACGGAGTGGTGTGGGTTTGGACCATGACCCCCCTAGTGGTGGATTACGCGGGTACTGTCTCTTTCGACCAGATCCTGACGGTGGCAAGCACTGGAAATGGGAACGAGTCTTTGACAGCCCAGTTGCAGTATCGCCAGAATGGGGGTGGTTGGGCAGCATTGTATACGCTGACAGACGCTACAGTTTCTGCAACGGATTTGTTTGACTCGGTATCGCTTTCCGTGGTGCCGGGTGATGTGCAGTTCAGATGGCTGGCGGACACCAAAAAGCGTTCCGTCCAATTGGATGACATCACGATCGAGTTCAGTGCGGACTCGCTGGGAGGATGTCTGGATCCGACGGCCTGCAACTTCAATGCTTTTGCGACTTTCGATGACGGGTCTTGCGGATTTACGCTGGACTCATGTGGCGTGTGTGGCGGCCTAGGGGCGATTTACGATTGCGGATGTTCCGATATTCCTGAAGGTGAATGTGACTGCGAAGGAGGCCTTCCGGATGCAGCTGGAGTTTGCGGTGGGTCGTGCACGGAGGATGCAGACGGGGATGGCATCTGTGACGATGTGGACCCTTGCATTGGCGCTGAAGATGCCTGTGGGGTTTGCGGTGGAAATGGAGTGACTTGGTCCATGGTGGCCGGTCCGCTGCCGGAGGAGGTGGAGCAGATTTTCACATTCGAGTCCTCTGCTTCCGGCATCGTCGGGGAGATCAATTTTAACCTCGTGGCTACGGGAGGTACTTCCAACAACAACTGGGCTTCTGATTTGCTGGTGGGCATCGAGGACCCCAATGGCAATGGCGTTGAGTGGGGAGGGTACGACCAATTCACTTTCGAAGCGGGTTACACGGGGTTGGGGCTCTGGCCGTCCAGCTGGAACCAAGGGGCGGAATTGACCAATCCGAATTCACCTCCATGGAACTTGACCTTGGACATTTCTGCCGGAGGACTGACGGGAACAGGTATGTGGAAAGTGCGCCTGCGTCATGGAAATACCATTGGAAATGCCGAGATGCTCTACGAGGTGGACATTGTGGTTCCCGATGCTTGTCAAGGGGGTATGGGATGCATGGATGAGGCTGCGTGCAACTACGATGCTGAGGCGATTGTGGATGACGGGGCCTGTACTTACTCCGTAACGGGAGATTGTTCATGCGAATCGGTGGTGACGCTGTCAGAGACGCTGGTGGGAGGAGGTGCAGGCACGCCGGTGACGTTCGCGGGATCAGGTTCCCTGGGTTACCTGCAGGCGCAGCTCGATCTGGCTACCTCCTGGGATACCATTGCGGCCGCATGGGCCGCTGACCTGATGTTGGTGCTGACTTCTCCGAGTGGAGAATGCATCCAAATCGGAGGCTTTGGAGTGGAGTCTGGGTGCACCTCCCTGCAGGATGGAAGCATTTGGCCGCTGAGTTGGGACGTGGGATACTCCGGTCATTATGTGGCGGCCCTTGATTTGTCTTCTGCCGTTTTCTTTGGTGATGGGGATTGGACAGCGCAATTGTGGAACGGATTGTCCGGCAGCACCGCTGTAACCTATGATTTGGAATTGACCTTTGAAGGCATATGTCCTGGAGGTGTGATCACTGGATGTACGGATGAGGGAGCGTGCAATTACAACCCTTCAGCCGCTTTTGATGACGGGTCCTGTTTGGCACTCGATGTATGCGGTGTTTGTGGAGGAGGGAATGAGACTTGCTCCGGATGCACGAACGTGGAGGCTTGCAATTATGACGAGTTGGCCCTGGTGGATGACGGCACGTGCAACCTCGTGGAGGATGAGGTGGTAGGGTGTTGCTCATTTACCCAATATGATTCGGAGGTTGACTTGGCTGGAGCGGGTAATGAGTATGCGTGGATTGTCCCGGCGAGTGGCATCGGTGGATTGGGTGAATTCAGCATCACCATCAATTTCTCACCAACGGGGAGCATGCGGAATCAAGCGTCCGACATGCTGATCAGCTTCATTGACCCCAACGGTTCATGCCTGTATTTCGGTGGCAATGCGAATACGGAAGAAGGGGACTTGAGTCCATATATGGCGGCCAATAATTGTGTCAACGCAGGTGAGATTTGGCCAGAAGATTGGAATTCCAGTGTGCCAGGCATCTACGCTGCAGAAATCGACTTGACAGGTGCGACGTTGACAGGAGCCGGCAATTGGGAAATCGCCATACACAACGGAGACATCAATACTTCACCGGCCGAGTACATGTGGCTGGAGTGGACGGTGGATGGACTGTGCTATGTGGAAGGCTGCTCTCAGGAGACGGCCTGCAACTACACGCCGAACTACACCGTGGCCGTGGACGACTCTTGTGTGTTCCCCCTCGAATGCGAGATGTGCAATGCCGATGGAACCCCCTACTTCTTCGATGAGGATGCGGATGGAATCTGCGACACGACCGATGTCTGCACGGATACCTTGGCTTTCAATTACGATGCTCAAGGCAGTCTTGAATTCAATGTGCCCTGTCAGTATTTCGGGTGTCCCAACCCCTCTGCCGACAATTATGACCCACAGGCGGACTTGTGCCCTACATCAGAGGAATGCTGCATTTGGAATGGTTGTACGGATGGTGCGACACCTGCCTGCAATTATGACGCTCAGGCCAACGTTGACGACGGCTCCTGTGAATATTTGAGCTGTTTGGGCTGTACGGAAGTGGAGGCTTGCAACTATGATTCTTCTGCGACTTTGAACGATGGCTGCGACTATTCCTGCCAGGGTTGCACCAACCCTTGCTCTGGGAACTACAATGCCGCTGCCACAGTAGATGACGGTTCATGTCAGCCCGTATTGGGTTGCATGGATTCCACGGCGTGCAACTTCAACAGCTGTGCGGATTTGAATTATGGTTGTGACTATTTGGATGCTTGTGGCATTTGTGGAGGTGTTGGTACAGACGTGGATGGGGACGGTATTTGCGATGCCATGGACAATTGCACCGATGAGGGGGCATGTAATTTCAACGATCCAGCCAATTCGGCTTGTTTGTCCTTGGACGAATGTGGTTTATGCGGTGGAGATGGCATTCCTGCAGGGGAATGTGACTGTTCCGGCACTTTGATTGACGAGTGTGGTGTGTGCGGAGGTCTGGGTGCAGTATATGCATGTGGTTGCACTGAAATACCGGAGGGTGATTGCGATTGCGAGGGCAACCAATGGGATGCATTGGGCATTTGCGGCGGGGACTGTCTGCAAGACGCCGATGGCGATGGGGAATGCGATTGGCCTCCAGGGTGCACAGATTCTACGGCCTGTAATTATGAACCCCAAGCAAATTATAATGATGGCTCTTGTGAGTGGTGTTCATGTGATTCGACTTTGACTTTGCCTGAACCCGGCGAATTGACGGAAGGAACTTTGGATGCCAACACCGGGGGCTATGCTTTGGCAGGGGATGTGGGGCTGGCATTCCCGAACGTCACGGACCCCAATGGTTGTTTGCAGTACCGTGTTGGAACGGACGAATGCGGCACCCTTTCTGATGTAGCTGTTCTGGAGCAAGGTGTCCAAACGGTCACGGTCTCTGTCATCTGGGCGGGGGATACGGTCACCGCGCCCACCAGCTTGACGGTTGTGGCGCCGGAAGTGGTACTAGAGTGCATGGATCGGGCGGCCTGTAATTTCGGAGGTGCACCTCCGTGCCATTATCCCGGAGAACAGGGTGACTGCTCTGCTCCAGTGGACGGGTTTGCTTATTTCAAGAAGCTCAACCCATTGGGATCGGGTTGTCTCTGCGACTCGATGCCAGGTGTGGCCATTTGGCACGAAAACTTTGGAGCGGAAGGCGCGGCCTTCACAAATCAAATGGTTCCCTTCACGGATGGACTCATTGACAGTGGCTATGGTTACGATGGGGCTACAAACACGGATGCGGTAGGCGACAATGGAGAGTGGAGTCTGGATGTGCCTGCAAATTTCGTTGCAGCCAATCCAACGTATTGGGGGGTAGATAACGACGGGAGCAATGCGTATTTCTCCGGCTTGGAGTTGAATGGCTCGCAGCTCGGTTGGGTGAGCCGTTCGATTGCAATGTCAGATGCGCAGGGCGTGTTCGGGAAATTGGCGTTGCAAGCCCTCGTGCAGGGTGCGGGTACCCAAGCCTCGGATGCGATGCATCTGCGGGTATGGAATGGAGATAGCCTTGTTGCCGGGAATACTTATGATGGCAATGCATTTGCTGCAGAATGGGGCTCTTCGTTCTCTGACTTAGTGGATGCTCCTGAATCCGTTCACTTGGAAATACAAGCGACGAACGACGGTGTGGATTCCGAGTGGCGCTTTGATGACGTCACCCTTTTCGGTTGGTACAAGGGGTGCACGGACAGCAGGGCGGTGGACTATGACAATACCGCTGCTTTCGACGACGGCAGTTGCACGTATGCTTGGGACACATGTTGTGCGATGACCTCGGGTCTGCACAATGGCAGGATTTGGTTGGACACAGAAGGAGCCGGGGGGATGAATGACGAAGTTCAAGCCGTTGAAATCAGCCTCAATCCGAGCCATGTGGTGCGGGTGGAGCCCGATGTGAATCTCATTTTGGACAAAGTGGGTGTCTCAGGTGGTTTGTTGTGCGTGAAGGGATTGGACCTTCGCCAGGGCGCTTCCATTTTCATTCCGGATTCGGTGACGCTGGAGGTGATGGATCCCTTTGATGCGGCTTCGGGCAACGCGGTCAAAGGCCCAGGTCGTCTCAAGTTGAGCGGGGGAATCATTTGGGACAATCTGAACGTCTCGGAAACGGTGTCTACGATGCGCGGCATTGCCTTGAATCCGGATCATCCCATTGAAGTGCCTCCGGGCAAGACCTTGGCGTTGAAAGGCGACATTGATTTCCCAACGGACGTGGCGATGACGATGCGAGGAAAGGTCAATATGATTGGTGAGGCCCACCGATCGGTAAGGGGCAAGTCTCCCAAATTCGATCACCTCACTGTGGAATTGTGTGACACGGAAACGGAGGTCACGGTGGAAGTCGATACTCTGGGCGTCAAGGACAGGCTTTCCTTGAAGCGGGGAACCATGAATATGGCCGGTCACATTCTAGAGTTCAGCAGTGACACCGGAAGTACAGGAAAACTGGACGCCATTCCCGTTGAAGCCGTATTGAAGGGTGACTCAATGCAGGAAGTGGTTTCTGCACGGGTGGAGCGCTTTATTGGTCCGGATACGTCTGGAGTCACCTTTAGTGGCTTCACCTTGTTCTCCTCGTCAGTGGAGGGAGCGTTGGTTTCCGACCTCGAGGGAATTGAAGGGTATTATTTGGCAGGATTCCCTGGCACTCAATGGCCGGGGTCGTTCACTACGTTGAGGTATTGGAACGAGCCCACCACGGAATTTTTGTCGCCCGATTCCACTGATATGCCTTTGTTCGAGCATGGAGGTGTTTGGATTGCTTTGGCAGGATTTCAAAACCCGACGATGAGGTTGGAAGGACCTCTCAGAAGCCACGTCAGTTCGGATGTCTTTGAGTTCCCATTGACCCGATCAGATGTGATCAACCCGGAGTTGACGGATTGGCGAAATGCCATGCTCTCAGGATGGAATTACGTCCAAAATCCTTTCCAAGGTCAATTGGACTGGAACAAAGTGATGGCAGCCAACCCCTTCCTCGAAGATCAGTTTATGGTTTTTGACACCCAGCAATGGCGATTGCAGACATATGGCGTGGAGGCTTTGGACTCCATGCAAGTGACAGGTTCACGGTTCATACAACCGGGCAACAGCTTTTGGATTCGTTTGGATCCAAATCACGTTTCGGAAACACTGCAGATTCCGGCCAGTGCCATTGATAATGAGTTGGTAGGAGGCGCTTTTGTGAGAAGTGGTGACGATGAATCGGATAAGCTGCTCGTAGCGATTGAAAATGCTTTTGGGACCAGTCATTTGTTGGTCCGTGTCAATGACGAAGGGGCACTGAGTTACGTCCCTGGAAAGGACGCTAGCTATTTGCCTTCGGAAAGCGCGAAAGTGGGAAGGATGGGCGTTTTGATTGGGGATCAATGCTATATCTCGAAACAATTGCCTCGAGAGATTGAGTTGCCATTGCATGTAGTGTCCAGACAAAACCTCGAAACGACCATGCGCATCGTCAAGGCACCGGATGGACTGTGCGGAAGCATTGTGGATACTGAGACAGGAGAGGTGCTGCCCTTGACCGTTGGGGAGGAGATTTCGTTCACTCTTCCTCAGCATGAGGCCGACAGTGCGCGGTTCATGCTGACGGTGCACGATTTTGCGCGGGCGGAGGCTCGGATGCCGAGTTGCCCGGAGGCGCTGGACGGCAAGATTGCGGTGCATGTCGGAGAGGGCGTGACTGCCAATATGTCGTTGCTCAGCCCTGAGGGTGTCGTACTCGACCAGCTGCTCGGGGTGCAGGAGGAGGCAGAGTTCGTCTCGGTGCATCCGGGTGATTATTCGGTGGTCGTGACGGGCGTGGAGGGAACGACATGCCCCAAGAGCCAACGCGAGGTCAGCGTGCCTCCAGGAGAGCAGCCTGAGTTGCTTGGGCTGGATTGGTCGGCGACGCCTTGCAATGAGGTTCCTGTGGATGTGGAATTCGAGCTTTACGGAGGAGGTGTATTTGGTTGGACCCTGATGGATGACGATGGCGTTGTCTTGCAAGGTGCCGGATCCGGCGAATTCGCTGTGAATGGACTCGCACCGGGAGCCTATGTGCTCGATGTGGAACACGCTTGCTTGCAGGAATTCGTGGAATTCAATGCCATCGATGTCAGTGCACCTGTGATGACGGTGAGCTGGGATGAGGTGGTCATTGCCAACGACGATGCAGAAGCCACCTTGAGCGCCACGTTTGAGGGAGAGGCCGACGATTACCGCTGGTACTACCAAGATGTGATGGTTGCAGAGAATGCACCGCTTGAATTGACCGTAGTAGGGCAGGGGACCCATGAGGTCACCCTGGAAGCAGAACGGGCCTCCTGCACAGCGCAGGAACTGCTCACCTATCAGGTGGCGTCTGACCTGCGGGGTTCAGTCGCCGACTCTTGGACGGTAATGAGCGGTCAAGAGGGGTGGTCTTTGGTTTCCGAAATTCCCTGGCAGAAGCTGGAATGGAACCTCTATGACGCCGCTGGAAGATCGATTGACCGGGGGTGGGCAAGTGAAGGCTCCATGCTCCAATTGAGGTATCCTACAGTACCTGGTGCATACCGCTTGAGTATGCAGCGCGAGGGGCTGCTTGAAACGCTTTCTTTGATGGCGCCAGGCCGCTGAGAACACTTTTTTAGATAGACAAAGCGCCTTTTTTGTGGGCGATTTGCTGGCGGCAATTCATGCCGTCCAGTACAATGGTGCGCGCCACTTTTTCTCCCCAGAGCCGAAGCTGTTGGACTGAGGTTGTAGGTGGTTGAAAAAGGGGCATGAGTACCGCTTTTGTTAGATTTTTATGTCATTTAACCGGGGCTTGATCGCGTAACGGGAAGATTCTCGCCGAGATGCAGTCCAGCGTCTAAGTTTTTGATTGTCAAATTTTTGTTGAGGTTCAAATGAAAATTGCAGTTTGCAAAAGGTGTTTTAGTTGGCCTCTTTTTGACTATTGGGCTCTTTTACGTTCGAAAAACAAAGAGAATTGCATAATCTGTACTTCTTTGAAATCGCTATTTGTGAGACAAAATGAATTTTATACTGTATGAATTTGGATTATCGATACTCACATCGATGATTATAGTCTTTTCATAGATTTCGAAATGTAGGATTTGTCTGACTGAAATTTTGTATCTTTCTGTGCTTATTACTAGCCCAAACCTGTCGCTCGTCTCATGTCACTCTCGTCACATGTCCAACCACGCCTGTTGATTGCCGGTTCCTCTTCCCGAGGCAGCGACCAAGAAGGGTCACAGTTTCTCGTTTTTTTTGGAGTCATCGCCTTGCTCTTCCTGCAGCCACTCCTCCCACACCAACACCCCGGCCATTCCCTCTCCGCCCAAACCACGATTTTCTCCGAAGATTTTTCGGATGAGAGCTCTGGTGCGACATCTGGTACATCTGTGGGCGGAACTTGGAGTACGGTTTCGATTGATGCGGGGGCAGCAGGAGTTAATACATCCAAGTTTCGGTGGACCCCCTCAGGCAATAACAATCAGGTGGAATGGCAATCGAGTTCGATTGATCTTTCTGGTTATGGTAGTCTCAATGTGGCGTTTGACTTCACAGAGAGCAATAACAACGGAGATGCTTGGATCACACTTTCCAATTCATCTATATCGTCAGTAGCGATTGCGACGGACGCGTCTTACTCTTCAGTCTTTACATTATCGGGCGGCAACACTTCGACGGTGATTTCGATTCTGCTCGAGCAGCATTCAGGAAAGTTTGTTACCATCGATAACATTATTATAACGGGTGTTCTAGATGTTTCAGGCTGTACCAATGCGAGTGCCTGCAACTACAATTCGGCTGCTACCACTGATGATGGCTCGTGCACACTTCCGACGGGTTGTGAGACATGTTCTGGAGCTACGGATGGAACGGGAACGGTGGTGGACAACGATGCAGACAACGATGGAGTTTGCGACGCGGATGAGGTGACGGGTTGTACCGACAACACGGCGTGCAATTACGACAGTGACCCTACCACGGATACGGACAATGCCCTCTGTGTTTATCCGTCCGGGTGCGATACGTGTTCGGGTGAAACCGATGGAACGGGAACGGTTGTTGACGGTGATGTCGACAACGATGGCGTATGTGACGCATCAGACTTGTGTACGAATACGTCGGCGTGCAACTATGACGGATCCCTGTACACCAACGCCAGTTGTGTCGTGCCCACGGGTTGTGATACTTGTAGTGGAGGGGCTTTGATTGATGGTTCTGGCGACTCTGACAGCGATGGGATTTGTGACGGCAATGACAACTGTTCAGATACGGGGGCGTGCAACTTCAATGATCCAGCTAACGAGGCGTGTATCTTCTTGGATCCATGTTCATGCACAGCCAGCTGGGACATGGTCACCTCCACCGTGGATACATTGGCCAGCGTACTGGCATCAAAAGTGAACGTCTCAACTGGGGTGAAACTGGTCTGATTGATTCCGGTCAGGGACGAGGTCACAATGTCCCAACTGGCTGTACATGAACATGGATCCAAGAAGATACACGCCTCGTTGGCTGAATCATCGAA
>JBDQOI010000027.1:0-32920 GCA_040261275.1 Flavobacteriales bacterium | reverse complement strand
GTCCATCGCAATCCCCGCAAATTCTGCATAGGGCCACACTTTGATGACCCGCTTTTCCAGTCGGCTGTATCGTCGGGTGCCGGGTTGGGTGCGGTGGTTGGAAGGAATGACGGGTCCTGGAGCTACGATGGCCTCGCCCAATTGCACCAAGGGAGGAAGGCTGTCTGGAGGAGGGGTATGCGACTGTCCCAACGCCGTCACACTGAGGAGGGCGAAACCCATGCAGGTACATGTGGTCTTCAGGAACATCGCGACTTTTGAACGTAAATCGCCGCGAAAAGTTGCCCTGTTGCCGGTGTGTCAATCTTCATAGCGGCCCCGCCAACGCGACGGGGCAAGGCTGCCTTCTGTGGATGCGGCGAATGCGTGTCCTTCGGAGGCGTTCGCCAGAACGGTGGATGCAGCGGACCAATCCACAGCACTGCGCCGGGCAGCGTTGTATGCTTCGAACCGGTCGCTGTCAAAATGCGCGGCCACAAAGCCGGTGTCGAATGTCCCCGAAATGAAGGCGGGGTGATCGAGTACGAAACGACCGAAATCGAGCGTGGTTTCTACGCCGTGGATGAGATACTCGTCGATGGCGCGTCTCAATCGCTCGATGGCCTGGGTGCGGTCCATGCCATGGGCGCACAGTTTGGCGATCATGGGATCGTAGTAGATGGAGATGTCGTCGCCTGTTTCCACGCCTGAATCCACGCGGATTCCGGGGCCTTCCGGTGCTATGTGCGCCGACAGGTTGCCGGTGGAGGGAAGGAATCCCGAGGGTACATCTTCTGCGTAAACGCGGAGTTCGATGGCGTGTCCTTGGATGTGCAGGTCTTCTTGCTTCAGGCGCAGTTTTTCGCCTCTGGCGATGCGAATCTGCTCTTCTACGAGATCCACGCCTGTGATCATTTCGGTCACAGGATGTTCCACCTGCAGGCGGGTGTTCATTTCCAGGAAATAGAAATTCCCGTTGGCATCGACCAGGAACTCCACGGTGCCGGCTCCCACGTATCCGCAGGAAGCCGCACAATCGAGGGCGCATTGCCCCATGCGTTCGCGGAGTTCTTCATCGAGCAGGGCGCTGGGCGCTTCTTCCACCACCTTTTGGTGTCGGCGTTGGATGCTGCATTCGCGCTCGAACAGGTGAACGCCGTTTCCGTGTGCATCGCAGAGCACTTGAATTTCGATGTGGCGCGGTTCGGTAACGAAGCGTTCCAGAAAGACAGCACCGTTGCCAAATGCGCTGGTGGCCTCGCTCATCGCGCGTTCTGTCTCGCTTCGGAGCAAAGCGGGGTCGTGGACGACGCGCATGCCTTTTCCGCCGCCGCCAGCACTGGCCTTGACCATCACCGGAAATCCGATGTCCTGTGCCAAGCGCTCTGCTTCATCGAGGTCCGTGACCTCGCCATCGGACCCCGGAACCAAGGGGACATTTTGGGCGGCCACCGCGGCCTTGGCGGAGAGCTTGTCACCCATGGTGCGGATGCTGTCGGGCTGAGGACCGATGAAGGCGATGCCTGCGGCTTCCACGGCCGCGGCGAATTCGGCGTTCTCGCTCAGGAAGCCGTAACCGGGGTGAATCGCGTCGGCCCGGGTTTCCCTCGCTGCGGCTAGAATGTGGTCGGTGATGAGGTAGCTCTCGGAGGCAGGGGCGGGGCCGATGTGCACTGCCTCGTCGGCATAGCGGGCAAAAGGCATGTCCGCATCGACATCCGAATACACCGCTACGCTTTGCAGCCCCATGGCCCGGACCGTGCGCATGATTCGGAGGGCGATTTCCCCGCGGTTGGCCACGAGGACCTTCGTGATGGGGCGGGGAGAGGCAGCGCTTTTCATGGTAACCGTAAAAATGCGGGATTTCAGTCCAATGGGTAGCGACGCGCAATCAATCCTTCGAAAACGCGGCCGGGCAGGACGCGCTTCAAGGTGATGGCGAGGCGTTGGAGCGGAGGAGCTACGGTGACGAACAGCGGCGGTTTGCGCTGGCCGAGCAATTTGAGCACGGCTTTGCCCATGTCCGCGGGGTCCTTGGCGTGGGCTACTTCGGCATTGACCGCCTCGCAGACCGCCTCGAATCCGGGGTTGACGGCGTGGTCGGGGTCGGCCACGCGCAGTCGATTGTTGTTGATGGCGGTGCGGAAATCTCCGGGGCGCAGGACCGTAACGCGCACGCCGTGCCGGGCGAGCTCCATGCTCTGGGCTTCAGCGATGAGTTCCACGGCGGCTTTGGAAGAGCAATAGACGCCGCGGAAAGGCAGCCCCACGACGCCGGCAACGCTGCCCACGTGCATCAGGTGTCCTTGCGATGCGATCAGGTGCGGGATGGCGGCGCGGCTCACTGTATGGAGCCCCACAACGTTGGTGCTGTAAACGGTCAGCAGTTCTTCTTCTGTCGTGTCGCCCATGGCGCCCATCATGCCGATACCGGCGTTGTTGACGACAGCATCCAGGCGCCCTTCGGCTTTCACCATGTTTTGAATGGCGGCAGTGACCGTTTCTGGCCGGGTGACGTCGAGGGCCACTGTTCCGGGAGTTCCGGGCTGGGGAGCGACCGATTCCACGCGGCGCCCTGTGCCCCAAACGCGATGCCCGGCGCGGGCCAGAACATCGGCAATGGCGGCTCCGATACCGGTTGTGGCACCGGTGACAAGGACGACTTTTGCTTGGGGGTGGAAGGCGTCGGGCATGGCCGAAATATGGGCAAAAAGAGAGGGCAAGCGATTCCCATCGCACCGCTACGACCACTTACCCTTGCTGCCTTCCGGCCCTGGGGGATTGAGTGGGAGCTGGTCGTGGGAGACTTGCCCTCCGTGAACAAAGGTAGGCCAGGACCCGCCCTGTTGTATGCGGCTGTTTTCGATATTGGCCGCTGATTCACCCCACGACATGGACAGCGCATTCGACTCCGACCATTCCGCCCGTTCCGGTCGACCCCCGATTCCCTCTTTCCTCTATGGTCATGCCATGGCCGGAGCCGGACTCATTTTGATGGGGTACTTGCTGGCTTATATGGTCCGTTTTGAGTCGCTGATGGGCGCCTGGACCGGACCGGCGATTTTGACGATCGTGGTCATGGTGATGGTGATGGTGTTGATTACGGTCCGCAAAGAGGAGGGGGCGTTGCGCTTTGGGCGTGCTTTCGGCCTTTCCCTTTTGGCAGGGATGTTGGCGCGCATGGGGTACACGGTGTTCAATTTGCTTCTGTTCCATGTGATGCGTCCCGATTTGAAAGACGCATTTGTGGACCTGGTGATGGACAAGACGAATGAAGCCTTCGGTTCTTTTGGAGGTGCCATGCAAGGCAACATGGATGTCATCTTCGAGAAATCCACGCGGTTTTCGATTTCCGTTCCGGGCCAACTGCTGGATGCCGCCATGAGCGTATTCTGGATTGGCTTTGTGGCATTGATTGTCGCTGCCATCATGAAGAGGAACCCCGATTCTGCCGATGCCTTCCAAGGCTGACCTTACCTTGCGCCGCGAGGCGAATGCCCGACTTGAATGGAGACCGACGCGCTGACATCACCGACCCGACCCGACCTCGATTTGAGCATTGTGGTTCCTCTGTTCAATGAAGAGGAGAGCCTTCCCGAATTGATGGCCTGGCTCGCCAAGGTGCTCGATGGACGGGCCTTTGAGGTGGTCTTCATCGACGATGGGTCCACGGATGGGTCCTGGCAGGTGGTGCAGGCGTTGAAAGCCCAATACGGAGACGCTGTCGTGGGTTTGAGTTTCGCCCGGAACCAGGGCAAGAGTGCCGCATTGCACACGGGTTTCCGGGTGGTGCGCGGCAAGGTGGTCATCACGATGGATGCCGACCTGCAGGACAGCCCGGATGAGGTGCCCGAACTGGAGCGGCGCATTGTCGAGGAAGGTCTCGATTTGGTGAGTGGGTGGAAGAAGAAGCGGTACGACCCCATCACCAAGACCATTCCGACCAAGCTGTACAATTGGGCGACACGAAGGGTCAGTGGCATTTACCTGCACGATTTCAATTGCGGTCTCAAAGCGTACCGCCGAGAAGTGGTGCAGGCTGTGGAAGTCAATGGGGAGATGCACCGATATATCCCCGTGCTGGCCAAGCAAGCCGGCTTTTCTCGGATCGGTGAGCAGGTGGTCCAGCACCGCGCCCGGAAATACGGCAGCACCAAGTTCGGACTCGAGCGATTCGTCAATGGGTTCTTGGACTTGCTCACCATCGCCTTCATCGGCCGGTTCGGTCACAAGCCCATGCACCTGTTCGGGGTGATGGGCACCTTGATGTTCATCGGAGGCTTCGGGCTATTCGCCGCCATTGGCGGTTACAAGCTGTGGGCTTTGTCGGAAGGCGTCGTCGCGCGCAACATTGCCGATATCAGTGCCTTCTACATCGCTTTGGTCTTCATGATGATGGGACTGCAGCTTTTCCTGACCGGTTTTCTGGCGGAACTGGTGACGCGCAATGCGCCCCGCCGGAACATCTACCTGCTCAAGGACAAGCTTTGAGCCGAGCCCATGTCATCATGAAATGACCCCGCTTCCCAGCACCTCTTCGCCGGTCGCTGCATCGTGCCACGCGGCAAACTGCCCGGAGGCAACGCCGGATTGGGGCGTGTCGAAAACCAAATGCCACGCATCGCCATCGCAAGTCAGCGTGGCATCCTGCAAGGGTTGGCGGTAGCGGAACCGCGTTTTGACGCGCAGGGCGTCGAAAGGCTCGGGCCGGAGGTCCGGTCGGATCCAGTGTACCGCGGAATCAGACATGGCCAAACCCTGTCGAATGAGGCCCGGATGACGGTCGCCTTCTCCGACAAAGAGGGTGTTGGTCTCCATGTCCTTGTCGATCACAAAGAGCGGTTCCACGTGACCGCCGACGTTGAGTCCTCGCCGTTGCCCGATGGTGAAGAAATGGGCGCCGGGGTGCTGTCCCACTTCCCGGGCTTGCCCGAGGTCCAGTCCGGGCGACTCCCAGGGGTGCTCCGGTGCGATGATACCCTCAGCCGGCATTTCAACGATGGGGCCGTGCGCGACTTCCAGTTGCTGCTGTAGGAACTCGGGCAGTTTCACTTTGCCCACGAAGCACAGGCCCTGGCTGTCTTTCTTGTGGGCGGTCGGGAGTCCGGCTTCTTCGGCGATGCGTCGAACTTCGGGCTTCTCGAGCTCACCGATGGGGAAGAGGGCATCGGAAAGCTGTTCCTGGGTCACCTGACACAAGAAATAGCTCTGGTCCTTATTGGGGTCGAGCCCGGCAAGCAGTTGGTGCATGCCGTCAGCAGTGGTGCTCCTGCGGCAGTAATGTCCGGTGGCAACAGCGTCTGCGCCGAGTTGATGGGCGGCTTTGCGGAAGAGGTCGAATTTGATTTCCCGGTTGCAGAGGACGTCGGGGTTGGGCGTCCGGCCTGCGGCGTACTCCGCAAACATGTGGTCCACAATGCGCTCGCGGTAGGCTTGGGAGAGATCGATGACCTGGAAGGGGATACCGAGATGCTGGGCGACCAGCAGGGCATCGTTGGCGTCATCTACCCAAGGGCAGGCGTTGTCCAGGGTGACGCTGTCGTCCACCCAATTGCGCATGAAGATGCCTATGACCTCATGGCCCTCCTTCTGGAGTTGAAATGCGGCGACACTGCTGTCCACGCCTCCTGATAGTCCTACGACCACGCGCATGGTGCGAAACTACGAACGGAAGCGTGCCGAGGGTTTCCGCGAAGTGGCGATATTGGACCTCATCCAAGACCGGGAATTTGTAGATGTCGGTCTTTCTCGGGCAACCAATCGTGGAACGATTCGTCATTACTCCGTCCGCTCCTCCGGACTCCGAACTGATTCGGAAGTGGGTGAAATCTGCCCAAGCCGAAGAGACTGAGGGTCAACGACATATCTACGAGCAATACGCGGGGAAGATGTTGCTGGCGATTCGCCGGTATATCCCCGGGGAACAGGAGGCATTGGATGTGCTGCAGGATGGATTCATCAAGGTGTTCCGCAACATTGGCGGTTACACTTTCAAGGGGTCCTTCGAGGGGTGGGTACGCAGGATCATGGTCAATATGGCCATCGACGCCTTGCGCTCATCCCGTCAACTGCAGTTCGTGGGGGAGGCAGAAGAGATGCTGGATGTGTTGTCCGAGCGGGTGGAAGAGGAGAATGAGCCCGAATGGGCAGGGCTTGGACAGCGAGACATCCTTGAGGCGATGGAGCAGTTGACGCCGGTTTACCGGGCGGTGTTCAACCTCTATGCGATTGAGGGGTATGGTCACCGTGATATCGCCATTGAGTTGGGGATATCGGAGGGGACGTCCAAGTCGAACTATGCCAAGGCGCGCAGGAACTTGCGCGAGTTGCTGAGAAAGAAATTGAGGGAAAAGTGAGCGAAGAGAGCGAAGAAGAAAAGAGAAAAGGAGCTGCCGGGGGCAGTTTTGAGCAGGGCATGCGCTCCGCGCTCGACCAAGCTCCCGGACTGGCTGCGCCGAGTTGGTTGACCATGCAGTCGGCCATGGCAGGCGGTGCGGCAGGCGGCGCTGCGGCTGCATCTTGGCGTTGGATCATTGGTCCTGCCGCGGGTGCAGCACTCATTGGAGGGGCCCTATGGTGGTCCCAACCTTCGGAAGAGCCCTTGCCTGATCCCGAATCCACGGAAATCGTTACCTCTCCATCGTCGGATGATCAAGGCGGGGACTTCGAGGAGAAGAAAGGCGGATTGGGCTCGGATGTAACTCCCGCAGAAGAGCAGGCTTCAGGCCAACTTGTTGTCGAATCCAAGGCATCAGAGGCTGGGGAAATAACGACCTCGGCAGAAAAACGAGATGGAAACCGGACTTCGCGGCGTTCATCCTCTTCGGAAACTTCCAGCCGTTCCAATGCTGCTGCCGCAATAACAGAACCCGTTGAGGTTCCGGAAGATTGGGCCGAGTTACCGGCGGAGAAGGCGGCTTCCTTTGCCGTAGACATCGAATCGACCTGCGTCGGAACTGAGATCGGCTTCCGCATGGCCAAGCCCATGAAAGACGTACGTGTTCTTTGGAATTTCGGCGATGGTCAATTCAGCAATCTCACGGAACCTCAGCATGTTTTCAAGGCGCCGGGCACTTATGACATCACCTTGAGCATTACCCGAATCAGCGATGGATTGATCCGGACCCGGACCATCGAGAACCTTGTGACCATCCATCCGAATCCCGTAGCGGACTTTACTTGGCAGGTCCCATCCACCGCGGAAGCCTCGCCGACCATTGAGATGAGGGACCGCAGCCGGGACGCGGTTTCCGCCACATGGATCATCGACGGAGAATCCTCCCAAGTGGGAGGAACTGCCAAGTTTGAATTGGCGAAGGTGGGGGAACATGTAGTACAGCTGGTGGCAGGTTCGCCGCACGGCTGCCAGTCTGTCGCCAGCCATGTGGTGGAAGTAGGCAACCGATTTGGACTGGGGGGGGCGGCCCGTTTCAGCCCCGATGGTGATGGTCGTTATGACACTTTCCTGCCCAGAAAGCTCATCTTGGAGGAAGCGCCATTCGTCTTCCGCGTTGAAGATGCCGAAGGCCATATTGTCCATGAGACCACTGGCCCGCGTGCATGGGATGGTAGGCTCCCGGACGGCAGGACGGCTGCAGCAGGTAGTTCCTTTGCTTGGGCCGTCATCGTGCAGCGCAAGGACGGTCCATCCTATTTCTCTGACGCGGTTCAGATTGAATGAATCAGGTTTTCAGCAGGACCTCCGAATATCTCTCTTCGTTTTGGGGTTGGAAGCAACGGTTGGCAGCTCTTTGTTGTTGCATCTTTGACACAAATAGACCGAATTCCCTTATGGACTGTTTCATTCGCTTCCATCTGTCTCGTCTGGTGGGTTTTTCTGCTCTGGTTTCCATGATGTCCATTTTCTCGTTGAATGCGCAGGTGATTGGAATTGATGAAGTTGACCAAGTGGTTTGCGGAGACCTGTTCGAGGATGACGGGGATGTGTTCGGGCCTGACGGTGGCCCATACTCAGACAATAACTACGTGATGACGCTTTGCCCGGATCAGCCCGGGTCGGCGGTCTCGGTGGAGTTTGTGTTGTTCGATCTCCAAACCAATGCCAATCCCAACAACAATGATGTTCTCTACATCTACGACGGGGATGACACGAACGCTCCTTTGGTGGGTGCTGGTACCGGGAACTCGTATGAAGGGGTCACGATTTCAGGATCACTGAACAACCCCACCGGATGCCTGACTTTCTTTTTTGTCGTAAATAACGGTGCGTCAGGAGGTAATCTAGGCTGGTCGGCGAACCTGACATGTGTGACGCCCTGCACCACTCCGACGAGCAGTCTGGTCCTGACCTCACCTTCTGCATTTCCCGGAAATCCTGAAAGTGTCGGGATCTGTCCGGTTGTCGATATGGTCTCCTTCGATGGCAGTGGGTCAACGCCTGATGGGGCCCCGTTGGAAAATTGGATCTGGAATTGGGGAGATGGCAATGTGGAAACGACTACGTCGCAAACTGCGAACCACTCGTATGATGTGCCAGGTGAATACATCGTTACGCTGACGGTTGAGGATGAGAACGGTTGTTCGAGTACCAATCTCGAGCCTTTTCAAGTCCTTGTCAGTACCCTTCCCGAGTTCAACACCTTGGTTGAATCACCTGTATGTGTAGGGTCTGTTTCCGTTCTCGATGGAGGTGGCTTCCAAAGTGTCTTGTGGACCGCCTTGCCTCCGCAGAGCGTCTCGGAAAACATCGTGCTGCCGGACAACTCCGGATTTCCATTCGAGAGCGAAATGGAGATTGATTTCTTCGACAGCGGCCAGGAGGTGACCGAGTGTTCGGACATTCTGTCCATCACGGCCAATATGAACCACACCTTCATCGGTGACCTGACCATTTGGATTGAATGTCCCAATGGTCAGGAAATGTTGCTCCTGGAGAATGGTCCTTCAGGCTCTGCTGATCCCGGTGGATGCATGTATCCCGATTTGGGAGGAACGAACCTGGGAGAGCCCGCCAACCTGCCTGATACAGGGGTTGGATATGACTACACGTGGGACGAGAACAACGGGGTCTACATCATGGATGACCCGACCAATCCGAACATCACCAACGTCGTCCCCGAAGGCGCTTACCTGCCGTGCGGATCGACATGTGATCTGGTGGGATGTCCCTTGAATGGGGTCTGGACTTTCCTTGTGCATGACCAGTGGGGAGGTGATGATGGTTACCTGTTCAATTGGAACATTGAATTCGACCCCACGATTGTTCCGGGTGTCACAACTTTTGAGCCGACCATCGGTATTGGTGTGGACTCCTCCTATTGGAACATCGACACCAACTTACCTGAAGTCCAATCGATAGATGGGGTGGCTGATTTGGTCGAGTTCGTCTTTGATGCCCCTGGTTCATATGACTATACATACCATGTGGTCAACAGTTTCGGTTGCGCATGGGACACCACCATCACCATTGATGTCATCACGGGTCCGAGCAGCAACATCACTGCGGGCCTCGACCAGGTGTTCTGTGGAACACCTGTTGTTCTCGAAGGAGAATTCATTACCGCTAATCCATCTGCATGCGGAGCATCTCAGGGGACTGAGACGGTGTGTTACGGCAATAATGCCAGCGACATCTACACTTATTGCCCGGACAATCCGGGTGACGGTACGATGATGAGCATCGAGTTCTATGATGGTCAGATTGAAGCCTGTGTCTTCGACCAGATCAACGTCTTTGACGGTGGCGATATTACTGCCCCCCTTGTCGAGACTTTGTGCGGACTGTACACGGGAACCAATGTGACGGCCACCAATCCGGATGGTTGTTTGACGGTTCAAATCACGTCGGATGGTTCAGTGAGTTGTGAATCGGGGGCTTATGACCCCGTCAGTTGGTGCGTCGGATGCGGGATGGAGGATGCTTGTGGATTCACTTGGTCTTGGTCGCCAACGGACTATTTGGACAATCCCAACTCGGTTCAGCCTACCGTGTTGGACTTTGATGGCGTTCCTTTTGAATACACTTTATCTGTTGAGCCGATTGGGTTTGAGAATTGTGCAGCGACGGATGTGGTGATGGTATTGCCCGGGTTTGAGTACACCACAGACTTTTCGGACCCCACATGCCTCGTCACCGATGGAGAAATCACCTTGAACATCAGTGAGCCTCCTTCGGAAGGACCTTGGGATGTGGTGCTCAGTGACTTGACGGGAGTTTTGGAGTCCCAATCCTTTGGGGGAGGGCTGCTTGCATTCGACAACCTGGAAGCAGGCAACTATTCTTTGGAGGTCTCTGATCAGAATGGATGTGCCTACGTGACTGACTTTGATTTGGCGGACCCGTTGCCGCCGGGCATTACGGTCAGCCCAGACGATATCATCTGCATTGGGGGAACCTCTGTTTTGACAGCCTCTGCGGCCTCAGGCGGGCCTTATGCATTCAATTGGACGGTAGACGGCTACCCCGTGGGGCAGGGAGCCTCTCTTTTGGTGAGTCCGGATGTCACAACGGTTTATGAGGTTTCGGGCATTGATGGGGCGGGGTGCATCACGCAATCCGGCGCTGTTCAGGTTGGGATCTATGACGCCTTTACGGTAGACATTGATGCGGAAGACTTGATTTGTCTGGGTGATGAAGTGATGTTGTCTGCCATCAATGTCACCGGTGGAGAGGGCAATGGCTACAGTTTCGAATTTTCATACGAGGGGACGACTTTCGTAACGGGCAATGACGACCAAGTCCAGTTCGTGCCGCCGCTTACCGGGGACTTTTGTGTCACGGTATCCGAGGCGTGCTCTACGCCACCCGAAACGGCTTGTGCAGAAGTGGAAGTGGAGCAACCCTATGACCTCACTTTGGCAGCGGATACGACCCGAGGTTGCGTTCCTCAAGCCTTGGAGTTCACGCACAGTATCCCCGATGCTTTCGTCGACAACCTGATGTGGGATTTCGGTGATGGTGGTGATGGTACGGGGTCCATTCAGGCGCATGTATACAACGAGCCCGGAGTCTATGATGTGGGTTTGACCGTCGTGACGACGACGGGCTGTGTGAACAGCACCATAGCGGACAATTACATCCAAATCTTCTCACCACCGAGTGTCGGATTTACGGCTGGACCTCAACCCACAACGGCTCCTGAAACCCGGATTGATTTCGAGAGCAGCGTCTCTCCAACCGTAGTGGACTGGCACTGGGTGTTTTTGCCCAGTGTATTGGATGCGGTGAGTTTCGAGCCCAATCCCACCTATACTTTCCCCATGGGTAACGGAGGCATTTATCCGGTTACCCTCGCCGTGACGGATACCAATGGATGTGAGAGCCAGGTCACACGCAACGTGGAGATTTACGATTTCTTCAATGTCTATATCCCTAGTGCCTTCACCCCGAACAACGATGGGTTCAACGATTTATGGACGGTTTACGGAAGTGACATTGACCCGGACCGTTTTGAAATGAGTGTGTTCAACCGTTGGGGTGAGCGGGTGTTCCACACCACGGATATCGATCAGGGTTGGCTGGGACAAGCTGACGATGAGATTGCCGACCCTGCACAGATGTATTTCTCAGGGGATGGCACCTATGTCTACCGCGTGGTGTTCTATTCGGAATCCACCAATGAGAAGCGGGAAGTAAGGGGCTATATCAACTTGACCCGCTGATTCGGAATTCCCCGGTTCCACAGGATGTGGGCGCAAAAAAGGCCACCCTCAAGGGCGGCCTTTTTTGTTTGTTATAGCGGTGGAATCTCAACCGTTCCAATCGAGCAGTTCATCCATGGTACCGGTGGCGACCGAGTGGTATCCGCCGCGGGCTTTTCCGTAGATGTCCAGTGCCATCTCCATCTGGCCGGTTTCCTTCATGGCGCGGTACAACGGCGTCAGGAATTTGCGGCGACCCACCTCGATGAGGAAGGACTCCACGCGTGGATAAGTGGGCGTATAGTTGCTGCGGATGGCCTGTTCCATCCAAGCGAAGAGCACCTCGTTGTTGCCGGTAGAACCCATGCCCCAGACGGCGTCGAGGTCGGCCATGCGATCAACCGATGTATCGTCAGCTAGGTTGGAAAGGAAGCGGTAACGCTCCTGGTAGCTCCACTCTTCCCACGGTAGGTCTGCGGTGGGAGATTCGCCCGCTTCCCAAGCCTTGAGGGCGGCGTCCACGCGCTCGATGCGGGGGCTGGACACGGAAGGGCAGTTGGAGGGGAGGCCCGGACCGTAGATCCAGTCATTGATGCGCACGGTCGCTTTGTCTGCATCATCCGCCAGCAAAGTGCTGTTCAGGTATTCAACGAATCGTTCGGTGTCCATGCCTTTGAAGGCATACTCCTCGAAGTAGCCGGAGAGCCATTCGTCGAATCGCTCGCGGCCCACGGTTTCTTCCATCAAGCGGAGGAAGAAGTATCCCTTGTCGTAGGCGATGGCGGTCATGCCATCGTCGGGGTCCCGGCCCGCGAGATGAAGTTTCAGGTGGGTGTCGTCGGGATTGAGGTCGCTGATGGCATCCACTTCGTCCACGAGCCCCTGATAGCTCAAGGTGACCAACATTTCGCTGGTCTCACGACCGTAGACGGCCTCCATGATGCGCTGCTCGAAATACACGGTGAAGCCCTCGTTCAGCCAGAAGTCGTCCCAGGTGGAGTTCGTGACCAAGTTGCCGCTCCAGGAGTGCGCCAACTCGTGGGCCACAAGGGCGACCAGTGAGCGGTCGCCTGCGATGATGGTGGGCGTAGCAAAAGTGAGCCGTGGATTCTCCATTCCCCCAAAGGGAAAGGCGGCGGGCAGGATGAGCAGGTCGTACCGGTCCCAAGCATAACGACCGTAGAGTTCCTCTGCGGCGAGCAACAATTGCTCCATTTCGGCGAACTCATATGCGGCCTCGTCAATGAGTTCAGGCACGGCGTAGACGGCACAACGTTCGCCCACAGACCGGAATTCCACTTCGCCAACGGCCAGGGCGAGCAGGTAGGCCGGAATGGGCTGGGCCATGCGGAAGCTGTACCTGCCATCGGCATGGGTCTCTGTCGGGTTTTCTGCGCTCATCAAGGCCATCATCCCTTGGGGTACCTCGAGGTCGGCGTCATAGGAAAAGCGGATGCCGGGGCTGTCCTGGACCGGAATCCAGGTACGGGCGAGGATCGCCTGGCTTTGGGTAAAGAGGAACGGTGGCTTGTCGCCTTGGGCTTCGACCCACAGCAAGGCACCCGCCCCGGGGCTCGATGTGTATTTGATCGCCACTTTTTTGGCATCAGGCGTGATGGGAACGGTCAGGGGCTGCCCGATGAATGGCTGCGCGGCACCGAGCGTGTGCTCCACAGGTGTGCCGTCCACAAGGACCTCCTCGATGGTCAGTTCGTGGGTGTCGAATACAATGCGTTGGGCATCCTCTGCCACCTCGATGTCATAGGTCGCTGTGCCGGAGATGGTGCGCGCATTGAAGTCGACCCGGGCACTCCAATCGAGGTGAGCGATGCGGGCTTCCTCTGGCCGGGCGTAGCTGTGTTGGTCGGTCACTTGTTTCATGGCGGCGATGCGTTGGGCTTTGGCGCTGGTTTCATTGTCGGAATCGGATGCGGTCGAATCTCCCTGTGTCCCAGCACAGCTCGCAAGGAGGAGCGTGCCGAAAAGGCCGAGAATTCGCCACCGCATCGGGGCGGAGAGAAGGTTCATGCGGGCAAATTACGCCCGAGGAGCGGCCGAGCGCATCGCCACCACGGACAGAAGGAGGCCCAAGGCGGATTTGAGCAGAACGGGACGGTAGAGTCTCTCTGCGAGGGCCATCACATCCAGGTCCAGTTGGACCTTCTGTTGCCACGGGATACCCATGGCCAAAATGATGACGTGTCCCAGCACCATGCCGAACGCGATGCGCACATAGCGGTTTCGGTCGCTGGTGTCCTCCGGGGTTTCCGATGCAACCGTACCCAATACCAATGCGGCCACGGGCATGCCCAGCAGGTAGCCTCCGGTGGGGCCGGCGATGACGTCCAAACCCGCGTGGTGGCCGGCAAATACAGGAAGGCCCAATGCACCGGCTGCCAGATAGGCCAATACACCGGCAACGCCTGCGCGCCAACCGAACATGAGGGGCAACCAGCACACGAGCAGCGATTGCAGGCTGAGTGGCAAGTCCTGTTCCAAATCGATGACGATGGGGCCGAGCAATCCCAAGGCCAGGGCGGTGACCAGCGCGGTAAGGGGCCAGTGCCAGCCATTGCGGGCGAGAAACATTTCGAGCATGCGCGGGTAATTCAGGCCGATGGGTCAGGGAGTGGGGCTCGCTCCGGCCCGCCACTCCTGGATGACGCCGGCGGCAAAACTCACCGTATTGTTCTGGCGATTGGCGTCTGCTGTCCATCGCGCTGGGTCGATTTCGATGGTGCAACCTGGAAGGGATACGGGCAGGGCGACCGTGTAGGTCGGGTGCGTCCAAGGCCAAGGCGCCAGCAGGGTTTCTCCCTCGGCAAGCGGACGATGTCCCTGCGTTACGATCTGCGGGATGTGGTGGTCCATCACCTGACCGTCGGCGTTGGTGATCCGCAGGTCTACGGGCAGGGGAAGCTTTCCGATGCGCTCCAGTTCAATGACGGTGCTGTCCGCGCTGATGCGCACCGAACGGATGGCCACGTCCACGTGATGTGTGGTGTTCAGCATGTACTGGAAATAGGTGTCCAGCTCGAGCCCGCTTTCGCGCTCCATGACGCGCTTGAAGTCCATGGGGCCGGGGTGGCTGAAGGACCACTCGTCGAAGTACCGCTTGATTCCGGCATTGCGGGCTTCGGCGCCGATGACGGCGGCGAGCTGGTTCAACAGGACCTCGCCCTTGCTGTAGGCACCCGTGCCATAGGCGCGGTTGGTGACGTAGTGGTCGGCATGGGTGGAGAGGGGCTCCTCACCGCCGTCGCGCACGAGGTTGAGGTATCCGCCGTACGCCCAATAGTGAGGCGCGGTGACGGATTCATTGAATTCCTCGGCGAGAAACTCGGATTCCACCCAAGAGGTGAAGCCTTCGTCCATCCATTCGTGCAGGCTCTCATTGGTGGCGAGCACGCCCTGGAACCAGGCGTGGGCCAGTTCGTGCGCGGTTACCCCGACGAGGCTGCGCAAGTTCCGGTTTCCGCGGACCAGCGTGCACATCGGGTATTCCATACCGCCGTCTCCACCCTCAATGACGGTGTACTGTGGCCATGGATAGGTGCCCACGTGCTGTGAGTAATAACGCATGGCACGCTCGGTGATCGCGGGCAATTCCTTCCACGCTCCGTAGGCGGTGTCGGCCTGGTAGATGAAGTGCAGGGTCGGACCATTCTCCATGTCCCATACGTCGTGCACGAAGTCCGGGTCGGCGGCCCAGGCAAAGTCGTGTACGTCTTCGGCGACGAAGTGCCAGTCGATGGTGCCGTCGGATGGCGTTGCGCCATCGCTGTATCCGTGGCCGCATTCGTCGGGGTTCTGAAGCGTCCCTGTGCCGCCGATCATATAAGCGGCGTCCATGTGGATGGTGACGTCAAAGTCGCCCCAAACGCCTTGGAATTCGCGACCGATGTAGGGGTTTGTATGCCAACCGTGGTGGTCGTATTCGCAAATCTTCGGATACCACTGTGTCATGCTGAATTCGACCCCCTGGGCGTTCATCCAACCGGAACGGCGCACCTGGCGGGGCACTTGGGCATCCCACTCGAGGTGGATCTTTGTCTTCTTGCCGGGAGCGAGGGCCTTGGGCAAGGTCAGCCAGCCGATGGTGCCATTGGCATCGAAAGCCACATCTGTCTTGCCGGCGCGGGCGGCATTGACCCGAATCCAGCCTTGCTCATCTTCCGGTAGCGCGGCGATGCGATCGCCAACGCGCGGGTCAGGATCGGCGATGTTCTGGCTCCGGACGTCCATCATGCTGCCGGGCTGGAAAGCATTGAAGAAAAGGTGGAAGGGGATGCGTTCCAGGGCGTCGGGACTGTTGTTGATGTAGGTCACGTCCATTGCGCCCGTGTACTGATGAAGCGGAGCATCGACCGTGATATCCAATGTGTAGTCAACTTCCTGCTGCCATCCCGGGTATTGCGCGAGGGCGCAGGGTGAAAGCAAGCAGGTCAACAGAACCAAAAGGAGGTGAGGGGCAGAGGACGTAGCGTTCATGGCGGCCGCGAAGTTAGCCATCAACTTCCCTGCAGTCCCGCTCGAAGGAATTGTCGCACATCGGCCGCGGCATCGAAATGTGCCATGACGGTTTCCAGCAGATGGTCCGACGTGACCTCGCTCGCTGAGTGCTCTGCCATGTAGAAGAACTGCTTGTTCAGGATGTGCGGACAGGATTCCGCCGCCGCCTGGAACTCTTTGGGAATTCTGACGTTTCGCTCGCCGAGCAGGGTCCCGTATCGCGATGCGAAGGCCGGAGCTGCGAGCAAGGCATTGAAGTGGTCGGGTTGTGCGGCGATGTGTTCCCGCAGGACGTAGAGGTCGTCTTTTTCCACCCAATATGCTCCGCCACCCATCATCAGCTTTTCGGCATCGAAGTGCACATAGAGTCCGGGGTCTCCGCTTTTCTTTCCGCCGGGTGCGATGCCGGCGGAAACGTGCGTCTTGTAGGGACGCTTGTCTTTGGAGAATCGGGTGTCCCGGTTGATTCGGAAGGTGCAATGCTTGGGCTCGAGTTCGGCAAAGGCAGGTTCCCGTTCCGCGCAGGCGGCGATCAAGTCTGACACAAAGGCCTTGAAGGGATCCCGCAATTCCTTCTCGTAGGTTTTGCGGTTTGCGGTGAACCAGTCGCGGTCATTGTGAGCAGCGAGGTCGGCCAGAAAGGAAAGGGCGTGGGAGCGGAAATGAGCCATGGCGTTGGTCAAGGGCAGAGGTGGGCATCGTCAGTGGCATAGACCATGATGCGACTTGCGGAGTTGATCGGGTTCAATTCATGCAGCCACCGGTCAATGCGACTCGGTTGGAGGGTGGTCACATAGCGAAGTCTGGGATGGGCGGCTTTGTATTCCGCCACCGCTTCGCCCAAGTGCCGGTCTCCTTGGAATAAAATAAAGGCCGGAGGATCGGCGCACCACCTTGCGGTGACTGCCCCTGGATCCTCCTGTAATTCCCGGCGGTTGTCGATGTGGTAATCGGACCACGAACCCGCATAGAACAAGGGGGGCATGGCCCCACTGTCCACCTGTACAATGGCAAAGGCCGGCGAACCATGTTCGTACAAGAAGCTCATCGCATCTACCCGGGTCTTCTTGCCGGAATATGGCAGCGTCAAGGCCAAAAGTGCCATGGAGAGAATCCAGAACAGCGCCCAACCGCTGCGTTCCAGATTTCGGTGCCGTTTCCACCATCGGCTTTTTTCAGACCACATTGTCCAGCCTGCGCACCCCATGGCAATGAGTCCCGGCACCATGGGAAGAATGAAGCGTTCTTGCTTGTTGGCAAAGAGGCTGTGGAAGAGGAAGAAGGCAAGGAGCGGAACGGCCACGCGCCACCAATTTTCAGGGGCGTTCTTCCGATGGATGGCTCCCCAGATCAGCATCAGCGAAGCCGGGGGAATCAACATTCCCAAGAGTGTGAGGATGTACTGATACCACGGGCCTTGTGGGTATTCGCCCGAGTGAGTCAGGTTATAGTCGATGTATGCTCGGAGTTGAACAAAGGGCTCCCCCCATGTGAAGAGGTCGGGGATTTGCATGAATGAAAAAGTGACCAAGGCAGTGGCTCCAATGGCCAAGAGGTCAAGTCCCTTTCGTTGTAGGAGCAGGATGGGGACCAGCCCCAATCCCACCATGCCGCATTGAAACCGCAATCCGGTGGCCATTCCTATGCCCAGCCCGGCGATGAGCCATTCCCTGGGCCCGAGCTGTTCTCCCCGTCCCAAAGCCCACAATGCGGCCATCAAAGGGGGAATACACACCATTTCGACCAGTTGATGGACGGAAAGCAGGGGCCACAGCCCACCTGCTGCAAGGATCCAAGCCGCCCGCACGGCAGCGCTTCGGCGGCGGGGAATCAGGACCCTCGTGAGCATGTAGCCCATGACCACGATGGTCAAGCTGTACAACCCGTGCAGAATACGCAGCACAAAGGCTTGTTTTTCAGGATGATGCGGGCCTGTTCGTTGAAACAACTCGAACAGCAAATACTGACTGGAGGGATAGGCGAAATTGGCAGGATGAGCCGTGGGGTTTTCACCTTGGCTCCAAGGCAACCAATCGTTGTAGTCTTCGCCATCGGCCCAACTCGAGGCCACTTCCACGACCAGGAAATGATCGTCGTGCATCAGGTAGCCACTGCCCATGGAAGCCGCTGCCGTTCTCAACAGTAGGGCAACCAAAAGCGGCAGCCACAGTGGATGATGCCGGCCGGGAAAATTCACAAGCCGATTCCCCAGTTGGAGCCGGAGGCGAGGTCACGGCGCAATTGCGCCATCTGCAGCGCCGCTACGGCAGCTTCCACGCCCTTGTTTCCGTGCTTTCCACCGGAGCGTGCGCGGCTTTGGTCCATGTTGTCATCGGTGAGGACACAAAAGACCACCGGGCGGTCGCCGTCCATTCCCGCGCGCAGGACGCCCTGGGCCGCGGATTGACAAACAAAGTCGAAATGGGCGGTCTCGCCGCGGATGACACTGCCGATTGCAATGACGGCATCACAACCCTTGTGTCGCAGCAGCCACTGGCTGGCGAGCGGAAGTTCGAAACTGCCCGGCACATCGTGGATGTGGAGATCTGTTACCCCGGCTTTTTCAAGCACAGACAACGCCCCGTCGCGCAAGCCGTGCGTGATTTCAGCATTCCATTCGGCCACTGCGAGTCCAATTCTGAATGATGCGCAGTCCTTCAGTCGGGCAGCGTCATAGGCAGACAGATCGTGTCCTTCAGTGGCCATGCGCGGCCGTAATCAGTTGATGAGGGTAGCGGCGAGCCCTTCGGCAGTCGCCTTCAGGTTGGAAGAGGGGTAGTCCGCTGTGATGCGGTCCAACTTCTTCTTCGCTGCTCCGTTATCGCCCAATTCGAGGTCCACAAGCGCTCCTTTATAGAGGGCAATCGGTGCCAAGAAATCCTCACCGGAGGAACGGTTTCCAGTGCTGGCTGCTTTCCCGAATGCACTTGCGGCGGCGGAGTAATCGCCGAGTTCGACTTGGCAGTCTCCGATGTTGATTTGGGCGAGAACCGAAAGCACGTCGTCCTTCAAGCCGGCATCGGCAAAGGCTTCCACGGCGCCTTGATAATCCCCTTGACTGCGCAGGACAGTACCGAGTTCGTATCGGGCACGCGCTGCCGCTGTGGTTCCATCGTGTTCGTCGATGATGTCATAGAGGCCGGGGTACAGACCGTCGCCATTGAGCGCGAGGTCCAAGCTGTCCATGAAAAAGTACTGTTCGGCGCGCCAGCTGTTTTCGTTGGCTTCCAATTCAGCGGGCTCACTGACGAACTTTCCGTAGCCTACTACGGCCAAGATCAGAACGGCCACGGCGCCAATGGCCATGGTGAGATTGCGGCTGTTGTTCTCAATGAACTGTTCCGTCTTGTCCGAGATGTCATGCGGAGTTCCGGAGGTCTTATTGTCGGCCATGGAGGTCGTGTCCTGGGTGTTTCTTGATAAGCTTCGGGATTCGCAGTGGAAAAACCCGACCGCATCTTCGGGCAGTTGGCCCACTTTTGCGGACGGCAAAAATAGCCAAAGTGACCGAGTCCGAAACTCCCCCCGTCGCGATGCGACTGCTCCGACTGCAGTTGCTCGATTTCAAGAACCATTCCGAGGTGGAAATGAGCCTTGGGAGGCAGGTGAATTGCCTGCTCGGGGACAATGGAACCGGCAAGACGAATGTCCTCGACGCGGTGCATTACCTGGGCAATGCCAAAGGGTATTTCAATCCCATTGATTCTCAGAACATCCGGCATGGACAGCCTTCCTTCATGGTGGAAGGAACTTTTGCCCTTGAGGACGGAAAGGAGCAAGAGGAAGATCGGGTCGCGTGTGCCGTGATCAAGGGGCAGAAAAAGGTGCTGAAGCGCAATGGCAAGGCTTATGGGAAATTGGCGGACCACGTCGGTCGGTATCCTGTGGTCATGATCGCGCCCGCCGACAGCGCATTGCTGCACGACGGTAGTGAAGTGCGGCGCAAGTGGATGGATCAGGTGATCAGCCAATACGACCGACCCTACCTCGACCGCCTGATCCAATACCACCACCTGGTTCAACAGCGAAACAACTTGCTTCGTTATTTCGCGGAAAACCGGACCTATGATCCCGATCAACTGGCGCCGTGGGATGAACGGATGGTCCCCCTCGCGGAGGCCATAGCGGCGCAGCGAAAGGTCTTCGTGGGAGAATTCGAGCCGGAGTTCCAGCGCATTCACGGCATTCTTTGCGGGGGCAAGGAGACGGTGGGGATGTCTTTGCATACCCGGGTAGCGCCCGGTCAATTCTCCACGGCCCTGGAGGAAGCCCGAGAGGACGACAGGCGGTTGCGCCGTTCCACAGCCGGCGTCCACAAGGACGATGTCGATTTCCGGCTGGGGGACCACGCGCTGAAGCGGTTTGGAAGCCAGGGGCAGCAAAAGACCTTTCTCCTTGCTTTGCGGTTGGCGCAGGTCGAACACCTTGCGCATCGGGTGGGGAGAAGGCCCATCTTGTTGCTCGACGACATTTTTGATAAGATCGATGCCCACCGCGCAGGGGCTTTGATGGAAGTCCTCGGTCAAGCGCGTTTTGGGCAGGTGTTCATTTCCGATACCGATCGCCATCGGATTCCGCAGTTGCTGGATGATGCGGGGGTGCCTTATCGCTCTTGGTGGGTGGATGCCGCCGGAGTCACAGCGATGGAATCCGACAAAGCCGAAGTGGAATGAAATCCGGTTCGAGACAGGGCATTCGTCGGGCGGGTCGCTCCTCGCGAAAGGGGGAGGCGGTTTCTTTGGGAGAAGCGTTGACCGAATGGCTGCGTGTGAGTGGTCATGGCGCCCGCATGGAGGACGTCCGCGCTGAAGCCGCGTGGAAGGAGGTCATGGGGGAGGCGGTTTCCAGGAAAACCCGGTTTATTCGGGTGCGGGATGGCGTGATGGTCATCGAGCTGGACTCGGCCCCCATGAAGGAGGAATTTCTGATGGCCAAATCCCGAATTCGGACCATCATGAACGAGCACCTGGGTCGGGAGGTCATCCGCGAGGTGGTCATCCGTTGACACTGAGTCCGGAGATTATCTTTGCCCCCTGATTATGCGCGCCCTCATCTCCTTCATCACACGGTTTGTTCCCCGCCATTTGCTTCAGCGTGTGGCCCACATGGGGTTGCAGTTGATTTCACCTTTTTACCGGGGCAACCGATTTGAGGATCCCATCAACGGAAAGACCTACCGCAAGTTGCTCTCCTATGGTCGAGGGGACCGCACCCGACCGAATGCCCTGGCGCCGGATACGTTGAGCTTGGAAAGGCACCGTGCCGTCTGGATGTACCTTACGGAACACAGCGATATGTTTGATGAAGGGGAAGGCAGGCGCATGCTGCACCTGGCCCCTGAGTATTGCTTTCTCAAGCGATTCAATCGGGTTGAGGGTCTGGAAATCATCCGGGCTGATTTGGTCTCTCCTTGGGCGGATGTGCACTTCGATGTACACGAAATTCCCTACGCGGATGACCATTTTGACATCATCATGGGGAACCACCTCATGGAGCATGTGGCGGATGACCGCAAGGTGATGGCCGAGTATTTTCGGGTCATGAAGCCCGGCGGATGGGGCATCTTCCAAGTTCCCATGGACCGCAACAATGCCGGTACGCTCGAAGATCCGACCGTGACGGACCCCGCCGACCGTGAGCGCCTGTATTGGCAGCGGGACCATGTCCGACTTTACGGGATGGACTATGCCGACCGCTATCGCTCAGTGGGCTTCGAGGTCGAAGAGCTCGACCTGCAGGCGCTCTTTGGTCAAGCCCGGTTTGACCGTTGCGCCCTGGGAACAGAGCGGTACTTGCAGGTGGTGCGCAAGCCCATTTGACCACAGGAGGTGGCCCTGCAGTTCATCAGCGAACTTTCAGGAAAGCGGTTTCGCCCGAGGAGTCTGTCGCGTGGATGAGGAGAAACCCAACTTGGGGCAGGGCCCACAGTTCTCCATTGTACAGTGACTTCTGTCGGATTTGTCGCCCCATGGCGTCCAGCAGGGTGAGGGTGCACGCCCGTTCTGTATGCAGGTTGCGTCCTTGAAGGTGCAGCCAGGAAGCCGGAGGCGTTTCTTCGGCGATGTTGGTGAATTCACCGGCGCATTGTGCCGAAAAGAAGTCCCACATGACCTCTGTGGACTCAATGTCTTGACTGCCCCACACTCCGAACCAATCGTGGCCCCCACCATTGACCCGGTAGTGGTGAAACTCTTGGCCTCCAGGACTTCCCGCAAAGCGCAGGAAATCGACCGAAGTCTCGTCTATCGCTTCGAGGTTGGGCAGGGCTGTTTCTTCTTGGGTGGTCGTACCCATCAGCCCTGTCCAATGGGCGATGATCTCCTCGACGCTGGCATTGCCCCAACTGCCGCCTACACCGCCTTGGTAGGAAACAGTTTCGTCTTCCGTTCCGTGCAGGTGCACGATGGGCACAATTTCATCGGGAATGCAACCGAAGTCCACCGCGCTCATGGCCCCCGTGACCGACCCAATCGCCTTGAAAACGTCAGGGTGTTCGCAGGCCAGAGAATAGCTCATGAAGCCGCCATTGGACATGCCGCAGGAATAGGTGCACTCGGTGCTCAAATTGTAGGTCTCTTGAAGGTGCTGGGCCAAGGCCACGAGGAATCCGTGGTCATTGGTTGCGCTGATGCCGAGGTTGGCATTCCAGTGTGAAATGCCGAACTGATCCTCTGTTCCTTGAGGGAACACGGCCACAAAACCTTCGGACTCGGCCAGGACACTCCAGCCGCTGTACGCCCTGATCAGCGCGGCATTGCTTCCGTAACCATGCAGCGTAAAAATCAAGGGTGCACCTTCAGGAATAGGGTCGGGGGCTTCCATGTAATAGGTCCGCTCCGTACCGTTGAATTCAAAGGTCAATTGAGCGGTGGCTGTTGATGCGATAAAACAGCAACCCATAACGAGGGTGAATCGTCGCGTCATTTCAGGGTTTTGTCTGGAGGGTCCTTGACGATAACACCGTGTATTCGCTCGAGTTCAGCGGTGAGGGTGTTGACGCTGCCGGCCCTGACCTCTATGTCGAGGAGGCAGCCATCCGTGTATCGTTCTGCTACAATGCGGGCGCCCTCTTTTTGGATGGTCTGCATGACATGCCGTGTGAGGTCGGGCGCATACGAGAGGGTGAGGGGGGCCATGAGCAAAGACGCTGTGATTCCGGCATCTGCGACGGCTTCCTTGCCCGCAGACCTGTAGGCTTCGATGAGGCCGCCAACGCCAAGTTTGACGCCGCCGAAATAGCGGACCACTGCGATCAAGGTCCAATGCAAATCGTGGGAACGCAGCACTCCGTGTATGGGGGCTCCTGCGCTGCCCGCAGGCTCTCCATCGTCGGCCGCGCGAAACCGCTCGGGGCCGAATTGCCAGGCAAAGCACACGTGTCTGGCGGCATGGTGGTCGGCTTTCACCGCATCGAGGTGCTGGACCACTGCAGCTTCCGCGGCAGTTTCGTCAGCAAAAGGCAAGGCAAAAGCATAGCCATAAAACTTGCTGCCCTTGGCTTTGTACAGCCCGGTGCCGCGGCCCGACAATGTGGGAAACGCGTCGCGCACGCTCAGCTGACCGGATTCAGATTGACGCTGTACACTTGAACGGTGTGCGGATCCCGGCCGGCAAAAAACTTGTCGAGCGCCATCAAGATGTTTCCGGCGCTGAAATAACTCGTGTGCAATTCAGATTCGCCGGCCACGCGCCATTGGATGGTGTAACTCTGGTCTCGGTCCTTGCGGTGCTGGGTGTACTCCAACAACGCTTGCAGGGCTTGTTCCCGGTTGGACCCGGTGGCCCGATGGAACAAGAATCGGTGCGTATGGCGAGGGTTGTAAGTGAAAAGTGCGACTTCATGAAGGGCATCCTGCTCGCTCCAGGCGAATTCGAGCTGGTCCTCGGTGTATCCGAAATAGCTGCGTATTTCGTCAAGCAATCGGGCTTCTTGAGCGGGGTCTGTGTTCATGTTGTCGGGGTTTCCTGCTGGGAAGGGGAGTACTCAGGAATCAGCACATCAAAAGTGGCGAGGACGTTGCGTTCCTGCCAATTTCCAGTGGCCAATGCTGCCGAGGATTGGACGAGAACCGCGCGCACCGCCTCCCGGTCGACTTCAGTGCGCGCTGCGCGTAGAATTTTCGGGTGATGTGTGGGCAGCAGGTCTTCCATGCCGCTCATGAGTTCTTCGTGCAGCTTTTCGCCGGGGCGCAACCCAACCACATCGATGCGTATGTCCTGACCTTCCAAAAGTCCCGCCAGCCGAATCATGCGTCGGGCCAGGTCGGCGATTCTCACCCGCTCACCCATGTCGAATACGAAGATGTCGTGGCCTTCACTGGTAGTAGCGGCTTCCATGACGAGCTGAACCGCTTCAGGAATGGTCATGAAATAGCGCGTGACCTCGGGGTGGGTCAAGGTCAAGGGGCCACCCGCCTCGATCTGGCGGCGGAACAGCGGAATCACGCTGCCATTGCTGTCGAGGACGTTGCCAAAGCGCGTGATGACGCATTTGACGGCACTTTCCTCGCCGATGCTGCGCACCACCAACTCCGCCATGCGTTTGGATGCCCCCATGACACTGGAGGGGTTGACGGCCTTGTCTGTGCTCACCAGAACGAAGGTGTCCACGTCCTCCGCGATGGCGGCACGGAGGACATTGGCGGTCCCGTTCACATTGGTGTGCCAAGCCGCTACCGGTTGGTTTTCCATCACGGGAACGTGCTTGTAAGCGGCGGCATGATAGATGACCCCGGGACCAAAGTTCCGCACGAAGTCCTCCATTTCCGAGGCTTGTCGGACATCGCCAATCCGCGTGATGAGACGGTCCGCAGTACCGCCAAGCCGGGTGCGGGCCAGCAGTCCCAGGTCGTGCAATGGCGTCTCGGCAATGTCGATGGCCAGGACTGCTGCAGCACCGCGCTCCAGTGCTTGCATCACGAGTTCAGAACCGATGGATCCCGCTCCTCCGGTCACCAGGATTCGGTTTCCTTGTACCTGCTTGGCAATGGCAGCAGAATCCAGTTGAATGACGGGCCGTCCCAATAGGTCGGCAATCTTGATGTCCCTCAACTGGCCGGCGCTGAGTTCGCCCTGTATCCAACGCTGTGCGGGAGGAACGTCCATGACGCGGAGGCCCAGATCGAGTGCGGCATCGATGACCTCGGCCTTGCGCGCCGGGGACAGTTGCTGAATGGAGACGATCAGCCTTTTTGCACCAACATCCTCCAGGATGCGCCGCGCGTTGGATGCGGCGTGAATGGGGGCGCCATCGATGCGCTTGCCCTGTTTGGTGGCGTCGTCGTCCAGAAAGGCCATGACGCGCAGGGGATCTGAGCTGGGCCGTTCGATGGCCTGCTTGGTGATGATGCCGGCCTCTCCAGCACCAAAAATGACGACCGGTGTGGGGCGAGCGGTTTGGAAGCGCTCGTAAACGGAGCGGACGGTGATGCGAAATCCGATCAGCAAGACCGAGGAGGCGAGCAATTCGATCGCGACGACGCTCAGGGGCACGAAATAGGGCAGGTCCACGGAAGCGGCGGTGAGGTTCTGTGCCAAAAACAACAGGCTTCCCGCAGACAACGCGAGCAGCACCCGGCGGGCGTCACGGGAGCCGCTGAACCGAATGATGCCTGCAAACGTTCGGAAGGCGATCATGGTCAGGGCCCGTGTGGCGATGTACGCTGGGATGAAACGCCTGGCCGCTTCCACCTCATGGGCGGGGGGAGCGAATTCAAACCGCATGGCATAAGCCAATCCCAGCGCCACCGTACCCAAGGCCAGGTCGATGGAGAAGATGACCCAACGCGGAACGAGTTGGGGCCGGGAGTGGATTGTGCGCAACAGTTGGAACATCCCTTGGGTGCAAGATACCTCGGACACCATCCGGACGTTAATTTCCCGGACTTACGCATGGATTTATCTGCTTTGCTTTCGGCCCGACGCCGTTTCCGGTTTTCGATTCCCTTGTGGCGCGCCACGGGCATCCTGTCATTGGCGTTTTGGGTATTCCTCTTTCCCCTCGGTGCGCAAGAGACACCGGTGGAACTCGTCACATTGGAAAAGGCGTTGGAAGATCTGGCCAAGAAGGTGGCACCCTATGACCGCGATGCGGAGCGGTTTCTGCAAAAGGAGCTGAAACCCCTGTTGATGAATCCCGATGCGGACCCTGCGGTAACTGGGGCATTCGTGCAGCGCTTGAGAGAAATTGACGCGGCCAACCTCAATGCCTTTCCCGAGCAATTCGGTTATGCGCGCAGCGTGCAATTGGCCCTGTCCGGTGATTCGCTCAGGATTCCCTTCGCGGCTTGGGATGCCGCTGTGACCCGGGCGATGGAAGAGCGGCGATGGTCGCGGGATTTCGCGCCTGTCCTCGTGTTGGGAAAGGACCTCTTGCGCGACGGGATATTCTACGCTTCGAAATCGGTCCAATGGTCTTTCGATGGGTCGATGGCCATATCCCTGCCGGAGAAAGGAGCACCGCGTTTCGTGTTGGGGCCTATGGGGACGCTTTTGGCGCTGGCCAAGGGAGATACCCTTGTGGTCGGCCGAACGGGGGGAGAATACGACTACGGGGCAGAGCGGTTTGAAGGCACAGGAGGTCGCGTGGATTGGGGGCGTTCCGGTTGGGATCCTTCGAAGAACTACGCGGATTTTGATGCATACTCGATACGATTGAAGACCCCTTCGCTGACCGTGGATTCGGCGCGGTTTACGACGGAGTTGTTCCCGGACCCCCTGCTCGGTCAGCTGACGGACAAGGCGCGGGTCAGAAGGCGGAATGAGAAGACGGGGGAGGCCTTGGATGAGGCCAGGTATCCTCGGTTCGATACATATGTCAACCGCCTTTCCATGCCAGATTTGGTGCCCGGCGTGGATTTTGAAGGTGGATTGACGGTCCGGGGTGCGGAATTGCAAGGAAAGGGCAACGAGGAGGAGCCCGCGCGGCTTCATTTTCGAAGGGGAGACTCACTGTTTGCGGTGTGCAAGTCCTCGTTGTTCATCCTGAAGGCTGACCAATTCAGCGGTGAAGGGGTGGAGGCATCCGTCAGGATGGGGGCGGATAGCTTGTATCACCCCGAATTGGGGCTCCGGTTCAACCTGGCACAGGGCAAATTGTCCCTCATTCGCACCGATGAAGGGCTCGGTCCCCGGCCTTTTTCCGACTCATACCACAATTTGTACGTGGACTGCAGTGTGCTTTCCTGGACGAAGGGAGAATCGCGCATTCGGCTGGAGGGCCCTCCTGGATCCGTGCGGTCCACCGCAGTGATGACAAGCGCTGACTTCTTCGAGCCAGAGCTTTTCCGTGAGATGCAAGGGATTGACCCCATCCATCCATTGGTCAGGGTATTGAATCACATCAAGGCCACGGGCGATTCCACCTTCTCGAGTGCTGCCTTGGGAAGCAGCATCCGCCTCAGTGAGGAAAAGACCCGGGTGATGATGATCCTGATGGCGCACGAGGGCTATCTGGAAATGGACTTGCGGGCGCGCACCGCCACCGCCACGGAGAAGTTGTTTGCAGACTTGGCGAATGCTGCCGGCCGAAGGGATTACGACGTGTTGTTCTTCCGTTCGGAGAACACGGGCAGCGGCCACGGTGAAATTTCCCTGTTGAACAACCAACTTAGCTTGGAGGGGGTGGCCCGGGTCGATGTCTCCCGCGACCGAGGGGTGCGCATTGAACCGAGGAACGGTGAGGTGGTGATTGGAGAGGACCGGGACTTCTCATTTGCAGGTGGGGTTCGCGCCGGAAATCTGCAATTCGATGGTTCGGACTATGACTTTGATTACGAGAGCTTCTCCATTGAGCTCAATGCTGTGGAAAGCTGCAAGTTGATGGTGAATGAAGAGGAAGAGAAGGATGCCCGCGGAAGGGCGAAGCGGAAGCGCGTCAAGAATCGACTGGAATACATCCAAGGGGTCTTGAGGGTAGATGTGCCGATCAACCGGTCTGGAAGACTCAGCAAATTTTATCCCGAATACCCCGTGTTGGTGACCGACGAGCCCAGCTACGTTCATTGGGACGATGCAGCCATTGAAAACGGTGCGTATGAGCGGGAGCGTTTTCGGTTTGTGGTCGAGCCCTTCACCTTGGACAGTCTGGATGCGCTCGGCCGTCGTGAGCTGGTGTTCAGCGGGACCCTCGAATCGGGTGATCTTCTGCCCCCTTTGCAGGAGGACTTGGTGGTCATGGACGACCTGTACCTCGGTTTCCAGACCGCAACCCCGACAGGAGGATATCAGCTTTACGGAGGGGTGGGCACCTTCGACCAGGACTTGACCCTGAATGGTGGAGGCCTGCAAGGCGGGGGGAAATTGGATTTCCGTACCGCTCATGCTGAGAGCGATCGCTTCGTCCTGCTTCCCGACAGCACGCGGGGTCTTGCCCAGGTGTTCACGAACCGTGAGGCCGCAGGTCCACCGCCCGTTCCCGAGGTGCAGGGTGAGGGGGTAGAGGTGTTGTTTGAGCCGCGTTCCACGCGGATTTCGGCCCGAACGGAAGATGTGCCTCTGCGGTTTTTTGAAGGGGAAAGTGAACTTGAGGGCGGGCTCATTCTCGGAGACGAAGGCATGACGGGTGATGGCGCCATGCGGTTCAAGGGGGCTCAACTTGCCTCGGGATTGTTCCGCTTCAACAGGCGGCACATTCTCGCCGATACGGCCTCATTCCAATTGGATCAGCGTGTGGAAGGGGCGCTGGCATTCAAGACCGACAATGTGCATTGCGACATCGATTTTGACGGGCGCGTGGGTGAATTCGCCTCCAACGATGGCGAAACCATGATTGAGCTTCCAGCCAATCAGTACATCTGCTATATGGACGAATTCAAGTGGTTCATGGACAAGGACGAGATGGAGATGCAATCCAGTCGGGAGCCATTGGATGATTTTGTGATCGATACCGATGAAGCCTCATCGACTTCCAATTTTTATTCGACCCGTGCCGATCAGGACAGTTTGAATTTCCTCGCTCCCAATGCGCTCTACGATGTGAGTGAGGCGGTTCTCGCCTGCCAGGATGTGAAGTTCATCCGAACGGCGGATGCGTTTGTGGAGCCCGACAGTGGCAAGGTGGTGATCCGCCGGAGGGCCCAGATGGATCCGCTCTCACGGGCTGTGATCGTGGCCAATGTGGTCACGCGGTATCACCGTCTGTTTGATGCGGATGTGAACGTTCTGGGGAGGTTTGATTACGAGGCACAGGCCAGCACATTCTACAAGGATGAGAACGGCTTGGAGCAATTGATTCGCTTTGCGGAGGTGGAGGTGGACACCAGCGGGGAGACGGTGGCCCGCGGTACCATACCTGTACAAGAAGGCTTCGGCCTCAGTCCTTTCTTTGGATTCTCCGGAAAGGTGCGATTGTCGGCTGCCCGGGAGCACCTGGAATTTGACGGTGCCGTCAGTTTGGAGGCTGCGTGTCCGGAGACGGATCAGGAGCAATTGCTGTTTACGGCGGTGATTGATCCGAAGGATGTTCGGATTCCGCTGGACACCACGATGAAGACGCCCATGATGGCGCACCTCGGAGTAGGGGCCTATTTCAGGGATGTCGACGAGCCTGGTGGCGGCCCCTATGGCGCTTTTGTAGATGAAATCCGCAGCCACAACGAGTACCGCATTCTGGCGGCCACGGGTGAATTGCGCTATGACAAGCGCGATGGCGTTTACCAGGCGGGCACTCCAGAGAAGATGTTGCAGCCGAATCTGCCGGGAACCCTGATCGAGCTGAAGGCGGGGGAGTGTGCTGTAACGGGCAGCGGTCCTGTGTCGCTGCCGGTGGACTATGGCATGATCACCCAGCGATCCGCGGGCGATGTCAAGGTGTTTCCCACCGGGACGGGCATCGAGGCAGCCCTGACGGTAGGGATGGACTTTCCCTTCGATGATGCCATCTGGAAGTCCCTTGCAGAGCGGCTTCAGATTTGGCCGACAGCCGTTCCCCTCGACATCACGGAATCCACTTTTGAGCCGGCCATGCGCGAGTGGCTGGGCTTGGAAGGCGCCGATGAGGTGTTGGGCGAGATGACCCTCATGGGAGCCTTCAAGAAGACGCCCAGCGCCATTCAGCACCGCTTTCTTTTCACGGGCCTCAACCTCACTTGGGACCCCGGTGAGGACGCTTTTGTGAGCGGCGAAGACGGCATCGGCATCGTCTCCATGGACAAGGTGCCCGTTTTCCGTCGCATCCCCGGACGCATTGAATGGAGCCTGGCGGGAACCAATGGAATTTTGCGCATCTACCTCCACTTGGACGATGAGAACTGGTACTATTTCGAGTACCGCAACGGGGTCATGAACATCACTTCCAAGGACCAGCAATTCATTGACGCCATTACGGAAATGAAGGATGACAAGCGCCGCATCAAGGAAGGGGATGGCCGCTTCATTTACCAGATCCTGCCTTCGCGTGGCCGGCGCAATGAGTTCGTCGAGCGCTTCCCGGAGTTTTATTGACGTTGCACCGGCTCCCAAGCCGGGCTGTAACTTCAGGAGGTGAATCGCACGATGCGACATAGCGGGGCGCTTGTGGGTCTGTTGCTTGTGACGGCTCCATGGATGTATGCGCAGTGGGAGCCATGGAATCCCGATCCCGCTTTGCCGGCCTTTTCCAATTTTCTGGGGCAAGGGGTCAGCACGATGGACTTCAATTTGGACGGTTGGGACGACGTGACCGTGACCAATGTGACGGGGGAAATCCGGTTTTACGCGGGAGGTCCCGAGGGGCTCAACGAGATCGATTTGGGGATTCCGCCAGCCATTGGGCGCCCCATCGCCTTGATGTGGCTCGACTTGGACCAGGACGGTGATCGGGATTTCGTGCACACGTCGGCCATGGGGCTCTCCGTTTCCAGCGGTGCGTCTCTCGTGTCCCGCAGCCGCATTTGGATGAACCAGGAGGGGGTGATGGTGGATCGGACCTCGGAATGGGGGTGGGATGTTCTTGAGGGTCGTGCGTGCAAGGGTCTGGCTTTTAGTGACATGGAGGGAGATGGCGACCTCGATGTGATGGTCTCGGTCTACGCCTTGCCGTGCGATGACCTGTGGACCGACGAAAATGTGCTGTTCCGCCAAGACCCTGGGTTGGGATTCGTGGATGTGTCGCTGGAGTCCGGGTTGGACGATGGCTTTCAGCCCACCTTCCAGGGCGTATGGATGTCCTTGGATGACAACCCCGAGCCGGACCTTTTTGTCATCCACGACGCAGGGGTCGAGGTCGATGATTGCTCACCCTCCAATGCGGCCTTCGTCAATAACGGGGACGGGACCTTCACCGAGTCCTCCGTGGCGCTTGGATTGGACCTTGTGATGTCGTCCATGACGGCCACCGTTGGCGATCCGGATGCCGATGGAGAAGAAGAGATTTTCATCACCAATGAAGCGGCTCCGAATGAAAGGGAGAACCATCACCAGGGAGCGGCTTGCCTGGACCGGAACGGTTTGGGGGTTTTTGAAGAGCGCGCTTCAGAATGGGGGCTGGACCTGTTGCTCTGGTCTTGGGGGGCGATGTGGGTAGATCAGGATTTGGATGGATGGGACGACCTTCTCGTGGCGACCCACCTGTTCAACGTACCTGGGGATGGACAGGATGTGGCGGAGTATCCCAATGTCTTCTATCGCAACCCCGGCACCGGATGGGATCAAGACCTGCCCTTCGAGGAAGTGCAGGAAGAATGGGAGGGCAAGAACAGCCCGCTTTTCAGCCTGGGACGCTGCGATTTGGATGCGGATGGAAGGCCGGATGTCGTGGGGGTGGGCATCGGCCCCTATGCGGAAGTTTGGCGCAACACGTCGGGTGAGGATGTCCCCGGCAGCCACGGTTTGACCGTTCAGGTGTGCGGTACGGTTTCCAATACAGAAGCCATCGGAACGCGTTTGGTGCTCCATACCGGAAGCCATCGACAGCAGCGCACCTTGAGGGCTGGTGAGGACCTCTATTCCCAGCACAGCGCTACTCAGTTCTTCGGTTTGGATACCCTTACCGTGGCCGATTCGCTCGAGGTCTTTTGGCCCACCGGTCAGCGGTCCTGCTGGTACGGCCTTACCGCAGACAGCCTCTACCGGTTTGTCGAATGCCAAGAGGATTTCGCTGTGAATGTGGAGGCCATCCCCGGCACCGATTCCGTTTGGATCCACCTTTTTCCACCTCCAAAATGGACGGGAGTATGGTTGAATGGTCTGGAGGTCGACACGACGACTTTCCCGGTTTTTGCAGGCAGTTCCGTTGCCTTCGAGGTGCAGTGGTTCGGCGGCCTGTTTTCGCTGGAAGGGCAGGTCGATTGGGCCGAATGGGGCTACCCGCCGGCGGGCTGCACCATCCCCGTGGCCGACAATTTTGACCCGGAGGCCGAAGTGGACGACGGGTCGTGCACCTACGCGTCTTTCTGCGGAGCGGGCACCCATTGGTCACAGGAAATGCAGCAGTGTGTTCCGGATTTCCAATGCAGCGAGGACATCAACGGCAATGGCGCGGTGGATGTCGCCGATTTGCTGTTGCTGCTCAACGCATTTGGCTCCGGTTGTACAGAGGAGTCCGTGGACGACTGAACACCCGCGTCGTTACCTTAACATTATCGCTTCGTCTGTCTAATTCATTGGTTCTTATACAATAAGTCCTAGATTTTTAATTATGCGCCAATATTTGCTGATCCTGTTGCTGTTGCCCGGGCTTTTGTCCGCACAAGACAATGCCCAATACGATCCTGATTTCGATGACAATGCGTGCTACACCATCATGGATGTGTTGGCCTTGCTCATCATTCTTATGCCCGACGATGCCGGCATGGATTCGCCAAATCCGAATTATGATCCCGATTCCGATGGCGACGGCACGATTGAAATT
>JBDQOI010000026.1:350-33781 GCA_040261275.1 Flavobacteriales bacterium | reverse complement strand
GTACCGGGCATGGAGGAAACCGAGCTCTTTGCACTTGGCTACGGCGGGGACGACGGGGAGGATGGCAGTGCTCATGGGGCAGGATTTTGGTTGGTTGACAGGGCAATGATCACCCGGGATGAGGCGCTCCGCGATGACGATCGTCAACGCGCCTTTTGACATTTGCTTTGCACCCCTTGTGATGGGCGATTGTGTGAAGCCGGTGGAATTCCTGATTTTTGAAGCATGACCGTGAGTTGGCGATTCTTCAGGTGTGTGAAAGGAATGCTGGGGGCTGCGATGTTGCTGTGGACATCCGGAGGCAATGCACAGGAATGCCCTGAGGGTTGGAAAGAGGTAGCTCAGTCCTTTATGGAAGCCAGCACACAGCAAGACGTGAAGGAGGCTTCAAGGTGGTTGTATCCCGATGAGCAAGAGGCTTGGGCATCTTGGAAAGTTTGGGAATGGGAGAGGCTGGAGCGCAGGATTTCAGCTTTGCCTGACCCCGTGCAGGAAAGGGCAGCCCAAGAACGCGCTGAGGCATTGAGGAGAATTGAAGTTTCCGTCTTCACATGTCAGTCTTCCCCAGTGGGGTTGACTCACCGATACCTGGTCAGGGTAGATCCCGATGGACGTACTTTTCAGAATCTGAATTTGATGCATGACGAAGGGAAGTGGTGGGTGACCACTTCATACCTGACCCTGGGTGCGGAGCAGGTCAGGTCAGTGACGGCATACATGCAGGCTGTGGATGACAACCGATGGGAGGAGGCAGAGGCATGGGTGGCCCGTCAGGCGTTGCCTCGTTTTGCGGGATATCGATTGGAGGTGGAGAGTTTCCTTACGGGCAGTGAAGTGTTCGCCCAAGCCCGCGCAGACCGGGTGGCGAAGCGAAAGGAAGAGTGGGCTGAGAAGTTCATTCGAGCGGTGAAGGGGGATGACGGCATCATCGTGGTATATGTTGAGTTTCCAACCGCCACGGAACTTTCATGCGAGTTGATTGAAGTGGACGGTACATGGCGGATTCTGCACCGTTGAAGCAAGAACTTCGGGCGGCCGTGCTGGCCGCATTGGAATCGGTCATGAAGTCAGAGCTCGCGGTCGCCAGCGCTCAATTCGAGGGATTGCGCGAAAGCCTGGAAGGGGAGGCCAAAAGCACGGCCGGGGACAAGCACGAGACGGGCAGGGCGATGGTCCAGATGGAAATGGAACAGGCTGCGGGGAGATTGGCTCGGTTGGAGGAAATGGTCAGGAATTGGAGTCGACTGCAGCCCGATAGGGTCCGCACGGAAGCCGGTCCCGGTGCTGTGGTCTCCACCAGCATTGGACGGTTCGTAGTCGGATTGGCTTGGGGGGCATTCGAGGTGAATGAAAATGAGGTCTGGAGGGCCATTTCAGCGGATGCTCCATTAGCGCTGGCCATGCGCAGATGCGGAGAGGGGGATGTCTTGAACTTCAGGGGGCGATCGGTAGAGATCCTCCAAGTGGTTTAGGAATCAAGCCTGTTCCCGCGGATTGAATGGTTGAAAACAGTTCGTGGACGAGGTGTTCGTGCAGAACCTACGGTCTACCTTCGCGGGAAAATCAACGATTTGGGACGATCTCAGGAAACATTCGGCAAGCGTGAGCGGGAAGCGAAGCGCGCAAAGAAGAAGAAGGAAAAGGAACTCAAGAAACAGGAGGCCAAGGGAAACAAGCGTTCTCTGGATAGTCCTGACATGTTCGCTTATGTGGATGAGTTTGGTCGAATTGTAGATACGCCGCCGGATCCGGCAGAGCGGGAGGAAATCAACCTGGAGGACATTCAAATCAGCGTTCCCAAGGATGAGGACATTGAGCCCGTGGACAAGACCCGCAGGGGAGTGGTGACCATGTTCAATCCCGATAAGGGATTTGGTTTCATCCGAGACACCGATACGCGGGAGAGCATTTTTGCTCACGTGACCAACATGAAGGAGGAAGTCTCGGAAGGAGATAAGGTGCAGTTTGAGGTGGAGCAGAGCTTCAAGGGGCCGTCCGCCATCAAGGTCACCATCGTCAAGTAACGCTCAACACTGTGCAATTTCCTGCAGCAATCTCCTCCGGGCGATGGGCAGGAGTGTCGGGCCTATTGGGATATCCCATTCCATGTGGGCATGAAATGTGGCCGGTTGCGGCAAGTCACGGTGCTTCCGAATCAGGGACCACTTGACGGCTTCAGTGGTTTCCAATTTTGAAAGCGCCCTGGATTCCATGCATTGGAGGGAAAGCTCGAGGAATGCGTCGCCTGCGCGCTGAATTCGGGATTGCGCATATCGATAAGCCTTCAGTTGTCGTTTTTGTGCGGCACCGTATGTGACCAGCAAGTAACCCTCGCTCACATGCAAGGGCTGAATGCCGATGGGCGCAAATTCGATTTTCGAATCGATGAGGTCATACAGCGATTTTCCTTCATTTATGGCCTCGTTGAGGTGGGGCAATGCGCGGGCAATGATTTCCTCGAGGTAATCCACCAAGCCGGTCTGGTCTTTCATGCTCGAGCGCAATAACTCCATTTTGGCGAAATCAATGCCCTCAACGGGTCCTTTCTCCCTGCCTTTGTCCAACCCTTCTTGGATCAAGGAGAGTTCGCGATGCCTGCGGATGACATCGGCCAAAGCCGGGTAAAGTTTGGTCACCCTCAGCTCGGCCTTGACTTGTTGCAGCCAAGCCAACAGCTTGTATTCCTTGTATTCCGCGTCGAGGACACCCTCGGTCAACCATCTCGGCCCGGACACACTGGGGCCCAAGGAGTCTGAATGGATGATTTTTGTCGACATATCATTTAATATAGCCTATAAATTGATATAAAGCAATAACGGAAATTTGCGATTTTGAATTGAGGACTGGATTTGGTAACATTGAGTTAACGTTAGGCGTAAGACTTCCCGTGATTCGATTTCGATTGTTATTGCCTTTGTTGGCCTTGGTCTCCTTGGAATTGGGTGCCCAGGATGTGAGGTGGTCCGTCGGGGTGGACCCCGGGCTCTGGGCGTCAGGCTGGAGGAACGTCCAATTGGGCGCGCAACTTCACCCCGAGCTGAGTTTAGCCATGGGAGCAGGCACAGTGCGAAATGGTCAGGGCGTTTTCCCTATGTTTTTTCGGCCCCGCCCCGTAGGTTTTGAGAGGGGATGGATGACGAATGTTGGGCTCCGCTTCCTTCCCGTTTCGGAGGACGGAAGGCGGGTTCAGGCGATGGTGGGAATCGACTATCAGAAAGAGCGCTACCACATGTGTTTCAGGTCCACTTTGCCTTTGGACGAGAATCAAAATACCGCCTTGCAGCAGTTCGAACGCACGGATTTGAAGATGCTGGTGGGCGGGCGATGTGCCCTGGGGCAGCACATGAGCTTCGCCGCACACGTGGGATTGGGATACAACCTCAGGTCTGCCGATGATTGGATTGGATCAGGTCAGGTCTCCCAAGTTCCTGGCATGCCGCGCATGATCGGCATGGAACTGATGTATCGGTTGTAACGCCTTGGGGAAGAGGCGAGTTAGGTCAAGCGCGACCCAACTCCCGCAATTGTCCCCAGTGGAGTTTGATGGCTCCACCGAACGTTGTATCAGAGCGATATGGAAGCCCAAACTCCTCTGCCGTTTTCTTCACAATCGGGGCCAAAGCCGAGTAGTGCACGTGGCAAATTTGAGGAAAGAGGTGGTGCTCAATCTGGTGATTCAGACCGCCACTGTACCAGGTGAGGAGTTTTGAGCCCGTGCCGAAGTTGCACGTGGTCTTGAGCTGGTGGCTCAATGGCTCGTCTTCCATGATCACCCCTTTTTCGGCCATGACGTAATTGTGGTCTTCCATGACGTGAGCGGGTTGAAAAACGAGCGCCAGCGTCAAGCCACCGAAGAAGTGCATCAGCAGCCAACCGGCGATGACCTGTCCGGGAGGTAAGCCACTGAATGCGAGTGGCAGTCCGAGCATGATGGGGAAATAGGCAACCTTGGACAGAATGATGCGGAACAACAGGTTGTTGTAGGACTTGCCCATGCGCTCCAGAAGGCCGAGTTTCTTGTAGCGGTTGAGCGCCACAAAATCCTTGAATGTCACCCAGATGAGGGTCATCAGTCCGTAGAAAATCCAAGCGTACAAATGCTGGAAGCGGTGCCAGGATTTGTGAGGCTTCAATGGGCTGAATCGCAGAAGCGGACCCGGATTGATGTCCTCGTCGAGGCCGTCGATGTTGGTGAAGGTGTGGTGCAACACATTGTGCTGGATCTGCCACATTTCACTGTTTCCTCCCACCATCTCCAGAACGCCGCCTATGAGTCGGTTGATGCTCTTCTTCTCGCTGTACGCTCCGTGGTTTCCGTCGTGCATCACGGCCATGCCAATCCCGGCAAGGGCGAGGCCCATGATGACTTCAACCGTCCAAAACATCCACCCTCCTCCGGTGACTCCGGCTGTGATGAGCGCAAGTGGGCCGAAATAAAGCGAGAGGAGCAAGAAGGTCTTGAAGACCATGGCTCCGTTGGCTTTCTTGTGGATTCCTTTCTCCTTGAAGTGAGCGTCCACGCGTTGGCGAAGCGTCTTGGCGAATCCAGAGGTGTCTCGGCCAAATCGGACGGTGGGCAATTCAATGGGGGCGTGCGTCATGAAAGGCGAAGATAGTGTTGAAGGGGTGGGCGTTTTCGAAATCCGAGGGGAGCGGTTCACCGAGGGGTGTGAATGACGTTAGCCGGGAATTTTACGCACCCGAAGTGCGCCGGGCGTGGCTTCGAGGTATTCGCTATCCGCAATCCACTCGAGGTATTCTTCGAGTGACATCTTTTTTGCAGGGGCAATCCGCATGCTCTTGTCACTTCCGGAAGCCCGCATGTTGGTGAGCTTCTTTCCCTTGATGAGGTTGAGCTCCATGTCGATGTCCCGAGCGCATTCGCCCACGACCTGACCTCCGTAAATGTCCTCGCCCGGATCGATGAAGAACGTGCCGCGGTCCTGCAGTCGGTCGATTTCGAAAGCCCGGGCCTGACCGGTTTCCAGACTGACCAGGGAGCCGGTTTTCCGCGTTTCAAGGTCGCCGGCGTAAGGAGCGTACTCCTCGAATCGGTGGGTCATGACGGCTTCACCTTGTGTCGCGGTCAATATTTGGTTTCGCAGGCCAATCAGGCCGCGCGAAGGGATGCGGAACTCCATGTGTTGGATGTCCCCTTTGGCCTCCATCACCTGCAACATGCCCTTGCGCATCATGACCAGTTCGGTGGCTTTGCCCGCATTGGCTTCCGGCACATCGATCACGAGGTGCTCGAACGGTTCGTGCCGGACGCCATCCATTTCCTTGAAGATGACCTGCGGTTTGCCGACCTGCAGTTCATAGCCCTCGCGCCGCATGGTTTCAATGAGCACGGAAAGGTGGAGGATGCCCCGGCCGAAGACGGTCCATTTGTCCTCACTGTCCGTCGGCATCACGCGCAAAGCGAGGTTTTTCTGCAACTCTTGGTCGAGCCTTTCGCGGATGTGACGGCTGGTCAGGAATTCGCCGTCCTTGCCCAGGAAGGGGGAAGTGTTGATGGTGAAGAGCAAGCTCATGGTGGGCTCGTCCACGGCGATGCGCTCCATGGCTTCCGGCTGTTCGAGGTCCGAGAGGGTATCCCCGATCTCGAAGTCCTCGATGCCGGTGATGGCGCACAGGTCGCCGGCCCTGACGTGGTCCACTTTTTCCTTGCCCAAGCCGCTGAACACGAAAAGCTCCTTGGCCCGCACCTTGCGGTTGCCATCGGCTGTGCACAGCATGTAGTCGCGGTTGGCGTGAAGGTCGCCGCGAAACAGGCGTCCAATGGCAATACGGCCGGTGAATCGGCTGAAGTCCAGCGAGGTGATCTGAAGTTGGGGTGTGCCTTCCACGTAAGGTGCCTCCGGGACCACCTCGAGGATGGTGTCCATGAGGTGTGACATGTCGTCGGTCGGGTTTGCCCAATCGGGGCCCATCCAGCCCATTTTGGCAGAACCGTAGACCGTGGTGAAGTCGAGCTGCTCCTCAGTGGCGCCCAGGTTGAACATCAGGTCAAAGACCTGTTCCTGGACGAGGTCGGGGGTGCAATTCTCTTTGTCGACCTTGTTCACAACCACGATGGGGATGAGGCCCAGCTCCAGGGCCTTGCCCAACACGAATCGCGTCTGCGGCATGGGCCCTTCGAAGGCGTCCACCAGCAGCAGCACGGCGTCTGCCATCTTCAGCACGCGTTCCACTTCTCCACCAAAGTCGGCGTGGCCCGGTGTGTCGATCAAATTGATCTTGACGTCCTTGTAGTTGGCGGCCACATTCTTGGACAGGATGGTGATGCCGCGCTCGCGCTCGAGGTCGTTGTTGTCGAGGATGAGGTCGCCGGTCGCCTTGCGGGGGTCGATGACGTTGCAGTGGTGGATGATCTTGTCGACCAAGGTGGTCTTGCCGTGGTCGACGTGTGCGATGATCGCCACATTCCGGAGTCCGCTCATGGGGTGCCTTCGAATTTGAAGGCGCGAAATTCGCCCGGAATAACGGGTTGGGCACCATGATAGGCGCTAATTCTCCCCTTGGGTTCATGAATGACACAGGTGACCATCACCCTCTTGGCTTTGCAGCCCATCGTCTACTTTCGCGCCCATGCAACGGATGCACACTGTCTTCGGGCGATTTCTTCTGATCCTGTGGGTCAGTTCGCCCGTATTGCAGTGGCTTCACCTAGCGGAACACCACCTGCACCATTCGGGCGATGAGGGGTGTGCCCACCATCATTCCCACCAGGCATCCTCGCCTGTGGATGAAGGTGCCGCGGCCTTCCACATGTCCGACGATTGTGACCTCTGCGATTGGCAATGGTTGCCGTCGGAGAAAGATCTGGGTCGCTCATGGAAAGGGGCGATGGTGGATGTCAACGTGGCCCTTGCCATGGGTGAGTCCCGTTCCGCATGGGGCAGTGCGACCTTGGAGGGTGATGCCCTCCGCAGGGGGCCGCCGGGAGGGTTCAACCTTGTTTGAACTCTCATCCATTCATTCCATATGATTCCAATTCATCGGGCGTCACGCACCGGTGTCGGTAGGGATCATCGGTCAATCTGGTCTTGTACTGGGGCATTCCTGTTGCTGTTTTGCAGCGGGGTGATGCCTCTTCTGGGCCAGACACCGGTGACCCTTCACGGCCACGTGTTGCACGCCCCCCATTTTGTTCCATGCAGTGATGCAGCCGTTCAGGCTTGGCCTTGCGGTACACTGGTCTTTACCGATGCCGACGGTCGATTCGAAATCTTCTGCCCGGGAGGGGTCGATTCGTTGACCGTGATGTCCCACGGGCACCGTGTATCGGGTGTGGCGGTGAACGGCCGCGAGCACGTCGACATCGAATTGGAGGCTTTGAGTGTGGACCTTGAGCATGCCGAAATCGACGGTCGTACCAGTGAATATGCTCCGGAAGCAGCCTCTATGGAGCCACGTCAGGATTTGCTGGCGACGTTGGAATCCGTTCCGGGTGTTCGCGGGCTGGACCTGGGAGCTGGTTTAGTACAACCGGTATTCCGGGGGCTTTTGGGTGCCCGGGTGGCCGTTCTTGAAGATGGCATTCCGCAGGTCGGTGGCCGGTGGGGAGCAGACCACGGCGTCCTCATGGACCCTGAATTGTATGGCGGTGTGGAGGCTGTGCCGGGAGGCGGTCACGTTTGGCTCGGGCCCGAAGCCATGGGAGGTGCCGTCAGGTTGTCGTCGTTTGCGGCATTGGCCGAGGGTGAGAAGCGGACACGTGTGGGAACGCAATACCGGTGGGGAGATGCCAATGTCCGGCTTCATGTGTTGCACCGGCAACGCACCGACCGGATGCAATGGCACGCAGGATGGTCTGCCCGTCAGTTTGGCAACCGAAACGTACCGCAATCAGCATTCCAGTACCTCGGTCGTCAATACAGGCTGGAGACGCCGAGGTTACCCAATACCTCGGGTCGGGCGCTGCACGGTGTTGTGGGCATGCGAACGGATGCTTCATCCGGTTGGGGCAGTTTGGAAATGAGGTGGTCCGAAGCCCGACAGGGACTGTTTCCCGGCATCATCGGCGTTCCCGATCAGCAAGACTTGACAGTGGATCCTGACTTCATGGCATGGGAACTCCCCTTTCAATTGGCCCGCAGACTTCAACTGACGGGCAAGTGGGTGCACCATGGCGTCTTGGATCGCACCCTTCGTTTGTCCGTTTCTCGCAATGAACGAGGGGAGTTTGCTCCACCTCACGCGCACGGTTTCGGTCCCGAACCTTCGGATGACCTCAGCCTTCGATTGGAAGAGCGTTATGCATTCGGGGAAAGCTGTTGGGAAGGGGAGCAAGGCGCATTTGGAGTGCAGATGGAATGGCTGGAAGGCCGAACGACCGGCTGGGAATTCCTGTTGCCGGATCACGCCAGACAGCGTTTGTCCTTGGTGCTCGATCGCAAGCAAGGCCGCGGGCGACTGGGGCTGCGCATTGACGCAGTTCACGTCACCCACGAAGCCCACAGCGAGCCTTTGTATGGTTCGAACGGTGCACAGATAGGGGTGGACGTCCGAACGGATTTCATGAACCGATGGATGCCAGGTGGTGCATTGAGTTGGCATTTGCCTTTGAACTTGAGGCCCCATGTAGGCGGCCATTGGACCACGGCCCTGTACTCCCGTGCACCGAGCAGTTATGCTTTGGCAGCCAATGGAATTCACCACGGGACTTTCCGTTTTGAGCAAGGGAATCCCGATCTGTTGCCGGAACAGAGCCTTGAAACGCGTTTGTCCTTGGGATCACTGGAAAAGGCAGAGGGGGAACCTGCGTGGAGCGTGCAGGCTTTTGCTGCTTTGCACCGCGGATTCATTCACCTGACTCCCATGGCGTCGTTTGCCCCGATTGCCCATGCTGGACAGATCTATGGGTACGAGGCCAAGGATGCATTCCGAACGGGTCTGGAAGGGACGATGCGGTGGGGATGGGGAAACAGCCGATGGGAGCATTCATGCGCCCTCTTGGGGCAATGGGCGCTGGAGACGGGTTTGGGCCTGCCCTTCACGCCTCCGGCCGACCTGCGTTCCCGTGTGCAGCACCCTTGGGGTGAAAACGGCTTCGTGGCGATCCAGCACCGCTGGGTGGCAGAAGCCCGTCTGGTCGCCCGAAACGAGGCGACCACACCTGGCGCTTTCTTGTGGGGCTTTCAATGTGGCTGGAGCCGTTCCGGATGGACGGTTTTGCTGGAAGCAGAAAATCTCGCGAATGTGGCGTGGCTCGACCACGTCAGCGCATACCGCGCCTTGGGTTTGGTGTCCCAAGGACGCTGGGCATCGCTGCGCCTCACGCTGGACGTGGGGGCGGCAGATGACCGTTGATCACCATATCTAAAAATCAAAAGACAATTCAACATGAAATTCAATATTCAAACCCTCATTGGAGCCGGCGCATTGACCCTGGCATTCTCATCCTGTGGCACCTCTGATACCGAGCCGCCCACCCTCTGCCAAGCGCAGAATTTGACGGGGCTTCCCAGTGTTACTTTGGATGAAATCGAAGTGGAGGCGGGGACTTCGGTGACCGTTTTCGATGCCTTCTGTGATGACGCGGGACTGGGCGAGGTGCGTTGGGACCTGCATTCTGCGGAGGGCCACGAGCACGAAGAAGGCGAGGAGGAAGGTTTTGTCCTGAACTCTGGCACGGATTGGGCCGAGCTCGAAACCCGCGCCTTGGAGGGGACTTCCGCGGAGGAAGGCTTCACCTTTGATGTTCCGTTGTCGGCTCGGGGCGTATGGGACCTGGTGGTTTCCGTGGTGGATGCCGAAGGCAATGCCGCACCCGATGTCGTAGGTCAGGTCCATGTGGAGAACGACTACATTCCGGAATTCGTCCTGGGCCAAGTAAACGGGGTATCTCCGGATACGTGGGAAGGAGAACCAGTCTGGTCTTTGGGCAGCTCCATCATGGTGAGTGGTGCCATACTCGACTCCGATGGCATCGCAGAAGCGGAGTTGCTGCTCATTCTGGAAGCGGATGAAAGCACGGTTTGGTCATCCGAACTGCAGGTGTCTGGCGATACCATCGTGATCTTTTCAGAGACCGTGGAGATTCCTGCCGACGCAGTGTTGGGTGAATACCATTTCGAGATGGAAGCCACGGATGGAACCGGCGTTGAGATGCACACCGGATTCCATGTGGAAGTAGAGTGATTCTAACCCTTCGGGACCAGCCCCTGTTTCGACCTCTTCGGAGAGCTGGAACAGGGGCTTTCCTTTTGTCTTCTCCCTGGATTTTGCCATTGATGCACTTTAACGGCGCATTTGTCAACGCGTGCGGATTTCCGAGTGGAACAGAACTTAATTTTGGGACCTCAAATTGAACGCATGCGCGACTCCATTATTTCCGATTTGATCCAACAGGAGCATGACCGTCAAACGCACGGTGTCGAACTCATTGCTTCCGAGAACTACGCCAGTGACCAAGTCATGGAGGCACAGGGATCGGTCCTGACCAACAAGTATGCGGAAGGCCTTCCCGGGAAGCGTTATTACGGTGGTTGCGGTGTGGTGGACCAGGTGGAGGACATCGCACGCCAGCGTCTGTGTGAGCTGTTCGGTGCAGAATGGGCCAACGTGCAGCCCCACAGTGGTGCCAGCGCCAACAGTGCCGTCATGCTGGCCTGTTTGAAGCCGGGCGATAAGATCATGGGCTTCGACCTCGCCCACGGAGGTCACCTCACCCATGGTTCACCGGTGAATTACAGTGGCAAGCTCTACAATCCGGTGTTCTACGGGGTGGAAGAGGAGACGGGAACCATTGACATGGACAAGGTCGCAGAGACCGCCGAGCGCGAGCAGCCCAAGCTGTTGATCTGTGGAGCCTCTGCCTACAGCCGCGATTGGGACTACAAGCGGTTTCGGGAGATTGCAGACAGCGTCGGGGCCCTGCTGCTCGCAGACATCAGTCATCCCGCAGGTTTGATTGCGGCGGGTCTCTTGAACGATCCCATGCCGTATTGTCACATCGTGACTTCGACCACGCACAAGACCTTGCGCGGTCCGCGAGGTGGCATCATCATGGTTGGCCGTGACATGGAGAATCCATGGGGACTGACCACGCCGAAGGGTGTGGTTCGCAAGCTCACTTCATTGCTTGACAGCGCCGTGTTCCCCGGCATGCAGGGCGGTCCGCTCGAGCATGTGATTGCAGCGAAGGCAGTGGCCTTCGGCGAGGCATTGGATCCATCCTACAAGGCGTATACGCAGCAGGTGGTCAAGAATGCCCAGGCCATGGCCAAGGCCTTTACCGATCGAGGCTACCACCTGATCAGCGGAGGAACGGACAACCACCTCATGCTGATTGACCTCCGAAACAAGGACATCACCGGTAAGGCCGCCGACGCGGCTCTCGGTGCAGCGCACATCACCGTCAACAAGAACATGGTGCCCTTCGATACCCGCAGTCCGTTTGTGACCTCGGGCATCCGTGTGGGTACGCCGGCGGTCACGACACGTGGCATGGTCGAGTCAGATATGGAGCAGCTCGTCGCTTGGATGGATGAGGTGATTTGCAATGCGGAAGATGCGGCGACCATCAACAAGGTGGGTGAAGCTGTAAAGGCCCGCATGTCGCAGTTGCCGCTGTTCGCGGAGACGGTGACCGCCTGATCATGGCGGCCTGCACGGTCGAGGTCGTTTGTTCCACAGTGGAGGATGTAGTCGCTGCGGCTCATGGGGGAGCGGACCGCATCGAATTCTGCACCCATCTGCCCAGCGGAGGCCTGACGCCGGGCCGATCCCTGGCCGAAGCGGCCTGGAAGGAAGCGCAGGCCCAGGGGCTTGTCTTTCGCGTCCTGATCCGTCCCCGAGAAGGCGACTTCGTCTACGCTGCCTCTGAGCGCCTCAGCATGGCCCGAGAGGCGGAAGCATGGATGGCGCTGGGGGTGGACAAAGTTGTGACCGGTGGGCTCGATGCCCAAGGCAGCCCGGACGAAGCGTTGCTCAAGGAATTGGATCAGGCTGTGGGGCTGCAGCATGTGGTGTTCCACCGCGCCATTGATGAGTCAGTGGACATGAAGCAGGCTGCCGGTGTGCTGCGCCAGGCGGGCATCCGAAGGGTGTTGAGCAGTGGTGGAGCGGTCAAAGCTGTAGAAGGGGCGGAAGGTCTGAAGCATCTGTTGGCTGCTGGGTTGGAGGTTGTAGCCGGAGCTGGCGTGCAGCCGGACCATGCGGGTCCCCTCGTCGCGCTGGGTGTGGAAGGGGTGCACGCCAGCTGCAGGAAGCAGGCCCTTTCTAACGGGGCGGGCCGGCTTTTTGATGGCCACCGAACCGAGGTCGATTCCAATACCGTTGCTGCCTTGGTTGACGCGGTGCGGGCGCTTTGACGACCTTGTGGGCATGATTCGCCCCCACATCATTTTCGATTCGACATTTTGTTTTTCTCTGCTGATCATGGGATGTCAGGAAACGTCCCTGCTGCCAGCTGGCGGGGTGGACGCATTGATTCCCGCTCCGCAATCGGTAACCGCGCTCCCTGATGGATTCCGTTGTGAAGGGGGATTGAACGCTGTGTGGCCTGACGATTGGAAGGAAGAGAAGGAAGTCGTTCAAGATTGGTTTGCGAAAGCGGGAATCCAGTTGAAGGAAGGAACGGGGGGATTGATGTTTCGCCGGTTGGAGTCAATGGAAGGGGAGGAAGCTTATGCCCTTCAAGTGGACGCTGAAGGGATGGTCATCGAAGCTGCGACTTCGGCCGGACTGTTCAGAGGGTGGACCACCCTGCGGAAAATGCTACCGGTCGAATGCGAGACGGGTTGTGACGAAGGTTTCACGCTTTCGGGCGTACGCATCGAGGATGCACCTGCCTTTGGGCACCGTGGACTGCTTCTGGATGGATGCCGGCATTTTCAGGATGTCGACTTCGTCAAGAAGCAGATCGATCTCCTCGCACTGCATGGCATGAATGTGCTGCATTGGCACCTCACGGAAGACCAGGGCTGGCGGCTGGCCATTCCCTCACGCCCTCGATTGACAGAGGTCGCCGCCTGGCGAAAAGAAGCCGATGGCAGCCGTCACGGCGGTTTCTACACCCGTGAGGAGGTCCAGGCCATTGTGGCTTATGCCGCCGCACGCCACATCGAGGTCATACCGGAAATCGAAATGCCCGGTCACAGTTCTGCCGCCATCGCAGCTTATCCGGAACTCGGTTGCACGGGATTGCCATTGGACGTTCCCGCCCGCTGGGGCGTCTTCAAGGACATCTACTGCGCGGGCAGCGAAGAGACGTTCACCTTTCTGGAGGAAGTGATGGACGAGGTGGTCGAGCTGTTTCCCTCAACCCGCATCCACATCGGGGGCGATGAGGCGCCAAAGGTGAGGTGGGAGGCGTGTCCCCGCTGTCAGCAGCGCATCCGCGATGAAGGCTTGGCCAATGAGGAGGAGCTGCAGCGCTGGTTCATCGGCCGGATGGGGCGCTACCTGAAAGGCAAGGGAAGGACGATCATCGGGTGGGACGAAATCCTTGAGGGCGGTTTGCCGGAAGGCGCCGCGGTCCAAAGTTGGCGTGGGATGGGCGGGGCTGCAGAAGCCGTCCACCTGGGGGCGGATGTGGTAGTATCGCCTACGAGCCATTGTTATCTGGATTACCCGCTGCGAAGCACGGATTTGGAGGAGGCTTACAGTTTCAATCCGATGCCGGATTCACTGGCCCATGGTCCTGGGCGCATCTTGGGAGGGGAAGGCAACATGTGGACGGAGCACGCGCCCCAGGAGCTTGTGGAGTCCAAGGTGTACCCGAGGTTGACCGCGTTGGCTGAAGTGTATTGGAGTGGCCCCAATTTTACAGGGCGTCCGAATGCTTATTCCGATTTTTTGGAGCGGATGGATGGCCATTATCGAAGGATGGATGCCGTCGTTGTGGACTATGGCCTGGAGTCGCCGCCATTCGATCTCAAGACCTCGGCGAATCCCAAAGGACAACTCGTGGCGGAGGTTGTGCCGAAGGGGCGGGGCGTCGCTGGACGCGGGACGTGGAGCGGATCAGGGGATTCCCTTCGCGCAGGGGTTCCATTTGTGGTGGACGGGCCAGGCGAAGTGCGCATGGAGGTAGGCCGCCGAGGTCAGTGGAGTGGGATCGAGGAGCGCTATGCCCTCGATGGGCACCGCGCGGTATACCGTCCATTGACCTTGGACTACGTGCCCAGTCCGTGGTACACCGGAGGAGGGGACAGTGCGCTGGTGGACGGTCGACTGGGGTCCGCCGATTTCCGGGATGGAGCTTGGCAGGCCCAGCAGGGACAGGATATGTCGGCCACGGTGGACCTGGGGGAGGTTCGGCCGATTCAGGAGCTGGGCACGGGGGTGTACCTCTACCAGGACGCCTGGATTTTCCAGCCGGAAAGGATCATCTGGGAGGGGTCCGTGGATGGAGCGGAGTGGTATGCCTTGGCCAGCACGGAGACTTCAGCCGCTCTCGAGCGGGATGATCGGCAGATGCGATTGGATGTGTCGGGTCAATTGCAGGCCCCCGGTTTGGAGGCGCGATTTGTGCGCATGACGGCGATCAATTCCGGTCCCTGTCCGGTTTGGCACGCAGCCGCGAGTTCTGAAAGCTGGCTGTTCCTTGATGAACTGGTGGTGCGCTGATTCTGTTCAGCACCCGCCCGAACCGGAAGGCGGACTTTGCTTGCTCGCAGGAACGGGACGCCCCTGCGCATCCAATTCAGTGCCGTGGTCATACTGGACGCTCCAATCCCATTGACCCTCGGTGGTCCACCGGCGCTGCCACCCGTGCAATTGCCCTTCTTCATCGTGGTACTGGTCCAAATAGGGGCGGCCATCTTCAAACCACATGCGCTGACTCCCCACATTTCTGCCCTCTGCGGTTCGGTGAAAATGTTGCTCGGGCATGCCATTGGCATAAAATCCAACCTGTTCCTTGAGCCATCCGGATTCGAAGCGCTGAAATCTCCAGCCTTGGGTGGGGAAGGTGTAATACAGTTTGACCCATCCGCTGAACCACCGCGTTGAGTCTGAGGCGGAGCGCCTGCGAACCTGGTGGGTCCAGACGGGCCTGCCGCGTTCGTCGAGGCCGCCGTGGGGCGGCAGCATGGCGCCTTCCGCGTCCAAAGCCATGTCATTCAGCTCGCCCCATGTGGGCATGATGGGATGACGATGCCCGAATTCCGAAGGCGTTGTTCCTGCGGGTGTGGGGGTGGCAAATGGTTGAGCCGCCATGCTCAACGGGAGCATGAACACCACTGCGAGACATCCGGTCCAAAGTGGGCGCATGGGGGTGTGCATTGAGCTGAACTTATACGGTTAAGGTACGGAGATGAGCGAGGTAACAATTCCTTCACCTGAATCTAATTCTGTCTTGTTCCTGAAGAAAAATGACCACCCGTATTTCGTGCCACTAATTTGAAAGCATGCGAATCACCGCTACCCTTTTTGCCCTGCTTGCTGTAGGATCTGCATTGGCACAATGCGATTGTCCTCCTCTCAATTCCCGTCCTGTGGTTACCGTTTCCTCTGGAGGTACGGGTACGACGTCTTGGACGTGTGACAACACCTATGTCCTCGATGGATACGTCTTCGTTCAGGCTGGTCAAGTCCTGACGATTGAAGCGGGGACGGTCGTGAAAGGAGCTACTGGCTCCGGAGTGGATGCCGCTGCCTTGATTGTGTCTCGCAATGGGCAACTCCTCGCGGATGGCACATCGGATTGTCCGATCATCATGACCTACGAAGCCGACCCTCTGGACGGCTCAGTTTCTTATGATACCCGCGGTCAGTGGGGTGGTTTGATTGTGCTGGGCAATGCCACCACCAATTTCGGGGGTCCTGCTCAGGTGGAGGGCATTCCTTCTGACAATGACCAGGCGACCTACGGAGGCGATGACGATGCTGACAACAGCGGCGTAATCCGCTACGTATCCGTGCGCCACGGTGGAGCCGAACTCGGGGCTGCCAACGAGATCAACGGCATCACCTTGGCCGGTGTTGGCAGTGGCACAGTGGTCGAGAATGTGGAGGTGGTTTCCAACCAGGATGACGGTATTGAGTTCTTCGGGGGAGCGGTCTCCGTGAAGAACGCTGTAGTGTCTTTTTGTGGCGATGACAGCTTCGATTGGGACCAAGGCTATCACGGTCAGGCCAATGAAAATTGGTTGGCCATCCAGGACCAGCCCGGTCAAGTCGGCGACCGAGGCGGTGAGCTCGATGGGGATGATTCCGATGACGGCAACATCTCACCGGACGAGATGCCCTTCGCCATCCCTACTGTAAACGGATGGACCATTGTGGGTGTTGGAGGAGGCCAAGGGTTGCTGATGCGCAACGGCTCTGGTGGTCACATTAGCAATGGCGTCATCGCCAATGTGGCCGAAGGCATTGAAATCGAGGACAAGGAGACCCCAGAAGACGCCTTCGACCGTTGGGTGGCAGGCGACCTTACCCTGATGGATATCACGGTGCTTGGAGACGACGCGATTGACTACGATGGTTTGGAAGTGGCCGACGGCGATGAGCAGTTGGACGCCTATGCGGCAGACAACAATGTTGTGGTCAACAATGACCTCGCGGTGGACTACCTCTTTGCTTTTGATGCCAGTGGCACCTCGGCAACGGATACGCTGAATCTCGAGTGCGGTTCAGGTTCGGGACACCTTTGGGCGTTGGGCTGGACTTTCTGTGATGCAGTGAACCTATTCGGTGGTCAGGGTACCTCCAATGTGGGAGCATCCATCGCTGGGACTCCTGTGGCCCTTTGGCCGAACCCGGTTCTGGAAGGAGGCCTTCGCATTGGTGGTTTGCCCATCGGGGCAAACTTGAGCGTGTACAGCATGACCGGTGCGTTCATATGGAAGGGCCGCGTTTCCTCAGCCATCGAGACTGTCGATACAGAAGGCCTGATGCCGGGGACCTACCTCGTGAGCTGGGATGTAGACGGTGTCTTCGGTCGTCAGCGCTTCATCGTCCAATAAGGCCGGTAGGTGTTGGCGGGCTATCTTCCCGCCATGCCCCGAATGCCATTTCTTTTGCTGCTGTTGGCAGCCCTGAACGGGTCCGTTCTTCCTCAGGGAGACGGGCCCGTTTTGCGTCGTACCCTGCCGAGGGACCTGACCCACAATGGATGTCGTCATGCGCATCTGCCCACGGTGCCCGATGCGGCCTGGCGCAGCGGCTCAGCCGTCCAGAACTTCGACATGTCGGGATCTCTGGCGCGGAGTGACAGTTTCGATGTGGTCCATTACGGATTGGAACTCGATGTGACGTCAGCCGCCGCTTTGCAAGTGACCGGGGAGGCCCAGATCACCTTTGAGACCACTGAGGCTGGGGCAGAGAACCTCTGGTTTGATCTGGAGGGTTCGCTGACGGTGGACAGCGTGACGCTCGATGGCAGCAGCTGGGACTTCGAGCAAGTGGGGGATTCCGTGTTCATCGCTGCGCCGGATGGGGGGTGGCAGCCCATGGGCCCCCAGATCGTGGGCATGGCCTACCACGGTCAGCCGGGAAAAGATCCCTATTGGGGAGGGATGTACCTCACGGGCAACTACATCTTCAGTTTGGGCATAGGCTTGACGACGATTCCCCCGAACCACGGCAAGGCGTGGTATCCATGCTTTGACCAATTCCGCGAGCGTGCAGCCTATACCTATGGCATCACCAGCACCGGCGGAAAGCGTTTCCACGGACAGGGCAACCTCATCCAGACGGACAGCCTAGGCGGCGATACCATCCGCAGGGTCTTTGACATGGCCCAGCCCATCCCGACCTACCTCAGCGCCATCGCGGTTTCGGACTACCAGGACTTCGACACGGTCCATACCGGCATGTATGGCCAGGTGCCGATTCGCCTGACGGCGCGCCCGCAGAACCTGCAATCCATGGTCAACCGTTTTGTCGACCTGCCGGTCTGCATCGATGCCCTCGAAGACTGGTGGGGCCCCCATGCCTGGGAGCGTGTGGGCTACGTAATCACCACGGATGGCGCCATGGAGCACCCGACCAACATCGCTTACCCGCTGTCCATGCTCGAGCAGTCCAACTTCCAGAATGAGGGGCTGTATGGACATGAGTTGGGTCATCATTGGTGGGGCAACATGCTTTCGCCGTTGGTGCACAACCACATGTGGATCAAGGAGGGCTTTGCGGAGTACTCCAGCCACCTGTTCGAGGAGGTGCTGAGCGGGCGCGAGGCCTTTGTGGAGATGGTCAAGGACAACCAGGAGTTCGTGCTGGAGCAGGCGCACATCGACGACCTGGGATTCCACGCCCTGTCTCCCATTCCGGATGCGGAGATCTACGGGCGACACAGCTACAACAAAGGCGCTTCAGTGGTCCACAACCTCCGCAATTACCTCGGCGATGCGCTGTTCCGCACAGGTGGCCAGCACGTGCTGGCCCAGCATTACGGAGAGGCCATGGACGACATGATGCTGGAGGCAGCCTGGGAGGAAGCCACGGGGGTGGACCTCACGCCTTGGTTTGATGCCCACATCCGCCAGCCCGGGTTCTCCACTTGGGTGTTGGACAGTACGACCACCCAATCCAATGGGGAGGTGCCAGGCTATACGACGACTTTGTACCTGCAGCAGAAACTGCGCGCTTGCGAGAACCACCACGAAAACGAGCCGCTCGATGTGACGGTTTGGAGTGCTGCGGGCGAGCGCGAGGTCGCGCAGATCGTGGTGGGTGGCCAGTATGCCACGGCAGAGGTGGTCACGGACCTGCAGCCTGTCATGGTGGCCCTGAACGCGGAGGGAAGGCTCAACCAGGGGCGCATGGACTTGGACTACTGGCTTTCAGGAACGTCGTCGTTGCAAAACCTGCCATGGGTGGACATGCGCATCGGTTGCGATGCATTTCCCGAATCCTCAGACAGTGTTTTGATTCGCGTGGAGCACCATTGGGCGGGGCCTGACGGCGCGCCGGGAGAGACGCCCGCACAAAGTGCGCCTTATACCGAGCAGATCAGCAGCACGCACTTCTGGTCGGTCGATGGGATCTGGCCTGACGAAGGTTTGCTGCTTGATGCGCGGTTTACCTACCGCGGTGGCGATGAGGATGAGCTCGATTTCGACCTCTACGGCCAAACGGAGGAGGAGGCCTTCCTCGCTTGGCGGGAGACCCCCGCAGACCCGTGGATTGAATACCCCGACTATGAAATTCAGATGGGTTCGGCCTTCAACGGAGGGGGCGTCTTCAAGGTGAGTCGGCTGCGCCGGGGCCAGTATGCCTTTGCCAACGGGGACGTGTCTGTGGACATCGCTGCACCGGAGGCGCCGGAAGTCATCGCGTCATGGGTTTACCCCAATCCTGCAAAGGATGCGGTGCATGTGACCTGGCCGGAGCAGGCCCAATCGCTCTTGATCCAGGATGCCTCAGGCCGGCACGTGCACAGCATGGACAGCCGTCCAGCGGGGTCCAACATGCTCAGCGTTGCGGCGTGGCCGCGCGGCACCTTCGTGTTGGTCTGGACCGATGCCCAAGGCGCGACGTGCGGCCATACCCGCCTCGTTTTGGACTGATCAAAAGAAAGAGAGGTGCAGAAAGCGCGATTAGAATTTGCGCTTTTCTTCGTGGTCCCAGAGGCCCCAGAAGGCGCCGACACTGCCTTCAGCGCTGACCTTCCAACCTTCGTCGAAGGCTGAGAAGTAGAACATTTCGATCCCTTCTTTCTGGGACCAGTTCTGCGCGTTGATGAAGTACTTGAGGGCATTCTCGTAGCCGGGCTCGGCCACGCCAAGAGGGTCTCCCTCGCTGGGCCAACCGGTCTCGGTGATGATGACCCGCTTGCCCGGTGCCGCCTGCTTGGCCTGGTAGTACATCTGCTTCATGTACAGCAGGGAGTAATCGATGTGGCACCCTTCCCAATAGGGATAGCAGTTGGCGAGGATGACATCGCAAGCCTCGGTGATGGCGGGGCGGTTGGTGAATTCGTAGTAGGCGTCCACATAGCCTACCGGAATGTCGGGCAGGGCTTCCTTGACCCGAAGGATGTATTCGATGAGCTCGGACTCCTCCATTTCCTCGCGGTACATCACCTCATTGCCGACCGCTGCAACGTCGACGAACCCGGCGCGGGCCAATTCGATCAGCCGCTCGATTTCTTCCTCGTTCTTTTCCTTGTCCTCACCCAACCACGCGCCGACCAACGTCTTGAAACCGCACTCGCGCGCCAACTGTGGGATGATGTCGTTGCCTTCCGTGCAGGAGAAAACGCGGATCCATTGGGTGTGCGGTTGCAACAGTTCGAGTTTTCTGCGGACTTGCTCCTCGGAGATGGGGTCGCCTGGCTTTTGCTCCCCTTCGTAGGGGCTGAAACAGATGCCGTGCATCTTGCCATTCAGCAGCAAGGCGCATTGCTCCTGCAGAGACTTTCTGTCCAGTCCGTTGACTTCTGTTCCCGTCAGCGACAGGATTTTCTCTTCGCGGTATGACATGGTGGTTGCTTCGAAGAAAGGGTGGGTTGATTATGCTTTGATGGCCTCTCGGCGCTGGGCCAAATCAGCCTTTAGCTGGACGGCCTTTTCTTCAGTGATGTCGTAGTTCCACATGATGCAGATGGCACCGATGACCCCGGCGATGGGCAGGAAGGTGTAGAACAGGCGCATGCCCGTCACGGCGGATTCGGTCGCGTTGCCGGGGTCAAACCCGACAAATGAGAGGATGGCGCCGCTCACCAAAGCCGCCACGCCAAATCCGAGTTTCACCATCCACCAGTACACGGCTCCGAGCACGCCCTCTCGGCGCTTGCCGGTTTGCAATTCGTCCAAATCGCAGACATCTGCGGTCATGCTCATCATGATGGTGAACAGGCTGCCGATGCCGAAAGAGTGGAAGGGGAGGGCGAAGAGGAACAGGTAGGGTTTACCTGGAATGAAGAGGAACCAGAACAGCACGTAGCCCACGATCGAGATGAACTGCGACACCATGAAGGCCTTCTTCTTGCCCAGTTTCTTGGACATCCACGCCACCACCGGAATGACCAGGAATGTCGTGATCAACGCACCCACCGAACCGTGCATGGCAGGCCATGTGCCGGCACTCGCCGGATCGCTGTTGAACATGTAGTGCACGATGATCAGGAATGTGAAGGCCGCGATGACGTTGAACGAGTTGAAGATCAGGAACGTCGCCCCCGCGATTTGACGGAACTGCTTGATGCGGAACGCTTCAAACGCTGAGGAAAAAATCTTTCCCACGCTGCTCAGGATGGCGCCCACGTTGATGGGGGCGAAGTCGGTCCGGTCCAGGGTGGACTTGGTCTTCAGGAACAATGCCGGAATCATGGCGAAGAGGGTGCAGGGAATGGCCACCCAGACGGAGAGGTCCCTTACGCCTTGGCCCGCTCCTTCGGGGAACCAGGAGGGATCGTACAGGATGACCCAGAACCATGGGGCGATGACCCACGCCCATTGACCGATGAACTGGGCGACGGCCATGATGTCCGTCCGCTCGTGGAAGTCCTCGCTGATCTCGTAGCCCATGGCCACGTAGGGCACGCTGAAAATGGTCAGTCCCAGGTAGAAGACCAGCGACCAACTCAGGAAGTAGATGAAATTGTAGGTAACGCCGGATTCCTTGTACAGCTGCCACATGGCGACGTAGGCCAGCCCCATGAGGATGGCGCCGATGAAGACGTACTGCCTGCGCCGGCCCCATTTCGAACGTGTATTGTCGGAAATGAACCCCATGATGGGGTCGGTGATGGCGTCAAAGATGCGGGGCAGGAATTGGATGATGCCCCAGAGCAGGGCGGCGAATCCGAGGTCCTGAACCAAAACGATGATGAAGACACCCAAGGCGGCGGGGAACATCTGGTTGGCCAGCATGCCGAAGCCGAAGGCGACTTTTTGGCCCATGGAGACGGCTTGGGGCGAAGGCGAGGTGGAGGTGGCCATGGTGTGCGGTGTTTTCGGATTCAGTGGGGGGCGAGCACCACGGTTTGCAGGGCTTGGGCGTCGAGGACGATGCGGACGTCTTCCGACAGGCCTTCAATGCGCACGGTGCGCGGAGAGTCTCCCGGGTTGAAGCAGACAATGACGTGGCCACCGTCGGGTGCTTCGGTAGCCACGGCCATAAGCTCCTCATCGGTGCACTCAGAAGCCAGAACTGTGGCCCCGGGTCGGATGAACTTGCTGAAGTGGGACATGACGTCGTAGAGCGGCGTGAAGTACACCTCGTCCTGCTCGGGATCGACGATGACCGGCGCGATGCACCAGTTCTTAAACCAGTTGGGACCGCCTTGGCGGTCGAGGACCATGTTCCAATCGACCCAGCCGTTCACCCAGTGGTTCAGACAGCCGATGATGTCCCGTGCATATCGGTTGACCGGGGAGTACTTCGGGTGCAGGTATTTCTTCTTCTCCTCGCGCCACGTGAAGCCCCAATCGGTGGCCTCCTTGCGCCAGTACCAGTCGTCGTCTTGCCAGACCGGTACTTCGGCGTCAATGCAGCCTTCGGTTTCGATCAGCAGCTTGTCTGGCGCTGCGGCGTGGGCACGATCCAGGTCGTCGGGGAAGTAGTCGTAGGTGCTTTCGTACCAGTGGATGGCGGTGCCGGCGAAGTATTTCGCGCTGGCAGAATCCCGGTACATGGACGCGGTCCATTCGTCGAGACCGGCCCGGTTCTGATCGTAGCCCAGGATGCCCAGGTGTCCCAGCCCATTCGACTCCAGTGCGGGTCCGAGGTGCTGCTGCACGAACTCCGTCATCTCATCGGGGGAGTAGAGCATGCTCTCCCAGTTGTTGCCATTGCCGTGGGGCTCGTTCTCCACGGTGAAGCCCCAAAGCGGGATGCCTTCTGCCTCGCAGGCCTGGGCGTACTTGACGAAGAATTGCGCCCACGTGGGCTGCATCTCCTTCAGCAAGCGTCCACCTACCCAATCATTGTTGTCCTTCATCCACGGTGGGGCGGTCCACGGGGAGGCGATGACCTGGAAGCCGTCCTTGGAAATGGCCTGGGCAGATTGGATCATCGGGAAGATGAACTCGAGGTCCTGCTCGATGCTGAAGTGCTCCAGGGCGAGGTCGCCCTCCACCGGCGCGTAGCTGTAGTGAAACCGCGAGAAGTCGCACGAATTCATGTGCGTTCGGGTGAGGCTGTAGTTGGCTCCGGAAGGCGCGAAATAGGCCTCCATGATGCGCTGGCGCTGGGCCGGACTCAATTGGTGAACGAGGTAGGCCGAGGCGTCGGTGAAAGACCCGCCGAATCCCTCGATCTTCTGCTTGCGCTGATTCGCCTTCACGACGATGCGCGCGTCTTCCGAATCCGCGGCATTCCATTGCGCCAGCGTGTCCTGGGGAATGGCGTGAAACCGTCCTCCGTTGCGGGAGGTCTCGTACACCGCTTTTTTGCGCTTTCCGTCCGTCATGGGTGAGGGGGTGTTTCCATTAAAGAGGGATTGGACCACGGCAAAGGCTTCCTTTGGTACTCTGTGGATGTCCACCAATCCCCAGTACTCTTCGTTGGGGGCACCGTCGTAGGGCACGCCGGTGCTGGCAGGTGCCCAACCGCCGACGTCTTGCCGGTCCGGCGCACCGGCCTTCCACCACCCGTCCGTGAAGGAGAAGACAGCGACACCGGCAGAGGGGACAGCATCAGAGAAGATGGGGGTGAGTAGGGTTTGCGTAGCATCGGCTTGCGCGCTTTGGTTTTCGCCTGCGTCGTATCCTGGAGCAGCCGTTTTCATGTAGCTGTCCGAACCGAGTTCCGAGAAATACATGGGCTTGTCACTCACCTTGGCAAAGTCCAATGCGGCGGTGTACGACACGTCCCAACGGTAGACATTCAATCCCCACACGTCGATGTCGGGCAGCGATGCGAGCAAGGCCTCATCCGGGACTTCGCCGTGCGCCGTGGACACCGGATGGAGGGGGTCTTCAGCTTGAATGGCCGCGGATGCCGCTTTCAGGGTCTCGTACCAGACATCCAGCGACCCGCCAAACCACTCGGGGTGGTAGTTGTATTCGTTGCCCAGCTCCCAGAGCAGGATGGCCGGGTGCGATTTGAAAGCCAGGATGTAGTCGAGGTAGGTACCTGACTTCAAGTCGTATACGCCGCCCTGGTTGAAGCCAAACCCGATGATGACCGAGAGCCCGGCAGCATGGATTTCATCCAACACCTCCCGGGACGCAATGGGTTCGTACACCCGGATGGTGTTGACACCGAGCGCTTGCATGAGCGCGAGGTCTTCGGTCAGCCGGTCAAAGCTGCGCTTTTCCTCGCCGATGGCGACTGGATGATAGCAGACGCCCTTGATGATGAAGGAGTCGTCGCCCTTCATCAGCTTCCCATTGTGCGTCCAGACCCCTTGACGTCCAGGGGAGGAGCAGGAGGTCATTCCGAGCCCGACCAGCAGAACGAAGGCGGAAATCAGAAAGGGTGTTGAGGAACGTGGCATGGTAGGAAGGGGGAGCTTGGTCAATCTGCAGGATGCAGCACGTGCCGATCGAGCATTTCTCGCTGTCCCGCGTAGCTGCTCGTAATCCGCTCGCCATCGCGGGTCAATCCTTCGAAGGCCCGCTTGGAAACCAGAGGCCACAATGCGTATTTCGCCTCGCCGTCGGCCTTGAACAAGCCGAAGTGATTCTCGGAGTCCGTCGGGTTGGCCGCGCTTTTCCAGGGCTCGTCAAAGGCTTCGAAATAGAAGCAGCTGATGCCGGCACTTTGCGTCCACTCCCGCATGCCGCGGTAGAACAGGGCTTGCTTGTACTCATCGGCAGCGCGCGACCCCTCCGGACCGTAGAACCCGTCCGATACACTCGCCCAACCGGTTTCTCCGATGTGCACGCTTTTGCTTGCGTCCACGCCCTCAACGTAGGCTGCAACACGGGCATATTGATCCTGGCTGTAGGCCACGGCCCTCGCCATGGCCTGCTGAATCCTGTCATCTGCAGTCGCCGCCTCCTGAGCCTCATCTTCCATTGCGTCCGCTTGGCTCTGCTGCTTGTTCGCTGCCCAGAAGATCGGGTTGTAGTGCGTGTCGTGGAAAGGGTAGGTGTGCATGGAGACATAATCCACAGCGCGCACCAGCGCCTCGAGGTCGCCATTGTGATACTCCGCTCCGCCACCCCCCCAGGATGCGAAATTGTCCGAGCTGGTGATCCAAAGGGATTCGGGCAGTTTTCCGTCGGCCTTCAGGGCCTGCAGGTGGTTGACCCATTGCAGGATGACCTTGGGGGCGACGAAATAAGAAGCGGCCCAGTGGACCATGGCTTCGTTGCCTACCGCGATGACCTTTACGATGTCCGGGTATTGTTGGGCGAGTGCCACGGCGCGGTCGATTTCAGTCTGATTCCCCTCGAAATCCTGTTCGGCATGGTTCGGTGAATCCGTCCATGCGCCGGCACAATCGATCCACGCGCCGAGCATCACATACATCTCGAACTCCGGGTCGCCTAGCTTCAGCTCGCGAATGGCTTTCACGAGATTGGCCGCATGGGGCAACTGGACATTGTAGGTCCGTACCTGGCGGATGCCGAGGGCATGCAGGATGCGCATGTCATCCTTCAATTGGTCGAGGGTGGGCTGCTCAGAACGGCTCAGGCCCCTGTAGCCCCCGTAGCAAATGGCGGGATAGTCAGGATTTCCCAGAAGTTCGGATGCTGGTTTGTCGTGCATGTTCTGCTGCTCATTGGTGGGCCCACAAGAGGTGAGGGCCGCCGAGAGGAAGAGTGAAGATGTCGCCCCCCAAAGGAAGGAACCGATACCACTGCATGCAGAGTTGGGATGGGACACTTTCCACATTCGCTGAGGATTAAGCGACAACGGTGAGTTGCACCACTTCGTGTGAACGCCTGAATATCTGTGTGCTCAATTCCGGACTTAGGGCCAGGCCAGCGACGCTTTCGGTGCGTCCATCGCGCATGGATACCTCTATTCCTGCTGTGTCTCCCTGCTTGTGCACCACCGGAACCTGACATACGGTGTAAGCCAATGATCCCGCAGTCAATTCGATGGTCTGCCGTTGCTGATGGACATCGAAGTACTCAAACTCGGCAGGTTCGCTCAAGAATTCCTCGGCATGCATGAGGGCCCGGTCGAAATGCAGTTGCCCTCCTGTAACGCGCACGCCCAATTCGCCGAATCTGCAGAGCAAATCCTCCTTGACCTGTCCCGTCATGCCCGGTTGCTGGGCTCCTTTGCCGCCGGGGGTGTGGGAATACGGATCGGTCGGAAACGCACCGTACAACTCCGGCGATTTGTGGGCACCAATGCCCGCATTGATTTCGAAATAGTGGTCGAACAGACGCCCCACCACTTCGGAGGACGCGGATTGAGCCACCGCGGCTTCGGTCACTTCAAATGCAGCCAACCGCAGCTTGGAAACCATGTGCCAATAGATGGAACCCAGTCCCTCGTATCCGAAGAAGGTGCCGGAGCGCCCTGTGAATGCCTTGTGGTTGAAGATGCCTTCGTAGATCCCTTCGATCTGCTTTTGCTCCGCCGCCACAAGGGATTGATAGGCCTCAGGCAGAGCGCCAAGTGCAGCACGCAGTGCATTGAGATTGTGGAAGTTGCCGTTGAAGTGGAATCCGCCTTCGCAATCCTGGGTGATGATGTCGACATGGCCTTCAGCGACCAACCGGCTCAAGAGTGTGGAAGCGGCGACTGCATCGGGATTGATGTTGTTCTTGTCGAGGAAGCGCGGCAAGGATTTGTTGGGGTACAGGACGTAGCTGTATTGATCTTCCCGGAAGAGGGCGCTGGCTTTCAAGGCATCCAGTACCTCCAGGCTCTCGGCCGTGTCCAGCAGCCCCGAACTGAGGACGGCGACCTGCCCTTCGAGCATCTCCGGCAAGGTGGAAATCGCGATGCCCCCGTCCGACTCCACCGTCATGAGGTTGTAGGCGTGGTAGAGTCCGTCGCTGCGCCGGTTGGCCCGAATGGAGTGCTCCAGGTGGCCCAACGCCACATCGACGAATGCCGACAGGTCGGACAATTTGAGCGCCGATTTGCGGCCCGAGAAGTCCTGATCGTAGATCTGGTGCCGGTAGTCGCTCGATGCCTGACCCAAGCCATCGAGGATGGTTCTACGCTCGGCATTGGAAATCCGGCCTGAGGTCAAGGATTGGTGCTTGCCCAGCGTCTCGCTCATGCGGTTGAAGCAAGCGAGCAGCTCCACCGAAATCTGCACTTCCTGTTGCTCCGTTTGGGCCAGTACTTCCTTGAAATAGACCAGGAAGCGGCGGAGATAGTAGAGGGTCACCATGGAGACACCGTTTCCGACCAGGGCGTTGTTGGCGTCGTTCCATTCGGGGCGCTGGGTGTTCATCCAGATGCCGCCTTCGGGGATGAAGTTGGCCACCTTGGCGAGCATGGTCGCCATGATCTTCTCGATGAAATTGACCTTGTAGATGAAGACGTGGGTCTCGCGCAGGAGGGCACCGTCTCCACCGATTTCGCTCTTCTTGAATTCGATCTTCTCTTCCCGATCGTGGTCGAAATCAATGGTGTTCTTGGGGTCTTCCAGCAGGGCTTCGTACGGCTTGATCCGATAGGGGACATTGGCGTAGACAAAGGAGTCATTCTGGAAATACTCCTCCAGTTTCTCCGGGTAATAGGCCCGCAGGAATTCGAGGAACTTCAGCAGGTAGATGATCTGGTGGTCCCCCCAGTAGCCGATGTAGGACCATGGGTTGTCCGGTTCAATGGTCTCCCACTCGAAGCCGTCCTTGAAGACACGATACGGGTTGTATCCGTCGAAGGTGGTGGCATTGAGGAACTTGAAGATCATGCCCTCAATGAACTCGGGATACGCATGAACGAGGGCCTCCCAGTTTTGGAAGATGTCGCGCCAGTTTCCCTGGTAATCCAGGATCTTGGATCCATCGTCCTCGTTGCGGAGGTTGATGGAGAAGCGGTTCCAAGGACGGCTGGGGTCGCCGTGGCGCCGGCTGAATTTCAGCGGCAGGTATTCCGCACAGAGGCGCTTGAAATTGAGGTCGTCGACCTGAGCGGCCTGCTCCTGCAGGAAGAACAGGTCAAACTTCTCCGGCCATCCGGACATGGCTCCGGCATTCTTGAAGTAGACCTTGTGGTTGGCCCGGTCGATGTAGGCCATGAAGTCCGCGCGTTCGATTGCGTAGTTCTCGTCGAAAATCCCGCCGCGCATGATGTTGAACATGGTGTTGGCGAAATGGCGGATGTTCCGACGGCGGTCCGCCGTGAGCTGCAGACCATCACTGGCGGCCACCAGCGCGATGAGGCGGTTGACACCTTCGTCCACATCCTGAAGTACAGCCTCTTTCAGCTTGTCCGGGGACTGAAGGTCCTGCTTCAATCGAATCACCCCCCGAATGGACTGTCCGAGGTTGGCCACCATCATCCAACCCTTTTCTCCTTGGGCAGCCAGCTCGAATTCACTCTGGATGAAGTAGGCTCCCCGCTCGGCTTTGATGTCGGTTTCGGTAGTCAGCGATTCGCCGGACTTGAAAGCGGACAATTGCTGTGACGAAAGGAGCACCTTGGGGGCGTCCATTCCCAGCGACCAAACCACATTGGCTTTCAATGATTCACTCGGTTCTGCCTTGTCGGAGATGATGGCGCTCAAGGCATAGATGCCGAGGTGCCCCTCTTCCAGCTCGCATTTCTTGTACGCATCCACGAGGTTGCTGCTGCTGCGCTGCAGCCCTTCCGGGATGCCATAGGGCAGTAGATTCTGTACGCCGTCGAGCACACTCACCTGCAGGGCTTTCGATGCCGATGAGGCGAGTCGAGCATGTCGCACGAACCCGTAGCGCTCACTGGCTGCCCATTGGTAGCGGAAGGTCAATGCGAGGTCGTGGTTGACCTCCTCGAAAATGACCTTATTGCCGTAGGCATTCTTGTACAGGTTGCGTTCGATGGCGTAGGCGCCCTTGTTCTGTTCTGAGAAAGGCTGCCAAAGCATTCGGCAATCCTCGGCTTCGACCAGGATGATGGTTTTGCTGCCTGTGGTTTCCGCCGATTCCGTGATCTTGTCGTCCGTGTAATAGGGGAAAAGGGCCTGGTCGCTGTTGACCCTGCCCGCAGATAGCCCTCCATTGCTGGACAGAAACATCCAGTGGTCTGAATGGCTCACGATGCTCATGAAAAAGGGACGCATCCGGTCTACGGAACCGATCTTGTAGTACGTCTCACCTTCGATGATGACCTCTTGCCCCGAGGTGGGGATACTTGCATTCTGGAAGGGCTTATGCCCACAATATATCGGCTTACGGAACTCCGTCTCGTTCATTTCCACTGGGTCATCGGTTTTGGGTCGACCGTGAACCCAATCTGGGTCGTCCTTAATAGCGAACGCGGTCATCCTGCTGTGCATTAACAGCGGAGCTAAAATAGGCAGGATGAGTATTGGAACCCCTCTCAATGACATGAAGCACATTCACGCACCATGTCAAGCCCCGGTAGTTTTCACAGATTTCAAAAATGAGGACGAGGCACGGAATCGAAGATTCGTGAAGATGGGCACCGAGGAACGGGTGTTGGATTTGTTGCTTTTTGTTTTGCGAAGACTGTAACCTGGGGCTTTGAATCTGCGTTTCCTCTGAATTCATCGTATCTTTTTCTGACTCCGACTTGTCATGAATGCCCCTTTGATTCAGCCCCTGTACGACGAGGTACAACACGGCACTTGGTCCACATTGTATTTGCGCCAGCGTGAGAACCTGGAGGACAAGGGTGCGCGATTGTACCTGGATGCGCTGGATCGCATGGAATCTTTGACAGAAGCCACGATTCCCAGGGTGGACCACATGTCTTCCGCGTTGAAGGCTGCGACGGGCTGGAATTTGGTGATTGTGCCGGGCCTCATTCCCGTGGATGACTTTTTTGCTTTGCTCGCTCAACGTCAATTCTGCACTTCCACATGGGTGCGCCGTCCGGATCAACTGGACTATCTGGAGGAGCCCGACATGTTTCACGATACGTTTGGCCATGTGCCGCCGCTGATGGATCCAGAGTTTGCCCTGTTCATGCAGCGTTTTGGGGAAATCGGAGTCGATTTGCGAGGCAATGACGAGGCTGTAATCGCATTGCAGCGTCTTTACTGGTTCTTCGTAGAGTTCGGATTTGTGGAAGAGAAAGGCATGCCGAGGGCATTCGGCGCGGGCATCATGAGTTCGTACGGCGAGACCCATCACGCTTGGAACCTGCGCTCGGATTTGCGCCAGTTCACGCTTGAGGGCACCATGTCTACGCCTTTTACCACCACCGAGATCCAGTCGACCTATTTTCTGGTCAAGGACATCCCTGAGGTCATTCGCGATCTGGAAGCCTGGCGCGACGGACTTTCGTGAACCCACTTTCTGCTCGACCTTCGGGTAGATATGGATTTGCACAACCCGGGCCCCATGTGGGATGAGCGCTATGGTGGCGCACCCACCGTGTACGGATTTGGCCCCAACGATTTTTTTGCCCAGCAGCTGAAGGGGCTACCGGTTGGGCGCTTGCTGTTGCCCGGTGATGGGGAAGGGCGAAATGCCTGTCATGCTGCGGAGCAGGGGTGGTCCGTGCGCTCATTCGACGCTTCAGAGGTGGGGGTTCGAAAGAGCCTGCGATGGGCGGCGCAGCGAGGAGTACAGATTGAGGCCGAAGTAGGAGATTGTCGCACTTGGGAGCCCAGCGAGGTTTTCGATGTGATCGGATTGTTCTACCTCCACCTTCCATTGGACATGCGTCCGGGATTCCATGCGCGCGTGGCCAACTGGCTCAAACCTGGGGGGCTACTCTTGCTGGAAGGCTTTGGTCCGGGACAGCTTCAATACGCTTCCGGCGGACCCAAGAAGCGCGATCTGCTGTTCACGCCTGACCTGTTGGAAGCGGATTTCAGCGGGATGGAAATGCTGCAATGCGAAACGATGGAGGTTGAGTTGGATGAAGGGCCATTCCACCAAGGACCGGCGGAAGTCACACGCATGGTGGCCCGTCGTTCTATCGATGGAGTGACCAGCCCAGATTTCGGGCGCTGACCCTGGCGACCCTTCCGTTGCCGCTGAGCCAAAGTGTGGAGCCGTCCGGACTGAATCTTGCCGCATAGAAGGAGCTGTCGGAGAAATGGCGCCAATTCCGCCCTCCATCCTCGCTGAGGTCGATGCCGCCTGGAGTGCCTACCACGACCACATTGCGTCCTTTGCTGCCGGGTTGATAGCGCACGGAGGAACCGTATCCCATGCCATGGTCCTGCGCCACAGCGGTCCAGGTTAGCCCGCCGTCCTCTGTGACAGCGGCCCGGCCCTCGAGGTCGTCTTTGGCTTCCCAGTTGCCGCCCCAGATGATGCCGTGACGGGCATCGCAAAAATCCATGGAGAATCCACCGGTCATTTGGCCTCCCTGTTGCAATGGGGTAGAGTAGGCTTTCCAGGAATGGCCGCGATCCAGGCTGCGGTAAACCCGGGAAGCGCCCCCGCCGGAGAGCATCCAAACCGTGTCACCCTGTGCTGAAAGGTTGCCATTGGAAGCTGCAAAGGCAGCCTCACCTTCAACCGCAGCGGGCACGCCAGCGCTGGAGTCCGAGGCGCAGGGGATTTGAGCCCAAGAGTTCCCGCCATCGGAGGTAGTCAAGACGCAAAGACAGCTGTCGATGGGATCGCCCATGGCCACGAGGTGCCCCTTGTCCAAAGACAGGATGGCGTCAAGGAAGACAGCGGGGTGGTCGCTTTCCCAAACGGTTTGCCGAGGAAGGGAGGGCATGCCATCGGCATCCACGTGGGCCCTTCGGATCATGCCGGGTGAGGCAATGACCGTTGCCAGGATGGCGTCGTCCGTGACCGCCATACCGCGGTAATGGGGTACAAGGGAAGAGTCCGGATCCACGGATATGGCATCCTGAAAGTGGCTCACATGCTGGACTTTGCCTTCGAATTGAATCCGCATCCATTGGCCGTTGGACCCCGCTGCCCAAGCCTCATCGCCCGAGCTGGCGACCAATGTCCGCCAGCTGCCTTCGGCGTCAAAGTATTGTATCCCTTTCCCATCAAGGGTCCGTTGGGAAGGGCCGCACCCCATCCAGATCATGAGCGGTGGCAACCCCATCAAAAGTATCGGAAATGTGCGAAATTGGAAGGTCGAGAACATGGACGTCATTGGTGGATTTTCGGTGTTGAATTTGGGGCTGAATTTGATTCCCGGAGCCTTGCTTTGGATCATTCAAGCCGCGGTGCGGCGCAATATGCCCAAGAAACCCAATGGGGTTTACGGCTACCGTACCCGCCGTTCCATGGCGAGTCAGGAGGCTTGGGATTACGCCAATCGGCGCAGCATAGATCTGATGGCGATGTTCAGTTGGCCCAGCATGGCAGCAGCCTTGCCTTGCACCCTGTATCTCGATTTGGATTCCGCGCAGCTCATTTTGTATGCTGCAATGACTGTATTTTGCGTTCTTCCCTTGGCTGTTGTCGAGAGGGAATTGGCACGCGGTCTGCATGAACAGAAAGACAGGGATTGATTCCAAAAGAACAATGAGGAGGCCTTTCAGTGTAGGAATGGGGATGATGGTGGGAGTCACCAGCGTACTTTTTGTGGCCTGCGTGCACGACCCTTTGGTCGACCCATTGCCTCCAATGGACGCTGCGCCCACCATTGTGCCGGGGCCGTGTGATCCCGGAACGGTTTATTTCCAGGAGGATGTTCTGCCGTTGCTCGTATCGAATTGCGCCCAGTCAGGTTGTCACGATGCAGCCTCTGCCCAAGACGGCATCGTGCTCGATTCATTCTCGAGCCTGATGTACGGCGATGACGATGACCTGGTGGTCCCCGGCCAGCCGGGAGAAAGCGAGTTGATGGAGGTCATTCTGGATACGGATCCCGACAAGCGCATGCCTCCTCCGCCCGCCGATCCGCTGGACGCGGCCACGGTGGATTTAATCGCCGCTTGGATCGAGCAGGGGGCATTGAATTTGAGCTGCAGCGGCGACTGTGACACCTCCGATTTCAGTTGGTCCGGTCGCATCCTCCCGATGCTGGAGTTGAATTGTACGGGCTGTCATGGCGGTTCGGAGCCCGATGCGGGGCTTGTCCTCAGTGAGCATAGCCAAGTAGTTTCGGCGGTGGCCTACCTCTCGCTTGTGGAACACGTAAAGCAACTCGAGGGTTACTCTCCCATGCCCCCCTCCGGTAATCCGTTGGATTCTTGTTCTATCGTGGCCCTGGAAGGGTGGATTTCAGACGGAATGCCCAATAATTGATGATGAGAATGCGCGCTGGACTTATGGTGTTGACCCTGTGCATGGGGGTGTCGGGATGCTACTACGACGTGGAAGAGACGCTTTACGGGGAGCAGGGCTGTGACCCGACGCCCGCCACCTTTGGCGGTGTCATTGAACCGCTTGTGGCCTCGAATTGTGCAGAGCCCGGATGTCATTCGGGACCTTCTCCCGCCGCGGGGATTGCTTTTTCCGAACACGCCGATATCGCGGCATTGGCACCCACCATGCTGGAACGCATGAACCGGAACCCAGGGGATGCAGGGTTGATGCCCCCCAGCAGAAAACTCGACACCTGTGACATTG
>JBDQOI010000026.1:0-340 GCA_040261275.1 Flavobacteriales bacterium | reverse complement strand
GAGAGGGCAGCGTCCACTTCTTGAGTGAAACGCCCATCGAGGACATCGAGGCCACCAGTTCCGAGGCGAGCGTGATCCTCGACTTGGAGTCGGGGCGCGTAGCCGTGCAGGTTCCCATCCTCAGTTTTCATTTCGAGAAGGCGCTCATGGAGGAGCATTTCAACGAGAACTACATGGAGAGTGGCCAATTCCCGAAAGCGAAATTTCAAGGCAACCTCGTGGATTTTCAAGGGCTTTCTGCTTCAGGACCCCAAACGGTTTCGGTCGTGGGGAGTTTTGAGGTGCACGGCGTAGCTGTGGAGCGATCGTTTGAAGGGATGCTCGAGAAAACGGAGAAAGG
>JBDQOI010000025.1:34607-35087 GCA_040261275.1 Flavobacteriales bacterium | reverse complement strand
GGTCATCATCGTGTTGTCCAAGTAGTCCAGGTCGATGCCATAGTCCATGCCCCCGCCGCTGATCTCACCGACGATGGCACCCCCGTTGTTGGTGAAGGACACGCCCTGGGAACCGTTCTGCATGGCCTCGGTCGGCACCGCAGACCCCCCGTCAAACCAGGCGGTCATGGCGTCCCACAGGCCGTCCCTTGAGGAGACGGAAACGCCGTTCAAGGCCACAGAGTAATCCTCTCCCGAGGCGGGCATCTGCATCCGCTCGATCTTGGCGTAGGGGGTGCCTTCATCGTCCTCCGAAATGAGGGCGGGCGAAAGGGCGTGTTCCCACCCGAACGGCACGTTGGGGTTGGCCGGACGCGTGTCCAAAAAGAGCCCCTCGAGCGAAGGGTCCTCCAACACCGGCTCGGTCCAGAAAGTGGGCATGAAGAAGGTGGCCGGGCCCTTGAAGTTGGTGGCGTTCAAGAAGAGCGTCCAGCATTGGTT
>JBDQOI010000025.1:0-34597 GCA_040261275.1 Flavobacteriales bacterium | reverse complement strand
CGGTGGCGATGTTCTGTCCGCCGGTCTCGGTCAGGGGATCCATGAGCGGCAGCGGGTTGTACCCATATCCGAGCAACTCGCCGTTCAGGCCTTGCGCCATGTTCAGGCCGTCCGGCGCCCACACCAGACGGTTGGACAACTGCGCCACGCCGTACTTGCCGCCGGGGGTGCTCCAGTCGCGCTGGCCGTTGGGGAGCATGTCACTTCGCCCCGCCCCGGGCCCATTGGCCCAAGCAAAGAAGTTGTGGGACACGCCGCCCATGATGAATTTGGGGATGCGGGTGGCAAATCGGGTATCCATCCACCAGCCCAGCCCGCCTTCGATGGTGGTGTAGAATTGATCGGGCTCATTGCCGGTCTGCTGGGTCGACATCCAGCAGCTGGCCAGTCCCATCTGGAAGGCATCCGGACCGGGGTATTCATCGAAAATGGGCCAAGCCGCAGCGTAGGCGGTGTAGCCGGCATCGAAGCTCATGTCCGTGACATTTTCCGAATCGATCCAGGAGAATCCGCTGCGCGTGGCCGGCACCACTTGCGCCGATGCGGAAAAGAAGAAGCCGCCCAGCAGGGCAAAGAGGCAGGCGAATCGGATGGTGGTGTTCATGGCAGTTGGCGTTGCACAGAGATCGCGGTCGATCAGTCGCAGGGTTGGCCGAATTGGGAAAGGACGAGCAGGACGTCGGTCACGCCTACGATGTTGTCGCCGTCGAGGTCAGCCGGACAGTCGCCGGAGCAGCCGAAGTTGCCGAGCACGAAGAGGACGTCCGCCACGTTGACCGTGCCGTTCTCATCGAAGTCGGGCGGGCAGTCCGGCGCCAACGCGCACGGGTTGGGGTTGGGCGCCGGCGCACCTGTGGGGTAGTACAGGTCGATGATGTCCTCCAGGATCGCGGTCCGTTCGGCCGCTTCGGCCGCATCGTAGTTCAGGGATTTCTGGTAATGCCATCCTACGCCGTAGTCGGGGTTGGCGCCGGGTCCGTCGGGGTAGAGCCCGGGATAGACCGTCAAGGCATAATCCACGAAGGCGGCGTTGTCGGCGGGGATGAGTCCGAGGTAGTCCTGCAGCCGCTGGTAGACCGCCAGCGACGGGACGATGCCCTCCGCTGCGAACGCCGCATCGAGCGCGGCTGCGTCCTGTGGCAGGATGCCGAAGACGTGGAACAAGGGCCTCAGGTCCTCTTCGGCGGCCCGTGACATGCGCAGCATCCGGCTGTCGCTGTCGCCCTCATTGTGTTCAATGCCCACGAGGAAGTCGTCGTACTCGCTCTCCCAGAACGCCTGCAGCGGGCACCAGCCGAGCAGGCTCACAATCTCGAAATAGTGGGCGTAGCCGCGGTGCTGATAGCGCACCTCGTTGGTGGTCGAATTGGTGATGTCCCGCGACGACCCGAAGCTGTTGGACACCAGGCGGTGGGTGGCGGAACGGTCAATGTTGAACGTGTTGGGCACGAAGCTGTGCATGACCGCCTCATTGAGCTCCTCGCCCAGGCCGAAGTTCATCGCCATGATGTAGGGGAAGTTGACCAGCGCCTCCGTCTCGCCCGGAAACTTTGACATGTTCAGGGCATGCCCGTATTCGTGGAAGGTGACCTCGTCGTTGGGCCCCGGTCCATCGATGAAGTACACCGATCCGGGCACCTGCGTATAGTTCAACGGCGTATTGGACATCGGGTAGCCGATGGAATACGCCCCACCCCGGATGAGGACATCCGCGATGAGGTAGAGGTTGTGCTTGTCGGAGACCAGCTCGCGGCCCATGATGGTGTTGATGGCCTGCAGTGCGGTGTCCCAATCGAGCATGGCTTGCATGAGGTCGTACTGCCCCGGCACGATGGAGTGCTTGGGAATGGTCCACATGACGTTGTCCGTCTCGAATACCGCCCACGGTCCCGGCTTCTCGAGCTCGGCTTCGAAATCGGCCGTCGCATCAAAGGACTTGAGGCTGAAGAAGGGCGCTTCCACCGCATTGGCCACGCTCACCTCCACGATGCCCGCATCCGCTCCGTAGGGCACCAGGATGGCGATGGCTCCGCCAAGGGGGTTGTACACCTCCACCGTGGTGGCGTCCAGCGCGAACTTCTTGGTGATGCGGTCGAGTCGCTTGTAGAGCGGCTTGCTGGTCAGGTCCCACTCGTGGGCGCCGACCCGCACGTGGAAGTCTTGCCCCACGAGGCTGCTGGGTACAGTGATGGTGGCCACGCTGCCCGGCGCGAGGTAGAGCCCGGTGGGCCGCAAGGCGTGGTCCGTCCCGTCGTTGTTGATGTCGAAATAGGGATTGATGCCTTCGGGGTCGGCAAAGTCACCCCGGATTTGAACCGTGTGCACCGCTTCGGAATCGGTCGGGGGTGCCACCTGACCGGGGAAGTTGATGCAGGACTGGAAGACCGTTCCTTCGACCAGCTCGGGGTGTGCGGCAAACACCGCCGGCGTCATCATGTGGTCGAACACCGCCTGCTGCAAGGCCACCATGGCGCGCTCCCGCTCCATGCCCAGCGCAGATTCCGGGTCCTTGCTGAAGCCGTTGCTGGTATTCGGCGTGGTAAACAGCGGGCCAATCTGGGCGTCGTAGTCCGCGATCACGGCCAGTGCTTTGACCATGATGTCCTCACTTTCCGGCAGCTCTTCTGCGTAGATGTTGATGGTGTTCTTGATCTGCGTGAGCGCCGCTTCCGACAGCGACTGGGCGCCGTTGATGTGGTCCTGGAAGTCGCACAAGGAGGTCATCAGCAGGGCGCCGTTGAAGGGCACCGGCCTGACCCACACGCGATGGAGGGTGCTGTGCTCGTAGAGGATGAGCGACCCGTCATCGTTCCGCACATCGTCCACGTTCCAGCGGTTGCCGGACTGGATTTCCCAGCTCTGCTGGTTGAAGTTCCAAAAGGGTCCTTGGGCCATCACATAGTCCGCACCCACATTCTGTGAACTCGCCCCGGCCGAGGCCGGGAGAAAGGCCGTGTGGTCCTCCCGCAGCACGTTCATGTAGGTGATCTCGGGCGTGAAGTCGCCGCCATCATCGGACAGCCAGCGGCCCAGAACAGGACTCTCGAAATGGATTTTCCGGTTGTGGTGCGAAGTGGTCGCCTCCCAGCGGAGCCAGAGTTCTTCGTCGGGGATGCTCTGCGCAAAGGCGCGGCTGCCATGCCCCCATTTGGTAACATCCCAGCTCAGGTCGCAACCCAATGCGCAAGGGTCATAAATCGGAAGGTTGCCGCCCGGCGCGATGACGTTGAGCCCGGGATTGGTGCCGCCCTGGTGGTGGTATTGCGTCCAGAGCATCCAGCCGTCCGCATCGACGTAGGCGTCAAAACTGCCGTCTCCAAAATCAAAGGTGTGCGTCCCTTCGGGCAGGCCTTGCGCCTCCGTCAAGCTGGCCAACTGCGCCTGCATCCCGGTGAAGCACACCACGAAAATGGACAGGACAATGACGTACTTCATCAGGTGCAGTGGTGGATGGAAGTGGTGTTCAAGGCGCGATGCCTTCCACGAAAGATACCACGGACGACCCTCCTTGGTGACAAGGCCCATGCGTACCTTCTGAAAGGATGACCAGGTTCAAGGCTCTTTTGATGGTGGCGTTGGGATGTTTCAGCGGGTTGGCGCAAGGCCAGGTATCGCCAATGGTCATGGATGGCCTCTTCGCCGATTGGGCGGCGGTGTCCGGTTGGACGGATCCTACCGGGCCGGAGGGCACACACGACCTGCTTGAACTCAAAGCGACCCACGATGAGGAATACCTCTATGTCTATTTGCGCCTGGGCTCCGACATCGACCTGACGGACAACCTTTACCCGCACAATCTGTTCCTGCACATCGATACGGATGTGGACGCTGCGACCGGGTACCCCGCGCAACCGGGCTTCGGTTCGGAGCTGGGCATCGACTTCAACAGCTTGTTCGCCTACTACGATGTGGTGCCGGAGTCGACGGTCAACTTCTCCGAAATCGGGTTTCATCCGGCGCCGACCGTGACCAGCGAAGCCTTTGAGATCGCCATCCGCCGAGACGCCGTTCCGGATGGGATCAACCCCCTATTCCCTCAGGATACCGTTCGGTTGCTGTTGCGGGAGACCGTTGACGGTGATTTTCTTCCCGACGAAGGGGGGTACGCCGAATACGTTTTCACGGATGTCGACACGCCCCCCGTCACCCCCATCGGATTGGAGAGGCCTGCGCTTCCTGTGGTGCGCACCTGCGCCTACAACGTTCTGGGCAACGGGCTCATCAATGCGAACCGCCAACCCCGGTTTGAGCGCATCGTCAAGGCCATCGGCGCAGATGTGTATCTCTTCAGCGAATGCAACAACACCTCGGCTGCCGAGGTGGCAGACCTGCTCGACGAATGGTTGCCAACGGGCGCGGCAGAAGGGTGGCAGACGCACAAGGACGGCGACCTCATCACAGCTTCCATCTGGCCTTTGGGTCAGGCCTGGGACGGCATCACCCGACAAACCCCTGTGATGGTCGAAGTGCCAGCGGCGCTGGGCGGTCCCATGCTCTTCATCAACAGCCACCTCTCGTGTTGCGGCAACGATGCGGCGCGTCAGGACCAAGTAGATGAGATGATCGCCTGGATCCTCGATGAGACCGCCCCCGGGGGTGCCATTCCATCCCAAACGCCCATCGTGTACGGCGGTGACCTCAACCTCGTGGGGTATGCCCAACAGCTGGAAACCCTGCTCCACGGAGACATCGCCCAGACCTCCCTGTACGGCGCAGGCGGCCCGCCCGATTGGGACGGCACGTCTTGGACGGATGCCCTGCCGCTTCACACGGATGCGCGGATCACCTACACGTGGCGCGACGACGGCAACGGCAACTTCCCGCCGGGTCGCCTGGACTTCCTGCTCTACTCCGATGCCGTACTGTCTGCCGAACAGGCTTTTGTCTTGCGGACAGAGGGCATGTCGGCGGACCGCAGGGCGCCTTATGGGCTCCTCGAATCCGACACCCAGTCCGCCTCCGATCACTTTCCGGTCGTGGCAGACCTGATGTCCCTCGCGCTGGCCAACGTGGACAGCGATGGGGATGGCCTGACCGATGAGGAGGAGTGGGCGATGGGAACCGATCCCGACGATGCGGACACCGATGGAGACGGCCTGACCGATGGCTTTGAGGCTGCGTTGGGACTGACTAATCCGCTGCTGGAGGACAGCAATGCAAACGGTTGTCCGGATGGTGAGGAGGCCTTTGGGCAGTGCGGCACTTGCGTGGGCGATCTCAACGCCGACGGCCTGGTCAACGTCAGCGACCTCGTCCTGCTGCTGGGCAACTTCGGCAGCGGCTGCGAGTAACTGGCGTTCCGGCTTGCCTCATCCACATCCCGGCCTCATTGCTTGACAAAGCGAAGTCGCCCTGAACGTCCCTCCACACAGAGGGTATAGCAGCCAGGCGCCAGGCGCGAGGTGTTGAGCGACCCTTCCGTCAACCGGGTCTGCAGCACAGAGCGGCCCTGCGCATCCCGGATTTCGACCCGGCTGTCTGCGGCGCAGCCCTCGATGCGCAAGACCTGCGATACCGGGTTGGGGTAAGCACGCAGGGACGGCCCGACAGCGGACACGGCTTCAGTGACGCCCGTCAAACCCGCTTCGGAGAGGTTCTGGGCGTAGATCATGGGGATGGATTCCTTGGTTTCGACCCAGGCGGCAACGGATTGGCCGGCCACCGGGACCGTCATGTGGGTACGGGACTTACTCGCCTCAAAGGTGCCCATGGGCCGCATCTCCTCGGGCCAGACGAAGTCGCCCTCGGCGTCGAGCAGCACGGCGTGCAGGGTGGTTGGGGTGGCTCCATTGTCGTAGCCCAACTCGAGGAGGAACAGGGGCTTGCCGCCGGCGAGGTGCAGGTCGCTGGCGTGGACCGTGTGGCTTCCGATGGGGTAGATGACTTTGCCGTGGTCCGTTAGTTGCCGTTCGCCGCTAACCCAATCAAAGCGCTGGATGCGCTCGCCGTTGTCCACCTGCGAAGGGTCCTTGTAGTTGCAGATGGCATAGGCGACCCCGGCATCTTCATCGAGGGCGATCCGCGTGTTCATTTCGTAGTCCGTCTCGTTGGTGTCGAAGTCGGACCCGTTCATGCCCCAAGGGAGCACTCCATCGGGATTGATGCGCTGGAGGAAGGAGTCGAAGCGCAGTCCCGTCGCGGCCATGTAACCGAGGTAGACCACGTCGCCCACCTGCTCCGAACTGTAGGTGGTGTTCCAAACCGTCGTTTTGTTCGACAATTGGACCGGAGCCGCCCAGGTTTCGTTCCCATCCACGTCGTAGCCCTGTGCCCACAGGGTGGAGCTGATGCCAAAGTTGTAGGTGTGGAAGAGGACGGTATACCCACCGGTGGACAGTTCAAAGAGCGCTTCCGGCGCTGTTTTACTGCTGCCGCTCACCAGCGGAACGGGATCCGACCAAATGGGCGTCCCGTCGGCCCCGTACTTCTGCATCAGTCCATTCGGTACGTTCAGCCACGCCACCAAGGCTTCTCCCGTGGAAAGCGGTTCAATCGTGATGCCGTAACCGCTGGAAAAGGTCACGCCCCCCGACGGCCAAAGGTGGTTGCCCTCTGCATCGAGTTTGAACACATGGCCGAGCTCCCCCTGCGTCGCGGTCACCCCGATGTAGACGTTGTCCGCGGCATCGATTTCAGCGGTGGCGAGAACCGTAAAGGTGCTCATGGCGATGTCCCCGCTGACCACGATGCCGTCCGCCCCAAACAGTGGCACGCCATCCACGCCGAGCTTCTGGAGCCGCAGCTCCATGTTGGTGGGAGCCGGCGCTACCCGCCAATAGGCGATGAAGGTGGAACCGTCCGAGCCGGCCATCGCCCGAATGATGGTGGAGGGATTCGACCCGGCGGGCGTGTTCACGTCGGTATCCTCGGTCCACTGCCCGTGAACCGTTGATGTCAATAGAGCGAGAGAGAGGGTGGCGATCCATTTCATGGCGGTGCTATCGAATGGAAACAGGGAGGTATGCTTCGGAACGGAATGTAAGTCAACCGCCAGAGGTGCTGAACATCAGAACTTCCGTGGCTGCTCAAACGTCCTTAACGAGTCCACTACATCTTCTCCTTCAGGCGGTTCACCACATCGGCGAAGCGCGCCCGGCTCCATTGTTTGATCGGGAACCCTTCCACTCCCAGGTCAGAAGCCACAATGCGCCGGGACCAGAAGAATTGGTCGGCGATGTGCGGGATGATGGCTTGGGGAACGCCGCAACGCAGGGCACTGTGGGTGGTGCCCGAGCCCCCGTGGTGGACCGCGCCGTGGACACGGGGAAACAGACCGTCAAAGGGAACGTCGTCCACGACGAACACGTGAGAAGGAAGCGATTCTGGGGGCTGCAACCCACCCCAGGAACGGTTCATGACCACCCCGAGATCGGCTTCACCGCAAACCGCGATGACGTCCGCTGCCACTTGAGCCGGGCGGGCATTGACCATGCTGCCGAAGCCGACATAGAGGATCCGGTCGTGGCCGTTCAGAAACGCATCCAATGCCGGTTCCAAGCCTCGGTCCAACATCTTCTTGCGTTCGCGGAAACGGGTGATACACGCTTGAGGTGGCCACTCTTGAGGTCTGGGAAACAGCCGCTCATCGTAGGCGTATTCCACATCGAGTTCCTCCCGAAAAAACCGCGAAAGCGCCTTCTTGTCCATCTTCCAGCCTTTCTCTTTCAGGAAGGCCCGGCCGTAACCCAGGATGCTCTGCCGAATCAGGGCATAGCGGGCCATGGCATAGGTCATTCGGTTCCACCAGCGGCCGCGTGGATTTCCGAAAGCGATGTGCGGATGGGAATCGGTGGCGTGAACCAAGCACGGCATGGGGCTCAATACCCTCGCCTTTCCGCCCATTTTCAATGCCCACAGCACGGGGTAGATGCACTTGATGTGAAAGACGATCTCATCCGGCTGGAATGCCTCAACGGCTCTTTCCTGGTCCAGGATCATCCTCTCCTGGACTTGCCGCGTTTTGGGAATCAACGACAGTATGGCCCGCAGTCGGGACCATCCGCTGCCTACCTGGCCGATGATGCGGCGCACTTCCACCGTATCCAGCAGCTCCAGGAAGCACTTGTCCAGCGGATGAAATGGCCCGGAAACCTCGCGAGCGAGTTGCTCGAATTGGGCCGGCATGCAAAAAGCGATGTCGTGTCCCTCCGATTGCAGCTCGGCACCCAGTGCAAGGAAAGGTTCCATGTCGCCACGGCTGCCCAGGGACATCAGCAGGATCCGCATGCCGTCAAGGTAGTTTCGAAGCTCCTTCCGATTCGCTTCAAACGGAAATGCGCTGCATTCGAAGCCAATTGCACCATATTCGGTGCCGTGAACGAGTTTCTTACCACATCCTTTGAAATAGGGCATCACGTCTTCACCGTGTTCGATCTGGTGGAAGTGGTCGGGGTCATTTTGTTGGCCCGTATCATTCTGGGCATTCTGCGCCGTGCCTTGCGCCGTGCCGAGCGTTTCTCAACGATGGATGAAGGCAAGCGGTTCATCGTTCACCGCATGGTGAGCTCGATGGTCTGGACGGTCGCAACGCTCTTTGTTCTGTCCGTGCTGGGCCTCAATCTCACAGCCGTTTGGGCGGGGTCAGCGGCACTACTGGTAGGCGTTGGCATCGGACTTCAAGGCTTCTTCAACGATGTCATCAGCGGTTTCGTGTTGTTGTTTGAAGGCGGTGTTTCCGTGGGCAACATCCTCGAGGTGGACGGCCAGCTGGTCAAAGTGGAGCGCATTGACCTCAGGTCCACGCGGGTAGTGTCGGTGAAAGGAGAGCTTCTCGTAATGCCCAATGCCAAGATGGCGGGTGATGCAGTGGTCAACCTCAGCCAAGGTGCACCCTCATGTCGCATTGATGTCAATGTGGGGGTGGCGTATGGAAGCGATGTGGAGCGCGTCCAAGCATGGTTGATGGAGGCCATGGCGGAACAGCCCGAGGTGCTGGATTCGCCTGAGCCAACTGTGTTTTTCAAGGACTTCGGTGATTCCTCTCTCGACTTTGTCGTGACGGGATGGCTGAAAAATCCGTGGGATCGCATGGCCATTCAGAGCCGGGTCCGCCAGTCCATTGATGCGAAATTTCGCGTAAACGGAGTGAGCATACCCTTCCCACAACGCGATTTGCACGTCATCGACCACAGGCAAGGGGCTTAAGTGCTCGCCGGCCCTTGAACGAGGCAAAGGGATGCCCCAATACCGCTGTGGTAGTGGGTGTGCAATACAGAAAATTCCGACGAATGGTATGGTCCAAAGCCTATGCTCTTGGGCCAATGGTGCGTCTATTTTACTGTTCCCTAGAACCACTCACATGCTCAAATTTCATTCTTACAGCACCCGCATGGTGAACACGCGGCGAGGCGTCATGGAGTGTCTCGAATCCGCGGTCGGCGAGGACACCTCTCAGATAAATCTGCTCATCTGGCACGCCTCCCTCGGCCACGATTTCCAGGACCTGGTGGATGCCGCCCGCGAACTTGTGCCTCACGCCCGCATCGTGGCGACCTCATGCTGCGGCGTGGTGGGCCGAGAGGGGGTCAGTGAATCCATGAAGGACATCGCCTTGATGGCGGTCGAGGGCAAGGAATTTGCGGTGGCACATTGCGATGGCCTGAACGGCAAGAATGCCTTTGCGAAGTGCGAGCAAATGGCGCGGTCTCTCCAGGAGCAGGACCCCAACGTGAACATGGTCTACTTTCTGGGGTCCGGCATCGACACGGCCAACGACCAATGCATCCAGGCCTTTGAATCCGTGCTCGGCAAGGAGGTGACCATTTTCGGGGCCACGTCCTCAGACAACATGAAGGGCGTGGTGAATTACCAGGCCGTGGATGACGAGGTCATGGAGCACGGAGCTTATGCCGTGGGCTTCAGCGATCCCACACTGAAGGTGGAGACCCAGGCGACGCACGGATTCGTGGCGGTGGGGGAGCCCCTCGTCGTGACCAAGTCGAACGGCCACCTCATCCAAGAACTGGATGGCCAACCGGCGTGGGAGGCCTTCACGCGTCGGCTCGGTCTCGACGCCTCAGCGGAATGCGGAGACACCATCCCCATTGGTGCCCTCGCGGAGAAACTGTCCGAGGACCTCGCCAAGGAATATGGCAATGACCACATTCTCAGGGTGGTGACCGGGCGCGTTGGCAATGAGATGCAATACGCGACGGAAGTTGCCGAAGGAACCGAGCTGTGGTTAACCAAGCGTGATGAGCCGCTGATTTTCAGTGAGATGGACCGAATTGTGGAGGAGATCCGAGGGCGCATGGACGACGCGGCCCCGGTGGCGGTGTTCCATGCGGACTGTCTCGCCAGGGGGCGTTTCCTCTTCGATCGCATCATCAAGGAGGAACTCGTTGGCAAGATGCAGTTCCCTTTCTATGAGAACGGGCAGTGTCCGCCTTGGCTCGGCATGTATGGCTTCGGTGAATTTGCCCGGCTCGGCGGTAAGAACGAGTACCACAACTACACTACAGCACTTTACGTCCTCTATCGATGATCTGACCACTCCCCCCCCCCATTCAAATTGCCCCATAATCTGTCCCACGAAGAATTGCTGCAGGAGTACCTGAAGCTGCAGTCCCGCGTGACCCGCTTTTCTGCCAAGGAGCAGGAGCTGATCAACGTGCGGGATTTGCTGGACCAGGAGCTCGTGGGATACAAACGAATGAATGAATTTCATACTGCGGCCATCGAGGTCCATGAGGTTCCGCAATTGTTGGAGCTGATCGCGGAGACTTTGGTCGATCTCTTCGAGATGGAAATCGGTTTTGCTTGTTTCCGGCATTGGGTGGAACAGGACCGGTACCATTGCCACCTCGAAGGGGCAGGGAAATTCAAGGGAGAAATGCAAGAAGCCCTGCACAGGCTCTGCGCAGATCAGGAAGGGGTGTACGACTGGAAAGATGGGTTGACCGATGAGGGCATGCCATTGGCCCGCTATATGTTGGGCAAGAAGCACCGGTCAGGTTCTGCGGTGGAGATGGTGGTGGTGGCTGGGGTCTCGCAGGAAAAGGCCCGAACCTACGGTCTGATTGATCGGCGGAAATACACGTTGTTCCAGTTGTTTGTCGAGTCTTGTTCAGCTCACCTCGAGCGCATTTTCGCCCGCGAGCGCATCCAAGCCCAACTCGAGACGATACGGAAATCAGAGCTGGAATTGAGGCGCCTCTCCCTCATCGCCACCAACATCAATAGCGGTGTGATCATCACAGACGCCAAGGCGCGTATCGTCTGGGTGAACGACGCATTCAAAAAAACAACAGGCTATCTTGAGGAAGAGGTCATCGGCAAAAAACCCAAGGATTTCCTGCAGGCCGAGGGCCTGAACGGCGACGAGACCCTACACCGACTTTCGCGCGCGCTCCAGCAACACGAGAATGTCTCGGTAGACCTGAAGAACGTCCGCAAAAATGGGGAAGTATTCTACCTCCGGCTGACCATTTCGCCCGTGCGTGACCAAGAGAATCAGCTCGTCAACTTCATAGCCATCCAGCAGGACATCACGGATGAGAAAGTGAGCGAATCAAAGATGTTGAAGCAGAATGAGGAGTTAATCAAGATCAATCAGGAGTTGGATCAATTCGTGTACAGCATCTCGCATGACCTGAGGGCTCCGCTCCTGTCCATCCAGGGCCTGCTCGGCCTGATCAATACTCAAGGCCTGCGTGATGAGAACAGGGAGTATCTCGGGCTCATTGGAGAGAGCACCAAGCGATTGGACCAGACCATCCTTGAAATCCTGAACTACTCGAGGAACGCAAGGCTCGATGTTCAATTCGAGTCCTTCAACCTCAAGACGACGATGGCGAACATCCTATCTGATCTGGGGAGCATGCGCCTCGACGTAAAAACCACGCTGGATTGGAGCGGAGAGGAGGAAGTGGTTCAGGACGAAATCCGGGTCGGTGTGCTCCTCAAGAACATCATCGCCAACGCCATCAAATACAGCAAGCCCGGTGGTGGTGCATGGGTGGAGGTCCGGGCCATTGCGACACCCCAAGCGATGCAAATCATCATCACCGACAACGGTGAAGGAATCGATACGCACCATCTCCGTCAGGTGTTTGACATGTTCTACAGAGCGACCACGAGCAGTCCGGGAACAGGATTGGGACTCTATGTCTCCAAGGAAATCACTGAAAAAATCGGAGGCACCATCTCCATTGAATCCACCTTGAATATTGGAACCGAGGTGACCATCATCTTACCCCAGCATGAACATGAGCAGATATCTATTGATTGACGACGATGACATCATCCAGTTCATCCACAACAAAGTGGTCTCGTCTGCGGATCCTGGAGCCCAGATCCACGCGGTATTCTCCGTTGAGAAGGCGCTAGAGCATCTGACAAGCCTAGATTGGGGTGCGCTTCCCGATTACATCTTCATCGACATCAGTATGCCGATTCAAAGTGGCTTCGATTTTCTGGACGCTTTGAAATCAGACCATCCCGCATTGAATGCCGCTTTGCTCGAGCACAGCAAGGTTTTTCTTCTGACCTCCTCGGTCAATCCGCGCGACCAAAAAAAGGCGATGGAATATCCCGTGATTGATCAGATGCTCTCCAAGCCGCTGACCCCCGAAAAGATGAAGGAATTGAGTTGCTTTTCTCCGGAAACTTCTGCCTTGTCGTGATCGGCGCAAAATGGCAATGTCAGGGCTTGATCAATCTGAAAGATTGGGTGCCAGAAGCCGAAAAGATCCGCAGTAGCATCGGACCCGATGGCCAATCGGAAGCGGATAAGGAGAGGCGGGTCGCTTGTGCCGTTCCCGCTTGAACAGGCCTACCGAGGACATCGGTCAATTCCCATCGGTCGCCCCGGGCGAGCCCTTCGACAATCAGCCGGTCCGCGATGGGGTTGGGGTAGGCTGACATGGCTTTTGTGCCTTCCGGCGCGGTCACCGAGACCACCGTATTCACATCCACCGTCTCCGCCAAGGTCTCAAAACCAAAGGAGCCATCGTAACTGAAAATGACATCGGATTCTCCTCCGTCGTAGAGCGCCTCAATGGTGCAGGAGCCATTGGAACCGCCCCACATGGCGCCGAACATGCCGTCGCCGAAGACATCGGTCAAGGTGAAGGTGTAACACCCCGTGGTCGGCAGTGGAATCGTGATGTTGTAGAGTGTTTCATCGGCATAGCTTCCCGGTTCGGCGAATGCGATGAGGTTCCCTTCGGCATTGCGCAATTCCCAACCTGTTTCATCGCCCCAATTGTCTGTGAGCAGTGAAATCTCCCACAAAGTGCTCGCCGGTGCGGCGACCCCCACGGAGGCATCGAGGCTGTTGTTGTCGGCATTCTCGTCTTCCAATAAGGCCGTCAGGGCAAAGTCCGCGGCTTCGCTGAATGCATATGTGCCCAGTGTGAACACTTCGGATCCATACGTTTCCAGGGAACCGCTCCAATCGGAAGACAGTACGACGGTGCCGTCTATGCTCATTTGGACCGTCAAGGCCTGTGCATCGCCCACTTCGAGTACCTGTGAGCCCCAGTTGGTCAACCTGACCGCGATGGGGGTTTCCTGTCCCGGACAGACCACCTCTTCCCCGATGAAAGCACTCAATCCCGCATCTTGGGCAACGGCAGGAACAGTCGCGAATTTCCAGTTGGTCGTCATGTAGTCGAACGAACCCGGATCCATGCTCATCCCATTGATAAGGTAGATTTCCCCATCCAGAATGAAGGAGGCGGGCGCCCAACGCGACATGCCGGGGTGGGCCGGCCATTCCATCCAGCTGTCCGTGGCAGGGTCGTATTGCCAATTCTCACCGGTCGCCATAGAACTGTGGTCCTCTCCGTCTCCGCTCAGCGCGTAGCCTTTGCCTTCGTGGGCGAGCTGCGTTCCCGCCACCCGTCCTTCCGCGGGCAGGGTAGCCATCTGTGCCCACTCCTCGGAATCGGGGGAATAACGGTACCACTCGTTGTAGATGTTGGGCCCGCTGTGGCCAAAGCCGACATAGACCTTTCCGTCGATGCCGAATTGGTAGGGGTGGTGCCTGGGAGCATCCGGAAAGTCGGGCTTCTCGCTCCAGCTGTCCGTGGCCATGTCGTATTCCCACCAGTCATTGCGGTCGCCATCGGGGCTGCCGCCCAGGCCCACGAAAATGCGACCGGCCTCCGCTACAAAAGCGGGGTGGCTCCGCGGTTCACAGGGACAGGGCGCCATCTCCGTCCACGTCATGCTTTCGGGGTCGAACACCCACAAGTCGTTCAAGTATCCCTGATTTGACAGGCCAAAACCCATCCAGGCGCGGCCGTCCCAAGTGTCGCCGATGGTATATCCGCGGGCGGGCCCGGGAAAACCAGGCAGCCCCAACCAGCTGTCGGCGGCAGGGTCGTATTGAAAAAAGGCATCGCTGTACCCATCGGTGGATTCGCCTGCGACGATGTACCCCATGCCATCCAATGCGAATCCGAAGCTGTGGTTAGATACGAATCCGTCGGGCAATGGCGCTACGGATTGCCAGTCCTGCGCCTGCGTTGTGAGACTGGGCAGGCTCACAATCAGGAGAGTGAGCAAGGAGCGGATCGGTGAATTCATGGAGCAAATATACCGCAGCACAGGTCCAATGATTGCCTCTGGTGCATAAGTAGGCGTGTCATCTGCGCTAGCTTCGCTCCATGAAGAAGATTCTGCTGCTGGGCTCGGGTGAGCTGGGAAAGGAAGTGGTCATTGCTCTTCAGAGGCTGGGTCAACACGTGGTCGCGGTGGATGCATACCCGGGAGCGCCGGCCATGCAGGTGGCCGATGCGTTCGAGGTCATCGATATGCTCGATGGCGCCGCCCTCGATGCGGTGGTGGCCCGGCACCGCCCCGATTTAATTGTGCCAGAGGTGGAGTCGATTCGGACCGAGCGGTTCTACCATTACGAGGCCCAGGGCATCACCGTCGTCCCCTCGGCCAAGGCTGCGCAGTTCACCATGAACCGGCGTGCGATTCGCGATCTGGCGGCGCATGAGCTGGGGTTGAAGACGGCTCCGTACCGATATGCGACTTCGCTGCAGGAAATGCAGGAAGCCGTCCAAGCCGTAGGCATGCCCTGCGTGGTCAAGCCGCTCATGTCGAGCTCGGGGAAAGGACAGTCGGTCATTCGGTCGGAATCCGAAATCGAAAAGGCATGGCGCTACGGGCTGGAGGGGTCGAGGGGAGACCTCGCGGAGATGATTGTCGAGGCCTTCATTGACTTCGATTACGAGATCACCTTGTTGACCTTGACACAGGCCAATGGAAAGACGCTGTTTTGTCCGCCCATCGGGCACCGTCAGGAACGGGGCGACTATCAGGAAAGCTGGCAACCCGCCGCCATGGAGCCATCGCTGCTCGAGGAGGCACAGCGCATGGCGGCTGACGTCACGGCGAAGCTTGGGGGCAACGGCATCTGGGGCGTGGAATTTTTCATCGAGAAGGCAAAGAATGGGCGCGAGGGGATGGTCTACTTCTCCGAGCTGTCGCCCCGCCCTCACGACACCGGTATGGTAACCTTGGCGGGTACCCAGAACTTCAATGAATTCGAGCTCCACGCACGGGCCATCCTCGGTCTTCCGGTACCTGCCATTGAGCAGCGTGGTAACGGAGCCAGCGCCGTGATACTCGCCCCTCCTTCCGAAGCAGCGGGCACTCCGATTTTCAGCGGCATGGAGCAGGCCACCTCCCAGCCCGGCATTGATCTTCGGTTGTTCGGCAAACCCTCCCTTCGGCCCTACCGCCGAATGGGCGTCGCCCTGGCTTCCGGTTCAATCGAGGTGTCTGTGGAGAGCCTTGTCGATCGGGCCAAATCCGCTGCGGATAGGGTGGCCGTGCGTTCCGGGGACGTTCAGTCGGTGGGCCTTTGAGTGGCCTGCTACCGCGTCTCAATCGGGCTGGTTCGCCTTCAGCCTCCTGTTGATTTCGTACAGGGTGCGGCGGCGGTCGGCCGGATCCTTTGATCGGTGAATCAAGACATCGCCCATCGTCTCTTTACTCCAGTCGTTCGTTTCCCTCACGTAACGTGCTCGGCGGGCGCGAATGGTTTCGTCGGTCTCTTTGCCATTGAAGGAAATCAATCGGTCGAGGGCATCCGTATCGACAGTGGTTCCCGCATGAGGTATCAGCCCGGTGAGGAAAGCCCGCAATTCGAGGGGGGCGTCCTCCAGCCGCAACCCGTGGGCGCCTTCAGCCGATGTCTCTTGGAAGATCTGGTTCAACCGACCGCGTCCCATCCACCCCAATCCCAGAACGACGGTCAGAAGGATCCCCGCCCTTGTCATCCAACGATACCGAGCAGGCCAGCTTTCGAACACCACCTCCGCGGGCATGAGTTGGACCCGCCGCTTGACCGTAGTCCAAGGTTGTGTATCTGCCCCCTTGAATGTGACATACTCACCCAACGGGGTCCATGAAATGGACTGCAATGGGGGAGTGGGCGTCATCGAATGAAAGCGCTGTCCCGTCGGTGATTCGAGCCAACTCCATTCTTCCTGACCGGCAAGGAAAACCCCGCCCGCACAAGCGATGGCAAGCGCGGAATCTGGAAGGGAACCGTATCCGTCCCGATTCCATCCCGATGCACGATTCCATTTCCACAATTCCGAATTCTCCGTTTCCACATAGACATGTGCATTCCAAACCCACGGCTTGGATTGGATGACCTCAGGACAAGGAGGGGTCTCCGCTTGTTGCCAACCCAAAGCCCCTTCTTCCAGAATCCATCCTCCGGGGGACAGCAGCAAGAGCTCTTCATTGAGGAGGAAAGGCGCCGCGCCATCCGGCCATGGAGATGGCGCTATTTCGAATGGCGGGGTGGTGCGAATGGGTTGACCCTCAATCTCCGACGCAAACAGGTCGCTGGTCGGGGCCCATTTCACCGTCATCCCGGTATTGAACATGCCATACAGGTCGATCAAAACCTGGGTCTCGGTTTTTGCGCGGTCGTCGAGTCGAAAGAAAAAGGCGAGGGTCAGGTCTCCGGGCGGAACCGCGGCAAACTGTTTGATGGCATCATCTTTCCCATCAAAGGAAATCGCTGTTCCATCCACCCCGGGCACGCTCTTGGGAAAGGACTGGACCGTAGGGGTGTTTTCAGAAACACCGGCCGCCCATGAATTGGAATCAAAGGTCCAGTAATCAGCGGTATACCGGTCTGGATCGTGGTCTTGGTTCTGATACTCCGATTGGATTTCCTCAGGGGTCCAGGCGCGTCCAGCGAGAAAGGCCCGATCCAATGAAGCCTTGCTGTGGCCTCTAAATTCGGTGGCGTATGCGGCACCAAACACCAAGGCATTGTACTGGTAGCGATGATCATTGCTCAATCCGTCAAACAGACATTGGCCATCCAGCCAGACTTCCGTGGACAGGTCATCGCGTCGAATAAAGGTCAACTGATGCCATGTAAAGGGCGTCACTTCGGCGATTCCCGTTGTGTGGTCGACGCCGCCATTCAAGTCCAGATAGGGAATCACCAGCTGGTGACAATATTCCCCCGTTTTGGTGGCTACCGCCTCCTTTGGCTGGGCTGTCACCACGGGAGGATTCTTGGCTTGCAAGGTTTGCCAACGGTCACCTTTCCTGAAATGAAGGCGGCCTTCATGGGACCAAACCTCCACAAGTGAGTCCAATGGCGCCAAGGCGCGGATCCAAGGGTCAGGCGGGTTTACGGGCCCCGGCCACTTCAGTGAAGCCGCATTGGGGCGCTTCCAGAATAGGCGCCGCGATGCCGGCCACCATGGGGTGTGTATCTGCCACTGGGGTGTGTTGGGCAATCCGTAAACTACCTCGGAGTGGCCGTCCGCATCCAGATCAGCCGTCAACAATGGGTCGATCCTGTACTCGGGCTCGCCCAAGTCATAACAGCCGATCAGATCTCCTGTCTGCCTCGTGTAGCTGAAGTGCTGGAGGTTCTTGGTAATCAGCCTTCGCAGCACAATTTCAATCCGGCCCCCATCGGGGCTGGGCGTCCGCCAAAACCTTGAATTGGCGGTGGTGTGAGACGGTGACCAATTTACAGTGGTGGCACCCTCCAGGTTGAATTCGCGGTACCAAATGGAATCTCGGCACAAAGCGAGCAGCCCGATTTGGCCATCCTCATGGCTCCATGCCTCCCAATGCTGTGTGCCCTTGGTCTGCTTCCACCAAGTGACCTTATCCCATTTGACATCTTGCTTCCGCGCCATTCCCAACTGACCGGAAACTTCCTGTTTCAAAAAGAGGAGGGGGTCACCTTCCTCGGAAAGAAGGCATTGCGCCTCGGAGAGTTCAGCCGCATCAGGAATCAAAATTTCAGATGAGCCGGAGCCCTTTAGCAACTCGAGCAGCTCTGCCTCCCTTCCAAGCGCAGTGATGCCGTGTCCTTTGACGAGCCGGATGTCCTTGGGGGCTCCGGGATAGGATTGCAGCAATGTGGGAACCTGTCCTGAGAAGGAGAATTGCTCGATGCGGTCGGGGTACCGGGCCACGACCCACAACCAATCGCCGCTGTCATCCCACAGCGCCTTTTCCCAATCGCGGGCCTGTTCGAGAGGAGTGAAAGGTTCAAGCCCATCTGGGGTATTCCACGCAATCTCCGTGAGGGACCCTGAGACCAGCAAGACATCATTTAAGCCATTTCCATCGAAGTCTCCGACGGTCTGACCGGTCACAACAGAAATGGGGAGGTCCGCCCCCAAATCCAAAGTGCCCGCCATCCAGCGCGATTGATGCGGCTTCCCCCGGATCCGATATGCAGAACTAACCTGCGAGGATGTTGGAATAAAGAAGCAGAAGGCTCCGAAAAGAAGAAGGCAGTTGGGAAGGAAGGTGCGGGAAAAACAAATCATGTGATTCCGTGTCAAAAGTGTGAAATCCCCTTCAGTTGGGCATTACAAGATGTGTGAAACTGCGTTTACACTTATGTTGAATTGCGTTTGCGCGCATTATGAAGAAGGGTTGCGGTATGGGCCGAAAGCGCAGCGGAGCGTATATCCGGTGTGAAATCGTGTTGTAGCTTGTTCCAAACAGTTGTCACCATGAAATCCAATCTTCTCTTTGCCCTTCTCGGGGGCTTCCTCCTTTTTGTTTGGCAGTTTGTTTCATTCGCCGGAGCCAATCTACATGGCAGTATGCAGGAGTACACGGAGCAGGATCAGGTCATCCTTCAATTCCTTGAGGAGATCGATTTGGAATTTGGAATGTACGCTTTGGGGTCGCCATCTCCAGAGGAACGCGCCGACCCGGCCTTGCAGGAGGCATATCTCAAGCGGACGGAAGGGCGTCCTTGGGCGCAGCTCAACTACATGGACAACTGGACCAACAACATGGGATTGAACCTCACCCGGGGATTTATAATGAACCTGCTGACCGCCTTTCTTCTGTTCTGGATCTTCAAAGGAATGTCGGACCCATCACTAGCGAAGCGGGTTTTGCTGGCCGTGGCTGTAGGATGGGTGGGATTCCTCTATTTCCCCTACACCAACTTCATCTGGTACAAGCAGCCGGACATCTGGGCACACATGCTCGATGCAACCCTGCCCTTCGCTTTGTTGGGCGCATTGGGCCACAAGATGGCGGGTTGAGCCCGGTCAGCGGGAAGCGGTCGGTGCCGGGTCCAATTGTTGTTGAAGAATCGCGCAAATGGATTCGGCATCGTTGGATCGGTTATTCAACTTCTGATTGATTTTCAGGGCGGGGATGGACCGGGGATTCTCCTCCAGGTAATCCTCAAGCAGGTTTTTGCCCTCCTCCATGCGCCCTTGATTGAAAGCACTCATGCACCTGAAAAGTGTGGCATGATTCAAGGCGATGTCCTGGGGGTAAAGCCCTACACATTTTTCCTCCATGGGCGTCCAATTGACGGTCAGGGCGCCCGACTGCGTGAAGGTTCGTCCGAGTGTATTCTGCGCCGTGACCCACGTACCCAGAAGTAGGGCAATGACTCCGAAGCCGGCTATGGCCAAGGGCTTGCCAAGGGTAGAGGGCGCATCCTCCATGGGGTGTTGCTGTTTGAGCCACCAGCCCAACATGGCGAGGGGCCATAGGATTTCGGCGCGTTCTGCCGGAAAGGTGAAGGCCATGAAGGGGAGCGCAAACAGGGCCCATCTGCCCAGACTTTTTCGCAGGGGCCAACAGAGGCCGATGAGCACCAAAAGCGGAATCCATCCGATTTCATATCCCCATTGAAGAATCTCAGAGTGTGCGCGGTGCAAAGCTTCACCGCAGCGGTTGATCGCCAGATTGGTCCAGCCCTCAGCGTCGTTTCGCCACGCGCCAAGTCCCGCGCCAAAAACGGTGCTATTCTCCATGGTCCAAGACCAGAGGTTGACCCGGATGGAAGAGCTTTCGGCCCCTTTGAGGTTGTAGACAATATCAAGGGATTTCAGCATGTCCGGCGCCTTGGCGAACTGGTTCATGCGATACTCCGAAGGCATGGCATTCCACGCAACTTGAGCTCCGATGAACAAAACACACGCCCCAATGAATCCCCGTTTGATCCATACGGTGTGCCGGGCTTGGTTCCAGAGCGCATAGATCATCCAGATGGTACTGCCGAGCAACACACTTCGGACCTGATATACAAGGGCGAGAAGGGTGATGAACCCCCACCACCAAAGCCATCGACGCTTGGAGTAATGGCCCCCCAAGACACACATTAGAAAGAGGGACTCCATGGCAATGTTGCGGTGGGCCCAAGGAAGGGTCATTTCATAGGACTGACCGTGGTCCCAGTCTCCGCGGAGCATGTTTCCCGTCGCGTGGAGGAGCATGATGCTGCCTATGACAATGGCGAATACGGGGAGCGCCTTGGCCCCTTTGAACCAATTCAGACGCTCGGGGTTCGGAACAGTCCAGATCCAAGTCCAGATCCAGCCCAGTTGGGCCAATACTTCCCACCGACAATGCCCTCCCCGGATAGCTTGTGCGAGAAGGAGGCACATCCCTGCACCCCAAAGGGCGGGACGAACGATGCGAATGCAGTTCAGCAGGCCGAGAGCAAAAGTGATTCCCCCCATCAGCAGCCACGCGGTGGTCCAATGGTTGTCCAGTGCCTGCCCCTTGGCCGCAAAAGAAAGAGCCAACGTGAAGCCGAAGAACAGGGCCCACTGCGGCCATTCCTTGGCCAAGGCAGCTGAGCTCAGCGGCAATGGGCCGTCCGCTTTAGAATCATGGTCTTGGCTATTCATGGTGAACGATCTGGGGGGGGTGCCCTTTGACTTTATCGATAAATAATATATAAGAGTAGCTAAAATAACTATAAAATTGGCTGGAGTCAACCGTCTCGGCGGGGCCATTTGAACTTGCGGCGCCATTGATCCACTTTCTCCTTGCGGATGACTCCATGTGCAACCAGGCCGAAAACCACCAACCACAGCAACCCCTTGATGAGAAAGAAGAGAAAGCCGGCCACGCCCAATGTCTTCAGTGTCTCCATGTTCGCAATAACCTCGATAAAGGTGCACCCGTTCGGTTTGACGCATAAACTTGCCAGTACATGTCAAGTCCCAAGCGCACCCTCGTCCGCCTCTGCGCGATACTTTCACTGTATGCGTTCGTTCCCGTGGAAGGTCTCGCTCAGAAATCCAGCTCCAAATCCACAAAGATTGAAGTGGTCCAGTTTCCAACAGTGCCAGCGGAGGCCGTGCACAGAATCGCATTCAACGTGCATGCGGATGCTGAATTTTTCAATTTGGCGGATCTGCGGCGACACGGTGGAAACATGGACTTGCTGAAGTCGGGAGGAGAGCGCCTGAGTGGCATGAAGTATTTCACGGTGGGACGGGAGGCGGAAGTTGTGGACGTCGGTCCGAGCCTAGTGGTGGATGTCGCCATCGGCCCCGAAAAGCAGGGCACCCCCAAGTTCTCCAGTGAGCCCGTCAAGTCGGGGTCCGAAGAAATGACACATTGGGCCAACATTTCTTGCAGTCTGCCGATGCGGGTCCGCATTGCGTCGCCCGAGGGTGAGGTTTGGGACGCCTTTGAGGTGGATCGACCGTTGACCGTTCGGTATGGCAATGAGAAGATTTCGACCATTGAAACCCGGCCGGGAGGTTTCTCCTATTCCAAGTCCAGCCTCAATTTCAAGAGCGAAGCGGAGTTGATGGAGAAGTTGTCCTCCCGAGAGGGGGCGCGTTTCTTCAGGCGCAAGGCTGTTCTGATGCAGTTGAGTCAGGTCATCGACGAGCTTGAAACAAGGATTTTCTTTCTCGAAGGAAAAGTGGAGGTGTCGGTTTATTCAGCAAAGGGAAAGCACGATTACCCCGAATTGGATGCGGCGCGCGATGTGGCGCTCGAGTCCTATGACAATCAGTATTTCGACGGGTTGGCCAGCCCCATCGAAACCTGGCGTTCGTGGGCTGCCAAGGTGGATTTCACGGACAAGAAAGCCAAGGTTACACGTGCCGTGGCACTGGGACTGCATTTGAACTTGGCGCAGGCTCATTTGTACCGAGACGAATTCACCGAATGTGCCCAGGCCATCTCAGATGCGCGTGCCCTTGTCCTACCCGGGGGGGAGGAGGCTCAATTCCTGAATGATGTTCAATCTCGACTGATGAAGCGCCGCAGGGCGCTGAAGGCCAACGGTAACTTCCAGTTCACCTTGGAAGCTGAACAGCAGAAGGCACCGGACATCAAGAACGTGGTCGGCAAACGTTCCGAGAACAAGGACGTTCAGATGATTTACCCGGAGGACCGCTTCGATGAGATCGGCAAGCAGATTGAATCTTGGGAGGCAGAAGCAGTAGCGGGCAGTCCAGAGGCCGCTGCTGCCGAAGCGAGCGAAGTCTCACTTGAGCAGCGACTGGGTGGACGCTTGGAGCAGACCATTGGTGGGATGATGTTGCGCTTGAACCCATTGATGGATCCTGACCTCGTTGGAGAGGAGTTTCCTGAGGAAATCTTGAACATTCCGAACCTCGTCTACCTCGACATCAGCGGGATGAAGTTCGGAGCCCTTCCCGAGAACATCGACCAGCTTGTGACCTTGCAGACGCTCGTGGCGTCCAGGAATGACCTGACAATGCTCCCGGAAGAGCTCGGGAACATCACCGGATTGAAGAAGTTGTTCGTCAACAAGAATGACCTCAAGGGCGTTCCCACTTCGCTGACGAAGTGCACCGAATTGAAAACACTGGACCTCAAGGACAATCCCATGTCGGCTGACACCCTCGATCAAATCGAGCAGATGCTGGGCGAAGACGTCAAGGTCAAGCGCGACTGATTCATTTCCGCTTCACGTCCAGATGGAACCTCGGGCAATGCAGACTTAGATGTGGTCGTATCGCTCCACTGTGCGGTCATCCTGAATGCCGCCCGTGTGGTGGATGTCCTGCGGCTCGAAAAGCAGGATCCAGACTTCTTCCTTGGTGACGGGCCGGTGCTCCACTCCTTTGGGAACGACAATGATTTCGCCAGGTCCCACCTCCACCGCTCGGTCTCGGAACTCCATGGTCATATTGCCCTTGATGACGTGGAACAGTTCGTCCTGCCCATCGTGGGCGTGCCACACGAATTCTCCTTGGATGCGGGCCAGCTTCACATCTTGTCCATTGAGCTGGGCTATGATTTTGGGGTTCCATTGATCAGAGAATTGATCAAATTTTTGGAGGATACTGATGGATTCCATCGGGTCAAAAAAGAAGGGTATATGCTACTGTTTACGAAGGTATTCCATCCGAATGGTGTACTTTGTACACGTTTAAGTGCTTGATTTTGTGATGGTTAAAATTTAGATTTATCGGAATTAAACAATGGACAGGATGAAAAACCGCTCTCTCAACGAATTGCGTCAAACACGAGACACCGTTTATGTTCCCCCTCGTTCTCACGATGAGCGCATGGAGAAGCGGAAGATGGGCCAAGGTTACCTCATCCTTGACGCGGAAGGTGCACCGCAGGTGACCTGCGATGACATCGCGTGCATCGTGGAAGCGCGCCCTATGGTGAACAAGACGGAGCTCGAGGCCCATTTCGCCGGAGGAGCATCCTCGTTCGAACTTCCCAGCGGAGAGGTGGTCCGTGCCATTACGCGCCGCAAGCGCCCCGCCTGACCTCCAGAATAGAATGTACTCCTGCACCGTGCGCCGCATCTGCCAGATGTAAATTGCGCGCCGTGGGCGTGATTCATCCCAACAGCCGATGATTCGGCGCATGGTCACCTTGATGGGAGGGGCGGCAGCGGGCCAATTGGTGACCGTGTTGGCGGCTTTTGTGCTGACACGGCTTTACACGCCCGAGGCCTTCGCCCATTTGGAGATGTTTGCCTTGATCACGGGAATCGCCGCCGTGCTCGGGACGGGTAAATACGAGCAAGCGCTCATGCTCCCAGAATCGGATCGGGAGGCGCGCGTGCTCTTTTCCGCAGGCCAAAGAGCCACATCCATCACCTTGCTCGTGGTGGGAGGGCTCGCTTGGTTCACACAAGATTGGATCACACAGCACTACTCTTTGCCCGCTTGGAAGTGGGTTTCCTTGTTTCTGCCGTTCGTTTGTGCGTTGGCTGCGCACGCAAGGCTATTGGAGTATTGGCACCACAGACAGAAAACGGTGGGCAAGGTGGCCTCCGCACAAGCGCTGGCTCCCGTGACTTCCGAGGCCATCAAAATGTCCGGAGCCTCCTTTTTCTCCTTGTCGGGACTCGTCTTCGGTGCAGCCGCCGGATTGTTGATGCGCTGGGCCTTATTGACCCGGGGCTTGAGGGAGGTCATCCAAAGCGCCTGGAAATGGCATGCGGTGAAGGAGGAACGGGTCTTGGAGGAGTACCGGGATTATCCGACGTGGGTCATGGCCGGCAGTGCCATGAACCGAGGCGCCCAGTGGCTGCATGTACTGCTCATCGGTGCCACCTTGGGACCGGTATTGCTCGGTATGATGGGGCTCGCCCGTCGCTTGGTCATGCAGCCGCTTTCCTTGTTGGCTATGTCCGCGGCTCCGGTGCTGTTCCAGACATCGACAGAAAAGGCGGATGGAGCTCCATTGCGTCGTCTGTTTGCGCTATCGCTCACCGCTTTTGCTGCTGTTTCGGCGATCGTTTGGATCGGGGTCCATTCGGCTCCGGACAACGCCACGGCCTGGTTGTTCGGCGATGAATGGAGGGGTGCCATTGACGTGGTGCGCATCCTGACCCCTTGGTTCGTCCTCAACTTCATGACAGCCGGCCTCGGTTCCCTTTTTCATCGGGTGCGGAAGCCGAGATGGATCACCGGACTTGACGCGCTGCACCTGCTCGCCGTTTTGGCCGGCTGGTATGTCGGGAGGCAGCACCCGGTATGGATAGGCGGGGGAGAGTGGGGCGCCCTCGTCGGCATCGTCTGGGCCAAATGCGGCTACTACCTCGTCAATCTGGCGGTGCTCGTCACCGCTGTTTTTCTCGCCGGCCAAGAAAACAGTAGTAATACCGAACAGAGCTACCGAATTGACTAGTTCGGCTATTCCTCAATAGGGTGGGGCTGTGAGGAATATTCCTTCCATATGTGAGAAATAGTCGGATCCACAGATTTGTCTGTGATTTCCAAGAATATTTCTTCTGGGTCACTGTTCTCACGAGTAGGTGCCACCCAGCCGCTTTTAGGCATGTCCTTAAAGTGCAGCATCAAGTGAGTTTGAACCATATTATTTTCATTCAGTATTCGGTGCGGGTCCAGTGTTTGTACATCGCTGATTTTTGTCAGGCTTTTAACCCTTTTCCAAGGAACTAATGAGGAATTCGAGAGAATACAAGGTGTTTCATTTCGAATGAAGCCCTTGTAATTACTGGACCATGTATTGCTGAAGCTGTATTCATGCTTCTTACTCTTGATTAAGTCTGTCAGTTTAGCTTTTCCTACAATGAACTCATCAATGTCTATACACAACACGTATTGTAGGTTTGACTTTGTCTTTAGCCACTCAAGAGCGTGATTAGTGAACGCTATTTTCCCCGCAATAAAAGGGCGTCCATTATTGTGATACATTGATACAGATCTGTAGTGGAAGGGCCACTGTATCACAATTATATCTTCTTGTTTTGAAAGCTCTAGAAGCTTTTCAGGGATTTTTCGTCCGTTGAAGTAAAAAATGAACTGTTCGACACCTTGTTTCCTGTAGTGCTCAATCCAAGCTTCAGATTGCATGAAATCGAAGTAGCACAATGTGATTACCACGATACCATTTTTCCTGTTATCTATAAATGGTAGTGATGGGTGTGAAGGGTAGGGATTTTTCGTTTTGCCGCGCCCCATTTGTTTGATTTCAGTGAGTAGAGTGACTTCATAAAAGTCAAATTTTCTTTGAAGCTTGGGCCAATCCATCGGCCGGAAAAAGACGGTTGTACCTTCTTTTGTAGAAATTGTAGACTCTACATAGTCTCTGACCTTTAATGCAATTACTCCTTCGTAAGTAGCTTCAAATTTGATGCGACGGGACCACCGCTGAATGGCGGTTCGTGAGGATCTTAAAAAACTTAGAAGAAGCATTGGGTGGACTTGGGTTTGAAGAAATTTAGTGTCAATCCAATGACGGATATCGCAATCGTTGTCTTGAACGAATTTACTCGGGACAATCGCGTTCTGAAAATCGCACACAGTCAGGTAATGGCAGGTCACAATGTTACGGTTGTGGCCTTGCATAGAGAGGGCCTACCACTAATCGAGCAGCGCGGCAACTGGCGGGTTTTTCGCACTCGTGTCACAACTGCGGTTTTACCTCGGAATACTGTCTTTGGCGCGCTGAAGATGGCCGAGCTCGCGTTGAAGGTGGTGTGGCGCTGGCGCAAGATGGACGCCTGGCATTGCAATGACATCGAAGCTTTCGTGCTCGGTTGGTGCGCACAGCGGCTCAATCCGAGGCTTCGGCTCGTATACGACTGTCACGAATTCGAATCGGAGCGCAACGCCAAGCCCAATATCGAGCGCAAGCTGGTGGGCTGGCTCGAGCGGCGCATGATCCGAAAGGCGGAAGCGGTCATCACCGTCAGCCCTTCCATCGCCCAGGCCTACCGCGAGCGATACGCTACATATGGCATCCCCGAAGTCCACCTCGTGCGGAACATCCCCGAAATCGCGCCCATGGATGGTGAAGAACACGCGCCCGAAATGGGGGCTCCCGGTCTTTTCCGGTCTCGCTTCGGCATCGCCGAGGGCGCCTTCATTGCCCTGTATCAAGGCGCCTTCACATACAACCGCGGTCTGGAGACGGCATTGGAAGCCATGGAAGGCCTTGAGGACTCCGGTATCCATCTGGTGCTCATGGGCTATGGCCCACTGCAACACTTGGTCGACGAGGCAGCAGCGCGCTTGCCCCATGTACACGTCCATCCGGCCGTTCCCTACGAGGAGGTACTCGCCCACACCCGGAGCGCCGACGTGGGCTTGGTTTCGGTCAAGCCCACCTGCCTTTCCTACCTCTATTGCCTGCCCAACAAGCTCTTCGAGTACATCCTCGCGGGTGTCCCCGTCCTCTCCAATGAACTTCCCGATTGCCGCGCGCTCATTGAGGATTTGGGCGTGGGTGAGGTGGTGCAGGACGATACACCCGAAGGATGGCGCTCAGCCCTCCTTCAAATGCAGCGGCGGGGTACCCAACCTTTTCAAGAGGGACTTCAAGCCGCACCTCATCGGATTTCCTGGAAGCAGGAGAAGGCGCATCTGGAGGCCATCTATGCCAACATCGCCCATTAAATTCAACCCATGGAATCATTGAGGAACAAAGCCGTTGAAGCGGCAGTGGAGGCGGGAAATGCCATTTTGGAGATCTACCACAGCGGTGACTTTGACGTGACAGTCAAGGGCGACGACAGCCCCCTGACCCGCGCGGATTTGGCCTCACATGAGGTGATCATGCGGCACCTCACTGGAACGGGGATTCCGGTGCTCTCAGAGGAAGGCAGGGACATGCCCTATGCAGAGCGCTTGGATTGGTCTGAATTGTGGATCGTGGATCCGATTGACGGGACCAAGGAATTCATCAAGCGCAACGGAGAGTTCACGGTCAACATCGCGCTGGCCCGAGAAGGTGTTCCGGTGCTGGGTGTCATCTACGTTCCTGTGACGGGCGAGCTCTATGTGGGAGTGGAGGGCGAAGGGGCCCGCAAGGCCCTCTGGCCAGCAGATGAAACCCGCGAGGTGCAGGGCGTAATGGAGACGGCAGAAACACTGCCTATGGATAAGGGCGACCGCTCCTTCACGGCCGTTGCGAGCCGGTCCCACATGTCGCCCGAAACAGAGGAATTCATCGCCGAGCTCCGCAAGGAACATGGCGAGGTGGCCCTGATTTCCAAGGGGTCATCGCTCAAGCTGTGCATGGTGGCCGAAGGAAAGGCAGACTGTTATCCCAGGTTCGCTCCCACCATGGAATGGGACACAGCGGCGGGTCAGGCGATCTGCATGGCCGCCGGATTCGATGTCATCGACCAGAACACCGGTGAGACCATGCGCTACAACCGGGAGCATTTGCTCAACGCTTGGTTCCTCGTGAAGTAACATCTGCTCGCCGGAAAATGGACAAGGCCGCCCCGAGGGGCGGCCTTGTTTCCTTGCAGATGTGCCCCCGGCAAGGGGCAATTGGATTACTTTTTGATGACGGCCTTCACCGCGCGTTGACCATCGGCTTCGATGACGACCACGTACCGTCCGTTGTCAAAGCTGCTCATATCGAGCACACCGGTCGGATTCGTTGTCTCAAAGCAGAGGCGGCCGTTGGCATCGAGTACTTGCAGACGGTCGACCTGAATGGCACCCCAGCGCAACACGTCCGTCGTGGGGTTAGGGTACACCTCGAACAAGGAGCCGAGATCGACCTGGTCCACACCGGATGGAAGGCTTAATACGGCGTCGATGACGTGTACCACTCCGTTGTCGGCAACGAGGTCGGCGACGATGACGTTGGCATCATTGACCATGACCATCATGCCGTCGATGGAAATCGTGACCTCTTCACCTTGCAGGGTGGCGATGGTCTGTCCATCCGTCAGGTCCGTGCTCATGGCCGCAGCACCTCCCACCACGTGATAGGTGAGGATGTCGGTCAAGGCTCCCGTCGGATCCGCGAGGAGCTCGTCGATCAGGCCTGCGGGCAGTGCTGCAAACGCCTCGTCGGTGGGTGCAAATACAGTGAAGGGACCTTCACCGGAGAGGGCGTCGACCAATCCCGCAGCGCCAACAGCGGCTTCGAGGATGGTGTGGTTTTCACTGTTCACGATGATATCCACCACAGTGGCCGGACCAGCGGGCTCGGGAAGCAATACGGCATCCAACACATGGACCACTCCGTTATCGGCGACCAAATCGGCCACGATGACCATGGCGTTATTGATGATGACATTGCCTCCATTGAGGGTCACGGTAACGTCCTGCCCGTTGAGGGTCGTGATCATCTGACCATCGGAAAGGTCGCCGCTCATGGCAGCAGCTCCGCCCACCACGTGGTAGGTCAGAATATCGGTCAATGCACCGGTTGGGTCGGCGAGTAGCTCGTCGATCACACCTGCAGGCAAGGCAGCGAATGCCTGGTCAGTCGGAGCAAAAACCGTGAAGGGACCTTCACCAGAAAGCGCGTCCACCAATCCGGCGGCGACAACGGCGGTCTCCAGAATGTTGTGGTTTGGGCTGTTCACCACAATGTCCACGACAGTGGCCGGTGTGGGAGCGGGTGGCGTCAGGATGGCGTCAATGACGTGCACGACACCATTGGAGCCGATCAGGTCCGCTACGATGACGGTAGCATCGTTGATCATGACCGTTCCGTCCATGATGGTGACGGTGACGTCCTCCCCATTGAGGGTTTCGATCATCATTCCGTCGGAGAGGTCACCGGCGGTCAGGCTGTCACCCGCCACGTGGTAAGTGAGGATGTTCGTCAAGAGTGCATTGTCCGTCAGGATCTGCAGGATGACGGCAGGAGGGAGGGCATCGAATGCAGCATCCGTAGGAGCGAAGACAGTAAAGGGACCATCGCCTGCGAGGGCCTCATCCAATCCGGTACTGTCGAGAACAGCGGCCAAAACACCGTGTACCTCACTGTCCGCGATGATATCAGCCACGGTGGGAGTGACCTCCGGTGTGGGGGGCAGCAGCACGGCATCAATGACATGCACGACTCCATTGTCCGTGGTGATATCAGCCGCAGTAACGGTGGCATCGTTCACCATGACGGTGCCGTCCATGATGGAGATGGTAATGTCCTCACCGAGCATGGTGGTGATCATCTGTCCATCGGAAAGGTCACCACTCAAGGCGGTAGCATTGACTACGTGATACAATAGAATGTCTCCGAGGCCTTCGAGAGCGAGCAGGTCTTCAGCTGTAATACCGAGGGTGGTAACCAACGCGGTCACGGCATCATCGGTAGGGGCAAAAACCGTAAAAGGACCATCTCCGGAGAGGGCGTCCACAAGACCAGCTGCACCTACTGCAGCCTCCAACAAGTTGTGGTCCTCGCTGTTTACGATGACATCCACCACTGTTGTCGTTGGGGGCGGAGGAGGCAGGAGCACTGCATCGATGACATGAACGACTCCGTTATCTGCAGAAATGTCCGCAACGGTCACGTTGGCATTGTTGACCATCACGTTTCCTCCCATGATGGAGATCGTGACGTCCTCGCCTTGCAGCGTGGTGACCATTTGCCCGTCAGTGAGGTCGCCGCTCATGGCCGTTGCACCGACAACGTGATACAAGAGAATGTCGGCCAGTCCATCAAGTGCAAGCAAGTCATCCGCGGTAATGCCGAGTTCCGTCACCAAGGCAGTCACTGCTGCGTCGGTCGGAGCGAAAACTGTGAAAGGACCATCTCCAGAAAGGGTGCCTGCGAGATCGGCTGAAATCACTGCAGCCTCGAGGAGTGTATGGTCATCGCTGTTGACTACCACGTCGACCACGGTGGTCTGGGCTTGAAGAAGTGCGCCGATCAGCAAGAAAGGCAACAAAAGGGTATGCTTGAGCATGTTTTGAGTTTGTGTGGTTGTGACAGAGGAACAGGGTTTGATTCAGATTGTTCAGCCGTGCTCATTTTGTCCATTTTAACCCCATGATCTATAATCTGTCGTCACCCTGAACGCTGCGCACAAAGAGTATTATCCATAAAATGATGATTATCATCCCCTTGGATAGCCATGGTTTCCCGTCAATTAAGGAAATTGTTCAAGCAACCAATCCACACCATGAAACTCCGTTCACTTATCTGCTTCCTTGCATTGGGAGCTTCCTTCCTGCTCCAAGGTCAAGAGCGTGTATGTCACACCATGGGCAACCTCGACCGTCTGCTCGGTGAGCACGAGCAACTTCATCAGCAGATGGAGCAAATCGAGGCCTTTACCCGGGCTTATGAAACGACCCCTCAACTCCGCAATGGCAATGTGATCACCATACCCGTGGTAGTGAATGTGATCTACAAGACCAACGCCCAGAACATTTCTGAAGCTCAGATCCAGTCCCAAATCGACATTCTCAATGACGATTTCCGCCGCACCAACAGTGACGCCAACAATACGTGGTCACAGGCGGCAGATACGGAAATCGAATTCTGTCTCGCCAGCGTGGATCCCGACGGCAATCCGACCAACGGCATTCGCCGCAAGTCGTCCAATAAGCCTTCCTGGGGGACCAATGACGCCATGAAGGGCAACCAGGGCTTAACACCTTGGGACCCTTCTTCTTACCTGAACATGTGGGTATGCAACCTGAGTGGAGGCATTCTTGGTTACGCTCAATTCCCGGGTGGTCCTGCAAGTACGGATGGAGTCGTCATCGACTATCAATACTTCGGGGACATCGGAACGGCCACTTTCCCTTTCGATCTCGGCCGCACCTGCACCCATGAAGTGGGGCACTATCTGAACCTGCGCCATATCTGGGGAGATGGGGGTTGCAGTGTCGATGACTTCGTCGATGACACACCTCTTTCGGATGGTCCAAACTACGGATGTGCTTTGGGACATGTCAGCTGCGGTACGGTGGACATGGTCGAGAACTACATGGACTATGGTGACGATGCCTGCCTGACGGTGTACACCGCAGATCAGGCAGTTCGAATGCACGCGCTGTTCGCTCCGGGTGGTGCACGTCATTCGCTTACCCTTTCTGCAGGTTGTGGTGGTGGACCTACACCGACCTGTGATGATGGCATCCAGAACGGCGACGAGACGGGTGTGGACTGCGGGGGCTCTTGCGCCCCTTGTAACACAGCAACCTGTGACGATGGCATCCAGAACGGCGACGAGACGGGTGTGGATTGCGGTGGTCCGGATTGCGCCCCTTGCAACACAGCAACCTGTGACGATGGCATCCAGAACGGCGACGAGACGGGTGTGGATTGCGGTGGACCGGATTGTGCCCCTTGCTCCTCTGGAAGTTGCGATGTGCCCACCGGGACGGCAGCAACGAATATCAAGCGCAGGCGCGCCACCCTCACTTGGAGCGCTGTAGCCAGTGCTGTCAGCTACACTGTGCAGTTCCGGGTCGCGGGTACGACCACCTGGACCAGCGAAGGCAACACGACAGAGACCAGCATCACGGCTTCCAGCCTGAGCAACAACGTTACCTACGAATGGCATGTACGCAGCAATTGCAACGGGGATGCCAGTGCATTCTCACCCATTTGCAGTTTCACCGCGGGCAATTCCAATTCGAGCAGCTGCGCCGGAGAGCGTGTCGCTTTGGCTGAAGTGCGGGCCTATCCGAACCCCGCCGATGCCTCGGTGCGCATCGAGGTGCTGCTCGGTGGAGATGCTCCGGTCAGCCTTCAGGTGGCCGATGCCTTTGGTCGACTGGTCATGGAGCGGGAGCTTGGGGACGGTGCCTTCGTCGATCTCGACGTCAGTGATCTGGATGCCGGTATCTATCTGGTACGGGCCACCAACGGCCTGACCGAAGACGTCATCCGACTCGTGGTCGAGTAAGTCTTTCGATCCAACAGCCTTCTACGGGGAAGGGGTCCATGTCGCCGTGCGCACATGGGCTTCCTTCCCCGTTGTCGTCCAGGCCAACATGACGCCACCCGTCTCAAGGCCCACCAACGAAGGGAACCCTCCCGCCCGTGCATCGTCTACAGCGGTAAGCGCCATGGGTGCTTCCAGAAGCGGCTTGCCTGTGGGCGTCCAGCATTGCCCCATCAATCTGGGGACATCGCCTTCGCGCTCCATCCAAACGGCGTGGAAGCGACCCTCGCCATCTACGGCGGCGGCTACCCGTCCCACAGCTTCAGCGCGCTGCAGGTTCTCAACCTCTGACCAAGCTCCTTCCCGTGAGCGCCAGGCCATCCGAATCCGGGGCTGGTCGTCGGCATTCGTGAACCAAACGGCAAGGGTGCGGCCGGATCCCGAAGCCAATGCCGATCCGTTCACAGGACAGCCCGCAATCTGCCATCCATCGGCACCCACAGGATCGGGGCCCTGCTTCAATTGAACGGAGTGCGTCTCGGTGGCCGCGATTTCAACGGCACTGAAGTCCCTGATTTCGTCTTCCGTGCGGTCTCGGTAGGTGAGCAGGTACGCGCCGTCTGATAGGGCGGCAGAAGCCATGGGGCAGCAGGTACAGGCAGAGCTGTCCAGCACCACTTCCTCCGACCAACCCCGTGTTGGCGTCCATCGGGCAGCGCGCACTTCCATGGGAGCCTTGGCAGGATTGGGGTGTCCGTCGAACGGCCGACCATCCAACCAGGCCAGCATCGCCCCATCGCGGGTGGGCATCCACTGGGCGAATCCGTGCTCGGCCACGGCCGTATCGCGGTGGGGTCGATCGGCCTCGGACCATGTCAGGCCGCCATCCGTGCTGTGCGCGGTTTCGATGCCGTAGCAGAAGTCACCCCTCGGGTCCATGCGCAGCCAATGGGCGTGCGCATCTCCTTGGGGCCCGAACGCCATGGAGGGACGATCCGCCCAGTTGACCAGCAAATCGGTGTCCTCCACAATCGTGACGGGAGTACTCCAATCGGCGTCCGCCCATTGCGACCACCGAATGGCCACGGTATCCCCTCGTACTTCCGCAAACAGCAAGGCAGGTCCTTCTGCAGAAAGGGCGAGACCCGGCAATGAAGTCCCCGCAGGGAAGTCCTTCATCTCGTGCAAGGGCCCTTCAGGTTCGGAGGTGCCACAGCTGCACATAAGGGCAACCCCAGCGGCGCCCAGGGTGAATTCAAATGCCGTCCGCCAGGGGCGGTTCATCATTCCACGACGATGCGGGTAGGCAGACCTTGCCCGTCCACAGCAGCGGTGTACACTCCTGTGGCAACTCCGTCGAGTGGAATCCGCGTGATGCCGTTTCCGAGCATGGAGCGCAGCACTTCCCTACCAGACAAGTCACGCAACACGAGATCGCCAGGGGCAGCAGCGGACTCCCAGCGAATGGAGAGGGCACCGTGGGCGGGATTGGGGAACACCGTGCAGATGGGGGCCCCGGTTTCGTCTTCGACCGATGAGATGACGCCGAGGGCGATGAGGATGCCCTGGAATTCCTGGTGGTAGAGATTGGCCACGCGGGCATCGTGCACAATGACGGTGTTCTCGTCGTTGACGTTCTCTGCGGAGGACGACCAGTTGTGCGATCCGGTGATCACGACGGGGTCATTCGAAGGCGAGGCGTGGTCCACAATGGCATACTTGTGGTGCAGGTCGTCACTGATGTTGTGGTGATAGACTTGCACGCCCGAGGACAGCAGGTTGTCGTACTCGCTGCCCGTGGTGTTGACC
>JBDQOI010000024.1:0-35455 GCA_040261275.1 Flavobacteriales bacterium | reverse complement strand
GAATAAGCGTTTCCTAAACGTTTGATCCAGGTTCGATTCCTGGCGGGGCTGCCATTTGTGCTTCGCACGTTGCGAACGACCTGTTCAGCTTTGAAGGAATCCACAACCGCCTCCCGCCTCGATGGCTCTTGGCAACGGCTGCTAGGCGGTTCAGGCCGGGTACTGTTGTTCAAAGTGGCCGGCGCATTTGGCGGCTTTCTTTTTTCCTTGTTGGTTGCGCGCAGGTTTGGGGACGATGCCCTTGGCCGGGCCGAACTTTTCGTTTTCGCGATTACGGTAGGAGGCACGTTGCTGCGCGGTGGTGTGGAAGGTGCGGTTGTCAAGCTTTTCAGTGGATGGACATCGCGGGGTTTGCATGGGCGCGTCTTCGATAGGTTCCGTCGATGGTCCTGGCCCATCTTGGGTATGGCGCTATTGGCCGTGTCTTGGGGTTGGTTGTATCCAATGGACTTTTTCGTTGTTCGGCTTGATGCGGCATTGGGCATTGCCATAGGGGCATGGGTGCTGATTGGTTGGGCAGGTGAGGCTTTGCGCGGCGTTGGACGTGTGGGAGTTTACGCCCTGTTGCAACCAGGATGGTGGATGCTCCTTGCCGGCGGCATGATCCTTTTACTCGGGTGGGATCCGATTCCGGCATTGTCTGCGACAGCGGTTGTCCTGGCACTGCTTGGCATGGCTGCGGCATGGGTTTTCTTTAGAAAGGCGGTCAATGTGCAGGATGTCCCCGCCGAGGACGCTGCAATTGAACGAACCGCCGACATTCAGAAGTTGCGTGCCTTGGCAGGACCCATTTGGCTGGGCAGCATGCTGCACCTGGTGTTGAGCTGGGCCGATACGGCGTTGATTGCAGCATGGCTCTCTGAAGCAGACGTGGCCCACTACCGTGCTGCATTCAGATTGGCGGCACTCTTGACGTTTACTCAATTCGCGGTCAATGCATTGGGCGCACCCACTTTCAGTGCGCTGCATGACAGCGGCGACCGCGAGGGTCTGCGCAGGGCCGTACAACGCATCGGGTGGATGAACACCGCCGTGGCCTTCCCCGGCGCTTTGTTTCTTGGTTTGTTGGGGCCGTGGCTCCTTGGGTTTTGGGGTCCAGAGTTTGCGGGGGACACCGTGTTCAAGGCTTTATTGGTGTTGGCGGCCGGCCAGTGTTTCAATGCACTCTGTGGTCCTGTCATGTACCTGCTCAACATGACGGGCGGTGAGCGGGCAGGATTGGCTATTCTCGCTGTTTCTGCGGTGGTGCAGTTGGGTACAGCCCTAGTCTTCGTGCCGTCCATGGGCATTTTGGGTGCGGCCATTTCCGCCGCTGTGGGCATGTTTTGTTGGAACGGTCTGGGTGTATGGTACATCTGGCGGCATCACGGATTTCTCATGGTTTCATTGCTGAGCAGATGGTGGAAAAGCTGAACTTCTTTTTGATTGGCGCACCGAAGGCTGGAACGACATTGATTCATCAGAGGCTGTCGGCCCATGAGCAGGTTTTCCTGAGCCCATTGAAAGAGCCGAACCATTTCGCTACGGATATTGACATAGCCCGTTTCTCTCCCGCATTCAAGGCCAATACCGACCTTGATACCACCGCTTATCTCGCCAGGAAGCCATTGACTGCTCGCCAGGTTGGCTTTATACAACGACCCGGGGAATACGCCGCCCTTTTTGAAGGAGCGAATCAGGCGCACAGGGTGGTGGGGGAATGCAGTACATCTTACCTCTGGTCCACAGCAGCTGCAGCTGCCGTGGCTTCGGCACATCCTCAAGCCCAGATTCTTGTGACTTTGCGCAACCCGGTGGAACGCCTCTATTCCCATTGGCTCATGGCCCGGATGTATGGATTCACTGACCTGGACCTCATGGAGGCAATAGAAAAGGACAGGGTCCATCCAGATCCCGGGTGGGGCAGAAGTGAGCTCTTTGTTGAAGCAGGATTATACACCGAGGGTCTGCAGCGGTGGTTCAAGGCCTTTCCCCGCGAAAAGATCAAGGTGCTGCTCAACCGGGAACTCTCTGAACAGGGAACTTGGAATGACCTTCAGCAGTGGTTGGGCTTGGACGGCCCCATTCCGGAAGTCAAGGGGAACCGGGCAAATACTGCTGGCCGCGCAAGAATGGAAGGGTTGAATCAATGGGCAACGCGTTCCGGGTGGAAAGGGGGTGTTGGGCGCTGGATGCCGGAGCCTTTGAAACGGGGAGCCAAAAAGCTATGGTACAGCAGTAAAAGGCTTCCGTCGCTTTCGGATGAGGAACGCAAGGCGCTATGGACCTATTTCGAAGCGGATGTCGTGGCGCTCGAGTCCTTGCTCGATGTGGACCTTGCACATTGGCGCCCATGAATTTTTCGTAGGCGGTATCTGCACAGTTCCGCGGGGTGTGTACTATTGCTGTGGATTTCTACATGGGAATGCCAAGTTTGTTCGACAGTTGGGTGAAGCCGGCCTTGCAGCGCCGGTGGAAGCAGATTCGGCTCTGAGCCGCGGGTGACGCTGCGGAGTCGTGCCTCGGGATGAGGTGCGTCCGTCCGGCTTATCCCCTCATCACCCTCTTTTCGAACCCCTATGAAAACAAGGTATCTCGACCTGATCGAGCAAACTTTTGAATGGCCACAGGATGAATTTGTCCTGGAAGAAGGCTGTCTTCGGTTCCACGGCATCGACCTGATGGAGCTTGTAGAGCGATATGGAACGCCCCTTCGGTTCACCTACCTGCCCCGAATTGGCGAAAGCATTCGGAGGGCGACGGAGTGGTTCACGGAAGGCATGGAAAAGCTGGGCTACAGCGGCGCCTACCACTATTGCTATGTGACAAAAAGCTCCCATTTCCGGCATGTCACGGAAGAGGTGTTGCGTCATGGTGCCCGACTGGAGACAAGCAGTGCCTTTGATCTGGACATTGTCAGGTCCCTCGAGGCAACGGGACACCTTGACCGCAAGTCCACGATCGTTTGTAATGGCTTCAAGACCCATGCTTACATAGACCGCATCGCTACCCTTCACGCTGAAGGTTTCACCGGGATCCTCCCCGTACTGGACAACGAGCTGGAATTCGAGATGTTGAGTGAGGCCGTGAAGGCGCCAATTGAAGTGGGCCTGCGCATTGCCTCGGAGGAAGAGCCCAAGTTCGAGTTCTACACTTCCCGTCTCGGAATGGGCTATCGCCGGATCTTGCCATTCTGGCGCGAGCATTTGGCCGAGCATCCCCACCTGAAGCTTCGCATGCTTCACTTCTTCGTGAATACGGGCATCCGCGATACGGCATACTACTGGAACGAGCTGCGCAAGGCCCTGGATGTTTACTGCTTGCTGAGAAAAGAGAACCCGCATCTGACGGCCTTGAACATCGGAGGGGGATTGCCCATCAAGAACTCCCTGGGTTTCGAATATGATTACGGCTACATGATCGAGGCCATCCTCGAACAGATCATGGTGCACTGCCGCGAACAGGGCGTCCCCGTTCCCGACATCTTCACTGAATTCGGCTCCTTCACGGTGGGCGAGGCCGGAGGCACCCTTTTCCAGGTGTTGTACCAGAAGCGCCAGAATGACCGGGAGCGTTGGAACCTCATCGACTCGAGCTTCATGACGACCCTGCCGGATACGTGGGCCATCAATAAACGGTTCATGATGCTGCCCGTCAACAGGTGGGAGGACAACTACGAACGGGTGTTCCTTGGAGGATTGACCTGCGACAGCGACGATTACTACAATTCAGAGCAGCATCTGAATGCCATCTACCTCCCCAAGTTTTCGCCTGACAAACCGCTGTATTTGGCCTTCTTCAATACGGCGGCATATCAGGACAACATCGGGGGCCACGGAGGGGTCCACCATTGTCTGATCCCGGGCCCGAAGCATGTGTTGCTCAACCGGGATGGTGACGGCCGTCTCCAGGCCGAGGTCTTTTGCGACGAACAAAAGGCTGAAGATGTGCTTGCCCTGTTGGGCTATGGTCAGGAGCGTCCCGAGGTGGTTCAGCTTGAGAAGGAAGCCAGCCTCAAGGCCCGGCAGGCCGAGTCGCAGCGGAAGGCTTTCCGCGCGTCCCAATCGGTGAGACAATGACGGAACCCATGCAAAGTGGACCTTTTGATTGCCCGCCAGGATTGGGGGTACGGCACTATGCGGGAGAACCCATATTGGCGGGTGGGCGCCCTCCAAAGGCGGTCATCCTTCCCGTCCCCTATGATGGCACGAGTACCTGGGGCAAGGGGGCGGACAAAGGGCCGGAAGCCCTGTTCGAAGCCCTCGAGAACATGGAGCTCTTTGACATTGAGACCGGCTCCGAGGTCCATGCAGAGGGCATAGCCGTTCTGGAGGCCCTTCCCCTGGAGTGGGATGGCGTGGCCAAGTCGCCGGAGGAGGTGTGCGCGGATGTGCGAAGGGAGGTGGGAGATTGGCTGGGAAAAGGAATCCTGCCCGTCCTGGTCGGGGGAGAGCACAGCGTCAGCATCGGAGCCATTCAGGCTTGCGCCGCATCAGAACCTGGACTTTCAGTGTTGCAGCTGGATGCACACAGCGACTTGCGCAGCACCTTTCACGGGTCGGCCTGCAACCACGCGTGTGCCCTGCACTGGGCAGCTGCCCACACCCGTCTTGTTCAAGTGGGCATACGGAGCACGGAGGCCGAGGAACGCCATTATGAGCAGGAGGGGAATGTCTTTCACGGGTCGCATTGTCATGCGACTCCGGACATGGAGTGGATCAAGGCCGCTGTCCAGCGGTTGGGTCCAGCGGGCACGCCGGTGTACATCACCGTGGACCTGGACGTGTTCGACCCGGCCTATCTGCCCGAAACCGGCACGCCTGAGCCCGGCGGCCTGAACTGGTACCAGGTCACGGGGTTGATCCAGGCGGCGGCCCAGCGCCACCGCGTGGTCGGATTCGATGTTGTGGAATTGGCCCCGCGCATGGAGCGCAGTCCGAGTGCCTTTACCGCGGCCAAGCTGCTGCACAAGATGTTGACTTACGTGCTGGAACCTGAGCCCATTGCGGCCCCAACCCAGAATTGAGATGGAGCAAAAACCTTTTGTCCGCGCTTTTGCGGAACGCCATTACCGACACTTCAACGCCGCGGTCATTCCCGAGGCCGCCCAGGCCTATGACGCCTGTTTGCAAAATGGCGGTCGCATGATGATCACGCTGGCCGGTGCCATGAGCACGGCGGAGTTGGGCCGCAGTCTCGCGGAGATGATCCGGCAAGACAAAGTGCACATCATCAGTTGCACCGGGGCCAACTTGGAAGAGGACGTGATGAACCTCGTCGCGCACCACCATTATGAGCGCGTGCCGCATTACCGCGACCTCAGCCCGGCCGAGGAGCAGGCTTTGCTCGATCGTGGGCTGAACCGTGTGACCGACACCTGCATTCCTGAGGAGGAAGCTTTCCGGAAACTCGAAGGGATCATGGTGGACCTCTGGAAGGACGCCGAAGCCAAAGGAGAGCGGAAATTCCCGCATGAATTCTTTTACGAGGCCCTGCTGGGCGGAAAGCTGGACGATGCCTTTCAGATCGACCCGATGGATAGCTGGATGCACGCCGCGGCCAAGAAGGGCATTCCCATTGTCTGTCCGGGCTGGGAGGACAGTACGCTTGGCAACATTTTCGCCGCCCATTGTTTAGAAGGAGATGTCCAACCGGGTACGGTCAAGAGCGGTATCGAATACATGATGTACCTGGCAGATTGGTACACCCAGGCCACGGTGGAAACCGGCCAGGGGGTGGGCTTCTTCCAGATTGGTGGTGGCATTGCGGGTGATTTCCCTATTTGCGTTGTGCCCATGTTGCATCAGGACCTTGGCAGGACCGGTTTACCCCTCTGGTCCTATTTCTGCCAGATCTCGGACAGCACCACAAGCTATGGCAGCTATTCAGGGGCGGTTCCCAACGAAAAAATCACATGGGGCAAGCTGGGGGTGGATACGCCCCGGTTTGTCATTGAATCCGATGCCACCATCGTGGCGCCGCTGTTTTTCGGCTGGCTGCTCGATTGGTGAACACCAGAATCCACATCAACAATGAAGCACATCATCAAGAGCTACAACAACGTGGAGGCCCACCATCTCGATTTGATCAGGGAGGCGTATCCCGAAGGTTTCAGTGACGATGACTTGCAGTCCATGAACGTGGCCGACGGCCGGATCATGCGATGTCTGGAGGTCCGCAAGGAAGACATCATCTATCTACTCCGCATTGACCGGGCCATGCTTGAAGTGCTGGAGGAGAACATGGATGAGGGTTTCGACCTCGACAACATCGATGAGGCAGGCTTGGAGGAGGACTGACGCTGGTGCATCGTATATTCGCCGTCCGAATTCAGCAGAGGGTCATTAGCTCAGCTGGTTCAGAGCGCTGCCTTGACAGGGCAGAGGTCACTGGTTCGAGTCCAGTATGACCCACAGGAAACCCGGCCGCCGCGCCGGGTTTTTCTTTGGCACCCCATGGGATGGACAGAATCGAAGGCAAAATCCCCTGAAAGGGGGAGCCAATGAGCGCCCATCATCGCCGAGGTTTGCATTATGGATCTCAAGCGACTGAGTGACCTCGAAGCCAGCCAACGCGGCAAGCTCACCCGAATCGACGCCCCGGAAGGGATGTTGGCCCTGATGGAAATGGGCTGCGTCGTGGGAGAGGACATCGAAGTCCGTCACATCGCGCCGCTCGGAGACCCTATGGCCGTGACCACCGGCGGAAACTTGGTCACCCTGCGCAAGGAGCAGGCTGAGCTGATGTGGGTCGAGCCCATCAGCTGAGCCACGAATACGTGGCCCAAGAGGCCAAGTAGGCCAGTACCGTCATGCCCACGGCTTGGAGCGCCGCCAGGTTCCAACTGCCCAATTCCTGTCGGACGATGGCTATGGTGGAAATGCACTGCATGGCGAGCATGTAGAAAACGATGAGGGACATGGCCGTGGCCGCGGTAAGCACGGGCTGACCGGTTTTGGGGTTGCGTTCGCGGGCGAGGCGTTCCTTCAGCTGGCCAATGCCCTCGTCGCTGTCAGGCGCGGCGTACAACGTGGCCATGGTACCCACGAACACTTCACGCGCGGCGAAGGAAGCAATCAATGCCACCCCCATGCGCCCGTCGTAGCCCAAGGGCGCGATGGCGGGTTCGATAAAAGCGCCCATGCGCCCTGACCATGAGGCGTCTATTCGGGCTGCCGACCATTCGCGTTCGACCTGTGCGCCGGCGTCTTCGTTCGGAGCGGTTGCGAGCCGCGCGGTGTATGTCTGGTCGATTTCGGCGAAGCCTCCCGGTGCCGTATTGGACAGAACCCAGAGGAGGATGGAAACCACGACGATGACTTTTCCCGCACCTTCCACAAAAGCGCGCGCTTGCATCCAGACCTGATCCAGCGTCCTGCGCATCGAAGGGACGCGGTATGGCGGCCACTCCTGAAGGAATTGCGTAGGCGCTGACTTGGGAATCCGGCGGTTCAACACCCACGCCAGCATCAGTCCTGCCAGCAATCCCGCTGTGTATATCCCAAATAGAAAGACACCCTGTAGGTTCAGCCACCCGCCCGGTCCCCATGGCGTCGAGGGTACGACGAAACCGATGAGAAAAAGGTAGACCGGTAGGCGGGCCGAACAGGTCATCCAGGGCGTGATGAGGATGGTGAGCAACCGCTCGCGTTTGCCGGGAATGGTCCGGGCCCCGAGAATGGCGGGGATGGAACAGGCAAAACCGCCGAGGAGGGGAATGGCCGACCGACCATCCAGTCCGAGGGCACGCAGCCAGCGGTCGTTCATGAAGGCCACACGCGTCATGTAACCACTCTCCTCAAGGGCGGCGATGGCCCCGAACAACAGGGCGATCTGCGGAACGAAAATGACCACACCTCCGAGGCCGGCCAGCAAGCCATCCACCAGCAAGTCCGTCCACCAACCCGCGGGAAGTGCGGAGCGGCAAGTTTCCATCAACCACGCCATTCCCCCGTCGATGAGATCCATGGGCCAGGTGGCCCAAGAGTAAACGGCCTGAAAAATCAGGAAGAACACCGCCATCAGGATGATTGGGCCTCCGATGCGGTGCGTGAGCACGCGGTCCAGTCGGGCGCTAATGTTCCGGCTGGCCGGCGGATTGATGCCCAGGGCGCGCATGGCGATGGTGCGCACCTGCCGGCTTCTGTGTGCCGCCTCACCCAACTGGAGCTCGGCAGCACCGCACCCCGTGGACAATCTGACCTCCTCCAATGCTATGCGGGCATTTTCCCCCATCCAATCGGGGATGTCATCCGCAGTGACCAGCAGTTCCCAGGCCGACGTGTTCAGGTGGGGAAGGGCCTCGGATAACGCGTCCAGCCGAACCCTGGAACGCCAACCACGGGCTCCGGGGTCCAGACCCGTGGTGACCTTTGCCGGTTTCAGTCCGGCTTCCAGACATTCCAGCAGTGCTTCAGCTCCGTTTCCTTTGAGTGCATTGACGGAAAGGACAGGGCATCCGAGCTCCTCTTCCAGCGCAGCAGACGACCAACTCGTCGGCGCAGTCTCATTCACCACGATCAACGAAGGCATGCCCAATTCGAGGGCCTGGAGGGTGAGATAGAGATTGCGCTTGAGGTTGGCGGCGTCCATGACGAGCAGCAGGCCGTCGGGCCGGTGTGGGTCATCGGGGTTGAACAGGGCGTCCCGTGTGACGGCTTCGTCGGGTGCCTTGGGGTGAAGGCTGTAGGTCCCTGGCAAATCCACCAGCTCAATACCCTCTCCCACGGTCGTACCCTTGACCGAAGCGACCAAGGGCTCCACGGTCACACCTGGCAGGTTGGCCACTTTGGCGCGAGAACCGGTCAGGCGGTTGAACAGGGTTGTTTTGCCGCAATTCGGGTTGCCGATCAACGCATACTTCATCGGGCAATCCACAATTCAGGGTCCAGTGGGGCACTCCCGCTGGCATCCCAGATTTCAAAATGGGCGCGGTGTCCACTCCCTAGGTCGAGCACCTGTCCGATGCGCTGGCCGGTCATGACGTCCTGTCCGTCCGCGACCTCTACCTGAGCTAGGTTGGCGTAAACCGTTCGATGGGAGCCGTGATCCACCATAACGGCCATACCTCCGCCGGGAATGCTGAGCACGTGGGATACGCGACCGCTGAAAACCACGGCCACTTCGGCTTGGGCGGAGGTGGCAATGTCCACTCCCCGACGTTCAATCTTGATTCCCGGTATGGTAGGGTGGCTATGGGTGCCAAATCGACCGACGATGACCCCTTCCGATACGGGCCAGGGCAGTTTTCCCCGGTTGGCTTTGAACTCGGCACCGATGATTCGCCCTTCGGGTGTGGCGGCGAATTCGGCTCCTGTACCGGCACTTCTTCGCGCAGCGGCGATGATGCGGTCGATGGCCTTGCCGAGTTCCGCTCGGCGCGCCTCCTCCCGGGCGAGCTGGTCCTTCAGCTCACGCTCCCGGGACCTCAACTCGGCCAAAAGGGATTCCTGCTTTCGGGCACCTTGCCTGGAGGCGTCGCGTTGTGAGCGCAATTCCTGCTCGATCCCCATCAGGGATGCCCGTTCTCTTCGCAAGGAATCCAACTCACCCCGCAGCTTTTCTGTGGATGTGGAGATGAGTTCCGCCTGTTCTTTCCGCGCGCGCCCATATTCCTCAATGAGGAGCAAGCGACGGAAGACTTGAACCGCACCATCGGCGTCGAGCACCAGGCCCCAAAAGGCATCGGGATGCTCCAGTTGAGCCGCCAGTCGAATCATGCCGGCGTATTCATCTTTGAGCGCCTGAAGTTGGGCATCGGCCCTGCGAACCGTCTCTTTGCGGTCATCCAGCCTGCTTTCGGCCGACTTTCTTTCCCGCCCGAGGTTGCCCAGCAGTTGCTGCCTCAACACCAACTCCTCCCTCATGATCGCCAGGGCTTGGGTGGTCTTTTCCTGGTCGTCCCGTGAGGCATCCAACAGGGCGCGGGTGGCAGCGATCCGCTCGGTGATAGCGTTTCGTTCCGCTTCGAGTTCAGCTTGGCTGTCCTTTTGTGACCAAGCGCATGGCGCGAAACACAGGAGTGCACCCATCAGCACAAACCCGAATGGGATGGAACACCTACAGTCCATCCTTCATCTCAATGTCCTCCGGAAATACAAAGGGCATGGGGTATGGTTTGTCGTACCGCGCCCGGCCAATTTCAATCCTCAAACGGTGTGTTCCTTCGGGCGATTCAATGATCAATTCGGTCGTGTGGGGGATCCAGCCGCCGGCCTCGGGATTGAAGCCACTGTGCCCGATTTCGATGGAACGGGAATGATAGAGATCATCGAAGTGGGTTCTGGTCAGCTGATAGCCCAGACCATCGAACCAAAATCGTTTCACAAGGAGATCCTCATCATTTGATCGGCTCAGCACCCGCTCTTGTATCTCTTCGGATACATCAACGGTTAGGCTGTCTTCCGGATTGATCTCCTTTTCCTTGACCCCCACCAATCGACGCACCCGGCGCTTGTACTTGCTGATGAGAAGGTGTTCCCTGCCATCCACTTTGGTGATGTACTTGCTGTCCTCGTCCAGTAGGTTGATGCCCTCGCCCATGAGGATGCGCTGTGCCATGATGTAATTCAATTCCGTGCCGAGCAGGGAATCAAAAGCGGCATAGTCACCCGCGTAACCGAATCGGTTTCCCGGCACCTTTGACAGGAAACGAACGGAGTCCTGCGTGAGTATGAGTCGGGCAGCTTCTACGCCGAGGGCCGGGGTGATGCTCAACCAGATGGCCGAGTCCCTGCGAAGCCGGGCATTCACCTTGAATGAACTGTTGTCCCCATTGAAGTTGGCTTCGACCTGCAACCGCATCGCCGCCCAGTCGGGTTTGGCATTGGTGGCGAGGTGTTTGCGCAGGATGGCCGAGGCACTTTCTGAACGAATGGGCTTTCCGCGTTCCAACCTTCGCATGTTGGTGCAGCCGGTCATGACGACAACCGAGATCAACAGTGCAATCCACCTCATTCCCCGTCAATCTTGGGCTGAATTTCCGACGCATCACCCCCGGCCTCCAGGGCTGCGTTCCACCGTTCCCTCGCCTCGTCCGGCCGATCCAATGCCCACAGGATGTCACCCGCGTGCTCTAGAACGGTAGCAGATGGGCTGTTTCCCTCGTGTTGAAGGGCGAGTTCAATCCAGGTCAATGCCTCTTCGAGATCGCCATCCCGATACAAGGCCCAGGCATAGGTGTCCTCGAAATTGGCATCCCCGGGAGAGAGGGCGACGACGCGGGCGGCCATTTCCACAGCCAAGTCCGTGCGCGCACCCCGTAAAGCGAGGTAGTAGGCGTAATTGTTCAGGGCCAATATGTTCTGTGGATTGACATCCAAGGCCAAATCGAACCAGCCGTCAGAGTCCGTGTGGTCTCCCCGGTCATGCGCAATCTGAGCGAGCATGACCAGCACGTCGGATTCAAAATCGGGGCGGTCGACAATCAGGTTCCGGGCGACCTTCAGTTGGCGTTCAGCAGCGCGGTCATCCCCGATTTCCATGAAGGCCATCCCCCGGAAATACGGGAAGACAGGGAGGTTGGGGAATAAGGCGCCAGCGGATTCGGAGAGGCCGTTCAACCGCTCCCATTGTGCGGAGGAAATGGCCAATTGACAGGCCTCAAGCCAGCGTTCGGCAGAATTGGGGTTCCGGTCCAAGGCCGTCTCGAGCGCGTCCAATGCGCCCGCGCCATCACCTTGAATCTCTCGAAGGGCGGCCAACAGCTCGAAGGGCTCTGCTGCCTCCGGATGCACCTCCATCAACAAATCGATGAGCAGGGCCGCTTCGGGTTGAAGGTCCTGTTGGAATTCGGCCAATTCGATATAGGTCCAGGCGATGTCGAGCTTTTCTTCCAGGGGCACGCCGTTGGAAGTGAATGCCATTTGGACGTGCTCACGTGCTTGATCGGTCTCCCCGCGTGCAGTCAGAATATGCGCCCATTCCAAATGAAGCCGACCGTTTCCTGTGCGTTCCAGGGACTGGCGCAGGATGGATTCGGCCTCTTCCACGCGCCCCAAGGAAATCAACAGTCGGGCATGCTGAAGGGGAGCTTCTACCACGTCCGGGAAGTCGCGCTCCAAGTCCAGGAGATTTCCCAAAGCGGCCTCCAGCCGACCGGCAGACAGGTTCAGGCGGTGCCTTTCAAAGTGCCACTCGGGGTCGGGCCCCCATTCCCGTTCGAGTACGTCTACCACTTCCAAGGCATCGTCGAATCGACTTTCAGCGGTGCGCAAATCCAGCAACATCATGGCCGCGACGTCGTCCTCGGGCTTGTTGATCAGAAGCCACTGCAGGGCAGCATCGGCTTCTGCATTGCGCCCGAGTTCCAGAGCGACTTCCGCGAATTCCCTGCGGTACCATGGGTTTTCCTCTTCCAACGCTACGGCCCGTTCCATAGCGCTCATGGCCGCCGACCATTGACCATCCATCCTTTCGATACGGGCCAGTTCGAAGTGCACGATTGCGGCGTCCGGATCGGCATCGAGGCAGGCGAGCAGGGACTCCCTTGCGCCATTGCGGTCCCCCTTGATCTTGGCGGTCTGCGCGGCATAATAGGCCGAGTGGAAGTCGGAGTTGACGGACCCTAGCCCCCCGTCATCGCTTTGTTTGGCCCCCCCCAGAAGGCCACAACCCATGGCCATTGTGGCCACGAGGACGGTCAGCAGGGGGGAATATGCGGCGTGGATTCTCATGCGGAAGTAGAGTGGTCTCCGAGGCTGAGGTCCTCGCCGGACCGGGTCACGGTCGCATGGTTGCCCACCATGGAACCCTTGAGGTTGACACCGTTGAGTGCGCTGTCGCTTCCAATGAGACAATCACGGAGGATGCTGCGTTCGACAACGGTTCCATGACCGATGGTCACGCGGGGGCCCACCACTGCTCCGCGAACAACCGCACCCTCTTGGATGATGCAAGGCGGGATCACCACGCTGTCCTCCACGATAGCGCGGGTGTCGATTCCGGCAGCATCGCCGAGGAACTCCAGCATTCGGCCATTGGTGTCGACGGTCGCTTCGCGGTTTCCGCAGTCCATCCAGGCGCTGACTTCACCGGGTCGGAACCGGGCGCCCTGCTCCGTAAGGGCCCGGAAGGCGTCGGGGAGTTGGTATTCGCCGCCCTTCATGACGCCGTTGTCGATGAGCAGGTCGATTTCCTTTCTCAGCGCACCGCCGTCTTTGAATTGATAGATGCCAATCATTGCCAGGTTGGAAACGGGTTCTTGCGGCTTTTCCGCATACTCCGAGATGGCACCATCGTCATCCAGCACCACCACACCGAACTGGCGGGGGTCCTCGATGCGCTTCACGAAGATGTGGCCGTCTACTTCCGCGTCGAGTTGGAAATCCGCGCGGAACAGGGTGTCCGCAAAGGCGACCACCGTTTCTCCGGTCAGCCATTCCTTGGCGCACCAGACCGCGTGGGCCGTGCCCAGCGGTTGGTTCTGGTGACAAATGTGCCCCTCGGCTCCGAGCCTGCGTGCGAGATCCAACAGGTCGGCTTCCACCTGCTCCCCGAAGTCACCGATCACAAAGGCAATGTGGTCGAAAGGTCGGGGGCTCATCGCGGCGAGGTCCTCCACGAGGTGCTGGACGATGGGTTTGCCCGCCACGTGAACCAAGGGCTTGGGAACCGTCAGGGTGTGAGGGCGCAATCGGCTGCCGCGCCCGGCCATGGGGATGATGAGGTTCATAGTGTTCCGGTATGGCCGAATCCGCCCTCCCCCCTCTCGGAGAGCGCGAGTTCGGCGGTGTTTTCCACGGGGACCCACTCCACACGGGTGTAGGGGGCCACAACGAGTTGGGCGATGCGCTCGCCCGGTTCAATGGTGAATGCGGCCTGGCCCAGGTTGATGAGCAGGACGCCGATGTCTCCGCGGTAGTCTGCGTCGATGGTGCCAGGCGCGTTGAGCACGGTGATCCCGTGTTTGTATGCCAGACCACTGCGGGGGCGAACCTGGGCCTCGTGTCCTGCTGGCAGCTCCATGTGAAGTCCGGTAGGCACCAAGCGCCGCTCACCGGGTTCGAGTACGATGGGGCCTTCCAGTTGGGCGCGAAGATCCATCCCGGCACTTAGCGGGGTGGCGTATTCGGGCAGGGCCGTATCGCCGGATTGGGCCACACGGACCCTCAAAACATCGGACGCGCTCATTTTCCCGGGAATTGAGGTTTACGCTTTTCGAGAAAGGCGGCTACCCCCTCCTTGAAATCTTCATTGGCGAAACACCGGCCGAATTGGTCGATCTCCACTTCGTAGCCTTCGGGCGACCCACTCGCTTGCACCGCGCGAATGGCGGCATTCAAGGCCTTGGGACTGTTCGCAGCCAGGGCGTTCGCCATGCGCAGCGCTTCATCCATCAGCGCTTCCCGTTCCACCACAGTGCTGACCAATCCTATGGCGAGGGCTTCATCTGCCTTCACCATACGCGCGGACAGGATCATTTCCATAGCGCGCCCCCGGCCGATGATGCGAGAGAGCCGCTGGGTGCCCCCATACCCCGGGATGAGGCCGAGCGTAACCTCGGGCAGCCCGCATCGCGCATTGACCGAAGCCACGCGAACGTGGCACGCCAAGGCCAGTTCGAGCCCACCCCCAAGGGCGAACCCACCCACGGCCGCCACAAAGGGCTTGGCCGAAAGCGCAATGGCGTCAAACAAAGTGCGTTGGCCGTGCTCGGCCAAACGGCGTCCGGCTACGCTGTCGAAATCGGCGAATTCCTTGATGTCGGCACCGGCAACGAAGGCCTTTTCGCCGGAGCCGGTCAGGACAACACACCGCACTTCATCGCGCTGCTGCACCTCCTCTACCATGGCGCCGAGGGCCTCTATGAGCGCGCCGTTCAGCGCATTGAGTTGTTGGGGTCTGTTCAGTGTCCAACAGGCGACGGGGCCGTGCAGGACCTCGGTGACGAGGGCGATTTCCGACATGGCTCGAAATTAGGCAATCGATCCCCCTCCGGCGGCCTGAAGTCTGCGGGTTACTTCATGCGACGGATGTGCCCATAAAGGGTCCGACTCCCCTTCCTCCACCACGCGCCCTCCGTCCATGACGAGCGTGCGGTCACACAGGTATCGCACGACACTGAGATCGTGGCTGATGAACAGCAATGCAAGTCCGCGGTCCTGCCGCAGTTCCACCAGCAGGTTGAGCACTTGAGCTTGAACGCTCACATCCAAGGCCGCCACCGCTTCGTCGCAAATGAGCAACTTGGGGTTGGCGGCCAGCGCCCTTGCAATGACAATCCGTTGCCGTTGTCCTCCTGAAAAGGCATCCGGCCGACGTTGCAACGCATCCCGCTCCAGGCCCACCGCCTCGATCAGTTTGACGGCCTCATCCGCCGCTGAACCTGCGCTGTGGCCCCACCGGATGAGAACTTCGCGCAGGGCATCGCCGACCTTGCGCGTCGGGTTCAATGCAGCCCTCGGGTCCTGGAACACCAGGCCGACTTGGCTGCGGATGTGCTGAATCTGATCGGGACTTCCCTGTTCCACGGACTTTCCGGCAATGCGAATCGTCCCGCTGTCCAATGTGTGCAAACCCAGAATGGCACGGGCCAAAGTGGTCTTGCCACAACCACTTCCACCGACGACACCCAGTGTTCCCCCCTCCGGGAGCTGAAGGCTCACGTCCTCCAATGCGGGTATTGGACTTCCCGGATAAGTCTTGCTGGCCGAGTCCACTGCCAGCAGCACCGGTGCACTGCTTTGAGCCGGTTCGATTTCGCGTGGAGTGGCATGGACCCCTGGGCCGGTTCCTTGAAGAAAGTTCTCCAGTACGGGCAACGGTGTAGGTCTTCCTTTTCGGGGCACCCTGCAGGCCAAAAGCCCGCGGGTGTAAGGGTGCTCAGGCGCATTGAGCACCTGCTCTACCGCTCCGTATTCCACGACTTTTCCCTTCAGCATCACCGCGACGCGATCGGCGGCCCTTTCCACCACGTCCATGTCGTGGGTCACCAGCACGAGGGCAAGGCCCCGGGCCTTTTGAATATCGCCGATGAGGTCCAGAAGTTCGGCACGGAGGGTGCTGTCCAAGGCCGTGGTGGGCTCGTCGGCGAGCAGGATGTCCGGGTCGTTGGCCAAGGCCATCGCGATCAGCACCCGCTGCTTCTGCCCCCCGGACAATTCGTGCGGATAAGCAGTCATCGCGCGTTGGGGATAAGGCATGCGCACTTCTTCGAACAAGCGAAGGACCTGCGCGTCGGCTGACGACCGGGCCACTTTCTGGTGCCTCAAGATGACCTCAGCTACTTGGGCACCGCAGCGCATGGTGGGGTTGAGGCTCGTCATCGGCTCCTGGAAAACCATCGTCACCACCTTACCCCTCGGGATGGGCACAGTGGCCCCTTCATCGGCCCGCATCCACACTCCGTTGGGCCCTTCGATTTGGCCGCCGGTCAGTCGGCCACTTCCGGGAATGAGTCCCAATGCGGCCAAGCAGCACATGGTTTTGCCCGATCCGCTTTCGCCGACCAACGCCAAGGTCCTTCCGTGGTCCACGGCCAAGTCGATTCCGCGCAGGATGGCCTTGTCCCCGATGTCGAGGTCCACACCCCGCCATGCGAGGGCAGGGTTCGCCGGGGCTTCAGAGTGTGCCACGCAGGGCCTGCTCGCGTTCGATGGCTTCGAAAAGCGCCTTGAAGTTGCCCTTTCCAAAACTCTGAGCGCCCTTGCGCTGGATGATCTCGAAGAACATCGTGGGACGGTCCACCACGGGCTTCGTGAAGATCTGCAGCAGGTAGCCCTCGTCGTCCCGGTCGATCAGGATGCCCAGATCGCGCAGGGGCTCCAGGTCCTCGTCAATTTCGCCCACCCGGTCCAACACCGTTTCGTAGTAAGAACCGGGCACCTGCAGGAATTCGATGCCCCGTGCCTGCAATTCGGTGACGGTCTCGATGATGTTGTCGGTCGCCACCGCGATGTGCTGCACGCCGGCGCCCTGATAGAAGTCGATGTACTCCTCGATCTGGCTCTTCTTCCGCCCCTCGGCCGGCTCGTTGATCGGGAACTTGATGCGGCCGTTTCCATTGCTCATCACCTTGGACATCAAGGCGGTGTACTCGGTGGAAATGTCTTTGTCGTCAAAGGAGATCAGCTGCGCAAAGCCCATGACCTTGGCGTAGAACTCACACCAGGTGTTCATCTCGCCCCATCCCACGTTGCCGACCATGTGGTCGATGTATTTGAGGCCGACCGCAGACGAAGTCGCCCCAGGGCTCCAAGCTTGGTATCCCGGAAGGAAGACCCCGTTGTAGGCCTTGCGCTCCACGAAGACATGGATGGTGTCGCCGTAGGTCTCGATGCCGCTCAGGACCACCTTTCCGTCCCCGTCTTCACGGGTCTCGGGGGCGAAGGCGCTCACCGCACCGCGTGAGGTGGTCTCCTTCCAGCTCTTCTCCGCGTCGTCCACCCAGAGTGCGACCGCTTTGACCCCGTCACCGTGCCGGTTGAGGTGGTCGTTCAGGGGACCGTCGGCGACCAGTGGCGTGGTCAGCACGAGGGTGATCTTGTCCTGCCGCAGCACATAGCTCACGCTGTCGGAATCACCCGTTTCGAGTCCTTTGAACGCCAGCGGCTGAAAGCCCCAAGCGTGCATGTAGTAGTAGGCGCTCTGCTTCGCGTTACCGACGATCAGCTCGACGTGGTCCGTGCCGAGCAGGGGCAGGAAGTCGTCGGCTTCGGGGACGGTGATGGCGGGTTGTGGGGTCTGCTGTTCCATGGTCCTTTCAGGATTCAGTCGATGTTCTTGGGGGTGTAACCGAGCCAGCTGGTGTGGTAGCCGCTGTCCTCGATGTCGAGGGCTTGCTGGGTCAGGCGCAGGGGGCGGAAGGTGTCCACCATGACGGCGAGCTCGGCGGTGCCGGTCTTGCCGATGGACCCTTCGTAGGTGCCGGGGTGCGGTCCGTGGGGAATGCCGCCGGGGTGCAGGGTGAGGTCGCCGCGCGAGATGCCCTTGCGGCTCATGAAGTTGCCCTCCACGTAGTACAGCACTTCATCGGAATCGATGTTGCTGTGGTTGTACGGGGCGGGAATGGACTTGGGGTGGTAATCATACAGCCTCGGGCAGAAGCTGCAGATGACAAAGGCGTCCGTCTCGAAGGTCTGGTGCACCGGCGGCGGCTGGTGGACGCGGCCCGTGATGGGTTCGAAGTCGTGGATGGAGAAGGCGTAGGGGAAATGGTACCCGTCCCAGCCGACCACGTCGAAAGGATGACGGCCATAGGTGACCGTATGGATCAAGCCTTCCTTGCGCACATCGATGGGAAAAGACCCGGCGCGGTCCACAGCCGGCACATGCTCGGGCGCCCTCAGGTCCCGCTCGCAATAGGGGCTGTGCTCGAGCAGCTGTCCAAAGTGGTTGCGGTAACGCTTGGGGGTAACGATGGGGTGGGCGCTCTCCACCACCAGCCAGCGCTGCTCCGAACCTTCGGTAGGGGCCCACCGGTGGATGACCCCACGCGGGATCACGAGGTAATCGCCGGGGCGGTAGGCCAAGTCGCCAAACATCGTGCGCAGGGTGCCCTCACCGTCGTGAATGAAGACGACTTCATCGGAGTCGGCATTCTTGTAAAACCGATCGGCGTCGTCCACGCGGTCTGGTCGGGCCACCGAAATCGTACAGTCCGCATTGAACATCAGCGGTACCCGGGACTCCAGAGCGTTGCCCGAGGACGGCGCGGCGAATCCGGGAACCCGACGGGAAGTGATGTGCTCTCGCACCCCCTCCAAGGGACGGGCATCGCGCGGGGCCGCTACCGACTCAACCATCGTAGGAGGGTACAGGTGGTAAAGCAGGGAACTCATCCCCACAAAGCCAATCGTACCGAAGAGCTGTTCGTGGTGGAGCGTACCGTCCGCCTTGGTGAATTGGGTGTGCCGCTTGTGCGGGACCTGCCCCTTCCGCTGATAGAATGGCATGACCGCAATTTAGCGAGGTTGAGGCCTAACCGTTACCGCCCCCCCATGCATACCAAGGCAACTTACCGCTGTCATCGGGAGTAAACCGCAGGGGAATGCGCACTCCGAGCTTCAATGGCGCATCGGCCTTGAGCCCTGTTCTTTTCATCAGGACTTTCAATTTCACAGCTTCTGCATCGCTGATGGACTGCAGTGTTTCGCCTTCCTTCACGGTGTGCCACTGTCGCACACCCCGGCGACGCTTCGGTTGTGTGTACAACCTTCTGTCCGAATCAAAGCGCTGGTTTTCCTCGACATCACCGAGGTCGTTGTACTTCCGCAGCTGCCAGAAGGCAAGGTCCAATTGGGCGGCGAGTTGTCCCAAGGATTCTCCAGCGCGCAGCTGCACCCAGGAAACATCGTTTTCCGTGATGCCGCTTGGGCGGGCATTTCCCACACGGATGGTAGAGGAAGCCTCTGAGTTCGGCCGCGGCTGCGTGTCCCCATCGGATCTGCCTGAGTCTGCTTGTTCCTCACCCGAGCGCTCAGGCACGGTTCCGGTCTTCAGCAGGGCGATTCCATCGTCATCGTAGTCATCCAATCCGTGCCGTTCAATCAGCTCGATCAGCGCCTTGGCATACGTGGGACTTGTGGCATACCCGCATTTCTTGAGGCCGCGGGCCCAACCCTTGTAGTCGTCGATCTTGAGATCAAACAAACTCTCATATCGTTTTCGCTTCAGGAAATGGCTGTGGTCTTCGAAGCTGTCACGGGCGTCGGCATAAACGCGGAAGCACTCGCCTTTGGCGTCGTCATCGTGGTAGGTGCGGCCGCCTTCCCAATCCTTGTGGCATTTGATGCCGAAGTGATTGTTGGATCGCGCGCTCAATTCGCTCTTTCCCGACCCGCTTTCCAGCAGTCCTTGGGCCAACGTGATGCTCGCAGGAATGCGATGGAGGGCCATCTGTCGAACTGCCTCATCCTTCCACTTCTGTATGTAGTTCCGCTGGTCTTCCTCTCCGCCAGCCAAGCAGGTCGAGGCCCAGCACATCAGGACCAGAACAGGAAATCGCGCGGCAGAACGGATGTAGGTCATGAAACAAATCAACGCACCAATCCTCCAATTCGCGTATGCCGAGCTGGGAAAACCGCCCACATCGGACGGTTCAATTCGTCCCTTCTTCGTAGAACTCTGTCTGCACGAGTTGGCCGTCTGTCCCGTAGAAGCGCCATGTGCTGTCGGGTTGATTGGCGCGATGCTGTCCTTCGATGTGCGGAATTCCCCCAGGGTGCCAGGTTCGGAACAAGCCGTCTTTCAAGCCTCGGGCATAGCTCACTTGGCTCCATGGCATTCCGTCTTCGCGGTAGGTATTCCAAATGCCTTCGCGCACACCGTCCTTCAGAAGGCCGCGGATGTGGATGCGGCCATTTCCATGCATGATGCGCACTTCTGTTCCGGCACCCTCGGTAAGTTCGGTGTGGATTTCCTTGGGTGCGCCGGTGTCGGGCCAGGTTTGCACCACGGTCTCTTCAGCCGGCGGCGCACAACCGGCCCAGAGAATGGCCAGTCCCATGAAGGTGATACGAAAGGGGCTCATTTGGCTCGGGATATGGTGAAGTCCACCAATTGCATGAGGGATTGCTTGGCCTCACATTCCGGTAAAGAATCAAGCAGCTGGATGGCCCGATCCCGGTGCAGACGCATTTTTTCTTCGGCATAGGCCATGCCCGGGCCTTCCAGTATTTCACGCATGACGCTCTCTGCTTCGCGGGGCTCATCGGCGCTCCTTTTGATCCGCCGAATGAGGGACCGGCGTTTCATGAGTCCCAGCGACTGCAGGGTATGGATCAGGGGCAAGGTCATTTTGCGCTCCTTGATGTCTCCTCCTGCGGGTTTGCCGGTAGCCGCCGACGGGGTGAAGTCGAGCAGGTCGTCCTTGATCTGGAAGGCGATGCCCATTTCTTCGCCAAAGGACCGGAGCAACTCTACCCGCTCTGCATCGGCCCCTGCGCTGGCAGCCCCTGCCGCACAGCATGCCGCGATGAGCGAGGCCGTTTTGCGGCGGATGATCTCAAAGTACACCTCCTCGGTGATGTCCAGGCGACGGGCCTTCTCGATTTGCAGCAACTCCCCTTCACTCATGGCCTCCACGGCCTTGGAGGTAATGCGCAGCAAATCAATGCCGTCGTGTTCCATGGAGATGAGAAGCCCCCGAGAGAGAAGGTAATCCCCGACCAGAACGGCAATCTTGGATTTCCAAAGCGCATTGATCGACAGGAAACCGCGGCGCGTCTCCGCAGCATCCACCACGTCGTCGTGCACGAGGGTGGCGGTGTGAAGCAACTCGATGAGGGTGGCGGCGATGTGGGTGCGTTCCCGGGTGCCGCCGCAGGCAGCAGCGGACAGGTAAACCAGCAGCGGGCGCATCTGCTTCCCGCGGCTTCGAACAATATACCGGGTAATGTGGTCAAGGAGCGGCACGGATGTGCGCATCGCCTCCTTGAAATGCCCCTGAAATTCCCGCATTTCGCGGTCCACAGGTTTCCTAATCGAGGCGAGGTCGGCCATGGGGCGAAGTTACCTTCTCGAACCTCTCACGATGCCGGGTGGGGGTACGGGTGTATTTTGCGGCATGATCCTTTCCATGACTGGCTATGGTAAAGCCGAAGCCCACATTGGGACGCGCAAATACACGGTCGAACTCCGATCGTTGAATGGCAAGGGTTTGGACCTTTCCGTGCGCATGCCGCCCCATTTCCGCGAGAAGGAAATGCAATTGCGGAAGGAACTCGGAAAGGTGGTGGGCCGCGGCAAATCCGACTTCTTTATTCATTTTGAATCCGATGCCGGTGACGTTCGACACGAGGTGAATGCGCCTTTGGTTCAACAATACCTCGATCAGCTGGCCCCTTTGTTCGCTCAGAATGGAGTGCCTTCCAGCCACGTGGATGGACAATTGCAGAAGCTGGATTCTGCCCTGCACTTTCCAGATGCCGTGAGTTCGTCCCGCGACACTTTCGACGAGAAAGAGTGGACGGGGATGATGGAGCTGGTGCGCAAGGCCTCGGAGGGATTTGGCCTGTACAGGTCGCAAGAAGGCGCCATTCTCGAGGCGGATTTTCGCAATCGCATCGGCAGAATCGAATCATTGCGACAAGAGTTGGCCCCTTTGCTGGAGGCCAGAACGGACCGGGTGCGGTCCCGATTAAAGGAGCACCTTGAGGCCGACCTGCCCCGCGACCGGGTGGACGAGAATCGGTTCGAGCACGAACTCATCTTCTATCTCGAGAAGCTCGATGTGACCGAGGAGCTCGTCCGCCTCGAAGCGAACTGCAAGTATTTCATGGAGATGCTCGATGGCGAGGCCGGGCAGGGCAAGAAGCTGGGCTTCATCAGTCAGGAAATCGGAAGGGAAATCAACACCTTGGGAAGCAAGAGTCAAGATGCGGCCATGCAGCGTATCGTTGTCCAGATGAAGGACGAACTCGAGAAGGTCAAGGAACAGGTGCTCAACATATTGTGATCGAGAATCCCGTTAAGCAGGAAGCGGTGTCTGAGCCGAAACCAGTCAATACCACCACCCGGGCACTCGCCTTTTCCGCTCCATCAGGGGCGGGAAAGACGACCTTGGTGCGTCGCCTGATGGCCACAAGGAATGACCTTGATTTCAGCATTTCCGCCACCAACCGACCATTGAGGGGGGACGAAGTGAATGGCGAAGACTATTACTTCTTTTCTACTGAGGACTTTCTTGCCAAGGTCGAGGCGGGCGAATTCTTCGAGTGGGAAGAGGTCTATCCCGGTCGCTACTACGGCACCTTGAAATCGGAAATTGAGCGCCATTGGAAGGCGGGCTCCCACATCCTGTTCGATTTGGATGTCGAAGGCGGTTTGAGGCTGAAAGAGCTGCTTGGCGACAGGTTGCTCGCCATTTTCGTTCGCCCCCCTTCATTGGAGGTTCTGGGCACGCGTCTCCGGGCCCGGGGAACGGACTCCGAGGAGGACATTCAACGACGGCTCGCCAAAGCGGAGGCCGAAATTTCGAGGGCTCCCGGTTTCGATGTGGAGTTGATCAATGACGAGCTAGATCGAGCCACTGAAGAGCTCATCGCCCAGGCCGACAGGTTTCTGGCTTCGGGGACAATACAGGCGGGATGAAAGTCGGGCTCTATTTCGGCTCTTTCAACCCCATTCACACCGGGCATCTGATCATCGGGCAGCACATGCTGACCCACCATGGTCTCGATGAGGTGTGGTTCGTCGTGACCCCGCACAACCCGATGAAGGCCGCGGAGCAATTGGCGCCTGAAGAAGCGCGCCTGGAGATGGTGCGGCGTGTGGTCGCGGACAACCCCCGCCTGAAAGCCGAGGCCGTGGAATTCGGGTTGCCTCGTCCAAACTACACCGCCCACACCATGGATTTTCTGCGACGCCGGCATCCGGAGGCAGAATTCCGGATCATCATCGGCGAAGACAACCTGCGCACCCTGCAACAATGGGCGCGCTGGCGTGAACTCGTTGATGGTCATGGATTTCTCGTGTATCCGCGCGCACCCGAAGACGGGGAAGATCTGGGCGCCGACGGCACCATTATTCCCGATGGCCAAAGGATCGTCATGAGCCCGGCCCCCATCATCAGCATTTCGAGCACCTATCTCCGGACGGCCCTCGCCGATGGTGATTCCGCACGATACCTCTTACCGGATGCGGCTGCAGCGTACATCCGTGAAAACGGCCTCTACGCGTTCAATCCAAAGGATTGATCCTCCGGTCCCTCAAAGCGAACGTGTGATGTTCAGGTGTTGTTGAACGCGTTCATGGTGCGTTGAAGCCCTGCAAACGAGAAGGAACGCATCAACTCCGTCGTTCTTTCCAGCCGTTCGCTCAAAGCCGTGGATTCCTCATCGGAAAAACGGCCGAGGACATGGTCCACTTGGCGCCCTTGACCAAAGTCTGCACCCACCCCAAATCGCAACCGCGGGTAGGCCACCGTTCCGAGCACCGCTTGGATGTCCTTCAATCCATTGTGCCCACCGTCGCTTCCCTTTGCCCGGATGCGAAGGGTGCCGAAGGGCAGGTTGATATCGTCCGTGACCACCATCAAACGGTCCAATGGGACCTTTTCCGCGTCCATCCAGTACCTCACGGCCTTGCCGCTCAGGTTCATAAAGGTCGAGGGCTTCACGAGGATGAGCTGGCGGCCCTTGTGACGGCACCGCGCGACATCTCCCAATCGGTCGGGAGAAAATGACGCCCCTGCCGCATCAGCAAGGGCGTCCAAGGCCATGAAGCCGATGTTGTGTCGCGTGCGCACGTAATCGGCCCCCGGATTTCCCAATCCGATGAAGAGGAATTTCATGGGCTTTGAAAGGAAAGCGGCGGATTACTCCTCGCCACCCCCTTCTTCACCGCCTTCACCTTCTACAGCTCCTTCTACGCCTTCGGCGTCTTCAGCAGCAGCAGACATGGCAGCACGGGTACGGCGAACCCCGAGAATCACAGCGGACTCGTTCAACGGAATGGAGCAACCTTCAACGTTCAAGCCTCCGACCCTCACGGAATCACCGATGTCCAAAGGACTGATGTCCACGCTCACATCTTCTGGAATCTGGGCCGCCAAACCGACCACAGGAAGGCGACGGTAAACAACATGCAGTCGACCGCCGTTGCGCACACCGAGGCTGGCTCCGCTTGTGCGGACCGGAAGTTTCACGCTGATCGGCTTATCTGCAAAGACCTGAAGCAAGTCGATATGGACGATGCGGTCGGTGACGGGGTGGAACTGAATGTCCTGGACCACGCAGTCGTACGTGGTGCCTCCTACCTCGAAATTCAGTAGGTAGGTCTCAGGGGTGAAGACCAGCTTGTTCAGCTGAATCTCGTTCACGTGGAAGTGAACCTGCTCGGTGCCTCCGTAGAGCACGCCGGGAACCTGTCCCTTGGCGCGCAGTTCGGCTGCATCCTTTTTCCCTACGCCCTCTCTGGGAGAGCCGCTCAATGAAGCAGTTTTCATGGTTTTGTATTAGGTGATGAGAAAATGCGAACTGATGCTCTCGTTCTGGACCAAGCACCGGATGACGGTGGCAAACAGGTCCGCACAATCGAGCACGGTAATTTTGTCGATGGGTTTGTCGCTGCGCAACGGAATGCTGTCGGTCACGACGATTTCGGCCAGCGAACTGGCTTCAATCCGTTCAAAAGCGGGGCCGGAAAGAACGGCATGGGTGCAGACGGCTCGCACGCTGCGCGCGCCATGCTCTTTCATCATGTCTGCAGCTTTGGTCAAGGTGCCTCCGGTATCGCAGATGTCGTCCACGAGCACCACATCCTTGCCTTCCACGTCTCCGATGACGCGCATACTGGCCACTTCATTGGCCACTTTGCGCTGCTTGTAGCAAATCGCCATGTCCACACCCAAGTACTTGGCAAACGCATTGGCGCGCTTGGTTCCCCCGGTGTCTGGGGTGGCAATGAGGAGGTTGTCCAAGCCGAGACTTTCGAGGTACGGAAGGAAAATGGCCGAACCGTAAATGTGGTCCACCGGCACTTCGAAGAATCCCTGAATCTGATCGGCGTGCAGGTCCATGGTGATGACCCTGTCGACGCCCGCTGCCGTGAGCATGTTGGCGATGAGCTTGGCACCAATGGCGACGCGGGGAGCGTCCTTGCGGTCCTGTCGCGAGAAACCAAAATAGGGAATCACCGCCACGATGCGCTTGGCAGATGCCCGCTTGGCAGCATCGATGAGCATCAAAAGCTCGAGCAGGTTGTCCGTGGGGGGGAATGTGCTCTGGACAATGATGACTTCTTTGCCGCGCACCGTCTCCTCGATACTGACACGGAACTCACCGTCACTGAAAACAGTGTGGGTCGTTTCGCAGAGCGGGACACCGTATCCCAAAGCAATTCGGCCACCGAGTTCTTTCGATGCCGAGCCGGCCAGGATGCGCAAAGAATCGTCCATCATAGCGTGATTCAAGGGCGCAAAGATAGTTCGGACGTCAATGCCCCTGACACACCTGTAATTTTGTGGCATGAGACGCCGACGCACCGCTGTACTCGTCCTGGGCATGGGCGCCTTGCTTTCTGGCTTGATGGCCCTGCAATATGGGTGGGTTCAGGCTTTGGTGGAGGCGCGCAGCGACCTTTTTGATGAGCAGGCGCGCACGGCGCTCGTTGAAGTCCAATCGGTACTGACACTTTCCGAAGCGGATTTCCCGCCGCCCCCATCGGCGCCGGGTTTGGCGCCCGTCTCCGGACCTGCGGCAGACAGCCTTGCGGTATTGCGGGCGGAAGGCGCATTGCAAAGGGAGACGGCCATGGGGGTGGCCGACAGTCTTTTTACCATCATCCTGCGGGACCGGGGCATCGACTTTCGTTTCCGCTCGGCCCTATTGGATCGGTATGGACGCCCCATCTACCTCCAAGACGAAGACATGGAGGACCTTGACAGGTTCCAAGAAGAGGGTTATCGCATACCCGCAGGTGACGCGCAGAGGTTGGACGACGTGCAGTTGTACACGGTCTATTTCCCCAGGAAACGGTTGGCGCTCGCTGGAGACATGTGGATGGAGCTGACGGCCAACCTCGTCCTTCTGCTCATCCTCGTCGCATTTACCGTCTATGCAGCCACAGGCCTGAACAAGGCAGAGCAATTGAACCGGCTCAAGAGCGATTTGATCAACAACATGACGCACGAGTTGAAGACGCCCATATCCACCATTGGACTGGCGGGGGAGGCCTTGCTGGACGAAGAAATGTCTGCCGATCCCGAGAACCTCCGCTACTATGTGCAGTTGATTCGATCGGAGAACAAGCGGCTGGGCCTGCTCGTGGAGAACGTGCTGCGCGCCGCCATGTTGGACCAGGGAGAGCTCGAGCTGTTTCATCAACCCATCAATTTTCACGACTTGGTCAAGGAGGTGGTTCGGAACCAGGCCATTCACATCAAAAAACAAGGGGGCAGCACGTCTTCTCAGTTGGAAGCGGCAGACCCATTGGTTCAAGGTGACCGAACCCATCTGACGAACGTGGTCTTCAATTTGGTGGACAACGCCATCAAGTACGGAGGCGAGGGGCCACACCTCGCGATTCGGTCGTGGAATGAAGGCGGGGCGCTTCACGTTGCCTTCGTGGATAACGGGATTGGAATCCCTCGGGAACATTTAGGCAAGGTTTTTGATAAGCTGTATCGTGTTCCCACCGGAAATGTGCACGACGTGAAGGGTTTCGGACTCGGATTGAGCTACGTAAAGGCGGTCATGCAGCAACATGGCGCCCGAATTGACGTTGTGAGTACAGCCGGCAAGGGCAGCACGTTCACATTGGTTTTCCCCCAAACAAAGACAACGTCATGAAACATCAGCTCGACATTCTCCTGTGCGAAGACGATCCGAACCTCGGAAAATTGCTTCGCGACTTTCTCGATCGGAAAGGATACACCACCACTTGGGCCCAGGATGGCGCAGAAGGCGTCCGGAAATTCCGCGTGGGCTCCTTTGACTTCGTCATACTGGACGTTATGATGCCCGTAAAGGATGGTTATCAGGTCGCGGAGGAGATTCGGGGCCTGAACCGTCACGTGCCCATCCTGTTCCTGACGGCGAAGAGCCAGCGAGAGGATACCCTGCAGGGATTCAAGGTGGGGGCGGATGACTACATGACGAAGCCGTTCTCCATGGATGAGCTCGAGGCCCGAATCGAGGCCATTCTGCGCCGGTCTTCGGCCCTGCCTGAGGACACCGAAGAAGTGGGCGAGATGAACATCGGCCACTATGCCTACGATTACAACCGCCAGGAATTGAGGCTCGCTGGAGATGCCCAGCGACTGACAACCAAGGAAAACGAGCTTCTGTTCCTTTTGACAAAGGCGAAAAACGCATTGCTCGAGCGGGAATACGCCCTGAATGCCATTTGGGGAGACGCCAATTACTTCAACGGCCGGAGCATGGACGTGTACATCGCCAAGCTCCGCAAGCACTTGAAGGAAGATCCTCGGGTGGAAATCCTCAACGTTCACGGCAAGGGGTTCAAGCTCATCGCGGACTGAAAGCGGTCAATTTGACGAACGATGCCCCCGGGAGCACAAGGAGGTTTAACTTGGTTCCCCCGGTTCGGTTCGCATGATTCCAAAGGATACCGTAGACGCCATCCTACAAGCCACCGTCATTGAAGAGGTGGTCGGTGAGTTCGTTCAGCTCAAGAAGAGCGGTACGAGCCTGCGGGGAATGAGTCCGTTCACGAACGAAAAGACGCCGTCCTTTTACGTAGTGCCCGGAAAGGGCATTTTCAAGGACTTCAGCTCCGGCAAGGGAGGAAGCGCCGTCACCTTTTTGATGGAGCAGGAGAAGCTGTCCTACCCGGAAGCCCTCCGCTGGTTGGCACGGAAGTACGGCATAGAGATAGAGGAGCGTCAAATGACGCCGGAGGAATTGGAAGAGCAGACCGAGAGGGAAAGCCTGGCCAATCTTTCGGCTTGGGCGCAGAAGTGGTTCACCTCCCAATTGATGGAAACGGGTGAAGGCAAGAGCGTGGGGCTGGGATATTTCCGGAGCCGCCATTTTTCGGATGCGACCCTTTCCGAATTCTCGCTCGGCTACTGTCCGGACAGGCCGTGGGGCGAGGAGGGTGCACTGGTGGAGGCGGCCCGAAAGGCGGGATACAAGGATAAGTGGCTGTTATCCAGCGGACTGTGCAAGGAGCGAGAAGACGGCACCCTCTATGATTTCTACCGCGGCCGGGTGATTTTCCCCATCCGGGACGTAACGGGAAGGTTCATCGGGTTCGGTGGGCGCACCCTGAAGACGGACAAGAAGGTTCCCAAATACGTCAACAGCCCGGAAAGCCCTCTGTACGATAAGTCCCGGGCGCTCTACGGCATCCACCTCGCCCGGAACGCCGTGGTCCGGGAGGACCGGGCCATTCTCGTGGAGGGGTACACCGATGTGATGGCGATGCGCCAGGCAGGGGTTGAACATGTTGTGGCCAGCTCCGGAACGGCATTGACGGTAGAACAAGTGCGTTTGTTGCGAAGGTTCAGCAAGCGGATGACCATGTTGTTCGACGGCGATCCGGCGGGATTGCGTGCGGCCATTCGCGGGGTCGACATCGTTCTCGGTGAGGGGTTGGACGTCAAAATTGCCGTCCTTCCCGATGGTGAGGATCCCGACACTTTCGCCAAGCGGATGGGCCGCGATGCCTTGATGGAATGGCTGGCTGAGAACAGCCGGGATTTCATCCGCTTCAAAATTGACCTGCTCGACGGGGAAGCTGCGGACGACCCCATCAAGCGCACGGAGCTGGTCCGAAGTGTCGTCCAGAGCATTGCACATGTCCCCGACGAACTCAAGCGGACGGTCTACATCCAGGAAAGCGCGGGTCGATTGGGCATGCAGGTGGAGGACTTGCTGGCGGAACTGTCCCGTCAGGCCCGCAACCGGCTCGAAAAAGAAGCCAAAGCGCCTTTGCCCTCCATCCAACCGGATCGGGACACCCCGATCGGCAAGCCCCGGTTGGTGGGGCGGGTCGGCCGCAAGGGCCGGGAAGAAGATTTGCTTCGGCTTCTGTTGCAGTACGGTCCCCAGAAAGTGACACTGGATCTTCCGGAGGATGTCGTGGCGCAGGAAGACGTGGAGGAGGCCAGCATCGAGACCACGCTGGCAGAGGTGCTCCTCCACGAGCTGGACACCAATGGCATCGCCATTCGCCACCCCATTGTCGATGAGGTGATACAGACCTATCGCGAGCACTTGAATGAAGGCCGAATGCCCGCTCTGGAGACGTGGTCTCAAGGGGATCCCAAGGTCGCAGCCATGACGGCTGACATCCTCGTGACGGAATTCAGCTTGAGTGAAAATTGGGAGAACCGGCACGGCATTATTCCGGAGACGGAGCGTGAATTGCTTTTGAAAGCCGTCCAAGGGGCATTGTTTCGATTGCTTCTGGACGAGGCGCGGTCCGAAGGTCAGCGCATTACATCACGTTTGGTCGAGTTGACAGAGGACCCCCATTCTTCGGAAGACCCTCTGGCCGAGGAGGTGGAATTGCTCAAGCGCAAAATCGGCGTCTCAAAACGGGTTGAGCGATTGGCCGCCCATTTCGGAAGTACCATTCTGCACTCCTTGGGCAGAGAGGAAGAGGTCTGAATTTGCTTTTCAGCTTGCGTTTCGGGACATCAGTGCCGCTCCGTCCAGAAGTCGAGCAGGGTAATCCTCGGCTGAACCACCCCGCGATAGCACTCCGACTCCACCCTGAACACCACATCGAATTTTCCTGCATTGGCCAAGGCCGCCTCTCGGTGTCCCAGACCGAAGCCCACAGCGAAAAGCGGGTTCGATTGGCCCGGGGCGCGCATGGCTATGCGGATATGACGCCCGTCTTTTCCCACGACACGGGGCGGCATGGCCAATTCCACATCTCGGGCGAGGAATACCGGCGCTGGGGCCCCCGGCCCGAAGGGCTCGAATTTCCGGAGCTCCACCAGCAGTTCTGGTGAGCAGACCGAAAGGGGAATCTCCATGTCGAAATAGCGGGGTTCGCGCTTGCTGATGGCGGCCAATTGCTCTCCTACGGCATCGTCAAGCCCCCGTGCGAAAGCCATCTCTCTGCCGGTTTTCACGGTGATACCCGCGGCCATGGCATGCCCCCCATATTGTTCGAGGTGCTCCTTGCAATGGGCAATGAGGGCGTGGATATCCAAACCCGGAGTCGAACGTGCACTGCCCACCAATACACCGTCATCGTCGCTGATGACGATGCTCGGTCGGTATCGGTGTTCAATGAGACGCGTGGCCACGATCCCGATCACACCGCGGTGCCAATCCTTGCCCCACACGATGTTGATGTGTTTGAACGCCTCCCTTTCAGGCAGCTGTTCAATGGCATCGCGGGTCACAGCCTCATCGAATGAGCGCCGAACTTGATTGAGTCGATCGAGTGCCAGCGCCAAGTCGCTCGCTCGCGCATCGTTTTTCTCCGTCAGTAAGTCCACGGCTTCCGTGGCGCGCGCCATCCTACCGGCCGCGTTGATGCGCGGGCTGATCCGAGAGATGATGTCGCGGACGGTCAGGTGTTCAGGAGAACAGTGCACCAACTGGAGCAATGCGCGGATACCGGGGCGCGTATTCCGCGAAATCGTCTTGAGCCCGTGGTACAGAAGAATGCGGTTCTCTCCGGTGACCTCGACCAAATCTGAAGCGATGCTCAAAGCGACCAGGTCGAGCCCGTCGTAGGCACTCATGGGGGACAAGCCGATTCTCTCCGTCAGGGCTTGGGTCAATTTGAACGCCACCCCACAGCCGCTCAGCTCTTTGAAAGGATAGGTGCACGCCGGGTGCTTCGGGTTGAGAATGGCGTGGGCTTCCGGGAGCAAATTTCCGGGCAAGTGGTGATCGCAGATGATGACATCGATACCGGCCTGCTTGGCCTCCGCCACCCGCTCGGTGGCCCTGATGCCGCAGTCCAGGGTGACGATGATGGCGCAATCCAAATCCACCGCCGTCTGAATTCCCTGCACAGAAAGCCCATATCCTTCATTGTACCGGTCCGGGATATAAGGGACCACATCGAACCCGTTGTTTCTCAGAAAGTCTTGAATCAGCGATACCGACGTGGCGCCGTCCACATCGTAGTCCCCATAAGCCATGATGCGTTCCCCATTCCGCTGCGCCTGCATCAGCCGGTCCACGGCAATGTCCATGTCCCGCATGGCATACGGGTCATGCAGGTCATCCAGCGATGGAGAGAAAAAAGCAGGACAATCCGCTTCCGAAATCCCACGCAATTCGAGCAGCTGTGCAACCACGCCGTGCGCTGGGCCGTTCTCGTTTCGGAGTTCGGTAACCGTGGTTCGCGGTGACCAATCTGCAGGAGGTATGTGGGGCTGACGGGTCATTTGCGAGATGTGCCTTCTGAAGAAGGGTCACGTAATGAGGAGCATACCACTGCGATTCGCCGCATACTCCCTTAATTTGCGCTGCTTGAAAGATACAACGATGACCTCGTTCCGCCTTCCCTCCGCCCTCCTCGTTTGCATCGCTGTCATTGCGACGGTGGTAGCATCCTCTTGTCTTAACGACGACAACCTCATTGGGCCCAACTGTTATGATGGAATCCTGAACAACGGAGAGGAGTTGGTGGATTGCGGCGGCCCGATTTGCCAGCCCTGCGACCCTTGTGAAAACGGGGTTTGGGATCAATTGCTCGGTGAGACCTGGGTCGATTGTGGTGGAGAGTGTGCGCCGTGTAGCCCCGCTTTCAATGGTCAGCTCGACCCGGGTGAGACCGGCATCGACTGTGGCGGTGACACCGGCATTGACTGCGGCGAGCTCTGCGGCGATGGATTGTTGAACGGCAATGAAATCGATGTCGATTGTGGAGGGCCGGACTGCGAACCTTGTCCCAGCTGTGAGGACGACCTCATGAACGGAGAGGAAATCGGCGTGGACTGCGGTGGTCCCGACTGCGAGCCTTGCCAAACGGATGGCGATTGCACAAACGGGATTCTCGATGGAGAGGAGCTCTACATCGATTGTGGAGGTCCGGATTGCCCGGATTGCGATGGCAACATGGAGTGGAAGGCCAATGGTACCGAGCTCATTGCTGATTTTACGACTTCGGCTACCATGGCGGGAACGACGCTGACGATTGAGGGCGCTTCTGTTACAGGAGATGCCATTTCCATGACCCTTCCAGAACCCTTCGCCGGCTGGGTGGCGGGCGCCCAAATTGTCCTGAATGAGACCAGTGAAGGCGAGTGCAACTACCTCGGTGGCGGGCAGCAATACACCTCTACACTCCCCGGAGCCAACTTTACCGTGGAGATCATCTATGTCCTGCCGGAAAGCAGCGGAGTAGTGGTGGGCACCTTTGGCGGCAGCCTCATCGGAGCGGATGGAACCGGCGGAATCTCATTGACCCAGGGCTCCTTCCAGTTGGTGATCAACTGATCACTCGTCCAACAAGTCGTAGAGGCTCCCCAGTTTAGGGCTGAGGACGACCTCAATCCTGCGGTTACGGCTCCGGTCTGACGCATCACGGGGATGGAACTGACTGCGGCCTGCTGCGGTCAGCAGCGCGGGGTTCAGGTCACTGGATGCCGACAGGACTTCCACCACAGCGGTGGCCCGAAGAACACTCAGCTCCCAGTTGTTTTTGGGAGAGGAACTGGAATTGAACGCAACATCATCGGTGTGTCCCTCCACCACAATCTCAAAGCCATCTTCATCTTCGATGGCGCGCGCCAAGTCCGACAAGGCCTCCCGTCCTTCGGGGTCGATGGAGGTACTGCCCGAGGCGAAAAGCAGTTTTGAGGACAACCTCACATAGACCTTCCCGTCCCTTTCCTCAACTTCGAGACCCTTGTTTCGGAAGGCGAAAAGCGCATCGGAGAGACGCTCTTTCAATGCAGCGCCAGCGGCCTTTTGGGCATCGAGCATACGGCTCAACTCCGCGACCTTGGCCTCCCGGGCTTTGAGGTTTTGTTCCAAAGCGTACAGGCTGTCCCGTTGGAATTGGAGGCTGGCTCTGATGCGTTGGAGCTCAGCCAATAGCGCGGCCTGTTCCTGACCACTGGAGGATCGTTTGTCATCCAGTTCGGCGGACAGCAAGGCATTCAACTCTTCCAGCTCATCGTTTCGCAATTCGCACTGCCTCAGGCGACTGCCCAAACCAGAAGTGTCTGCCTTGAGTTCATCGAGCCGTCGCGCATCTTCGCGCAGTTGGCCGTCCTTTTCCCCTACCGCCAAGCGCAGGGCCTGCACCTGTTCTGTCAATTCCGCCGCACTCTGGTCCAGGGCGTCCCGGTCGTCCCGGACTTCGGTGAATTGACTCATGGGCACACAGCCGGCGAGCAGGAGCACAGCCGCAGTGAATGCAGACAAGGGCGCGCGAAAGTTCATGGTACCAAGTTCTCCACCTTGCCGCCTGTCCTTCACGCGGTGGAGAGGGCTTACGCAACAAATGAATGTGGATTGCGCCCCTTTCAGCAGTTCAGAGCTTGACGCAGACGTTTTGCGGTTCGGTGAAGAAGTTCATGGAGTGGTAGCCGCCTTCCCGACCGACACCGGAATGTCGCGTTCCGCCAAACGGTGTCCGAAGGTCCCGAACCAACCAGCAATTCAACCAGACCATGCCCGTGTCGATGCCAGCCGCGAAACGGTGCGCGCGCTTGAGATCTCGCGTCCAAACCGAAGCGGAGAGTCCGTACTTGGTAGAGTTCACCAAGCCCAGCGCTTCCTGCTCGTCCGAAAAAGGCTGGAGGGTCGCAACCGGTCCGAAAATCTCCTCGCGGTTGGTGACACAATCGTGACCCAGCCCTTCAATCAGGGTGGGTTGGACGTAGAAACCATCGCGGATGCGGGGCTCACCGGGTTGGTGGCGCCCGCCTCCACACAGGATGCGTCCCCCCTCGCCGCGCGCGGTCTGAATGGCGGCGATCACCTTGTCGCGGTGGGCTCGGGACACGACCGCGCCCATGCGGGTGGCGGGGTCCAAGGGGTCGCCGATGCGCAGCTTGGACACCTTGGCCACCATGGCGTCGCGGAAACGGTCGTAGATGCCCTCTTGCACGAGGATGCGAGACCCGCAAAGGCAAATCTGACCCTGGTTGGAGAATGCGGCCCGGACCGCAGTGGAAACCGCGTCGTCGAAGTCGCAGTCGTCAAAGACCACGGTGGCGTTCTTACCGCCGAGCTCGAGGGAGAGCTTCTTGAATTTTGGGGCAGCCAGCGCAGAGATGGCGGCTCCCGTGGCCGTACCGCCCGTGAATGAGACGGCCCGCACATAGTGGTGCTCCACCATGGCCTGGCCGACTTCGGGCCCCAGCCCTTGCAAGATGTTGAGGACCCCATCGGGCAGTCCAGCTTCTTTGGCCCAAGTTCCGAGCAGGTAGGCTGTCATCGGGGTCACCTCGCTCGGCTTCGCCACGACGCAATTGCCGCTGGCCAGGGCGGGCGCGATTTTCCAGGTGAAGAGATAGAGGGGCAGGTTCCACGGACTGATGCAGCCGACTACCCCCAGGGGCTTCCGCAGGGTGTAGTTCACCGTGCCGTCGCCCATGGTGTGGCTTTCGCTGGCAAACTGTTCGGCAGCAGAGGCATAGAAGCGCAGGTTGTGTTCCGCGCGGGGGATGTCCACGGCGGCGGCTACGGAAATCGGCTTGCCGTTGTCCCGGGCTTCGGCCTCGGCCAGCATGTCTGCGTGCTCGGCAATTTTGTCTGCGAGCCGCATGAGCACGGCCCTTCGTTGCGCCGGCTCCCAGGCGCGCCAGGCGGGAAATGCCTTGCGGGCGGCGGCCACAGCGGCTTCCACATCTTCGGCGCCCGATCGTGCGATTCGGCTGTACACCACGCCCGTGGCGGGTTCCACATTGTCCAGCCATTGCCCGTTCAAGGCGGGGACGCATTCACCGTTGATGAGATTGAGGATGTCCTGTTCCATCGATTACCGCTTGGACCCACAAGGTGGGGACGAAATGAAAAAGACCGGTCACTGACGTGCCGGTCTTCGTGCGGTTGCATTGACTTCTGTCATGCTTTTCGTGGTTGCCCCACAAGGACTCGAACCTTGACAAACGGTACCAAAAACCGGTGTGCTACCATTACAC
>JBDQOI010000023.1:0-37334 GCA_040261275.1 Flavobacteriales bacterium | reverse complement strand
CCCCCCCCCTCAAGCCCCACTTATTTTTGAACATCCTGAAAGCGGCCTGCCCGGATGCAGCCGCAGAAGACATGGAAAGCGCATCATGGAAAGCACATCCCTCCCCACGGACTTAGCCGTCAACGGCAACGGCAGTGGCAGCCCGGACATCCAGGTCCTCACCGAGAAAATCCGCCACGCGAGCGGATTCGTGGACGAACTCCGCCACGAAGTAGGAAAGGCCTTGGTCGGCCAACGCAACATGGTGGACACCCTGATTACGGGACTTCTGGCCGATGGCCATGTATTGCTGGAGGGCGTGCCAGGATTGGCAAAGACCCTGGCCATCCAAACACTCAGCAAGGCCGTGGCAGTGGATTTCAGTCGCATCCAATTCACGCCCGACCTGTTGCCGGCCGACGTGGTGGGCACCATGATCTACAACCAGAAGCAGGAACAATTCACGGTCAGCAAGGGTCCGATTTTTGCCCACTTTGTTCTCGCTGACGAGATCAATCGAGCGCCGGCGAAGGTGCAGAGTGCCTTGCTCGAGGCCATGCAGGAGCGACAGGTGACCATCGGATCCGAGACCTTTCCCTTGCCTCAACCCTTCTTGGTCCTCGCGACGCAGAATCCGGTGGAGCAGGAAGGCACCTACCCCCTGCCTGAGGCGCAGGTCGATCGGTTCCTGTTGAAAGCCGTCATCGAATATCCCACTTCGGATGAAGAGCAGATGATCCTGCGCAATCAGGTGTCGGCCGGCGGTCGACCCGAGGTGCGCGCTGTGGTGAAGCCCAAGGACATCCTCGCGGCCCGTCAACTCGTGCGCGAGGTATATATGGACGAGAAAATCGAGCGCTACATCGTGTCGCTTGTGCAAGCCACCCGCAAGCCAGAGAACCACGGCATGGGCCACCTGGGGCCGCTCATCGGCTTCGGAGCCTCTCCGCGCGCCACCATCGGTTTGGCACTGGCCGGCAAGGCCCGCGCATTCATGGCGCACCGCGGCTATGTCATACCCGAAGACATTCGAGCAGTCGCCATGGATGTACTGCGCCACCGCATCGGACTGACCTTCGAGGCAGAGGCGGAAGAAATCCGCCAGGAACAGATTGTCACCGAAATCCTGGACCAGGTACAGGTTCCTTGAGATGGAAGCCTCGGAATTAATCCGACGTGTTCGCAGGGTGGAATTGCGCGCCCGCGGGCTGAGCAGCCAGATATTCTCCGGTGAATACCACAGCGCCTTCAAGGGGCGAGGCATGGCATTCAGTGAGAACCGCGCTTACCAACACGGCGATGAAATCCGCACCATTGATTGGAACGTCACCGCGCGCATGCGCTCCCCTTACGTGAAGGTCTTTGAAGAGGAGCGCGAGCTGACCGCCATGTTGCTCATCGACGTGAGTGCTTCGGGAACGCTGGGCAGCCGCGAAAAGTCCAAACGCGAGCTGGCTGCTGAACTGGCCGCCGTCCTGGCCTTCTCCGCGGGACAGAACAACGACAAGATTGGCGCCCTTCTCTTCAGTGATAGGATCGAAAGGTTCATCCCTCCGAAAAAGGGCCGGAGCCACATCCTGCGGATTGTGAGGGAAGTCATCGACCTAGAGCCTGAAGGAAAGAGCACGGACATCCGACAGGCCTTGGAATATTTCGGTCGGGCCATGAAGAAACGCACCATCGCCTTTCTCATCAGCGACCTGCAGGACGGTGGTTTCGGTGATATTTTGAAGCGGACCGCCCGGAAGCACGACCTGGTCGCGCTCCAACTTGAAGACGACATTGAACGCCAAGCCGCTCGCATGGGCTGGCTGGCAGTGTCCGACCCCGAAACGGGCCGTGTGGCTTTCATCGACTCCTCCTCCACCCGATGGCGCAAGCGGTTCGAAGCCGCATCACGAAAGCACCAATCGGAATTGGTGGACCTGATGAAGCGGTCGGGTGTGGACCACACGGTTCTGAATACGGGACGGCCCTATGTTCAACCCTTGATGCAGTTGTTTGACCGCCGTGGCTGAGATGCGCCTCCTCCTTTTACTGCTGAGCGCGGCTTGCGGCTTGCATGCTCAAACGCAACCGACTTTGGCGCTGGATATCGCCCGTGACAGCGCTGGGGTCGGCGAACCCATTGAGTTGACGCTCACTTCAGACGAACCTCTTGAAGGAGGTCGAAACTGGGAGTGGCCGAGCATCGCAGTGGGAGATTCACTGGCCCGAGGTTGGGAAGTCATCGAACTGTCCCCTCTGGACAGCAGTGCTTCACCCGTTCTCGAGGCCGGCCTGCGCCGCACGCAAACCCTGACCATCATGGCTTGGGACACCGGGACCAAGGTGATTGAGCCCCTGTCCTTGAAGGACTCGGGGGGCGTTGCTTCGTCCACGCAAGCAGCGCTGGTCGAAGTCGTCCCGATGCTCTTGGAGGAGAACCCCGCCCCGAAACCCATGCAGGGCTTCAAGGCCTACCGTTGGACCTGGTGGGAACGCCTCATACAAGTTCTGCCCTGGATCTTGGCCTTGGCTGTTTTGATTCTGGGCGGAAGATGGGCGTACCGCAAATGGAAGGAAAAGGAGACCGCAGAGGCCGTGGAGGAAACCGCGGAGGTTCCATCAGAGCCTGCGCATGTGTTGGCCCTTCGCATGTTGCGCACCGTCGAAGCGGACGCCCCTTGGACCCGCGGGGAAGGCAAGGAAGCACAAGCCGTTCTTTCCGAGGCGGTCAGGCTTCACCTTCAGGGCACTTTTGGTGTCAAGGCACTGGAGCGGACAACGGATGAACTGTCCCGCACCCTGACCCAGTCCCCCGTTCGAGGACTGCCAGAGGAGGAAACGCAGTGGATTCTTGCACTGCTCGAGAGATCCGACCTGGTGAAGTTTGCCAAGCAGGATATGGACGGAGACGCCCACCTCAGGGTCATCCGCGAGAGCATTGCGTGGGTGGAGCGCACGCCCCCCCTGGCCGAGACAGCAGAGGGAAACACCGCTTCAGCGCCATCACCCAACCCCGAATCTCATGGATAAGTTGGGCGCCATGACGCGCACACGTTTGCGACAAGGACTGGCTCAGGCTTCGGCTTGGGTCCTGATTCTCTCTGTGCTGTACACCGCCCAGGCGACTTACGAATGGGCTCGGCCCCATGCATTGGTCCTCCTCGCTGCGCTGATGGTCTGGAGCCTCTGGAAGGTGTTTAGGCCCATCGAATGGCCCGCGTTTCGGATCAACCTCCAGCATTTGAAATTGACTCCGCCCCGGAGGGATCAATGGATGCCCCTGCTGCAAGACGTGGCCCGCACTGCGGGCATGGGATTTGCCATCCTGGTGATGGCCCAGCCCCAGAGCTCTTCGAGTATAGAAAACATGACCCGCGAGGGCATCGACATCGTCATGGCGATGGACGTTTCGGCCAGCATGCTGAGCAAGGATTTCAGGCCCAACCGATTGGAGGCGGCGAAGGAAGTGGCCCAGGATTTCGTGGCAGACCGTCCTTTTGATCGGGTCGGAGTCGTGGTCTACGAAGGCGAAAGCTTTACCCGCGTTCCCTTGACGACCGACCACCGGGTCGTGCTGGACGGTTTGGAAGAACTGGAAACTGGAATGGTGGAAGGCGGCACGGCCATCGGCATGGGATTGGCTACCGCTGTCAATCGCTTGCGCAAAAGCGAGGCCAAAAGCAAGGTGGTCATTCTCATCACCGATGGAGAGAACAACAAGGGACAGATTGAGCCCATGGACGCGGCCCAGCTTGCCGCATTGGAGTCCATCAGGGTCTACACCGTAGGGGTCGGAACGGTGGGTAAAGCCAAGAGCCCGGTGAGGATGCGCCCAGATGGCAGCTTCATCTATGACTGGGTGGAGGTGAACATCGACGAGGAGACCCTGCAACGCATTGCCGAAGAAACGGGAGGTCGCTATTTCCGGGCGACGAGTGGGGCAAAGTTGAAAGAGGTTTACGAGGAAATTGACACCCTTGAGAAGACCCGCTTCAATGTATTCCGATACAACAAGCGCACCGAGGAATTCCCCATTCTGGGGTGGCTGACCCTTGCCTTTTTCGGGTTTGAAGCCCTCCTTCGTCACGTTCTGTTCCGCAGCTTGCCATGACTCAGCTGAGAACATATCGCGTCTTCAGTCACGTCACCGGGCTGGTCCTTTTCGAAATGGGATTCTGGGCCTTGGTGGTGGGGATGTACTTCTTGGTGCGAAGGGTCGCTCCTCAATTTGAACTGCACCTGCCGCAGGCATGGCCTGCCCTGCTCATTCCTCTGGCGGCACTTCTCCTGTTTGCGGGACATTACCGCTGGAAGCAAAGAAGGATGGCCCGGTCGATTGACTTGGAACTGGCGCACACCCTCTGGCCTGAGGCCCGGCCCCGCCGATCGGTTTGGAAGTTCCTGCTCTGGCGAACAGGGGTGGCGCTCATGGCCATGGGTATGCTGGCTCCTAAAATGGGCACCCGACTAAAAGAGGTCGAAGCCAAAGGGGTGGACATCATGATGGCCCTGGACGTCAGCCGCTCCATGATGACCGAGGACTTGGGGATGTCCCGACTCGATCTCGCCAAGCGCACCATCGAGCGCGTGGTGGCCCGACTGGATGGTGACCGTGCCGGGCTGGTGGTCTTTGCCGGTGATGCCTACGTGCAGGCTCCCTTGACGCTGGACCTCTCAGCGGTCAAGCTCTTTCTCGACGCCATTGGACCGGATGCCATCCCGGTGCAGGGAACCGCCATTGGCTCTGCCATCGAGCTGTGCCAAGAGTCCTTTGATTCCGAGAGCCAGGCGAGCCGGGTGATCCTCATTCTGACGGACGGGGAAAACCACGAAGACGATGCGCTGGCCCGCGCCGGTGAAGCTGCAAACGAAAGCATCCAAGTACACGCCCTGGGAATGGCCAGTGAGGGTGGCGGTCCGATTCCCGAATTTGACCGCTATGGACGCCAAACCGGCTACAAGGAGGATGGCGCTGGACAGCCCGTAGTTTCTACACTCGACGAACGCATGCTCGTCGCCATGGCGGAAGCGGGCAATGGCACCTACGTCAGGGCCAATACGGGTTTTGTGGACCTCGACCCTTTCCTGGAGAGCCTCATCGACCTCGATACCGGAGAGACGAGCAAGGTGGCGTACACAGACTATGTCCACCACTTCCCTTGGTTTTTCCTGGCCGGCTGGATTCTCCTCATGCTGGAAGCCATTTGGCCCTCCTCTCCCATGAGAAAATCCGCATTGGCCGCGGTTCTGCTTCTGTTCATGGTTCAAAGTGAAGTCTCCGCCCAATCCCGGCTGGAGACCGGCACCAAAGCGGAAGCGGTCGCGGGCACAGAGGCCATGCTCGAGAGGAATTATGCTCTGGCGGACAGCTTGTTCGGTGCGGCAGAGGGTTGGAATGGTGCGAAATCGGGACAAATCGCCCTCAACAGAGGAATGGCCTTGGCGGGAGAAGGGAACAACGATGGCGCGCTGAAGGCATTCCAGCGTGCGGCGATGCAATCAGAAGACCGGGGAGTAAAATCAGATGCCTGGAACAATGTGGGCAACCTACTGCTCGGTTCGGAGGACGTGGAAGGCGCTATTGAGGCATACAAGACATCCCTTCGAATGGATCCGAATGACGCGGAAACCCGCTACAATCTGAACCTGGCCATGGCCATGCGTCAGCAGCAGGAAGAGCAGCAACAGCAGGAGAGCGGAGAGGATCAGAATCAGGAAGACAGCGAGGAGCAAGAGAAACAGGACGGAGAATCACAAGAGAACCAGGACGGGGAAAAGGAGGACCAGCAAAACCCCGATGACGGAGAGCAGGACCCGGAAGGCGAGGAAGGAGAAGACCAACAGCAAGGAGAAGGGGACGAGAACGAGGAAGGCCAAGAGAACAGCGACCCTTCGGAGGACCCGCAGGAGGGTGAAGAATCCTCGCCACCGGGGGACCCAGAAGCTTCTCCAGAGGAACCACAAGAGGGCAAAATCCAAGCGGCAGATGCGGAACGCATCTTGGACATGCTCGAACGCAATGAAGCCGCGTTGCGTGCCAAATTGCAGGCGCAGGAGAACGCCAAGCGAAACAAGGGCAAGAAGACCAAAATCGAGAAGGACTGGTAATGGCAATTGCGACGTACATCCCAACGCGCTGGGGGGCATACTGCCGGCTGTGGCTGACGATGGTGATCCTTGGAGGGACCCTTCAATCCATGGCGCAGGGAACAGCAGCCGTATTGCTGGACCGGAATCCCGTCGTGGCGGGGCAGGGTTTTCGATTGACTTTCGAATTCAGCGATGCCAATATGGCCTTGCAAAAACCGCCCAACATTGCAGGGCTGCGCTATCTCAGTGGCCCCAGTACATCGACCAGCACACAGATTGTTAATGGCTCCATGTCGTCCAAGCGTAGCTACACCTATACGGTGATGGCTTCCAAGCCGGGGACGCTCAGGATTCCCAGCATTGAGTTCAAGACCCAAAAAGAGACGCTCCGCACGGAGCCCGTCATATTGAAGGTCGTCCAAAAAGGAAGCAATGCAGCACGGGCTGCCTCTCCCTTTGAAGCGGTCATTGAAGTGGACAAGAAGTCGGTGCACATCGGTGAACCCGTTCGGGTCCAATACCGCATTTTCAATCGAATGGAGGCGGTCGACGTGCGGAACTACACTTTCCCAGAGCTGTCTGGAGCGTGGAAAGAGACGGTGGATGGAGAAGACCCTCGCTGGGAGAATAACATCGTAGATGGACGGAGGGTGCAGGTGGCCACCGTGCGCACCGATATCCTGTATCCCACGCGCACGGGTCCTCTCGAGATCAGCGGTTTTCATGTGGACGCCCAGCAACGCGTGTCCTTTTTCAATACGCGCCCGGTAGCGTCGACAGCCAATGCCGTCACCATTGAAGTGAAAGCCCTCCCTTCCCCCTCCCCCACGTCGTCTCTCGGGTCCTTCGAGCAATTGACGGTGACCTGGAAAATGGAGGGCGACAAAGAGCCTGTCACCAATGAGGCCGTCAACCTGGTCCTTGAATTCAAAGGCAAGGGTAACCTGCCGTTGATTGGCGCACCGGATGTGGAGTGGCCCAAAGACCTCGAAGTTTTCGACCCCGAAATCGCAGATAGAATCACCACCGACCTGAAGGGGCAACGCGGTCGAAGGACGATGACCTATCTCGTCATTCCCCGGTCTCCGGGTCGATATGAAGTCGGCTTGCCTGAGATGACCCATTTCGACTGGGCACTGGATCGTTTCGTCACGTTGGAGGCGCGTCCCATCGTTCTGGAGGTGTCTGGACAGGAAGGAACCGAGGGGCCTTCATTTGGATTCAACAGCAAGACGGATGTCACCATCCTGACCCGGGACATGCGGTTCATCCGGACAGAAACCGAATTGAAACCCAAGTCCATTCCCTTTTACGGAGGCTTCCTGCACATGTCGCTCTGGAGCTTTCCACCTGTCATGCTGGTGTTTTTCGCATTCTGGAGACGGCGGAAGGAAAGGGAGGAATCCGACCCGGGATTGGTACGGAAGAAGAAGAGCAAGGTCCAGCTCAAGGCCGCCCTCGCGGACGCCCGTTCCGGAAAAGGCGCCTTCGACGCGCTCGGCGAAGCCGCCCACGCCTATCTGCAAGGCCAACTCGGTATTTCCCAAAGCGACGCTTCCATGGACCGCTATAAAGCCGCTCTTTCCCATCGGGCTCCTGCGGTGGTTGAGCAATGGATGCAGCTTCTGACCACATTGGATCGTGGGCGTTTCGCTCCAGGTGCACCCGACGCCGCGGATGTGGCTGACCAATTGGGGCAGGCTGCTCAAGCGCTGGAACGCACCGGCCTCAAATCCAATGGAAAGGGGGCCTTGAGCACCCTATTGTTGCTCGGGGGGATATTGGGAACACAGGTTTTGTGGGCTGCGCCGGATGCTCCTGCAGCCGCGGAAAAGTTCCAAGCTGGAAATGCAGCTTATCTCGAGGGCGAATTCGATGCCGCCATTGAACTGTACGGGCAAGTCGCCCAGGAATGGACCTCTTTTGAATTGGAGTACAACTTGGGAGTGGCAAACTACAAGTCGGGCAGAATTGGACCGAGCATTCTGCACTTCGAAAGAGCGAGGCGCATTCGGCCCAGTGACGACGACCTGCAGGCCAACCTCCTGTTGGCAAAATCTGCGGTGGTCGATCGAATTGAGGAACTTCCCGAAATCGCACTGGCGCCGCTTTGGAGCGAATTGACGGCTCAACACCGATTGACGGGGTGGACGGTCGGTTCAATCCTCTTCTGGTTCTTGGCTTTCCTGTTGTTGGTTTTGCGCATTTTCCTTTCCGATGTCGCCACACGTCGGTTATTGATCATCGCGGGGCCTGTGCTGGCAGCCCTCGGCATGGCGCTCGGCTTTTTAAGCCGGGAAACCCATTTGCGCAGTCGATCAGATGAAGGTGCTGTCATCATGGCGCCCAGGATTGAGGTCAAAAGCAGCCCTTCCGATGGACCGGAGTCCTCCGACTTGTTTGTCCTTCATGAAGGAACGGTGGTAGAAATCATCCGAGGAGAAGAAGCCTGGGTACAGATTCGTTTGGCCAATGGCAACACAGGATGGGTTCATACCCCTGATTTGACACCCATTTAAGTGCGTTTGAACATCCACGGCTACAAAAGGTTGAACGGACATGCAACCCTCTATTGCGTGAACAGTTTTCTTTGCACCCTGAAATGAGTCGCTCTTACTCCATTTTGCTTCTGCTCGCTGCCATCAGCAGCGCCTCTTTCGGACAGAACGAGCACTTCGTATGGTTAGGTCTCGACGAGCAACCTCTTCCGACAGACAGTATCGATTCAGTTCCCTACAGCGGAGAGCTCAACGAATTTGACGGAGGCTATGCGATTGGAGACACCGTTGGTGATTTCCACCTGTGGAACCTGTCGGGAGAGGAGTTTCTTCTCTCGAACGAGGTAGATCCCGAAAAGCCTACCATCATTTTCAATGGGTCTGCGACTTGTGTGCGGTTCCAGAATGATTGGGACCCCGCCGTCTCGCCGGTGGTCATCGAATGGGTCAATCTGCACCTGAACGATTTCAATTGGATTCCGGTGTATGTAGCCGAGGCCCACGCTTTGGATTTGGAGAATTGTCCTTCCAATTGTCCTGCCTTTCCCATCGCTGGACCCGACGGTCAGTACCTGAATCAGCACCGCATTGTTCAGGACAGAATTGATGCAGCGCAAATGGTCATTGACAACATGGGGCCAGGTTCCACCAATCAATGGCAATTCCCATGGGACGATTTTTTAATCGATTCCCCCGACAATTTGATCTATTCAAACTTCTTCCTCCGTCCTGCGGGATTGGTGGTGTTCGATTGTGATGGAATTGTGGTGGATCGGGCCGATTGGTTGGGAATCCACCTGAATGAGGAGTCCAACCGAGAACTCTTGGAAGGTCTCTTGGAGGCTCCGATTGAATCTGAAGCCGGGTGCTTGCTGGTGGCAAATTCAGAGGTCCTCTGCAGTGAAGATGCCCCGGACTCTGACGGAGATGGCACTTGTGATGCTGCCGAATTAGAGCTGGGCACAGACCCCTTCAACCCCTGTGATCTCGGAGATGAGGGTTTGGAAGATTCCGATGGCGATGGAGCATGTGACGCCATGGAACAGCTCATTGCGTCCGATCCGAACAACCCTTGTGACCCTTTTTATCTGGACACTGATGGAGACGGTTTTTGCGATGTAGAGGAAGAGCTGTTGGGGTCAAACCCTTACAACGCATGCTCCCCCGCAGCTTCGGATAGTGATGGAGATGGCTATTGCGACTCCGAAGAGGCAATTTTGGGCTCGGATATGAACGACCCTTGCAGTCCGGATTTTTCAGACTCCGACATGGATGGCATTTGTGACAGCGCGGAATTGGCCAACGGCACAAATCCCAACGACACATGCGACCCCCTCGGAGTGGACACCGATGGTGACGGTCTGTGCGACCAGATTGAAACGGTCATCGGATCCAGCATAGAAGACCCTTGCGCTCCCTATGGTGAAGACGCGGATGGTGATGGTTTCTGCGACATGCTCGAGAACATCGAAGGATGGAATGCAGAAGACGCGTGTGATCCAAACGATTTGGATGTGGACGGTGACGGTTGGTGTTCCGGGATGGAAACGGCTTCAGGATGGTCCGACTTGAATCCATGTGAGCCCATCAGCACGGATAGCGACTCAGATGGACTGTGCGATATGGAAGAAATCGTGATGGGATCGGACCCTGACGATATCTGCTCGCCCTATGGCATCGATACCGATGGAGACGGCCTATGCGACCTCTTTGAGATTGAGAACGGCTCCTCACCCTTCTCTGCCGAGTCAGTGCTGGGTGTAGGGATGTCCCTGTCCTCGGAAGTGTTGGTTAGTCAGTCCCTCGGTGGATTTGGTCTACAATGCGCCTCTTGCATGGGACAACCTTGGTCCATGCTCGATGTGACCGGACGGGTAGTCACACAAGGGACGGCAGCGGGTTGGAATGAAGTCCCGTTGGGCCCAGGAGTTTACATTCTGCGTTTGCCGCAATCCGGCTTCCAGCAGAAGTTGACCTTCAACGACTGATCCAGTCGGATGGCCTGAGGGCCAAACCATCACTCGTTGGTCATGAGCGGCTGCGGCCGCCTGGCTCAGTGGCGATGGAGGTAATCTCCCGCCATATCCAAGGCCTGTTCTGCCCCCTGTAGCACTTCAATCCGCATGTACTCATGGTGATGCCCTTCACCGTGATCTTGATTCTCACCTTCTGCATGAGGGTGGTCACTGCCGGAACCGTCATGGTCACCGTGGCCCTCTTCGAAATGGATCTCACAGCGGATTTCCTGAAGATGGAGGTTGCCGTCCACATAGTACTCCAGCCTTAGAACACCTTTGCTCCGCTCGTCCGTCCTGAGAATGACATAACTCCCTGCTTTCCATTCGCCATCGGAAAGGAATCCGAAACGGCCATCTTCGTAGCACCTCAACTGCTTCACGACTTGCTCCCCTTCGAGGATGATCCACTGGCCCACCCATTGCTCCAAGAAAGATGCTCCATGGTCGGGATGACCCGCCGCCTCACAAGACTCAAAAAGCTCAAACCCGTTTGGCAGCGCATGCGCATCATGTGCCGAAACGCCAAAAATCAGCCCGCTGGCCAAGATGAAAATCAGTCCTTTCATGTTGCGGCAAGCTACATCACGTCCGGGTTGTAAATTGCAGAAGACCTGCGGGCCTTCCCGACCCGAACTCCATTGAACCCGATGAACCGACTCATGCATTCCTGCATCCGTTTCGCTCCCTTCCTCGCCATTTGGGCAGCTCTTCCTTTTCAAGGATTCTCCCAGTTGGAGGGCAACACCAACGACAACCCTTTCCGTCAGCTGTACGACGTGCTTCCCACGCCCAACAGTGTTCGCGCGGCAAGCGGTGCCCCCGGACACGCTTACTGGCAACAGCAGGTCGACTACGTCATGGACATCCGCTTGGACGACGGTGCCCAGCGCATCGACGGCAAGGAGACCATCACTTACGTCAACAACAGCCCAGATGAGCTGCGCTACCTATGGGTCCAGCTCGATCAAAACGTGCGGGACCTCGACTCGGACAGCCACATGATCAAGGAGGGCTTCATGGAGGACCGCATGGATTTTGACCGCATGGCGGAGCTCGAGCCCGATTTCGATGGTGGGTTCAAGATCGAGGCGGTCAAGGACGCCGGCGGCAGGACATTGGACCACACCATCAACCAAACGATGATGCGGGTTGACCTGCCAAAGCCTCTCGCTCCGGGCGGCAAATTCACCTTCCAGATCGACTGGTGGTACAACATCAATGACCGCCTGGCCATCGGCGGACGCAGCGGATATGAGTACTTCGAGGAAGAAGACAACTACCTCTACACCATCGCCCAGTTCTTCCCGCGCCTCTGCGCCTACTACGACCGCATGGGATGGCAGAACAAGCAATTCCTGGGCAGCGGAGAATTCACCCTCGAATTCGGCGACTATGACGTCAGCATTACCGTGCCCGGCGATCACATCGTAGGCTCTACCGGCGTATTGCAGAACCCCAAAGAGGTGCTGACCGCCGCACAACGCAACCGCCTGGAGGAAGCCAAGACTGCAGACCGACCTGTCCTCATCGTCACCGAGGAAGAAGCCCGTGAAAACGAGAAAACCAAGGAGAAGAGCCTGGCCACTTGGCGTTTCAAGGCCGAAAACGTGCGGGACTTCGCCTTCGCTTCCAGCCGGAAGTTCATTTGGGACGCCATGGCGGTGCCCCTTGAGAACAACACTCCGCTGGCGATGAGCTACTTCCCCAAGGAGGGCAACCCGCTCTGGGAACAGTACAGCACCGAAGCCGTCGCCCAGACCCTGGAGACTTACTCGGAATTCGCCTGTGAGTATCCCTACCCCGTCGCCATCAGCGTCCACACCAAGTGGATTGGCATGGAGTACCCCATGATCTGTTTCAATGGAGGACGTCCTGAGCCGGATGGAACCTACAGTGCACGCACCAAGCACGGCATGATTTCGGTGATCATCCACGAGGTGGGCCACAACTTCTACCCCATGATCATCAACTCGGATGAGCGCCAGTGGACGTGGATGGACGAGGGACTCAACACCTTCGTGCAGTACCTCGCAGAGAAGGAGTTTGACCGCAACTACCCCACCCGCCGCGGACCTGCCCGCAACATCACGGACTACATGGGCGGTGACCCGAAGCGGATCTCGCCCATCATGACCAACTCGGAGAGCATCTTCCAATTCGGCCCCAACGCCTATGGAAAGCCCGCCACTGCGCTGAATATTCTGCGCGAGACGGTCATGGGGCGTGAATTGTTTGACTACGCCTTCAAGGAGTACGGCCGTCGATGGGCCTTCAAGCGCCCCACCCCCGCCGACCTGTTCCGCACCATGGAGGATGCCTCCAGCGTGGACCTCGACTGGTTCTGGCGCGGCTGGTTCTACACCAACGACCACGTTGACCTGTCGTTGAAGGACATCCAATGGTACCAGATTTCCACTGGGGATCCCGCAGTGGAAAAGGCTTTGGCCCGCTCTGAGAAGGAAGCAGAGCCCATGGACATCTCTCTGGAACGCGACAAGGAGTACATCCCCGTCAGCCGGTTGGAGGAGCGTCCCGAGCTCAATGACCACTACACGACCGTGGACCCCTATGACGTCATGGAAATCGAGCGCAAGGAGTACCGCGAATACGTCGCCAAACTCGACGAGGACGAACTCAAGATGCTTTCCTCAGGCAAGCACTTCTACCAGCTGACCTTCGAAAACATCGGAGGCCTTGTCATGCCGGTTATCGTGGGCTTTACCTACGAGGATGGCACCATGGATGTGCGCCGGGTGCCCGCCGAGATCTGGCGCAAGGGTGGAAAAGAAGTCACCAAGGTCTTCGTGACCCCCAAGGAGGCGGTATCCATTACCCTGGATCCCTACCTCGAAACGGCCGATACGGACTTGTCGAACAACGCATGGCCACGGAACGTGCGCCCGCAACGCATCGACCTGTACAACAACGCCACCCGGAGCTACAGTCGCTCTTCAGGAAACCCCATGCAGCGCGTCCGCGAGAACCAGGACTACATCGAGTCCATCGAGGACTGATTCCGTTGACGGGCGAAGGCCTCCCCCCTCGCCAGGACGAATTACTGAACGATGAGCGTGCGGCGCGCCTTTCCGAAGGCCCCGCTGACATGGAGGGTGTACCGACCTGAGGAGATGCCGTCAAGGGTCAGGACACATTCCCCTTCTGTTTTTCCAGCCTTCTGGGGACGGCCCAGCGCGTCGGTCAGCACCCATTGGAAAACCCCTTGCAATCCGCTGATGCGGGTGAAATCCTGAGCCGGATTCGGTGCAATGCTCCATTCCACCGGCGCCAAATCGGGCACGTCAACCACGAGGGACAGTGTGTCGATGTCGCCAAGGTCGATGATATACTCCTCGCCGATTTGACGCAGGGCGCCATAAACGCGGTACACATCGCCGGGCGTGGGGCCATCAACATCCTCATTCCCCGAGGGGTCGTCGGTATCGACACCCAGAACCGTGGCGGTTCCCGTTGCATCGGAGACCGTCCACATACCGTTCATATCCGGCGCCGTCTCCACCGTGACCGGATCCAGTCTCACGCGCGTACCCTCCAGGCTTTCATCGGCCAGTCCGTCCACTGTAACGGCGGTACCGGCAGCGGTGGCATTCCAGAAGTCAACGAAGACGAAATCGGTGATGTCCACGAGTTGCGTGTTGCCATCCTGTTCGACCACCGTTCCGGTCAATTCGAGCACATCTCCCACTTCCGGCTGCCGGGGGGCGTTCCACCAAGGAGGATTCGCATCGATCACCACATCGGGACCCACGCAGTAGAGGCCGTTCCAAGCACCGAAGCCATCCTGGAGGTACCACATGTCACCGTAAAACACCGTGACCTTGCCTGATACCGTGACCTCCTCCCCTTCGTAAGGACTCACCTCGGTCTCCCCTTGAACTTCGGCACAGCTCAAGGTTTGGGCGTGGGACATGCCCGCTGAAAGAAGAAGGGCGAGCGCCGCCCCTGCCAGAGAGGAGATATTGTTCATGAACCCAAGTAACAAAATCTCGAGCCCCCCTTCCACAATCCGACCCTGCAAACTTCCACCGTCTTCCACACCTGATTAACTTCACCCCATGCGCCTATTTCATGCTTTCTTTCTGATGTTCTCATTCCTCACAGCAACGGGGCAGACACCGGTCATCAGTTGGTCGGAGCTGGTTGCCCTTGACGCGTCGGAATTTGGATACACCAACCTCAGGATGGAACTAGATGCGGATGGCCACCCCATCCTCCTGCACGGCAAATCCGGGAGCAATGGGGGGCTGTATTGCACACGATGGAATGGCAGCAGTTTCGACGCTCCGGTGCAAGTCACCGCAGAAACCGGGCTGTTCATCAACGACTCCGAAGGTCCCCGCATGGCGGTTTCCGGCAACAAGGTGGCCGTTGGTTATCAGATTTCAGGTCAATGGGCCACCGGAGGACGCGTCGTCCTCTCAGAGGACGGGGGACAGACATGGGGCGAGCCCATTCCCGTTTCACCCGGCGCCACGGAGGACCACTTCATGCCCGTCCCCGCCTTTGATGCCAGCGACAACCCTTGGGTAGCGCTGAAATGGGGCAATGCGCCCGCCTTGGAAGGCGTCCTCAATTGGAATGCGTCAACCGGTGGATTCTCCGCAGCGGTCGATGCCAGCGCCGAGATTCCCGGGGATGCCGTCTGCGAGTGCTGCGCCTCGATGCCCTTCCTGTTGGACGGGCGCCAATACAACCTGGTGCGCAACAACAACAACAACATCCGCGATTTCCAGCTCGCCCGTACCGATACTTACGGCGCCTGGACAGGGTCCCTCGATGTGGATGAAACGGACTGGCTGATCAACTCCTGTCCGGCCTCGGAGGCAGAAGTTGCGGTCCTGGGGGACGGTCAGATCGCAGCGGTCTTCATGTCCGCAGCAGGAGACGGCGCCCGGACCCATTGGAGCACCATCGATCCGGAGGCTTGGACGTTGAGCGGAACAGACCGCATCGACCCCGGACAGGACTTTACGGAAAACAACCCCTCCATCGATGCGGATGCCGACTTTGCTGTGGTGGCTTGGGAACGCAATGACGGAGGCTACGACATCATCACCGCGGTGGGCAGCAATGATGCTGCGGGCATGGCCCAATGGCCCCTTCAGACAACGAATGCCACGGCCGACTTATCCGGTCACAGCCGACGTCCGGTCATCCGCACGGCCGGTGGAGTCGTTCACCTCGTGTACCAGCGTTCGTCGGGCAATGAAATCCACTACCGAAGCGGAACCGTCGGCACGAGCGGATTGGATGCCACACCAACGGTGGAATGGACGTGCAGGCCCACAGCCAGCGGTTGGCGCATTGATGGTTTGTCGGGAGCTTGCCAATGGAAGCTCCTCGATTGGTCCGGCCGCGTTTTGAATTCAGGCCGTTCACAGAACGGCACCATAGAAACAGGCCGGTGGAATGCCGGCCTGCTCGAAATTCAAACGGAAAAATCACGGAAGACCTTCAAGGTCATCCGCTGAAGCGCATCAGTCGACCCAAGCGACTTCGCCTGTGGCGACATCGTAGACGCCGCCCACGATGGCAATCTTGCCTTCGGCTTCCAATCCGGCGAGGATGGCGCTCTCCTTGCGCAGGGCAGCCACGGTCTCCTTCACATTGACGGTGGAGCAACGGTCCAGATTGGATGCGCTGTCCTCCTCTCCCACTTCCGCCTTGGTCGCGGCCACGGCGGGCTGGATGCGGCCGAGGAGACCGGTCAAATGACCGTCTTCCAAACCGGCCCATGCCCCTTTCACCGCACCACAACGGGTGTGTCCAAGGACGAGGATGGCCTTGCTGCCGGCGTACTTGGTCGCGTATTCCAGGCTGGCGATCAGATCAGGTGAGGCCACGTTGCCGGCCACACGCGCCACGAAGAGGTCGCCGGAAGCCGCGTCAAAAATTTGTTCCACTGGAGCACGGCTGTCGATGCAGGAAAGCACCACCGCATAGGGGTACTGACCACCTGCCGCATCCTTCAGCAGGGCTGCCCGGTCTCGGTCACTGCCTTCGCCCGATGTCGAACGGCGTACGCCGTCTTTCAGCAGGGCGACGGCATCGGCTGGGGACAATGACTGCTGGAGCTCGGCGCCGACGGCGCCATTCAAAGAGAGATAGCGATCAATCATGATGCTAAAATCCATTCTGAATGCGAAATGGACGGCCTAAAGGGCATAGAATTTGCCTAAAAATCTCAAGCATCCAAAACAGGCAGCGCCCCAGCTTTGACAAAAGTCATTCCTTTCGTTGACGGTAGTCAAGGCCGCAACCCGGCCATTGGTTCACCTTTTGGCTTCGCCTCTTGCCAGACGGCCTTAAATTGAATTGCCCATGACTTTTTCTTCACCTCATGTGACCTCCCCTCTGATGTCGCAGGCCCATGCATTCATCATGGACATGGCAGCCGATAACCGGTATGCCATGAATGAGAAGGCCATTGAAACCCGACTGCAAGCCATCTCCGAGGAGATCGAACGTACCGGGACCTATACCCATACATCAGAGGAGCTCCAATTCGGTGTCCAATGGGCGTGGCGCGCCAGCAACCGTTGTATCGGTCGACATATGTGGCGCTCACTGAAAGTCCAGGACTGCCGAAATACGCAAGACCATGCCGGTGTGGTCCGCGCCCTCGGTCAACACCTGGACATGGCATGGCAGGATGGGGCCATACAAAGCGTGATTACCGTTTTTGCACCCCGCACTCCCGGCCGGCCGAATCAGGCGGATGCGGTTCGCATTGCCAACCATCAATTGTTGCGATATGCGGGGTTCAAGCAGGAAGACGGCTCCATTTTGGGCGATCCCCATTCCGTGGAATTCACCCAACGCATGCTGGACAAAGGCTGGGAGCCAAAATCACAAACGGCCTACACCCCCCTTCCCTGGTCTGTATGGATACACGACGAGGAATGTGCCCCGGTAGATCATTTCGCAGCGCATCCCGAACAGTTCCCCGAGGTCGACATCACCCACCCGGATTACCCTGGCATCGATGCGATGGGCCTTCGTTGGTATGCCATCCCACTCATCAGTGAAATGGCGCTGGTTATCGGCGGCATTACTTACCCTTGCGCCCCATTCAACGGTTGGTACATGGGTACGGAAATCGCTGCGCGCAACTTCTGTGACCCAGAACGCTATGACCTTCTCGAGACCATAGGCACTGCCATGGGCCTGGACACCTCATCCCAGCGCACGCTTTGGAAAGACCACGCGCTGATCGCCATCAACCAAGCCGTCCTCCACAGTTTTGACCGGGCGGGATTCCGCATCGGCGACCATCACGAATTGGGAGCCCAGTTCGAACGGTTCTGCAAGATTGAAGACAAGGCCGGCCGCAAACTGAAGGGCGATTGGTCCTGGTTGACCCCTCCGATTTCTGGATCGCTGAGTCCGCAATTCCACCGCGACTTCGACAATAATGTAGAGGCCCACACGAACTTCTTCTACCAGGCCGGTCCTGCTGCCGACGTTGCTGCGCGCCACGAAGTCAGCGAAATGGGAAGTTCACAACGTCCCAGCGACCCGTTCCATTTGGAGAACCAGCACGAGACCCCGCGGTGCCCCTTCGGATTTGACCGAATTGGCAAAGTGCTTCCCTTTAAGCGCCCCTCCTTCCTAAAGGGTAAGGCATCGGGCCACTAGAGCTGGAATCGGTCTCCGTACCGGGCCACATGACACCCGGCGGCCTCCACATTCCTGCTGTCCTCTGACTGAGGTTTGAGCAGCGGATTGGTGTGGTTCAGGTGGATGAAGTACACCTTGTCGCGCTCTGCATCCGGCCAGTCTGACATCAATTGCAGGCTCTCCACGATGAAGGGATGCGGCACCTCCGCCATGTCGCGGTGGCCCAGCTCCGCTCCGTCATGAAAGGTGCCGTCCAAGAAGGCGTAGTCGACTCCAGCGACGGCATCGGCCAGGCTGCGGTCCCATTTGGACCACTTGTCGATGTCCGGGATGAACAAGGCGCTGCGGTTCGGCCCCTCGATGCGGTAGCCCACGGTCTCGGAAAATTCATCGCGGTGCGGCACCCTGAACGGCGTCACCTTCAGTCCTTGGCTCACCTCCATAGATCGATTGGCCTGCACGGTGGTCAAGGCGATGTTGCCCAACTCAACCAATTGGCTCCAAGGTCCGTTTTCCTCCAAAAAAGTCCGCAGCCTCGGCATGGCAAAGACTTCCACCCCATTGGCCCCCTTGGCTTCACGGCCCAACAGACCCAATCCCGTGTAATGCCCCCAGTGGGCGTGCGTAAGGAAGATGCCATCGGGCATCCCCTCGTGCGCTCCAGGCAAGGAAGCCAATTGGAACGACTGGCGCGCCGCATCGGGCGTTGCCTCAAACAGGAACTGCTTGCCCGCGGAGGAATCCACCACCCCCAGGCACACAACCTGGTGCGTGCCCGCAGGCCGGAGGAACAGGTTTCTGCAGTCCTCCCGCTGGCACCCGATGTGCGGATACCCCCCGTCCTGCACATTGCCCAGCACCGTCAACTCAATTGCGCTCGGAAAGACTTGGGCAGGGATTTCAGCAATTCCGATCGCCAAACCCAAGACGAGAAATAAAGCCATCTCCAAAAGACTGCGATCCTTCAGATAGGCTGATGAAAAGGAAACCATAAGCACGATTTGGCTGTCAAGCTAATCGTACGGCTTCAATTCTGATAGAAACGAAATTGAAACCCTTCAATTTCGTGGCCGTAGTGAAGGTAATAATTGGTCTTACCTCGATTGCGGCTACTATGTCTTTCTCCGTTATAAGCCTTGCGTTTCAAGTACTTTGGTCCATTCTCAACATCAAGGATGTTCAGTGTAGGAAGCTCTTCATCTTCATGGTGGGATTTCGTTGTCGCTACGATGATACCCGGGTCAACAGAAATCCCAAAATCTCTTCGAACGCGCTGGAGAATCGATTTATCCAATTGCTGCAGGAGTATCACCCTAGCATCATGACGGTTCCATACGAGTACCATCGGGTGTACGACCAAAGTGGGTTCGAAGAATTCAGAACGTGGGTAGACCGTACATGGCGCCTTTACCAAAAGGGAGAACTCGATTCTCAATCATTAGCGGCCAACAAGAAGGCGATCGGAAGTAGTATGGGTCGTGTGCTTCGCACTTTGGGATCTCCAAAATAAGTACCCCCGAAGCTTCACATCGCCAGAATTTGAATTGAGCTGCTGCTGACCCCCGTTTACTTCACGAAAGAAGCGGCGAAGGCCACGAACTGCTCGAGGTCGGCGCGGTGGGTAGCGATGCCTACGGACACCCGGACGGCGCCGCGACGGATGCCGCTGAAGTCGATGAAATCGTAATAGTCGCCCTTTTCTCTAGAGCCGAAATAGACTTCGAGTTCGGAAGCTGCGATTCCGTGATTGGCTTCGTCGATTCCCGGGTTGCAGAAGCAGCCCGTCCTGAGCGAAATCCGCTTCTCACTGGCGGCATTCTCGACGGTCATCGTGGGAATGAGGTGGCCTTCAGCATCCTGGAAATTCATGGCAATGGTGCCTCCACAAGACTTGCGATCCGCCGGCCCGTATAGGCGGAGCAAAGGCGTTCCATTGCTGTGGCGCAGGGACTTCAACCTCGCATGGAGGTAGATGGAAAGCGCGTCCACGCGCTCCTTGAGGCGGGGCATGCCCACCTGCTCGATAAACTCCAGTCCGTTCTGGATGGCCGGTATGTCCAAATAATTGACCGTGCCATCCTCAAAGCGCTGGTGATCGTCGTGCATGAACCGATTGGCCCCTCCCACGCTGGACAGCGTGATGTTGCCTCCTGCGTACCAGGGCTTCTCCAGCTTTTCAAAGGCATCCTTGCGCACGAGCAGAGCGCCCAAACCGGTGGGGAATCCGAAGATCTTATAGAAGGAAACCGAGACGAAATCGGGCTGTACCGACTTGAGGTCCAACGGAGAAGTGGGAACGAATGCGGCCGCATCGAGGAGTACATCCCATCCGCGCTTCTTCGCGCGTTTGATCCACTTGAGGGAATGACGCACGCCTGAGACATTGGACTGGGCGGGAAAGGCAAACAACTTGTTGCGTCCCTCAAACCCCTTCAACCCCTCTCGCAAGGCTGCAGCACTGAGCGTCAGGTCCTTTTGGATCGGTGCGTAGTGAAAAGTTCCCCCCTTCTTGGCGCAGAATTCACGGATGCCATTGACCGAATTGTGGTTGTCTGCCGTCAGGAGGAACGTGCCGTCGTCTCCGAAGGGATAGCATTCGCCTACGATTTTGAGTGCTCCCGATGCGTTGGGTGTGAAGATGCAGTGGTAGTCTTCGGTGGCATTGAAGAACGCCAGCACCTTGCTGCGTGCCGACTCCACTGCATCGGTAGAGGCTTGGGATGTCGGGTTGATCGAGTGCGGATTTCCGTGCACACCGGTCAAGAGGTGCTCCATGTGACGGGCCACCTGACTGGAGGCGTGAAGCCCACCCCCCGTGTAGTCGAGATAGATGTGTTGCTCACGGTCGAGACGTGCGAACTCCCGGGCACGCAACTGCTCGAAGTAACCGTCATGGACCAGACCTGAATCTTGGAAGAGTTGCTGCAAAAGCAGCGTGTGCAATGGATGTGACATGGGGCGTAGCTAAAAGGTTGCAGCCAAAGTGCCCCCCACATGGCCGCACGGAAATGACTTTAGTCCCTACGGGCAATGACAAACTTCAATGTCCCAAGAGGAAGCCCTGATCGAGTACGCCCTGACCCGCTCCAGATGGCCCGGTCAAGGTCTCCAAGTGCACTGCTTGAATAGGCCTCCGCAAGGGGCTTTGATGGCATTCTTGCGCACACGGTACTGGGAAACGATGGCCTGGCCCAACACATCCTGGTGAAACGGGCCTGCACTGTCCGGATACAAAATCAAGCCTACATCCGAGGTGTCGGTGGCTACGAGCTGATAGAAACCAGCGTGCCCTTGTCCCCCGTCGAATTCAAAGCGGTAACGGGGCTGCTCCTCTGCCGCCGCCACAGCACGGTAGGTCATGACCCGGGGACCGGTTTCAATGCAATTGGCGCAGCTGCCTTGCTCATCGAGTCGAAACGTACCCAAGATGTTCTCGCTTTCGCTGCTGCAGGCAAACAACAACACGGTGGACAGGAAAAGGAGCCAACGGGACGACACACCTGCCAAATTAGAGCAAAGCAAAGGCCCGCTCGCAGCAGGCCTTTCGTATGAATCGGAAGTGTCCGTGGTAGCTCCGACAGGAATCGAACCTGTATCTAGGGTACCGGAAACCCTTATTCTATCCATTGAACTACGGAGCCGTAGAAAAAAACGGTGCGCGGGGAGCGCACCGTCCGGTTGTTGTGGAGGTACGGGGATTCGAACCCCGGACCTCTTGCATGCCATGCAAGCGCTCTAGCCAGCTGAGCTATACCCCCTCCACAAGGTGGTTTCCCCTTCCCGTCGGAAGCGGACGGCAAATATAGGCGGTTCGTTGATTCGCCCAACGCTATTCGCGCACCCACAACCAGAGGTCCGAACGGCCGGCACCGGTGTCCTTGGTGAGCCTGAGCCAACCGGATGTATGGACGGTTGTCGTGGGCCCTACTCCGCGGGCCACTTCCTTCCCGATCAGATCGTACAGCACCCATTCGTCCCCTTGCTCCACAGGGATGCGACCTCCTGCTGGAATCATCTGGACCGACGTTCCCTGCCTCTGAGAGGCGTTGAAAAGCGATGCGGATTCGGCGACGGCGACAAAGGTCTGACTGACTTGAACCAAGGGTTGCGCCTCTGTATAGGGCAGACCGGGATCCAAGGCCGTCGTGGTGGACCGGAAAAGAACGGCGTCGGCGCTGCCATTGCCGGACGTGAGGTCCGTCCAACTGTTGGTCGAACCCGCGACGTAAAGGCGACCCTGGCTGTCGTAACCCAAGGCGCGGACGTCCTCGTCTGCTTCGCCTCCAAAGGTGTGCACGCCAAACCAGGCTCCAGTTTGGCCGAATCGGCGTTGGACCATGGCGCCGCTGCCCCCTGCGCCCTCAGTGGTGGTGCGGCCCGCGCATTGGAGGATGTCTTGGGTCCAGAGAATGGCCCGGCCCGGTCGGTCCGCCGCACTCTCGGTGACCACCATCCACTCGTGGAGCCACTGCTCCGGGCTCGCGTCTGGCGGTGTATTGGAGAGCTTGCCGAACGCAGCGTCGAGCGTACCGTCATCGGAGGTCTGCGTGCCTGACCAAGCTACCCCTTGAGGGCTGGCGGTGAGGTCGGTCAGGACGAGGTCGGGGTCCGCGATGGCAGCGGTGGCGGTCAATTGTGGGTTTCCACCGGTTGTCTGGACCAGCAATACAGCCGCGGGTGCCGCGGGGAATTCAGGTCGATGCGACGCGATGTAGAGGGTACCGTTCCTCCATCCCGCGGCTACGGCCTCCATGCCTTCGGTGCCTTCGATAGGCGCCCAACCCGGTGCATCGTCTGCTTGGCCGCTCCAATACCCGACCATGATGCCCTCGGGAACGAGAGCGGGAACTTGATCCGGCCAGCGGTTGCCGATGATGAGATGGGCGCCTTGGCCGACGGGGACCACATCGCAGACCGAGGTGGCGCCTCCTGATCCGAGGTCGTACTCGACCACCGGTCCATCGTCGGGACGCAGTCCCATGAGGTGGCCCCGCCATTGGCCTTCGCGCGGAGCGTCGTACAACACCCAAACCGTAGAGTCGGCTGTGCGCAGAACATCGTTGACCCGCAGCGTGGAGGGTGCGCCCAATGGAGCTGCAGGGTCACCGGGAAAAGCGAAAGACCACTGGTGATTCAAAGCGGTGTCGAGCACGGTCACGAAGCCCTTGCGGCCGACAGGACCACCAGGGGCCCATGCCGCCTGGCCGGTTGCCATCGTGATGTCCGAGGTGGTTTCTCCGGCGAGGATGCAACCGAGTTCATCCACCCAGAGTGCGGTGGCTTCGTCCACCCCTTCTGCCCCGAACACCCGCACCTCTATGGAGTCCGCGTCCTGGGCCGACAGTGCGCAGCCTGCGGTGAACAACGGTAAGAGGACGAGAAGGTGGCGGAACGGCATCAGCGGGTAGCGTCGAGATAGGCGGAGCGCATGACCTTCATTTGCCGGGCTAGGGCAGCGAAGCGGTCGAGGGCGAGCATGTTGGCGCCGTCGCTCTTGGCGCGGGCTGGATCGGGATGGGTCTCGATGAAGACACCATCCGCGCCGGCGGCTACGGCGGTCCGCGCCATGTGGGCAATGAGCTCCGGGCGGCCACCGGTCACGCCAGAGCTTTGGTTGGGCTGCTGGAGGCTGTGGGTCAGGTCCATGATGGTGGGTCCGAAGGAGCGCATGGCCTCGAGGCCGCGGAAATCGACCACGAGGTCCTGGTACCCGAAAGTGGTGCCGCGCTCGGTGACCCAAGCCTTGGGGTTGCCGCTGTCCTGCACCTTGGTGACGGCGTGCTGCATGGATTCCGCCGCGAGGAACTGGCCCTTCTTGATGTTGACCACCTTGCCCGTCTTGGCGGCCGCGACGAGCAGGTCAGTTTGGCGGCAGAGAAAGGCGGGAATCTGCAATATGTCGACATGAGCCGCCGCCATCGCCGCCTCTTCGGCAGTGTGGATGTCGGTGGTGACCGGAATGCCGAAGTGCGCGCCCACCTCGGCGAGAATGGCGAGGGCTTTTTCGTCACCGATGCCCGTGAAGCTGTCGATGCGAGAGCGGTTGGCCTTGCGGTAGCTTCCTTTGAAAATCAGCGGAAGGTCCAGCGACGTGCAGGTATCCACAAGCGATTCGGCGATGCGCAAAGCCATGTCCTCGCCTTCGATGGCGCACGGACCAGCGATGATCTGCAGGCGGTCTCCCGCGGTCCAGCCGGCGGCCTGAAGGTTGCGTTCCATGGTGCGAAGGTCGTGAAGGAGTCGGTGGGTCAGAAGCTGCGGTGCCAATGGAAGCCGAGGCCCATGCGTCCCCCTGTGCCGGCCAGCGCCAACCATCGGGTACGGATGGCCAGTGTACCGCCGGGTCGTCCTTGCCGCACCGCGCGGGAAGGAAGATTGAAGTTCAGGGGGATGAAGGCGCCGCCCCATCCTCCCCAGGCCAGGCCCAGCTCCGTTTGGAGGGCGCCCCGTCCGCTTCGGCGGGTCAGCGAACACTCCCACCGCGGGGCAATGGAGAGCCGCTCGGCAGAGAAAGCCCAGGTCACGCCGGGTTGCCGAAGGGCATCGCGTTCCCAGCGGAAGGCCCACGTGTGGGGCAGAAACCGCGAGAAACCCGAAGCGAGGGTGTCCCGGTCGGCTCCAATCTCACCGAAGTCCGGACCCTGCCCCGTAATCAGGGGCCACCCTTCTGTGGTGATTGTCGTGTCTATTTGGGTGAACTCAGTCAGCCACTGCCCACCGCCTCCGAAATTTCGGAGCGAGAACGACAAGCGGTCGGGTCTTCCCCGCCCCCCTTCGGCTTCCTCCATTCCGACTGCCAGATCAAAACCCAGTGCACTGCCTGCAGTCAAGTTGCGGAACTGCATTGCGTTCAGAGTGATGGCTGCCACCTCATCGTCCCACTGGTATTCACTTTGTCGGTGGGTACCACCGTTCAGGAAACGGTGCATCTCCCCCATGCGGACACCCCACTCGACCTGCCATTCCACAGGCCCCCCTCCGAAGGTTCCCGGATGGCTCCTTATGCCGCCAATTCTGAGCATTGTCGCGGAACCTGTAGCATACTTTGTGTCTCTGAGGCTCCCATCATCTCCAATCCCGTGACGACCGAAAACGAGGGTGGCCGCAGCCGGGCTCCACTGGGCATGACCCCACTGCATGGTCTCCAATGCTACAACGGTTCGCCAACGGCCCTTCTCCGGCGCCTGAAAAACGCTCATGGCGGGAAAGACCAACTGCACACCGGATCTGCCGAGACCTCCGACAATACCTCCGTCCTTCCAGTGGGTCAGGGCCGTCAAAGACCGAACCGGCGCGCTGATATCACCGCCAAAGACCGCGCCTGCCAATGCCCATTTGCCCATTGCATTGGACGACCAACGCCCTTCAGCGTATACGTCTACGGAAAGGACCGGAGATGAAACCAGACTGTCCTGTGCACGCACCGATGCAGTGGTGGGTACCAGGAGGCTTCCCAAAAGGCAGTGAGCTATGTAAATCAGACGTGTCATTCAACCGAAATGATCGCGTCACCTTCAAGATGACCCCGTACCACAACGCGCTGTTCCACATAGAATTGCGCGCCCTCTTCTGGTGTGTTGCAGGTCAACATCACACGCAGTCGTGCCCCTTGCCGCAAGGCATCGAAATGCCACGGTTCCAAATTCCATTCTGCTTCTGTGACGGAAGGCGCATCTGCGGAGCCGCTTCCGGGCGGGAGGTCCACGGGATTCAGCGCGTTCCAATTTTCGCTGGCCCCTTGGTGAAGCCATGTTATGACCTGCGGCAACTCGATCAGCGACATTTCCAACAAGGCCCCCACCGGGAGACTGCTTTCGAAAGACAGGTTGAGGGTGCCATCAAAGGCCAATCCATCCGGCAGGACGGGGGCCAGCGTATCGACCCAGACCACTTGGGAAGGCCCGAGGTTGAGCGGGGCCTTTACCGTCCACTCCACTTCTGGAAGCCGCGTCAGGTCCACGCGGTCATATCCGCCCGAGACGTCGCCCAATGGGTTGAGTTCGGCCTCACCGGAAAACAGAAATGCCGCGGGAGCGGAAGCCAAAAAGGCCGCGAGAGAACCATCCCCAGTACCCAAGGACAGGGTCGCTGTGCCAGGCGCGATGGCCCAGTTGTCCATGCCGGTCGATTCCACCACCGTTGCGCGGGGCAGCCAGACGGAAGCCTCCAAGGCAGGGTCCAGCAACGAAAGGGCTTCACCGTCCGTCAGGGATTCCAATCTTTGGAGCGTATCGAGTTGGACGAGAAGATCCAGGCCAGCCGTATTGATGAGATGCAGGTCAATGCCGATCTCACTCCATTGCACGTCCACCGATTGAATCGCACCGAGATCCTGGACCTTCAGGGTATCCCCCATGGAAATCAGGCGCTGCGAAAAGCGTCCTTCCACCTGGGCGACTTCGACCCCCTCCAGGCCCACGGTGAGGATGAGCTCATCGCTGCCGAAGAGGCCGACTTCTTCTGCGGCTGACGCTGGAACCCCCACATCCCAGGAGGTCAGAAGTCGGCTCCACCCCTGCTCATTTTCAGCGACAAGGTCCAGTTCCACCCCTTCCATTGGGACCCACAGCGTTGTCGGGGCATCAGGGGTGAGTTGGACGATGAACTCACTGTTGCCCCCGTTGACCTCTTCAGGAAAATCCGCCCCCTCGATGCGATAGCGCAATTCCAGTGGTCCTTGGACTGTGCTCTCCGCAGAAATCTGCAGCACACCTCCCCCCAGCCTTACCCTCCTGAGGTCCACATCGGGGATGTCAAAGTTGATGTCCTCGTCCTCCCCCCAAATCTCAGCGCCTGGCGCCACCGGAATCGGCCCCCCAATAAAGGGCAGCTCAAAGGAAGCGGTCCAAGCCGTATCCAGTGGTGGAATCCAATCGTTTGCCGGAACCAGCGGTTGCCGCCCGGACGCATTCAAGATGAGCCCCTCATCCCCTTCGGTCCAAAGCGTGTCCGGCACCAGCTGTGTCCAAGTGAGGGTGTCCTGGAGGAAAATGACGTCGTGCAATGGGGTGCGCCAAGTGATGGGTTCCTCTCGGCACCCTGTCCACCCCATCGTCAGCAGGACACCGATCATCGCGCACCGTGTGCTGGCGGATTGAATCATGCAGCAGGGGTTTTACGCCACGGTTCGAAACACAGGAAGACCGCCAACCCCAGCGGTAAAACGACAGGATGGAAGTCCTGCACCGTGTCCGAAAGTCGGGAAGCGCTCAACAGTGCTGTCCCCAATGCCATGAGCCCCATGGCGCGGCCCAGGTGGCGTTTCCATTGTGGCGATGGTGCGCTCAAGCCGGGGCCCAGCAGGTGGAGAGGAAAGGCCCAGAGCACATTGAGATTGTACCGCGTATCCGAGTGGTCGGTGCCAAACCACAGGAATGCCAGCAAGCAACCGACCAAACCGGTCAGGATCGGCAGGACCTTTCTCACCCCCCGTTTGCGAAGGAAAGTTTCAATCAGACAAGCGGTGAACAGCACCCACCCTGCCCCAAGAGGCCAACCCGGCTTATCGGGGTGAGTGGGCAGCATGGAAGGCAACAACGCTCTGCGGGTGCGCACCAAAGGGCGTTCTTCCATGGTGCGGGCATCCATGACCATTTCCTCGAGCTCGGACGCGAGGTGGTCGGGCAAGAAGGCATCTCCACATCGGCCGAGGGGCGCATCGACCGGAAGACCGAGCACCACATCTATACCCAGTCGGGTCAAAGGGACACCCCCGAGCTTGGCGTGAAGCAAATCGCGAAAAGTGCTGTCCTGACGGTCCACGCAATCTACCGTCAGCCTTTGGCCAAATACTTCCTTCAGCACGGTGATGACGCGCGTGGCACAGTTGTCATAGAGGAAGAGGTATCGGTAATCCCTGTGATCCGGGTGCGCGTGGGCCAGGAGATAGGCGTCCAGTCGCGCGATGTCCTCTGAAGAAAAGGCCAGCTCCTGTTCCGCGACGCCTCTACCCGAGCGGATGTACTCCTCCAGGAATCCACCAAAAGTGCTGGTGCTGAGAGAGTAGATGAGCTCCCCTTGTATGAACCGGGCGTAAAACCCATCGCTGAACTGGAAGGTGCCGAAGTTGTAAACCCGGTCGACTGGCGGATCTGCCGCGAGGTCCGTGATTCGGATGGCAGTATGGCCAAAGGCACTGTAGAGTTCCGACCCCGGGCTGCAGGTTAGGATGCTGGCCTTGGCGGCATCGGAATAGGCCCTGAGCGGAGCATGGGGGTCTGGGGGGAAAGGCACCGATTGCGCTTTCAGCGCGGGATGAACACCTCCCCCAGTGAGAACGAGAAGGAGGCAAAGGACACCTTGGACGATGGGCTGCTTCACGACGGCAAGATGGTGCCTGAAAACGGCATCTCCACAGGTCCCGAAAGCCAAGCGCGGGAGGGTCCTTCAAAAACCACTCCGAGGTTTCCTCCTGCCGTCCTGAATTTGAATGCGTCTCCGCCGGACCACCACCGCAATACAGCTGCCGCTGCCACCGTTCCGCTGCCGCAACTCATGGTCTCTGCTTCCACCCCCTTCTCGAAGGTGCGCATCGCATACCGTCCCTCTAGATCCGTCTCCGTTGCCACCATGTTCACGTTGACCCCCTTGGGAGCGAAATCCTCATGGTGACGCAAGGGCAGGGCAAATTCGACCAAGTCGAAATCCGCAAAATCCTCGGGGGGCAAACCCAGCACAAGGTGCTCCGTTCCGGTATGGACGAAGGCACCGTGCGCGGTTTCTTCGGGTCCTCGCTTCACCTGCAAATCCACGCAAGGTTCATTCTCTACCCAATGGCCCTCATGCACGCCGTCAACTGCAGTGAACCGAGCATCTGACACATCCCCCCCCAAACTTTGACGCCACCACGCAAAAGCAGCGCGGGCACCGTTTCCGCAAAAAGCCTCTGAGCCATCGGGATTCAAGAAAGTCAGTGCAAAATCGGCTCCCTGAACTGCATCCCGAAGGACCAATATTCCGTCGGCCCCAACCCCTCGCCTGCGGTCACACCATTTCTGGACGGTGGATGAATCCGGGAGCGTTCGACCGGAATGACCCCGCCAGTCAAAGGCGATAAAGTCGTTTCCTGCGGCATCCAATTTGACGAAGTCCATGTTCGAAAGTAAGCCTCCTGATTCGTGGGCGGAGGGTAGACTTGAGTTGATTCGGCTATATTGTTCTGATGGCCAATCATTTCCCTTTCGCAAAAACCCTATTGGGTGCCGGCTTGCTGTCCCTCAGCCCCCTCTCGACCCACGCTCAAGTGGACATTTACGACGCTCGGCTCCCGCTGCCCGTGCTGTTTCTCCACGGCATGAGCGGTGACGCCAGCAGCTGGGGAGAAATGGCGACGCTGCTTTCCAATGAGGCCGGCCTAACCGAGGGTCAGGAACTCCGATACTGTCTGAACGGAGATGGCTCGGACGGCAGTTCCACCCTGGATGAGGTCCTGCCTTTCACCGCATTGACAGCGGGTCACGCCGACTTCTTCCGCATCAATTTCGAGTGCAATGCAAGCGGCAACTGTTGGTCCAATTCGGCCTCCAACTCCGACGGAATCTTCAGCGGCCAGGCGGCTGCAGCCAAACAGGGCCTTGCCGTAGCCGATGCCGTAGCCGAGATCCTGGATGCCACAGGTGCCCCGGAGATCGTCCTCGTAGGCCACAGCATGGGGGGATTGGCAGCCCGCGAATACCTGCAGAATCCCGAATACTGGCCCGTGGATGACCAAGGCGTCGCCCATCACCGCGTGGCCAAGCTGGTCACCTCCGGCACGCCCCACAACGGCAGTAATTTTTCCGTGGGCTGGCTGGAGGACCTCGGCGACCTGTTCGGTTTCGATATCGAGCAGCGCTCCGACGCCGTGCGTGACCTCCGCACTTCGTACTACTACTCCGGCGACCCGGGCGTCTTTCTTTTCGGTGGTCTCGAGGACAATTGGGTGCTATGGGACTTCCTTTTCCAGAACTTCTGGAATGTAGATGTCAATTGTAATGGCAATACCGGGGACAACATTGTGGGCCTGAATCAGAAGACATTGGTGGACGACCTTGAATTCGCCTTCATCACCTCCTATGACGATGGCATCGTCTCGGCCTTCAGCTCCGATGCGGTGACCACGATGTACGACCCTACCCACCGCGAGCGGTTCTTCGTCAGTGGGGTCTTCCATACCTCCATGAACGATGAACTGGGGCTGACCCTGCAGGGAATGGATGAGCCTGACGACATTGCCACCGCCTATCCCATCGACACGGGCCAGACCATCATGGGGTTCACCTCTCCCCAAGGAACCGATGCCCTCTTCCCGACCGAAGACCGGGACGTCTATGCGCTGGAGGTCCTGGAGCCCAGCATCGCGACGCTCGATACTTTGTGGTTCGGATCAGGCCTGATTGAAGCCACTTGGCTTGATGGGCAGGGCGCCTTTTTGGGGGATGCATTGTCCGCGGATGGCGTTGCGTTGGACGCAGGGACGGCACACCTCCGGATCACAACAACGCCGACCAGTGCAGTGACCAACCACCTTTTCGCGGCTGAATTCGTCCCCGCCTCCGTCCCCTGTCCGGAAGACCTGGACAACAGCGGGCTCGTCACCGCTTCCGATGTGTTGCTGGCCCTTTCCCAATTCGGCTGTTCTGCAGACGAAGTCCCCGCGGGATGCAGCTCTGATGTCGATGGCGATGGCATCGTAGGCGTTAATGACATCCTCGCCGTATTGAGCATGTTCGGTTCTCCCTGCTGAATCTGAGATTTCTCGAAATAAAAAAAGGCCGCCCGAAGGCGGCCTTTTCATTTTCGTTCATCCCGGGATTACTCGGTAACCAAGAGCTTCTTGACGACCAGGTATTGCGAGCTGGACAGGCGAATCTGATACATGCCGCTTTGCAGCTGATCGGCCTCGATGTCCAAACTGTGGTTCACATTCGGCGCCGCGATACCATCGTACAACTCCTGAACCAAGATGCCGTCCATGGAATACATGTCCACACGGAGGCGCATGTTCTGGGTCACCGTGAAGCCCAGTAAGCTCCAATCGTTGGTCGGGTTCGGCTGAAGGTTGGTCACACGAATCGGGGTCTTCCCTGTCGTCAGGTCGCCGGCACCACCAATCACAGCGGGCGTGTGGTCATCCGCAGTGTCGCCTCCGAGGTTACCACTCGGCGTTCCCGATGGCAAGCAGTCGTCGCCGTTCACCGTGAAGGAGGTGCTGAACTTGCGGTCGTTTCCGCAATCGTCCAACGCCGTCCAAGTGCGCGTGACCGACCAGGGGAGACAGCAGTCCAGGTCACCGAAGATGTCTCCGGAACCCATCATGACCGGGATTCCATTGAACATGCCGCTGTAGTAGAGCCAACCGCTGTATCCGAAGTTTCCGTTCTGGTTGTTCGCACCCATTCCCACCTGCAAGGCGAAGAATTGGTTGGCCGGGGCATGGGTCAGGTCGAGGTGGCTTCCCGCATAGGTACCAGTCCCCTCCAAGGTGCCGCCCATCATCAACCGGTAATGCCAGTTTTCGTGGTCGTCATCCACATCATTGCCGCAGTCCAACTTGAAGCTGGTCGGGAAATCCTGATCGCTCCAATCGTTCCAATCCAAGGCTTCGTCGTAGGTCGTCTGGATGATCCAACCACCTCCGGAACCGTCGAGGGCCGTGACTTCCTGAGTCAGGCTCCAAGTACCGTTGGAGTTGTTCTCTACCAGTCCATCACCTGCGGCCGCATAGAACTCCGCTCCTCCCGCTGGCAATCCGAAGAGACGCAGGTTATGCGGGTCGTGCCCATTACAAGTCTCGCCGTCTTCGAATGCAGCGGGCACCACGCTCTTGCAGTAGTACTCCACGTCCTCCGAAGGTGAGTAGGCGCCGATGAAGGTCTGACTGAACTCGACGTGGACATCGCTGTCACAGCCATCCGCCGCCTGAACATCGCAGATTTCCGGAAGCACCACCGTCCCGAAATTGTCAAGGCAGCATACGTCTTGATCAATGCCGTTGTCCAGGTTGCACGCATCTGTGAACTGCGGTGCGATCGTATCCAGTACGTTGATGCTCTGGACGTAAGTCGCCGCCGTGTCATTTCCGCACTCATCCGTCACTGTCACCGTGTAGGTGCGGTCGAAAGAATAACTGCCTTCCGGCTCGTCATCGCATTCGTTGGTGGTGATGAAGTACTGCTCACATCCCTCCAGACGAACGTTGGGGTTGGTGTAGCTGTCTCCGCTTACGAAGGACTCATTGAAGATGGTCAAGGCATCGGAGAGGTTGCTTGCACTCTCATTGAGACATCCACCCAGTACGCTGTCTGCGCGGTTCACAATCTGCTGGATGGTCCATCCAGCGTAGGCACCTTCGTCAATGGTCAACTCTGAGGCGGCAACAGGAGCATTTCCAAAGTTGGGATCTGCTGCGTCGAAGCCAAGAGACAACTTGGCCGCCAGCAGTTGACCGGCCAGCACATTCGGAATGCATGAAATGTTGGTTCCAGATTCAGAGAGACTGGTCGGCTGTCCTCCACAGGGAAGGAAGACGGAGATAGCCGCAGACGTTGTGAAATTGAGGGAGTACCCTCCTCCTCCGCAGCCAACGCTCACCCCTGAAGGGAACGCAGAAGCGAAGTTGGCGTTACGGTAGCATGCCGGGTTGTCACCGTTGCAGTTGTCCTGACCCCATCCTCCCATGGTTTGGGTACGGAAGTCACCCGGAATCAAACGACAGGGATTGAATACCGTCGTGTCGATTTCCGGCTCACATGGGCAGGTGTATACCGCTTCGCTATCCTCGTAATCCACATCCTCAACGGAAGAACTGCAAAGGTCTCCGTGCATGATGGACAGTCCTCCAATCCCCTCGTAGCTCGTGTCGAGCATGCACATTACATCGAGGTAGAACGTGGTATCCGCATTGAATTCCACGTCGAGTGTAGGCTTGGTGGTGTCCTCGATCGTGAAGGTGGCACTGCAGGAATCCGTATTTCCGCAGGCATCGGATGCATAGAACCACACCAGGCGAGACTCCGTTCCACCGCAGAGGTCCGTGGTGTCCACATCGAACACCTCCGTCGTGCTGCTGCAGTCATCCAAAGAACCGAAGGCTGCAAGGAATGCCGCGTATTCCGAAGCGTTGCCCGCACCATCACACTCCACCGTGATGTCCGTTCCACAGGTCAGGGTCGGCGGTGTATTGTCCGTCACAGTAATGACTTGGGTGCATACTTTCTCCGTGCTGTTGAGACAATCATCGGTGGCTGTAATGGTCCAATGGCGGTAGACCGTCATGCTGCCCTCACAGGGGATGTCGATTGAATCCTGATGGGAAGTGACCACGTGGAGATCGGCATCGCAGAGGTCAAACTCGTTTTCATAACCCGCCGTGCCGTGGGTCGCGACGGTCGTATCGGCCATGCAGTTGTCATCGACGTACACCTGTACCGAATTCGGGCACACCGGATCAAATTCCGGATCTGTGGTGTCCTCAATCGTAAAGGTCGCCGAGGTCGTGCTCGGGTTGCCGCAGCTGTCCACCACCGTGAAGGTCACCAAGGTGCTTCCTGTGATACCACATGTGGTAGCAATGGCCGTGAAGTCGTTGGACCAGATGGCACCTCCGCAGATATCGCTGGCTGTTGCATTGCCGTTGGCCGTGAGCCAGGCATCGCGCTGGGCTATGTTACCACTGCCGTCACATTCCACCGTCAAGTCGGTAGCCTGCGTATCGATGGTTGGCGGTGTCGTATCCTCGATCACGAAGGTGGCCGTCGTAGTGGAGACATTCAAACAGCTGTCTGTCGCCGTGAAGGTGACCGTGGCTTCGCCCGTGGCTCCGCAACCGTTGCTCAAACCGATGAAGTCGTTGGACCAACCTGCACCACTGCAGACGTCGCTGGCGGATGCACCGCCATGGCTGTCCAGCCAAGCCTGCAATGCGGCGGCATTGCCGGCCCCATCGCATTCGACCGTATCGTTTTCGGCCGCCACATCAATGGTCGGGTTGGTGGTGTCCTCAATGGTGAACGTGGCGCTGCAGGACGTGGCATTGTCACAATCGTCCGTGGCCGTCCACGTGATGGTCACGCTGCCGGTAGCAGCACAGGCCGCTACAAAGTTGTCGGCACTGTAATCATCCGTTACATCAACGTCATCGTCACAGTTGTCCGCAGCGGTTGCTGCAGCGCGGAAAGCCGCCAGGTCGGCAAGGTTTCCGGCACCGTCGCATTCCACCACGGTATCGTTCGGACATGAAATGGTCGGATTGATCGTGTCTTCCACCGTGATGTGCTGCAAGCAAGTGAGGGTCGTCTCGTTGTTGCAGGTATCCTTGGCGGTTGCCATCCAGGTCCTCACCACGGTGTACTCACTGCCGCAACCTGCCGTCACCGCGTCGTGGTATGTCAACGTCAGGATGGGCATGTCATCACAGTTGTCATCCAAAGTGGTGGTTGCAATGCCCGTGGACGCCACCGTTGTGTCGACGGCGCAGTTTGCATCGAGGTACAAAGTGGTATCCGAAGGACAGGCGATGGTCAACTCCGGAGCCACCGTATCAATCACGTTCACCACCTGCACAGCGGTGCTCACGTTTCCGCAATCGTCCGTGGCCGAATACGTCCGCAGGTAGGTCGCGGGGCAGGTGCCACTCTGCTCCGTGCTCGAAGCAATGGTGATCGCCACATCGCTGTCGCAATTGTCTGTAGCAGTCACTGCGTAGAGCATGGTGGGATCATAGAGGTCACATGCGATTGTATAAACGCTGTCTGCCGTGAGGACTGGTGCGGTTGTATCACTAACAGTAATGACCTGGGTGCAACTGGCCGTATCTCCGGTAAGCCAGCAGTCGTCCGTCGCTGCCGCATAGAAGGTACGCGTGAAGGAGTAGCTGCCTTGGGTATCCGTGTCGTCACCCGTGCATGTGAATACCGGGGTGGAATCCTCAAAGAATTCGTCCAGGGTCGGAATGGAGTCACAAAGGTCAGAAGCGGTTGCCGTGGCGGTGCCCAATGAATCTGCGGAAGTCTCGGCGTTGCAATCGTCGTCGAGGTAGACCGTCGTGTGGGACGGACAGGTCATCACTGGCGCGTCTGGTGCCGTCGTGTCTTCGATGGTAAACGTAGCCGTGGTCGTACTGGAGTTACCGCAGTCGTCCAACGCTGTGAATGTCACGTTGGCCGCACCCGTGGCACCGCACAGGTCGCTCAAGCCCGTGTAGTCATTGGACCATGTAACCGGCCCGCTGCAGACATCGCTGGCTGCAGCCCCGCCGTAGCTGTTGAGCCAGGCATTCAACTGCACGTCATTGCCATTCCCATCGCACTCCACGGTCTGATCCGCAGCCTCGGTATCGATGGCCGGAGGTGTCGTGTCCTCAATGGTGAAAGTCGCTGTCGTGGTGGAAGTGTTCCCGCAGTCATCTGCCGCCGTGAAAGTGACGGCGATACTTCCCGTGGTTCCGCAAGCATCCACGAAATGAGTCGCGTCGTAGTCGTTGGACCACTCCAATTCAGAATCGCAATTGTCTGACCCATTGGCACCGGCTAGACTATCGAGCCAAGCCGTCAATTCATCCTCGTTTCCTGCACCATCGCATTCCACAGTGAGGTCAATGGCATCGGTCAGAACAGGCGCCATCAAATCGGTCACCGTGATTGCTTGAACGCATGTTGCCGTATCGCTCGTATTGTCGCAATCATCCGTAGCCGTTGCCATCCAAGTTCTGGTAAAACTGTAACTGCCTTGTCTTTGGGAATCAACCGATTCATCACAAGTGTAAACTGGATCGCTGTCCTCGTATGTCAAATCGATGGTGGGGACAGGGTCGCAGGCATCGCTGGTCGTTGCCATTGTCATTCCCGTTGAGGCCGTTGATGTGTCTGCATGGCAGTTGGCATCGAGGAATAGCTCGATGTCATCTGCGCAGTCCAACGCGGGCACATCAGGTGGGGTCGTGTCCTCGATGGTGAAGGTGGCCGTGGTGGTCACGGTATTTCCGCAGTCATCGGAGCCGGTGAAGATCACCGTGGCAGCACCCGTTGCGCCACAGAGGTCGCTCAGCCCGGTATAGTCGTCATCCCAGGTGACCGGACCGCTGCACAGGTCGGAGGCCGAAGCCCCACCGTAACTGTCCAACCAGTTTTGAAGGGCGGTGGTATTTCCAGCACCGTCACATTCCACGGTCATGTCCGTGGCAGCGGTGATGAGGGTGGGATTCGTCGTGTCCACAATTTCGAACGTCGCGGCAGTGTAGCTCTTGTTGCCTTTGCAATCCTCCGCGATGAAGGTCACGGTAACCGCACCCGTGCTGCCGCAGGAATCGTTCAAGGCCGTGAAGTCATTGCTCCACTCGATGTCGTCACACTCATCGTATCCATCGGCGCCGCCGTTGTTGGCCAGCCACGCATTGAGCTGGTCTGTGTTTCCAGCGCCATCGCACTCGGTCGTGGTGTCCTGTGCCATGGTCGTGATCACCGGCGGAATCGTGTCGCGGATGTATATGACCTGTGATGTCGTGGCCGTATTGCCGCAACCATCGGTGGCGGTATAGAAGACCTCGTATCCTCCGGGTGAAAGGCAACCGTAACTGACTTCCATACATGAATCAACGGTGAGGGTCGCTCCACCACAGATGTCCGTGGCGGAGACGGCTCCCGCGCTAGTCAAGGAGTCAACGTCGCAATCCCAATCGTAGCAATCCACCACGAATGGGCTCAAGGCGTTGATTTCAGGAGCCTGGGTGTCCTCGATGACGAAACGCGCCATGGTGGAATCCACATTCTCACACGCATCGGTCGCATAGAAGGTCACATCCACATACCCTGTGGCCGCACATAAGTCAACGAAGTTCGCACCACCGTTGTAGTTGTCCGACCAGGTTACATCGCTGCAATTGTCACTAGCATCGGCACCTCCATGGGCAGTCAACCAAGCGGCGATCGCGGCTCCATTTCCAGCGCCGTCGCACTCCGCTGTATCGTTCTCGGCCGGATTAATATCCGGAGGCGAGTTGTCTACCAAGGTGATCAATTGATCGCATGTAGTAGAGTCTGCCTTTTCGCAGTAGTCTTCCGCCACCACTTTCCAGGTTCGGGTGAAGCTATACGTATCGCCACAAAGTGGGTTCAGAGGACCGTCGGTATAGCTCACGGTGTAGGAA
>JBDQOI010000022.1:0-43096 GCA_040261275.1 Flavobacteriales bacterium | reverse complement strand
CAGAATCCGCGACCGCATCGTAATCGTTGGGACAAGTCAAATCAATGGTCGGAGCCTGATTATCGAACAGTTGGATGTACTGCTCCACCGGATCGCTCTCATTGCCACAGGAATCGATGGCCGTCCAAATCCGCATCCACGTTCCCGGACATCCGCCCGACATGCTGTGGGCTTCGATCTCGTAGCGCACACCTGAGCAATTGTCGTCCGCAGTGAGGGGACGCACGGTGGGGTCCGTCGGATCCGGCATTTCCTCGCAGGCAACAAATTCGTAAGGGATGTAGCTGTTCCACTCGGGGGCGATCGTGTCCAGAACCGTAATCAACTGCGAGAAGGTCACCGTGGAATCGTTCTCGCAATCGTCATAAACGGTGTACGTCCAGGTCCGCGTGAAGAAAACACTTCCTTCGCAGATGGTATCGAGAGGACTGTCATCCATAAGGAGCAATTCTGTGATGGGCGAGCAAATGTCAGAGCCTGTCCCTGTCGCTTGTCCCAGCACAGCTTGGTCGAGGTTCGCAACGCAGGATTCATTGAAATAAAGCGTGGTGTCGTTGGGCCCGGTGATGTCAGCGTCTGGGCTGGTCGTGTCTTGGGTTTGGAAGAATGCCGTCGTGATGGAACTGTTGTTGCAATCATCGGTTGCCTTGAACTCAATGCCAATCGTCAAGTATCCGATGCAACCCAAACTCAGGGCCACCGTGTCAAAGGACCACGTGACGCCACCACAAAGGTCAGAAGCTGTGGCCCCACCGTGATTGGCAATCCACGCATTGTAATCTGCGGTATTGCCCGCTCCGTCACATTCGACCGTGGTATCGGACGCGGCGGTAATGGAGGGCGGAGTGGTGTCTTCAATGGTGAAAGTCGCGCTGCACGTTGCCGTATTGAGGCAGTCATCCGTAGCCGTGAACTGTGCCAAAATGGAATAGGTGTTTCCACAGGTGTGAGTGGTATCCCATAAAAGCATCGTGAAGAGGTTTTCATCACATCCGTCTGCAGCGCTGAAGGTTCCAATGAAAGCGTCAAATGCTGCCTGATTCCCCGCACCATCGCACTCCACCGTGGAATCGGAAGGACACGTCAAGGCAGGTGGCGTATTGTCCGTCACCGTGATGGTCTGGGTGCATTGCTTCTGGGTACTGTTTCCGCAGTCGTCGGTCAAAGTGACGGTCCAAGCGCGTTCAATGTTCATGCTGCCCTCACAAGGATGGTCCACTGCATCGACATAAGTGATGACGGTGTCCAAATTGGCGTCACACAGATCGGACGCATTCGCGATAACCACCATGCCTACGGCACTGACAGAAGTATCCGCCTCACAATCAGAATTGGCGAAGAGGTCGATGTCATCCGGACAGGTCAATTCGAACTCGGGCGCAGTCGTGTCCTCAATGACGAATATGGCCTCCACACTGGTCATGTTGTCGCAATCGTCTTTTGCAGTGAACTCGTAGGTCATGGACCCGGTCTCTCCGCAATCGCCATCCATATCGATGAGCACAGGAGTAAGCCACGTCACTGTTCCACAGCCATCCATTGCCGTCGCGCCAGCATGTCCATCCAACCAAGCCTGAAGGGCAACCGTGTTGCCCGCACCGTCGCATTCAGTCGTGTCATTGGCGGCTCCTGTCACGACTGGCCCCACAGTGTCCACCACCTGAATCACCTGGGTGAAAGTGCTGTCGTTGCCCGAACAATCTGTCGCCGTCCAGTTGCGCAGAAATTCATAAGTGCCGGTGCACTGAATGTTGAAGCTTGCTGTCTGGAAGAACTCCAGCGTATCCAGCTCGCAATTGTCGGTAGCCGTCACATCGGCCGTATCCGGCAGGTCTTCTTCGCAGTATACCACCAGCGTGTCCGCAGGCAGATTGAACAACTCAGGAGCTTCCGTATCCAGAGCAGAAATGGTCTGGACATAGGTGAACTGCTGGTTGCATTCGGCGTGGTACCAGGAGTAATGGAAACTCACAGATGCCCCTTCATTGGCTGAGACCTCATCCTCCGTAGGGCATCCATTCCGCCCCTCCGAACCGCATTCCAAATCGAGCAATACGTCTCCTTGTGCTCCCTGGATTTCAACTCCATTCATCGTTCCCGCGTAGGAGAACCACCCTCCTGCTCCATAATTGCAGTTCCTGTCATTGGCCATGGTTCCCACCTGGAAACCGAAGTATTCAGAGGAAGGAGTATGGTTCAATGCCAGCATTGTCCCCGCCAATGACCCCGTTGGATCACCCGTCAACCAGCTCATCCCATCGGTCATGATGTAGATGTCCCACTCGTCTGAAATTTCAGGGGTAAGCGGACAATTGTATTGGTCATATTTGAATCCACCTGACCAATCCGCACCTGATACTCCGTTGCCGTAATGGATGTCCACATTCAAGCGCGCTGTCGGGTCATCGATGTCTGCCACTTGACCAAATACCCGAGCCGTACTGTCAGAATACTGAATCAGTCGCAGCCCCTCGGAAGTGGGAACGAAAAAGCGGTCATCCAGGGGATCTCCATTGACATCCATCAAAACGATGGCGCCATCCGGACCAGCACCCAAGGCCGTGGTGGCGTAGCAGGTGTCGATTTGAAGGATTTCCCTGTGCACAGTGCAGCCTGTGATTTCGCCTCGGCTGGGCTCGATGTCGGTCAGACAATCTTCAGGCAAATCGGAAATACACTGAACCGTGTAATCATCAAAGCTGACGTTGAAGGTGACTTCCTCATCGCAATTGAGGGGGTCGCAGTTGCCATCGCCGTCGCCATCTGCGCAGACTGTGATATCGTTGATGAGATAGCTTTCGGCATCTGAACCGGTCAACTTCACCTCAAACAACAGCTCTAGGGTCGCCGCACTGCTCACGTCAACGCTGACTGATGAGGAGAGGTTAGATGAGATGATTCCCGGCCCATTCACACCGTCCACGTGCCCATTGGTAGAGAACAATGGGTCATTCGCTTGAACACCGTCCAACACGGCGAAAATTTCGAATTTGTCATCATTGGAGCCCACTGGGTCCAGCTCCCCCTGTCCCACCAGGTTGAAGGACACCAGAACAGAACTAAAAGCCGCGACATTGATATCAGCAGAATTCCAAACGTCAGATCCCGAGCTGTATTGATCATTATACTTGAGCAACGTGTCCCCACCGATGATCACCAACTGCGGGCGACCTGCTGTGGGAACTTCGCACGCCGGCCCCAGCGACCAGTTGTTGTCTGAAGGGGCGTAAACGGGATCGCAGAGATCCGCAAAATTCAGCGCGGTCTCATTTTCGAAATCCTCGCTGTAGAGGTGGTTTTGGGCGTCAGTTGATGAGGAGATGACAAGTCCGAGGCATAGAGCACAGACGGTCATCCAAGACGCTTGGAAAACTGGCAAGTTCATGGCAATCTGATGAACCGGAAAATTCGTTCAAATCCCCACCTTTATTGGATAATACGCGTATAAGAAGACAGCAACCTTCTAATGTTACGACAACCCATATAAGAGCTGCTTCAAACATATTATGAGCTCTTCTTTTCGCTGAAAGTCATTCTGTGAGAACGTGAGTGCACATATTGAAATCATTAGTTATTATACCAACATACAATAACCTCATACCCAAAGTCTACAGAAAAGAGAAAGCCGCCCCGAAGGGCGGCTTTCATTGATTTGGTTCAACTCAGGAGCTGTGCTCCCGGATTGGATTATTCGCTGACAAGGAGCTTCTTGACCACGAGGTAGTCATTGCTCGTCAAGCGGATCTGGTACATGCCGTCGCTCAATCCCTGGGCATCGACATCCAACGTGTGGTTCACACCGCTGGCAGCAACACCGTCATAGAGCTCGGCCACGAGGACACCGTCCATTCCGATGAGGTCCACGCGAATCCGCATGTTCTCGCTCACCACGAAGCCAAGCTGGCTGACATCGTTGGTCGGGTTCGGCTGGAGGTTGGTCACGCGAATCGGCGTCTTGCCGGTCGTGAGGTCACCTGCACCTCCAATCACCACTGGGTTGTGGTCACCGCTGCCCGTCTGTCCTCCAGCAAGAGGACCATCGTCGCTGGCGATTTCACCCGTGATGTTGTAGATGTAGCAGAACTCGGTCTCGTTGCCGCAGTCGTCCACTGCCGTGCAGCAGTACTGGATGCCCCAAGGCAGCGTGCAGTCGAGGTCACAGAAGAAGTCTCCTGATCCCATTGCGCTCTGTCCGAGGAAGTGACCCTCCCAGAAGAACCATCCGCTCATACCGAACTCGGCATTCTGCTGGTTGGCTCCCGTACCAATCTGGAATCCGTAGTAGGAGTTCGCAGGCTGGTGGCTGAGAGAGAGATCTGATCCACCGTAGGCATCGATACCCACGAGGCGGCTCTTCGGCAGACCGTCTGCATCGTCGCGGCAATCCACCACGTACTTCGGGAAGTTCGGATTATTCGGCAGGCCGAGGTTTCCACAGCTGATGAGGTCATCCATGTTTCCGAGGAAGTTCACGTCCGTCAAGCAGATGTGCGACGCGATGCCGTCATCCGCGGTACCGATGATGCCGTCAGGGCCCTCCTGCTGAAGCTGGATGGCCGTAGCCTCCGGCATCAAGGTCAAGTGGAGAATCCATCCTGCATCCGGAACCGTCGTGCTCGCGAGTGAGCAGGAAAGCATGATCTCACCATTGTCGTACTCCGTCATGAGCGACACCTCGGTCATCTCGTAGTAGATGTCACCGTTGGGAATGGACATGAGACGCAATGCGTGGGGATCCATGCTGTTGCAAGTCTCACCATTGGCGTATGCAGCGGGGTTGGACATCAAGCTGTAGTTCTTGACGTTGCCCAGCGGAGCGTACTGACCGATGGTATCCACCGTACACGTGATGGCCACATCGGCATCGCAGTTGTCTTCAGCGTCCACATCACAAGGTGCGGGGATGCTGATGGCACCATAAGCGTTATCGTAATCCACGTCAACGAGGTCGCCGTTGTCGTTTCCACAGGTCTGGGTGAATTGAGGTGCGATTTCGTCGAGGACCGTGATGGTCTGCTCGTGCACCAGTGTCTCACTCACGTTGTCGCACTCGTCGAAGGCGTACAACGTCCAGGTACGTGTGAACTCGTAGCTGCCCTCGCAAACGTAGTCAACGTTGGTACCCTCAATCAGGAGCGTCTCACCGTCATTGCTGAAGGTGTGGCTGCCATTGAATCCGTCGTACTGAGCCCAGTTGGCCTCATCGTAGATGCCGATGAAGTCCATACCGCTCGGTCCGGAGAAGTTGGAGATCAACAGGCTGGCACCTCCGAGAATTCCATCACTTGACATGATACCGAAACCAATGGTCTCTCCAGCTCCCACTTCAACGGAGTAGCTGCCGGACTGCTCGTCCGCACCGAAAACGTCAATCAGCTCGTCGTCCACGTAGAGAGCAACGTCAAGGAAAGCACCGTCAATGTCGTCGGTACTATAGTCCCAATCGAAGGACACGGTACCGGCAATCTCCGCTTCAGTCTCACAGTATGTGTAGAGCTGAGCGTTGGTGAACTGGGGTACGAACCAGTTACTGTCATCCGGCGGGCAGAGGCATACGATGGCTCCATCCTCGTGGCTGATGTCCACGAAGGCGTAGCAACATGCGTCCTCACCATTGTCAGCGTCCGCCGAAGGCACTCCCGTGATGTTGACGCCCGTGCTGCGATCACAGTCGGCGGTCTGCTCGAGGATGATGTCATTCGGCAGGTTGACGTTGGTCAGATCGGGAGCGAGCGTATCCACCAGGGTGAATGTAGCCGTGGTCGACGTGCTGTTTCCGCAAGCGTCGGTAGCGTAGAACGTCACCGTCACGTCACCTGTACCACCACATCCGTCGCTCAACTGGGGGTTGGGTCCAGCGGAAACCACCGGCACCTCGTAATCCCAGATCAAGCTGCTGCAGTCGTCCGTAGCCTCGGCACCTGCGTGGGTAGCGAGCCAGTTGTTGAACTCGGCCAGGTTGCCTTCTCCGTCACACTGGAGCGTGTAGTTCGAAGCGTGCACCGTGATGACCGGGTAACCCGTATCCTCGATCTCATAGGTCTGGATCTCGGTCGTGCTGTTACCACAGGGGTCCGTAACGGTCCAGTGGCGCTCAATCGTCTGACAATCCTCGTCCTTGAAGGTGGATACGATGTCCTCGAATTCCAATGTCAAGGTGGCTTCATCAGCGCAGTTGTCGCTGTAAGTCGGGGTACCGAGCTCACCAGGCGAAGTACCATCTCCACACTCGACGTTGGCATCTGCGGGGAACGTTGTGAACGTCGGAGCCGTGTTGTCGATCAACTGAACGTAGTGCGACGTGGTGAACTGATTGCCGGAGCAATCCGTAGCGCGGTAAGTATTGTAGAACAATCCAGCGCACGTTCCAGGCATGATCATGTCCTGATCGATCAGATCCAACGTCACGTTCGGGTCACAGTTGTCATTGGCCGTCGCGTAAATCGCATTCGGGTTGGCATGGAAAGCCTCGCATGCGACATACTCCGTTGAGTTCAAGCTGATCGTCGGATCGATGTTGTCGATGATGTTGATGATCTGCGTGCACGTAGCCGTCTCAGACTGGTTGTCACACTCATCAATGAAGTATGCCGTCCAAGTGCGCTCGATGTAGTGCGTGCAATTCTGGTCTCCGACAGGGTTGTCCGAGTAATTGATGACCAAGAGCAGGTCATCATCGTTGGAACAATTGTCGTAGTTCGTGCAGGCACCTGGCGTGGCGCTGCTGTTGCAACCTCCAACCGCATACTCGTTACCCGTAATACAGTTCGTGAAGTCCACCGTCAAGGTGCCGGTACCACCTCCCGGGCCGGAGCACGGTGAGAGGTTGGTGTAGCAGTTGTTGTTGCGGTAGCGCACAACGTCAGCCGGGCAGTTGATGATCGGCTTGGCGGGAGCGGAATCGTCCACCACGGTAATCAGCTGGCTGCAGGTATCGGAACCGTAGTTTCCACAGTTGTCCCAAGCCTCCACATCCCACGTGCGGGTGAAGAAGTAGCTGTGCTCACAGGTGTACGTAGGATCGGAATCCGTAACGTGCACACACGTGGAGTCCACGCTACAGTTGTCCGTCACTTCGTAGGTAGCCTCACCTGCACCGCTGCGGGTGTCGTTGGCAAAGCAGTTCTCGTCCTTGCTGATGGTAATGTCAGCCGGGCAGAACACGGTTACTTGCGGAGCTTCATCATCCGTGAGGATAATGTACTGCTCGAAGGTGCTGGTGTTGCCGCAGTCGTCGGTAGCGAGGTAGGTACGGATGTACGCACCGCCGCATGAACCGCTGACCTCATCGTTGTCGTAACCGTGATCCAGGTCACCGTCGCAGTCCTCGTTGTAGAGAACCTCAACCTTGACGTTGGTATCGCAGTTGTCGTCAGCGAACACATCGTAAACCGTGCCCTCCTCGAACTCGTCACAGGCAATCGTGTATTCGAAGGCACTGGCCTCCAAATCGAAGACAGGATCAATCGTATCCTTCACGGAGATCAACTGGTTACAGCTCGCGATGGTGGAAGAGTTTCCGACACAGTCGTGGGCTTGAGCGTACCAAGTACGGGTGAAGTTGTAATCACCTTGAGCCCGGCGCAATACCGTCATCTCGAGGTCAAAATCAACACCGCAGGCACCGTCCCAATTCTCGGTGACCTCCAACGACCATGCTCCGTTTCCGGAAATGTGCTCGTCGAACATCAAATCGAGCAGGAAGTTGCCCGGAGTCGTGGTGTTCCAGCTGGCAGGGTAGCTATGCTGCTCGCAAGCGGCATTCGGTGCATTCGTAGCGAATCCGGAAACCACCACGCACTCGCCATTGGGAGAAGTAATCTCCATGGTCAGGTCGCTGGGCCACTCGGTGCATCCGTCACTGGACCAATCGAGGTCAATGTGCACACCCACAGCTACGAGGTCGTCGCTGAATCCGGCAGAAGCGGACTGCAATGCGTCCAAGCTTGCGGACAGGAGGAAAGCGTTTCCAGAGTCGTCAGGCTCGCAGGTGTACTCTGCCTCGCTGTCTAAGTGCCATACGTTCACGTCATCCAGCTGACAGTTGTCCGTGGAAGTGGCCGTAGCCACGCCCGTGGCTTCGGCTGAATCATCCACGTAACAGTTGTCATCGACAAAGAGCTCTGCATCAGGCGGGCAAGAGATGCTCGGCTGGGCTGGGGCGATGTCATCGTGGACATTGATCGTCTGCGTGCAGGTCTTCGTGGTGAAGTTGTAGCAGTGGTCGAGACCCATGACTGTCCAAGTACGCGTAAACGTGTACTCACCGGGACAAACACCCGTCTCTGCACCATCAACGTAGGTCTTGGAGATGAAGACATTGTTGTCGCAGTTGTCTGAGAGGTTGTGCACTGAAGGCTCATCCGTAGCACTGGGGTCACGGTTCTCCAAGCAGTATCCATCCACGTAGATGTCAGCGGTGGGCGGACAGGTAATGGTGAAGGTCGGAGGCACATTGTCCGTCAGCGTAATGAACTGGACGAAGGTCACCTCGTTACCGCACTCGTCAGCAAGGGTATACGTACGCTCGTACATACCCGCGCAGCCAGCAGACATCTCAACATCGACCCATGTAATGGTGATATCGTCGTCGTGTGCACAGTTGTCGGTGACATTGGTCAAACCGAGAACTCCACCGAAGTTGTCATCCTCATTGTAGAGGTCGCAAGCAAGCTGAACATCGTTGTCCCCGACGAAGGTCGGAGCCTCATGATCCTCGAGGAAGATGGTCTGGATCTCCGTGGAGCTATTTCCACAGTCGTCCACAAACGTGTACTTCCGCTGGCGGTAGTAGCAGTACTCCTCGTCTGCCACCGGCCCACAACGCGAACCGCAATCATCGAGATTAAAGGCTTCACTCGTTGAAAATCCATTGGTAAAGTCAACCTCAATGGCGGTTTCCATTTCAAGGGTCTCGTAGAATACGGTCAGGGCATCCGTCCCATCCACGTTTCCATCACCTTCATCAACGTCGCTCCAACCATCGCCATATTCGTCAGTCAGTTGGATCGTGTAATCACCAGGCTCCAACATCAGGGTCTGGGTATAAACATCTCCTGAGGAAGCACCCGGGAAGGAAATGGAACTGATGACTTGCCCATCGAGCAGCAGATTCGCTGCCGAATTGTCCAAGTCTGCGTAGTAGTCCACTGTGTAGGTGAACGTCACACAATGGAGGTTGACCCAGCTGTTGGCCACGTCGGAGTCGCAGTTGTCCGTAGCGGAAGGGGCACCATTCTGGGTGTATTCCACTTCACAGTCGAAGGATGCACAATCCAAGACGACGTCGTGCACCTCTCCTTCCGGAGCGATGTGGTCGAGGACCGTAATGGTCTGCGTATCGGAACCGACGTTCAAACAGTAATCTGTCGTACTCCAAGTACGGGTAATGGTAAAGCTTCCCTGGTCGTTGCTGTCGTCTCCTTCACAAGTAACCGGGTTGATTTGGTCACTGTAGGTCCGGTTGGCAAGGAGCAGGTCGTCGCTCGTACAAGCATCGTACAATCCGGGGTAGCCCGTGATGCTGGGGTCAGCATTGAAGTTGCAATTGTCGTCGAGGTAAATCGTAATGTCTGTAGGTGCAGTCACCGTGGGATCGGTGTCATCAAACAACTGAACGTACTGCTCTACTTCAACGGAAGTATTTCCGCAGTCATCCGTAGCCTTCCAAGTGCGCAACCACGTGACGGGACATCCACCGGAAAGCTCCGTGGCCGTTACCGTGTAGTCCAAAACAGCGTCGCAGGCATCGCTTGCGCTGATGGGTACGATGGTGGGATCTTCGGCTTGGTCCTTGGTCAGCATGATCATGCAATCCACCATGACATACGCGTCGTAGCTATCCCAAGCAGGAGCTACATTGTCTTCAACCGTAATGGTCTGGGTGTGCGTGGCTTCGTTACCACAAGCATCTGTCGCCGTCCATGTACGCTCTACAGTATAGCAACCGGGAGCGGTGTAGGAAACCGTGGCCTGACCTTGGTAAACCGCCGTAATCTGCTCCTGGTTACCAGGCTCACAATTATCCGTGGCCGTTACCGTAGGAACTGCACCAGGGCCATCGGGACACTCCAATGTGATGTCCGCAGGCGGATTGTCGAAGACCGGAGGAGTGTCATCCAAACGCTGGGTAACACACTCAAATACCTCGAAGATGTTCGCCACATCGTCCGTACCAATGCAAACACAAGTAACACGGGCAACACAGGGGTCATAATCCGCCTGTGAACAAGAGAGGTCGACGAGAACGTCACCCATGGCACCTGCAGCAGGTGAACCGAGAATGGTTCCTTCCCAGCTGAACCAACCGCCAGCACCATAGTTGCAGTTGCGGTCGTTGGCCTTCTCACCCACCTGGAAACCAAAGAATTGGTTGGCAGGAGCGTGGTTCAGGTTCAACAAACTTCCGTCGAGATCACCCAGACCCATGAGATAGCTCATGCCACCGTTCATGTAGTAGATGTCCCAATCGACGTCTGCAGCGCTCACAGGTGAACAGTCGGGATCGTACTTCAATCCACCTCCACCTGCGACGTGAGCGTCGTCGGTCGTTTGACCCTCATACACGATGAAAACCTCCCATTGCTCGGAAGGGTCTTCAACGCCTCGCACCGTTCCGGAAAGGATGGCCTTTCCCGACTCATGATAGCGATGCAATTGCAAGCTACCCGGGGAAGTGGGCACATAGTATGTGGAGTTCACGCCGTAGGTACCGATGTTGTAAAGCACCAAAGCACCTGCATCCGTACCGTTGTTCGGAATGGCAGTAGATGCAACGCACACCTCTTTGTTTTCCGTGATTTCACGAACAAGGGTACATTCTACATCGCCACAAGGCACCATCTCTCCATCACCCTCGTGATAGACAATGGGATCACTGGGGCAATCTATAGGATACAGATCGGCCAAGCACTGCACTGTCGCATTCGGACAGGCAGGGTCAATCGTCAACTGGGCCCAACTCTGGGAGCAGCATCCGATTGCAAGAATAACCGCAAGGAAGCGGGGTAGCATTTTCGACATGGTTTTGGTTTTGGATTGGTGATAGGCTGTTTTAAGCAGTCGTATGGACCATAATGGGTTTAACTATACACTGATTCACTTCCATCGAAATTATTATCCTATTTGACACATTTCACCAACGCTTACGAACTCATGAATAATTTTTCTACTAATCTCAATATTTCATAGATTAAAACACGTTTTACTCTTATAAGCGCGCTTTGATTTTGTAGGCGTTTTCGGAACGTGCTGATTTTGCCTCAGAAGCACACGCCTTCGGGGAATACCTTTGGCGCGTGAAGGGTAAAAAGGCAAGGAAATCCGTGGTCAACGTCACCTCGGCAATCCCGAATCCTGGGCAATGGGAGAGCGCATGGAAGCTGATGTGTACAGCCAGGGCCATGGCGGACCTCTTCGAAGCCCATTCCAAGCTCACTTCCAAGTACGTTCACGCTTGTTCCCACGGGCACGAGGCCATCCAGATCGCGGCTGGTGCCCTTCTCGAAGGCCAAGACCTGGCATACTGCTACTACCGCGACGACGCCATGCTGCTGGCCATGGGGCTCGAGCCAAGGGAACTGATGCTCCAACTCTTCGCCAAAGCCGACGACCCCTTCAGCGGTGGGCGGACATATTATGGGCATCCCGCACTCAAGCGAACGGGATTGCCGCGCATTCCGCACAATTCTTCTGCCACCGGGATGCAGGCCATACCCGCAACCGGCGCAGCCATGGGCTTGCAATACCGGGAAATGAACGCCTTAGGTCAGGAGGTCGAAGGCGATCATCCTCCCGTTGTCCTCTGTTCCATTGGAGATGCCGCCATGACCGAAGGCGAAGTTGCTGAAGCCCTGCATATGGCTGCCCTGAAACAGCTACCTATTATATACTTGGTTCAAGACAACGAGTGGGACATATCAGCCCACGCTGATGAAATCCGATTCGGCGACGCCATAACGCTATCACAGGCCTTTCCGGGAATTGAGGCCCGAACCATCGACGGTCATGATTATACGCAATCCGTCGAAACAATGTCTTGGGCATTCGACACCGTTCGCAAGGAGAGAAGACCAGTGTTGGTTCATGCCAAAGTGCCATTGCTGGGCCACCATACCAGTGGGGTCCGGCGTGAGTGGTACCGGCATGACCTCGATGAGGCTGCACGGCGCGACCCCCTCCCCCATTTGGAGAATGAAATGAGCGCTGCAGGATGGTCTGCATCTGCGTTGGACAGCATGCGAAAGGCATCGCAGGAAGAAGTCGCATTGGCCTTTGAACAAGCAAAAAACGCAGCAGACCCCCAGGTTGAGACGCTGATGGAGACGGCGTGGGCACCCGGTGCAGTCACCGAAGAGGTGGGACTCCGGCAGCCACAGGATGGCGAGGTGTTCATCATGGTCGACCAAGCGCTCCATGCCATGCAAGAAATCCTCGAGGATGACCCCATGACTCTGCTCTATGGTCAGGACGTGGGTGCGCGCCTCGGAGGGGTGTTTCGTGAGGCGGCCACCTTGGCGCAGAAATTTGGTGACCATCGGGTGTTCAATACACCGATCCAAGAGGCCTTCATCGTCGGAAGCACAGTGGGAATGAGCGCGGTGGGATTGAGGCCCATTGTCGAGATCCAGTTTGCCGATTATTTATGGCCGGGTCTGAACCAACTCTTCACGGAGCTGTCGAGGAGCCACTTCCTGAGCAATGGCCAATGGCCGGTTCACAGCGTCATTCGCGTCCCCATTGGTGCATACGGATCTGGCGGTCCTTATCACAGCTCAAGCATCGAGAGTGTGCTGACCGCCATTCGTGGAATCAAGGTCGCCTATCCCAGTTGTGGCGCGGACCTCAAAGGACTACTCAAATCCGCCGTGGCCGACCCCAATCCCGTCGTGGTTTTGGAGCACAAGGGATTGTATTGGTCCAAGGTTCCCGATACCGAGGCAGCCAGAACCATAGAACCGGATCGGGAATATCATTTGCCCTTCGGCAAGTCGCGCATCGTGTTGGGTGCAAATCCAACGGAATCCCATGAACCTACCCTTGTCATCGTCACCTATGGCAGAGGTGTTCACTGGGCACTCACGGCAGCCAAAGCTTTCCCCGGCCAGATTGAAATTTTGGACCTGAGGACCCTCACTCCTTTTGATGAGCGAGGGATTCTGGCTTCCGTCAAAAAGCACCACCGCTGCTTGGTCTTAACCGAAGAGCCCCCCGCAGGTAGTTTTGCCCAAGCCCTCTCCGGCTTCATTTCTGCGGAGGCCTTTGAGTCTTTGGACGCGCCTGTGAAATGCCTGGGGTCTATGGAGGTGCCCGCCATCCCCCTCAACGAGCAATTGGAGGCTGCTGTGCTGCCGAGTGCCGCCAAAATCGAAGCGGCTTGCTCTGCCCTTCTGACCTATTGAATTGCACCATGATCTTGTTCCGGCACTGCGCATTCTGTACCCTGTGATCCGGAATCTATAGGTTTCCGCGAACCTTACTTGGCTTAGATTGTCATTTTTAGGTTATGGTCTCAAGTGAGAACAGGTCCCACAAGAAAGACTCCGGGCGGCCCGAGATGGTGGGATGCACCGTGGAGAACGTGAGGCGAATGACACCAACGAGTGTTCTGGTGACCTTGAATCCAGGCGAACACCTCCCACGTTTTAGTCACAAGCCTGGTCAGCGCGTCACCTTTTGTCTGGAATTGGGAGATGCCCCCGCATATCGGAGCTACAACCTGGTCAACTCACCGGGTGAATTGCCCTGTATTGCGGTGAAGAATGTGGCCACCGGAGGGGGAGCAGAGTTCTTTAACGAGAACGTAGAAGCCGGGGACTCCGTTCGGGTTTCCATACCTGACGGTGACATCTACGACTTGGCTACCGACCACACCGCCCATCACATCATGCTTTTCGCGGCAGGAAGTGGCATCACACCTCTGATTTCCATCGCGAACCACGCACTGACCGCCAGGCCTGACCATAAAGTCACCTTGATCTACGCCAATTCTTCGGCGCGTGACATTATGATGCAATCAAAGCTGGAAGAAATGGCACAATCCAACCGTTTTGAGGTCTTTCACGTGTTGGGCGACGGCGCTACCGGTGAAGACCTCTCCACTGGACGGCTGGACGGGACCAAGCTCCAACACCTTCTCGGCCAATTCCGGCGTGATGACATCCCAGAAATGGGGTTCCTTTCCGGTCCTGCAGGATTCATGGAACTGGTGCTCGAGGTCACCCAACAACAGGAGAAACCTCTGCCCGTTGTTCCCTACTCTTTTCAAAGACAACCGTATCTGAATCCCGAAAACCATGGTCATGGGTCAGGCACTTCCACTGTCCAACTTTCAGTGAACGGTCTCATTCGAGAAATCAAGGCACCTTGGCATCAGACCTTGTTGAAGTCTGCGGATGCCGCTGGCATCGCCATGCCGGCCAATTGCCGCAGTGGCATCTGTCACCGATGCAAAGCCCGCCTCGTTGCTGGACACACCACGGGAGGAAGTTCCCCCATTCCAGGGAAAAAGGTGCCCGAGGGTTGGATTCTCTGTTGCCAACAGCGACCGGGAAGCGACCGTATCGAAATTGAAATGGACTGACCTCGTCAGAGGCGATTGTCAATCATGGTCGTCCCAGGGTAACGTGTCTTGTCGAAGGTGAACGCTCCCTCGGGAATCAGCCCGTTGCCTTCGAAATCCGCAATGCGGTACTCCACGTCCGTGCCTTCGCGCCCTTTGACCAGAAGCCTCAAGACCTGCAGCGCCTCGGTGTCAATGAAGCACTGAATCGTGTGAAAACTCCGCTCTTCGGATCCATCAGGGTACAAGTCGACCCTCGCGAGGGACTTCCCCTGCCAAACCTCTTCTCCTTTCCAGACCTTTTTGAAACCCTCTTCCCAAATGGTGAACATCCGCGCGGGATCCACTCCGTCTTCTGCAATGGTCTCGGCATCGTCAATGTAGCACTCCCCCATTTCGGGCTCATACGTCCAGACGGTTTCACCATCGCTGACGATGATATAGTCACCGAGCTGCAAATGATAGCGATCCCCCTCAATCCAAACTTCACCCGATTGGTCCATCTCGAAATCGCTCTGGCGGTCGACCATGATGGAGGAGTAGCTCGCATGAACGGATTGATAGGCCTTCATTTTTGCACTCACATCCGCAAGCAGTTGTTCGGCGCGAGGGTCATCTTGTGAAAAGGCGCTCACAGGGAGCAAGAGCAGGGCCGTCAGGATTCGGAAAACAGAAGGCATGGCGATCATCGTCGGGCGAAATTAAAGGGTGGTTTCCTGTTCAGAACCACTCCCACGCAACAACTGTTCCAAACTTGCTTCATCTGGGATGAGCACCTTGCGTGCTTTGGACCCTTCAAAAGGACCGATGATGCCCGCCGCCTCGAGCTGGTCCACCAATCTGCCGGCTCGGTTATAGCCCAGTTTGAGTTTGCGTTGGAGCAGCGACGTGGACCCTTGTTGATGCAAGACAAGAATGCGGGCGGCCTCCTCGAACATGCTGTCGCGCTCCTCGTTGGCGATGTCGGCCATCTGTTCGCTGTGCTCGTCCGGCACCTCCGGGAGCAACAAGGCGTCGGGATAGCCGCGCTGGGAGCCGATGAAGTCTGTAATGGCCTCCACCTCCGGCGTGTCCACGAATCCGCACTGCAAGCGGATGAGATCGTTTCCGGTAGACAGCAGCATGTCACCCCGCCCAATGAGCTGGTCGGCGCCCCCGGCATCGAGGATGGTACGGCTGTCCACCTTGGACGTCACGCGGAAAGCCACCCGTCCTGGGAAGTTGGCCTTGATGGTACCGGTGATGATGTTGACCGACGGGCGCTGGGTGGCGATGATGAGATGAATCCCGATGGCTCGGGCCAATTGCGCCAATCGGGCGATGGGCATCTCCACCTCCTTACCCGCCGTCATGATCAGGTCAGCGAACTCGTCGATGACCAGCACGATGTAAGGGAGATAGCGGTGACCGTTTTCGGGGTTGAGCTTGCGCCGGACGAACTTGGCGTTGTACTCCTTGAGGTTCCGGCACTGCGCATTCTTCAGCAGCTCGTAGCGCTGGTCCATTTCCAGGCACAGCGACTTGATGGTTCGCACGACCTGGGTGTTGTCGGTGATGATGGCCTCTTCAGAGTCGGGCAGCTTGGCCAGGTAATGCCGCTCGATATGGTTGAAGAGGGTGAGCTCCACTTTCTTGGGGTCCACCAGGACAAACTTGAGCTGACTCGGGTGCTTCTTGTAGAGCAAGGAGACGAGCATGGCGTTCAGGCCCACCGACTTACCCTGTCCCGTGGCACCGGCCATCAGCATGTGCGGCATCTTGGCCAGATCGAAGACGTAGGTCTCGTTGGAGATGGTTTTGCCGATGGCGATGGGGAGCGCCGCATCGCTGTTCTGGAACTTGTCGCTGGCGATGAGTGTCCGCATGGACACCACGTCCGGATTGGAGTTTGGCACCTCAATGCCGATGGTTCCGCGTCCGGGAATGGGCGCGATGATGCGAATGCCGAGCGCAGCTAAGCTCAGCGCAATGTCATCCTCGAGGTTCTTGATCTTTGAAATGCGGACGCCCGGAGCGGGCACCAATTCGTAGAGGGTGACCGTGGGACCAATGGACGCTTTGATGCTGGCGATCTCTATACCGTAGTTGCGCAGGGTATCCTCGATCCGCTGTTTGTTGGCCTCGAGTTCCTCTTGGCTCACCTCGGTCTTTCCCGACCCATGGGCTGCCAGCAGGTCAATGTTGGGCAACTCAAAACGACTGAGCTCCAAGGTCGGATCGTACTCGCCAAAGGCCTGGACCCGCTCATCGATTTCATCTTCAGTCAGGGAGGCTTCCTCGGCTGCGACTTCCACTTCGAGCGTGGTTGTATCCGGTGCCGAAGGCTTTTCATTCGCGGGCCGCTCCGGCTCTTCGCTCTCGATTTCCAAGGTCACTTCGTCCTTCTCTGACGCCGGCTCCTCGACTTCTTGACGGACCGTGGAATCCACGTCGGGCGCCGCTTCCGTATCGGTCTCCGCGTCGACCGCCTCTGGATGTTCTGGTTCGCCCTTCACCCTCACCCGTCCAGGCTCCATGTATCGGTCCCAATCCTCGCCTTCCTCTTCCCGTTGCCCATCGGCTTCGTCCAAGTCTTCCAACCCATCATCGGTCTCTTCCTCGGTTTCCTCGGCTTCCTCGGCTTCATCTCGCGCAAAAAACCTCCGTATTCCGGCGGAAATCGTGGGATGCGCCACCGCCCAAAGAGAATATGCAACCACCAGCAAGAGCAGGGAGCCGGTGAGTCCAAGTGCGAAACGACTCCACTGGGTCAAACACAACCCGACGGCTCCTACGAGGTGGTCGTTTCCCCAGCCCGTGACCAGTCCGGTTTCCCAATTGAAACTGAGCGTCAACAATCCAAGGGTCCACGGCAAAAGAACCGAAGCCGCGAGTACACTGCGCAGGGCGCGCCCAGGATGGGGCACCCGTTCAGGCGCGAGCAGGCGCAGGCCCACCATGGACACCCAGAGACCAAAAATCGGAGCCGCTATTCCAAAACCGCCCCGCATGAAAGCGAATGCCCATCGGGCACCCAATGCGCCCAGGAGATTGTGGTAGCTCCCCTCACCAGGCGCGGCTTCCCCGAGAATGACTCGAATGTCAGCAGACCCCGTCAAGACGGCACTGATTCCGGCCAATACCATAAAGCCGCCCAGGGCCAAGGCCGCAATCCCCATGACTTGGACCAAGCGGGGATCGCGCATCCACGCCATCCGCTCATTCCATATTTCACGCCGCTCCTGGCGCTTGGCCATCCTCTCCTCCTTGCGCATGCGGCGCTCCTCTTGGCGCTGTTCCCGACGGGTTCCTGTCTTTCTCCGAGATGGACCACTCGCCTTGGAGCGCTTGGTTCTGGTCGCCACCTTCTCTGCAGATTCCAGTTGCTCCTTGTCCAAGCGGCGATTCCGCGGCGCGGGCTTGGCTTTGGACTTCCTTGATTTTAGGGGAGTAGAGACGCGTCGTGACATCATATCGAAAGTAAAGGGGCTACCTTCTCCAACGCAGGAATACAAACGTGCTTATCCACAAGTAGAATTGGACGGGGAAATGCATATCTTTGCCGTCCATTTTCCCGGACCATGGCGAAGAAAGGTAACCGCGTACAAGTCATCCTCGAGTGCACAGAGCACAAGGAATCGGGCATGCCCGGAACTTCCCGTTACGTAACGACGAAGAACAGGAAGAACACACCCGACCGCATCGAGTTGAAGAAATACAACCCGATTCTGCGCAAGATGACGGTCCACAAGGAGATTAAGTAACCCCCCACCTGAGAAACCATGGCAAAGAAGACCGTCGCATCGCTCCAGAAAGGAGGTGGAAAGCAGCACACCATGTGCATCAAGATGTACAAGAGCCCCAAGACGGGCGCCTATGCCTTCCGTCAGGAAGTCGTTCACAACGACGAAATCAAAGCTTGGTTCGCCAACTGATTTTGCTCCCGCGCCCCTGAGGCGGACGAGGGCCGACTTCCGAATTCCGGAGGCCGGCCCTCGTTGCATTCACCCCTTACCTTAGGCCCATGTCATTCTTCAAACGGCTGTTCAGTTCGGAAAAGAAGGAAACCCTCGACCGAGGACTCGCGCGCTCCAAGCGCGGCGTGCTGGAGAAGCTTTCTCGGGCGGTCATGGGAAAGAAGGACATTGACGACGATGTGCTCGAAGAGCTGGAGGAGGCCCTCATCACCAGCGACATTGGAGTTGGTACGACAACCCGCATCATTGAGCGCATTGAAGAGCGCACATCACGCGCCTCCTCCAAGTCCATCGACCTTCTCCTTCCCATGTTGCGGGAGGAAATGGCAGGAATGCTCGAATCCCACCGGGGAGATCATCCCGCTGACCTCAGCATCCCCAGATCGGAAGGCCCTTATGTTTTCCTGATTGTCGGGGTCAATGGCGTAGGAAAGACCACCACCATCGGCAAACTCTGCCACCAGTTCGCCGCCCAGGGTCTCAAGGTGACGGTGGGGGCAGCCGACACTTTCCGCGCCGCCGCTGTCGATCAATTGAAGGTTTGGGCGGAAAGGACAGGCGCTGGTTTCGTGGCACAGGGACAGGACGCCGACCCCGCAGCAGTGGCTTTCGATGCCGTGCAAAGTGCCGTGGCCAAAAATCACGATGTGGTGCTCATCGATACGGCGGGCAGACTGCACAACAAGAAGCACCTCATGGACGAGCTCTCCAAGATCAAGCGCGTCATGCAGAAGATCGCACCGGGTGTTCCACAGGAAGTGCTCCTGGTGCTGGACGGTTCAACCGGACAAAACGCGCTGGAACAGGCCAAGCAGTTTACCGCCGCTACCGAGGTGACAGGCCTGGTCCTCACCAAACTCGATGGCACGGCCCGAGGTGGTGTTGTGGTTGGCATTGCCGAAGAATTTAAAATTCCCGTGCGTTTCATCGGCGTTGGGGAACAACCTGAGGACTTGCAGGTGTTCAACGCCATGGAGTTCGTCGATTCACTGCTCCCCGAGCAATTCGGTTCGGAAACCGCTGAAGTATGAGGGCAAGAACCGCATCCCGCCGCCGCGCCCACGTTGTCACCCTCGGTTGCGCCAAGAACACCTTCGATTCGGAGGTCCTCATGCGGCAACTCGAGGCGAACGACTTCGAGGTGACCCACGACACCCCTGTCGAAGCCGCCCCCGTGGTCATCATCAACACCTGCGGGTTCATTGAGAGCGCCAAGCAGCAGAGCATTGAAACCATCCTCCAATTCGCTGATGCCAAGCAGGATGGCCGCGTGGAACGCGTATACGTCACGGGCTGCTTGAGTGAGCGATACCGGGATGAATTGTCAGAGGAAATCCCCGAGGTCGACGCCTACTTTGGTACCCGCGAGCTCCCCAAACTGTTGAAGACGCTCAACGCGGATTACCGCAAGGAGCTGGTCGGCGAGCGCCTCCTCTCCACGCCGCAGCACTACGCCTATCTGAAGATTGCAGAAGGATGCGATCGGCCCTGTGCCTTCTGCGCCATCCCCCTCATGCGCGGAAAGCACCGCTCCACCCCCATGGAGGAGCTGGTCAAACAGGCAGAAGGACTGGCCGCTCAAGGGGTCAAGGAGTTGATTCTCATCGCGCAGGACCTCACCTATTACGGATTGGACCTGTACCGCGAACGCCGCCTGGCCGAGTTGGTGCAGCGATTGAGCGACGTCCAAGGCATCGATTGGATTCGCCTGCATTATGCCTTCCCCAGTGGCTTCCCCATGGACGTACTGGACGTCATGGCCGAGCGGGAAAACGTCTGCCATTACCTGGACATGCCACTGCAGCACGGAGCGAATCAGGTTCTAAAGAACATGCGGCGGGGCATCACCCGCCAAAAGACGGCGCAATTGCTGTCGGACATCCGCTCGCGCGTTCCCGATATCGCCATCCGAACGACCTTGATCTGCGGCTTCCCCGGCGAGTCAGAAGACGACCACAAGGAAATGCTCGACTGGGTCGCCGAAAGCCGTTTCGATCGGCTCGGCTGCTTCACCTACAGCCACGAGGAAGACACCCACGCTTTCACTATGGAAGACGATGTTCCGGAAGAGTTGAAGCGCCAACGGGTCGAGGAGGTGATGTCCCTTCAAGCCGGCATCAGTGCGGAGTTGAATGCCGCCAAGGTGGGCAAGACCTTCAAGGTATTGTTCGACCGGAACGACGCTGGTGTCTTCATCGGACGAACCCAGTTCGACAGTCCAGATGTCGACTGCGAGGTCCGGATCGAAGCCGGAGAGGATACCTACGTGAGGCTGGGAGACTTTGCCGATGTGATCATTGAGTCTGCCACCGAATTCGACTTGCACGGCCGTCTGGCATGAGCGACAAAACCACCTACCCCGTGATGGAGGCCTTCGCCACCGTGCAAGGGGAAGGCGCCCATGTGGGAACCCCGTGTTGGTTCCTGCGGTTGGGCGGCTGCGACGTGGGATGTGTCTGGTGCGATGTCAAAGAGAGCTGGAACGCCGAGCGACACCCACGGCAAAGTCTCGAAGAGATGGTGAACGCGGCCGTGGACAGCGGGCGAAAAGTGGTGGTCGTCACCGGCGGTGAGCCCGCCATGCACGATTTGGAGCCCCTCACGACTGCGCTCAAGGCCGCGGGATTGAAAACCCACATCGAAACCAGTGGCGCCCATGCTGTAACGGGAGAATGGGATTGGATCACATTGAGTCCAAAGAAGTTCAAGGCTTGCCGCGAAGACGTGTACCCCTTGGCCCATGAACTCAAAGTGGTGGTCTATCACCGAAGCGATATGGATTGGGCCGCGGAGCATGCCGAACGCGTGGGCCCTGAATGCGCCCTGTTCCTGCAGCCCGAATGGGACAAGCGGGACGATGCCACCTTTTGGATCTTGGCTTGGATTGCCGGTAGGCCCGGCTGGCGCATCAGCCTGCAGACCCACAAGTACATTGGGATTCCCTGAACCCGGGTCAATGGGCAAGCCAATCCACCCCTTCCGCCCCTTGACGCAACCAGGCGAGGGTTTCGGCTTGACGTGACCCTTTGGGAGGTACGTTGTCGTACTCCCAATGGGCACGAGGCGGCATGCTCATCAGGATGCTCTCCGTGCGACCTCCGGACACCAATCCGAAGCGCGTCCCCCGGTCGTGGACCAGGTTGAATTCCACGTAACGCCCCCTGCGCAACGCCTGCCATTCGACATCTTCCTGACCCACGAATTGGTTCGCGAAGGGCTCGGCCCGCCGCCGGTAGATGCTCGCGTATTGGCCCGCGAGATCCAAACAGAAAGCCAACGCATCCTTCCTGTTCGCCGAGCCATCCCGTCCCAAGTGGTCAAAGAAGATGCCGCCCACCCCCCGGGACTCCCCCCGATGAGGGCTGTAGAAATAGCGATCGGCCCAGGCCTTGAAACGGCCATAATCGGCAACGGCATGACGGTCGCATACAGCTTTGAGGTCCCCGTGGAACGCCTTGGCCTCCTCCGGCAGGATGAAATGGGGCGTGAGGTCAATTCCACCGCCAAACCACCACGCCCCGTCGTCCAAAGCGAAGTAGCGCACATTCATATGGATGATGGGCACGTGGGGATTGGAGGGATGCAATACGCTGGAAACACCGGTGGCCGCGAACCGGGTGGCTTGCGTACCCAACTGTTCGGCCAAGGCACCCGTGACTTCGCCCTCCACAGCCGAGAAATTGAGTCCGCCTTTCTCTATGATGGCGCCTTCCTTCAGGATTCGAGTATCCCCTCCTCCTCCGCCGGGCCGGTCCCAGATGTCCTGCTCCAAAACACATTGCCCATCAATGGAGCGCAAAGCTTCGATCTGTTGGTCCTGAAGTCCGTGAAAAGCCCCTTGCACCTCCTGAAGAAAATCGAGGTCCATCATGGAGTATCGGGATATCGTGCGACCTCCAACCAGCGATGGTCTTCCTGCCGAATGACGCGAACGGCGCCGTTGATGAGTCCACCGCGGCGATCTGCCGCCGGTCGCCAATCAAATGGAATCAAGCCCCGTTCGAGTGTCCAAGGAGAGACCAGAGGCTCATCAGCCGCAATCCGTCGACTCCAACCTGTTCCATGACCTGACGACCAGGCCATGGTTTCCCTCATCAAATCATGGGCGAGCCATCCATACTTCCCCGCATCCGCTCCCCGCAAAGCCGACATGGCCCGGGCCAAGCAGAAATGGGACGAATCCACAGGGCCAAAGAGGGAGGAGTCCGGCAGGGTTCCATGGTCATCCACCACGGTAAAGCCGACCCTTTCTCTCAGGTTGAAATCCAGGAAACGGAAATCTTTCCAGTCCATGTCAGCGTAAAGTCTGAACTCCATGCTATCCCCCAGCTGCATCTCCGTTTGCAGGACTCCTGCAAGTGAGCGGTTTGCCTTCCCCCCAGGAACCACCAGGACGTTGCGGCGCACATCGGACAGCGAATCCCTCAGGAAGCCCAGACCCTTGGACTGCACTTCCACCTCACTCATCATCAAAAGACTGTCTCCCTCGACGAGCGACGCCCAGGCCGCGCGGAAGGCATCCTCGGCCCGGATGTTTCGAATGTCGCCTGTGACGAGCAACAGAACGCGTTCTCCACGGTGCTCCTGCGCCACAAAACGCGCAAGTCCCTTCATTCGATCGGCGAGATCCACGTATGGCATGATGACGCCGACCTCACCCATCGCCTGGCTTTTTCCGAGGTCCGTCAAAGCACAGTGGTCGGCATTCTTCATCGCTCCCCAGCTCCTCACTTCCTCAAAGCGACTGCGCTTCAACGGCCCCAGGGCTAAATCCACGTGACCCTCCGACCACAAATCGGACTCGGAGCAGAGCATGGCACCCGCCGTATCCTGACCAGAGTCCAGAAAACGGACATCAAAATGCGCCCCCCACACCTCCTGAGAATCCAAAGCCAGCCGAATGCCTGCGGCGCAATCCAGCGCGATCTCCTGCAACCGGGCCTCCTGCCTTCCGAGACTATCCCTGCCCGAGTGGAAGGGAAGGAACACCGCCACCCGGACTGTATCCTGTGTCCAAGCCGGAGGGAGCGGACGGAGGCGAACGCCCTCCTTGTTGGCGGACGTCGCGTCACCCGGGGTCCCTGCAGAGGGAAGACCCTGTAGCGTGACGTTGGGCGTGGAGTCGGCAGGGACAGACATTCCATTCACCGGGGTGTCAGCCCTGACCTTGACGGGAATGCGCAACACGTCTCCTTTGCGAATGCCGCTTTCCGCCCACGGGTTGAGTTCAAAAAGGGCGTTCAGGTCTACATCGTATTGACGGGCGATTCCAAACGCCGTCTCCTTGCGCTGAACGGTATGCGTCTGCTCGGGCTGAGCCCAGAGCAAGGCCGCCCAAAGGCCCAGGACACACAGTCCGCCGCGCAGTACACCCCGAATTACTCCCATTCGATGGTGGCCGGAGGCTTGGAACTGATGTCGTAGACTACGCGGTTGATTCCCCGCACCCGATTGATGATGGTGTTCGACACTTCCGCAAGGAAGCCGTGAGGAAATTCGACCCAATCGGCGGTCATCCCGTCCGTGGAACTGACCGCCCTCAGGGCAACCGCCTGCTCGTAAGTGCGCTCATCGCCCATGACGCCCACGCTTTGCACGGGAAGCAGAATGGTCCCCGCCTGCCAGACCTTGTCGTAGAGGTCGTGCTCGCGCAATTTGTCGATCCAAATGCGATCGGCATCCTGCAGCAACCGGACATTGTCTGCATTGACTTCTCCCAGAATGCGGATGCCGAGGCCCGGGCCGGGAAAGGGATGACGTCCGAGCAATTGGGGATCGAGTCCCATCTCTCGGCCTACGCGACGCACCTCATCCTTGAAAAGCATGCGCAATGGTTCCACGACCTGCAGCTTCATGTAGTCCGGCAAGCCGCCGACATTGTGGTGGGACTTGATGGTAGCGCTCGGACCGCCAGTGGCCGAGACACTTTCGATCACATCCGGGTAAATGGTGCCCTGCCCCAGCCATTTCACACCTTCCAGCAAGCCGCTCTCTTGGTCAAAGACATCGATGAAGGTCGCTCCGATGGCCTTGCGCTTCCCCTCTGGATCGGAAATACCGGACAAGGATGTGTAAAAGCGATCCGCAGCGCGGACCCCCTTGACATTGAGCCCCATCCCTTCATATCCCTCCAGCACTTCCTCGAATTCGCGCTTGCGCAGCAATCCGTTGTCGACGAAAATGCAGTGCAGACGATCGCCAATGGCACGGTGCAGCAGCATCGCGGCCACACTTGAATCCACCCCTCCGCTCAATCCGAGCACTACGCGATCCTGCCCCAGCTTGGCCTTCAATTCCGCTACTGTCGTATCCACGAAGTGCGCGGGCGTCCAATCCGCTGAACAACCACATATGCCGTGGACGAAATTGCGAAGCAGGGTCAAACCCTCCTCGCTGTGGTATACCTCCGGGTGGAATTGAATGCCCCAAGTGGGCTCATCCGCAAAGGCGAAACCCGCAAACTTCACATCCCCTGTCGAACAGGTGATGCGCGTCCGGTCTCCGGCGGTCTGAATGGTATCGCCATGGCTCATCCATACTTGCTTCCCCTCGGTCATACCTTCAAACAAGGGGTCCGATGTGTCAATGAATTGCAGGTGAGCCCGGCCATACTCCCTGCTTTCACTCGGCTCAACAGATCCTCCCGCATTCTGAGCCAGCCACTGCGCTCCAAAGCAAACGCCCAAAACCGGCCATCGGGACCGGACACCTTCCAAAACAGGCGAAGGGGCATCGACCTCCCTCACACTGCTGGGACTGCCCGATAGAATGACCCCTTTCCAGTGCCGCCCTTGTGGGTCTTCGGAAGGGGGCGTATCCAACAGACTTTGCCAATCGCCGTTCCACGGCTTGATCTCAGCAAATGTGTTGAGTTCACGTACCCTTCTCGCAATCAATTGCGTGTATTGGGATCCGAAGTCAAGAATGAGAATGCTGTCCATGCCTTCCACTGAATCTGCGAAATTAAGGGCGCCACCTTGCCCCTCAAGTTGAACGCAACGGCTCATTCCGTGTTGTTTTGCACCAATCATGCACGATTCCCAACGGGTTTATCCCGACTCCCCTTCCGCACTTCCCTTGTTGCCCGCTCTCGAGGGCCGACAACTGGTGCTGGGCAGCGCCTCCCCTCGGCGCAAGCAACTGCTCGCCATGCTGGGCATTCCCTTCGAAATCCGGCCCTTGGATGTCGACGAGATTTATCCTAGCGAGCTGAAAGGCCCCGATATTCCTCGGTTCCTATCCGAACTCAAAGCCAAAGCCGCCCTGCCAAGTTTACGCCCTACGGAGGTACTCATCACCAGCGACACCGTCGTACAACTCGATGGAGAGACGCTGGAAAAGCCGCGCTCACATGCTGAAGCTGTGGAGATGATCATGAAGCTCTCCGGCAACACTCATCAGGTCGTCACCGCCTTCTGCTTGGTGAACGGGAAAAGTCCGGAGACCATCACCACCGACCACGACATTGTAAGCGTGTCTTTTGAACACCTATCCCAGGGCTTTGCAGAACATTACGTCCTCCACCATCGACCATTCGACAAAGCGGGCGCCTATGGCGCGCAGGACTTGATAGGGGCATGCGCCATTCATACTTTAATTGGTAGTTATTATACCGTAATGGGGCTTCCTATGCACAAGATTTTTTCGCATTTGCAATACCTTGATTAACAGGGATTACATCACCGCTCCGATCTACCACGTTCACTTTTTTGGCAAGTTTCTTGAACACACCGCTACCCATTCAGTTAATGTGTGTACGTTGAACACGTTCAAAACCACATAACACAAATGAACCTTTCATTAATCCTCGCCGACGGTGCTATTGGACCTCACTTTGAGACTCCAACGAGCTTTACCTTCTTCGTCGGCTGTATGGCCATGATGGCCGCTTCTGTATTTTTCTTCTTCGAGATGTGGAACGTCGACAAGAAGTGGCGAACCTCGCTCTTGGTAAGTGGCATCATCACGTTTATCGCGTTTGTCCACTACTACTACATGCGCGGTTTCTATCTCGAAACGGGAACGAGTCCCACGTTCTTCCGCTACGTAGACTGGACATTGACCGTCCCGTTGATGTGCGTTGAGTTCTACCTCATTACCAAAAAGGCAGGCGGAACCATGGGTCTGATGTGGAAGCTCATCTTTGCTTCCGTCGTGATGCTCGTTACCGGTTACATCGGCGAGACTTCCGGCTTGGCGCAGGCATGGCTTTGGGGCCTCTTCTCCGGTCTGGCCTATTTCTACATTGTTTACCTCGTTTTCTCAGGAGAGGTCAAGCAGCTCGCCGACAGTGCTGGAGGCGCTGTAGCAGAAGCCAATACCTGGCTGGGCCGCTTCGTTCTGGTCGGTTGGGCCATCTACCCCTTGGGATACATGGTGGGAACTGGAACCGGACAATGGTACGAGTTCATGAATGGCGCCATGGATATGGACGTCGTTTACAACATTGGTGACGCCATCAACAAGATCGGATTCGGTCTGGTGATTTACGCATTGGCTGTCAAGGACGGCGCCAAGAGCTAATCCCTCCGCAATTCAGCAAGGAAATCGGGCCCATCCCTTTTCGGGGGTGGGCCTTTCCTTTGTCACATGGCAGCATCTGCCCCCCAACATTTTCGGGATGCCGAAACGGTTCGCCGATGGACCATCGCCCTCTTGATGGCCGGGACTTTGGCGTCCCTCGCCTTGGCCCAATGGTGGCCTGAAGCGCAAGTTGGTGCTGCCATGGTCCTGATCGCCACCATTGGGTTGCAACACGGTGCGCTCGATCACATCCTTCACGCCCACATGCACGGGGACCCGGAAGGACCGCTGCGGCAATCCTTTGCCCTGCCCTATATCGCCGCCATAGGTTTGGCCTGGGTGGCCTTTGAATGGGCCCCGGCGTGGATGCTCGGTGTGTTTCTCGTGTTGAGCGCCTACCACTTTGGCATGTCCCACCTGCGTGTGGACGCGATGCGCCATTCCATTCATCCAACGGGAGCGGCAGGAACGACTTTGGGCGCCCTCGTCATCGCCCCATTGGTACTTCGACCTGATGCTCTGGATGTGCTCGCCACTTATGGCTGGAATGTCTCCGTGGGGTTCGGAGGAGCATGGCTTCCCCTCCAATTGGCCACCGGGGTATCGATTCTGCTGGCCGGCGTTCTGCATCTGAACTGGCGGACGGGATGGCTTCCACTCTCTGGCGTTCTTTTGGCGTGGTGCGTGGACGACCTCCTCCTTGCTTTCGCCCTGTACTTCGCTTTGGGTCACGCAAGAGAGGCCTTCTTTGAAGAGTTCCAGGAGCGACAGTCCGTAGCGACGGAATTCAGAAGTTTATATGTGCGAAGCCTCCCTTTGACCGCGGCTTTTGCACTCATGGCCAGCGCCGTTATGTGGGCAGCACACACCGGTATGCTCGCAGAAAGGGCCGCCTTGAGCTTCCTTCTGGCGGGAACCCTTCCTCACATCGCGGTTCTGGAGGGCTGGGTCACCGCTCGACTGCGCTGATTCGACCGCGCACAATTCTCAGGTTTTCACCAACCGGATGGTCCTGAACGTTAATTTGGCACTAAACAATTCACATGAAGTACTTACCCACCCTTGCCCTGTTCGGGCTCATCATCGGTCTGGCCTCCTGCAGCAAAGACACCACATGCACCTGCGAAATCGCCGGAGAGACCACCACCACAACCTGCGAGGGTTGTTCAGGAGATGAACTCGATGCCTTCGAGGTCGCCTGCACGGCCAGCGATGCTGTCGCTCAGATTGCAGGCGGAAGCTGCAGTATCGACTGACACATTCACATTCCCGTGAAAGCAAAGGCGCCCTCCCGGCGCCTTTGCTTTTTTCCCCAAGTCAGGTTCAGGGAATCAAGAGCACTTGTCCCGAACCGGATTGTACTTCACCGATGGGTTCGGGATGGCACTGTTCAGCATCGAGCAGCGCGCACACCTCCGCCACGGCACGGGGTGCGGCGGCAATGAGCAGTCCCCCGCTCGTCTGGGGATCACAGAGCAGATCCCGCTCGAATTCGGACACAGTATCCATCCGCAAATCCGCGCCATAACTGGCAAAATTTCGCCGGGTCCCCCCCGGGATGCACCCCGTGGCATGGTACTGCTCCAATGCCGGACGGTCCAATGTGGGCAAGGCTGAAGCGTGGAAGACCAGCTCCACCTGTGTGGCGCGGGCCATTTCAAGACCGTGTCCAGCCAATCCGAAGCCGGTTACATCCGTCATGGCATGAACGCCATCCACCTGCCCCAAAGCAGCCCCTACCTTGTTCAGGCGCATCATATTATGCGCGGCAGCCTCGAGGTGGACGGGCTGGACCATGCCCTTCTTTTGTGCCGTGGTCACCATTCCGACGCCCAGCGGTTTGGACAGGAACAGCATGTCCCCCACCTCGGCCCCACCATTGCGCTTGAGCCGATCGATCTCCACCCTGCCCGTTACAGCCAAGCCGAAGATGGGCTCGGGCGAATCGATGCTGTGCCCCCCCGCAAGGGGAATGCCCGCCTCTGCACAGATGGAGCGACCGCCTTCCAATACACGGCCCGCCACTTCGGGGTCGAGTTTGTCCACGGGCCAACCGAGGATGGCAATGGCCATCAGGGGCGAGCCCCCCATGGCATAGATATCGCTGATGGCGTTGGCTGCGGCGATGCGCCCAAAGGAATGGGGGTCGTCCACGATGGGCATGAAGAAATCGGTAGTGGATACAGCAGCCGTGCCATCGCCGAGGTCGTACACCGCCGCATCGTCGCGTGCGCCGTGCCCCACCAACAAGCGCGGGTCATCAGCCTGCGCTCCCAACTCTCCCAGGATGCGATCGAGGACCCCCGGGGCAATCTTGCACCCACAGCCGGCACCATGGCTGTATTGGGTCAACTTGACTTCTTGCATGGTGCAAAGGTGGCTCAGAGGCCCATCGCATCGGCAACCTCTACGAGACGGACAGCACATTCCTGGATGGAGAGGCCCTGCACCTCAACTGGATGGCGCCGATCGCCCGCCCGCTTCTCGAGTCCGTGCTCATAAGTACGGTCGTAATACTGCAGTGCGATGCGCGCGGCAGTGGAAAGGTCCTCCATGTCCAATGCCGCCAGCGCCGTTTCTGTTTCTGCGCCCCCCAGCTCGGCGCGAATGGCCTCGAAACCCTGGCGCAACAGTTCGGGATCAAAAGCACCGTACATGTCCACGAGGTGGGCAACCCGGTCTTCCACACTTCGGATCATCTCCAATGCGGGGCAGGCAATCATCCGTTTGTAGAACGGCTCGGGCAGGTGAACGAGCCCAATCCGGCGGCTTTCGTTTTCAACCCAAATGCGCCGCCCCTCCATTAGCCCGTTCAAAGACTCGGCCAGCAGGTTCCGAAAATGCTCGGAGGTTGGCTGGGGATGACGTTCCAAGTTTCCGAAGGCGGAGCCAAAGTGACGGGCGAGTCCTTCGAGGTCGACGACCTGTTCTCCGCGCGCTTGAAGGGCCTGCAAGACTTCTGTTTTGGCCGACCCCGTGTACCCACCGATCCGCACCAAGGGCCAATCGCGCCCCATGAAGCCGGGAAGGGCTTGCTTGTAAGCCTTGTATCCGCCCTCAAGCAGGACCACCGGCAACCCAGCCGTCCTCAACAGCCACCCCATGGAACCCGAGCGCATGCCGCCGCGCCAGCAATACATGTGAATGGGCCGACGGTCCGGTTCTGCACTGAAGAGTGCCTTGGCCTTCTGCACGGTTTCCACCATCCTGGGACCGATGAATCCCAGTCCTTTCTCCACAGCCTGCTCTCGGCCCACCTGCTTGTAAATCGTCCCCACCTCGGCGCGTTCCTGATCGCTGAACAAGGGAAACGAAACGGCGCCGGGAATATGGGCATCCGCAAATTCCCCGGGCGATCGGACATCGAGCAGCAGCGCCCCCTTTCCGCGCGCTCCCGCCAGAAACTCCTCCACCCCCATCTTTTTTTCGGGAACCGCCATGGGCGCAAGTTAGAGCGGGGTGGCCACGGCTTGGCACGATGCTTGCTTCTTCCATTGCGCAATCACAATTCTATCGCCATGACACACTTCCAATTCCCCTTTTTGGCCGCGCTTGCGCTGATGATCAGCTCACCCGTAACGGCCCGGGCCCAAGTCAGCGAGCATGCGCCGCATTCCCCGAATACCGTTCACTGCTCAAACGATGACGACCGGCACGAGTGCGCCATCTCGAATGCGGAGCGTCGCCGATTGGCCGCGGAAACCCACATGCTCAATATGCAAGCCCGCCGCATGCAGGCAGAAACGCAGATGCTGAACGCCCAGCGCTCTTTGGCGCGAGAAGAGCGGCGCAGAATACAGACGGAAAGGCAAGCCGCCTTGAGCGCAGCCAAGCAACGCGAGTGGAGCCACCGCCGCGCCGATGTCAAGGTCGACCAGCTGAAAGCGCACCTCACACGCGCCCACACCATCGTGCTCACGGGGGTCACCGGAATCGATGCCAAGGAAACCGTGGAGCAAACGCACCAGATCCTCTCAGGATCGGGCGGCCTTGATTTCATCAATCCCCTCAAAATCAAGCGGAAATACCGGACGCACAAGCAACTGCCAGCCGGCTTCATTCAGCGCCCCGGTGTATTGCAGGCGCACATTCACCGGGAGGTCCTCAACGAGCACGGGCGCTTTGTGCGCCTGGTCGTGAAGGACCACACAGGAGCCGTCGTTTATGACGCCCGATACGAGAACGTCCACTTCGGAGAAATGCTCGCTCCGCTCCAAGGTGTAACCGCCCTTTAAAGCCCACCTGAACGTTCACGGTCCCCTGTGGACTGGCGCCCACTTCCCCGAGGAGGTGGGCGCTTTTGCTTTGGCATCTCAATTCGGGATGTGACGGGGGGCGAATCCCATCAGCCGGCATGCGTAGACGCACGTCCAATGCAGAACGGAAATCAAACCAAAGCAGAGGTACATATCGAGGAAAGAAGGCAGCATCATGATCGAATCCGGTTGGACACGAGCATACGCTTCCGACCTTACCTCTGTTGCAGTGAGCACCGGCGTTCAGAATCTTCCCACAAAGGGAAGATCAAGCCTGCGATCAGGCCGTCGCGGGCAGCTTGAAATCAAACAGGCCCTGCCTCAAATGATCCGGTGAAGCCTCAAAACCCCAGCCGAGCAAAGCTCCGACGACCTCATCCCGGGAGAAGTCGACATGTCGGGATTCGGGAGCGCCCCAGTCGTAGACATGGCGTGGCAGCCAGGACTCTTGCGCCAAACGCGCGAGCATAGCTTCTCCTGTATCGACCACACCGTTGCCCCGAACGTCAAGGAGGGCCCCCAAATCCTCGAGCAGCGACTCCTTGTCTTGTGCAAAGGGCGCCTTGTCGCCCGGCCTGACCTCATCGAGGAAGGCATCGAAATGCGCCACATTGCCATCTTCGAAATAGCGGAAACACGCGCGCTGCAGCCACAGGTCACCGAAGAGAATCTGCGCCAACCAATACTGGGTCCATGCATTCCAACTGCTGAACTCCGCCATTGAAGCGTAAGCCTTGGAGATGGTGGTATCCGAATGCTTCCACTGGGTGCGGTGCAGCAATTCCATGCGCGCAAAAGCTGCGGTAGAGAAATCCCCGGAGGCCACGGGCCCCTCCTCCTTGCCAAAGGCGGACAGCAGGTGCCGAGCCCCGAAGTACACACTCTCGAATGTATGGATCAGGCCGTTCGAATAAAGGGGGTCGATGAACCCGAATGTACCCGGGGCGGTAAAATGCCGATGGCCCACCGATTGACGCGAGCCGTACTGAAGGCGCTCTGTTCGCTTGAAGGGCATGGTGACCTCGATGCCATCCAAATGCCGCTCGATGTCCGGGAAACGGGAAATGAAGGCCCGGAACTCCTCTTCTGGGGTGAGGTCACTGTTTTCAGGGTGCTTTCGGGGGTCCAGCATCAGACCGATGCTCGCCTTGCGGGAAGAGGAACGGGCGAAATTGTCAAAGGGAATGACCCACATCCAACCACCGTCGAAAACGTGGTGGAAGGTCCCCTCATGCCACTGCCTGCCTTGGGAGGGGGAGGATATCAGGTTGTCAAAGGGCTGCAAACCCTCCACATGGGCAAAGAGCGTGCGGCTGTGGGTAATGGCCTCCGGAGCACCTTCACGGTACCCCTGCTGCTCCACCAGCTTGGAACCCCGACCCGAAGCATCCACATAGTACCCTCCGCAGAATTCTACATGGGGACAGGAAACCGTGACTCCGTTGGAAGCGATATGGACGTCGGTGATGGGGGTTTCCTCCACATAATCCGCACCGTATTGAATCGCGGCATTGAGCAAAAACTGATCTACCTCCTCGCGGTAGAGGTGGCTCTCACTGTAGAAGGGCAAGTGCGGAGGCACAAGCTGATGCAGCTTGGACGCCTCCAGAGGCACTCCTTCTGTGTGGTGAGCAAATCCAATGCTGTGCTTGAGGCCACAGGAAGGGGTGATGTTGTCGACGATCCGATCGGCGTGACTCAAATGACCGATTTCGGGAATCCCGAAGCGCTCACCAATAATGAAAGGCCAGATGGCACTTTGGGGAAGCAAAGCCTCTCCCAAGGCAAATCGAGGGTGTTTGCCCCGTTCGATGATGAGGACTTTCAGGCCGGACTTTGCCAAAATGGAGGCCATGGATGTCCCGTAAATACCAGAACCGGCAATGATGACATCGTATTTCTTTCGGGAGTCTTGCATGGGATTTGAGTCAAAGTGCTTTGTCAATTTCGGCTGAATTGTCCGATTTTCAAATGACATCCATCAATTGAACCCTTAGGCATGGAGATTTTTGGCATGACTGGGGTTGGCTCGGCGGGGTTTTCTCAAGAAATTCGGAGCCATGTCGCTGATTCGATGGTTTATGCTCTTCGGAATGTGGAATCTGGCCGCAGCGCTGCTCTTCACCTCTACCCATGAGTTCATGGAGCACCCCATGGTCGACCTTCCCCTTTACCTCTTGATCGTGGGGTTGGTCGCCTATCCCTTTCTAAATGGAATCGTGCTGCGCCAGTCCCCCACTGCTGTGGGATTGCTCCCCCGCTGGTTTCAGGGTTTCCACTACCTGTTCTGGGCGGAAGCGCTCATGGAAGCGGTGATTTTCACCTGTCTCGACTTTCACAGTACGCCGGCCAATGACCCTTTCTTCATGGGCTTGTGGCTCTGCATTGCAGCTTGGTTCCTGTGCGGTTGGCCCTGGCTGGCCCACCGAAGGAGGGCACAGCCGCCAGATTGAACTCATTTCAACAACAAGCGTGCACTTTGCACCGCGTCGCCGACCTGGAACCGGACCGCATAAACGCCTGACGGCCAGTCCGAACAGGGCAAGGTCAACGGAAGGGCCGTGCGCGTCTCCTCCCACACCTTGCGCCCCGCGGCGTTGAAAACAGAGAGGGTCCCTCGCCCCTCTCCGCGCACCTGCATGAAATCAGTGGGTCGAGCGGGATTGGGAAAAATGGACAGACCGGCCTCGTTCGGGCTGGACCAAGGAGCAACAGACGACGTCTCATTGCCCGCGCTGCCCTCCACCAGCGGCCACGACACGAAGGGCGAGGCAATGGTGCAATTGCCGCCCGTACCCAACAGGACGTAATCACCTGGGACCTCCGGTGTGAAGTTGGAGCCCTCCCCCACCCATTCACCTTCGAGGTACCAAGCGTAGGTCAACGGGATGGGACTGCCTTCTTGCTGGGCCTGGAAACCCTCATCACCGGCCAGCACGGAGAGCGTGGCTCCTCCGAGACAAGGCCCGAATTGGGCGAAAAAGGTGTCGTCATCCTCGAGGGACAATTGCAACATCGGCTCGGAAGCATCGATCAAGCCAAGGGCGGTGTGCAGGTTGTCCTGCCAGCCGAGAAAGCCCTGTCCGGGATGAGGAATGGCCGAAATGCGGAGGGGGCACTCTCCGAAATACCGCCCTGTCCAGCCTGTACCCAGGCCTGACATACCATTGACCTGGACCTCACCGGCAAAGGGAGCCGACCAATCCACCGTGAGAATCTCGGGATCCGAGAATCCGAAATGCTGCTGTACTTGATCCCTTTCAGGTGCAATACGCTGGGCGTTGTGGTTGCTCATCAGGTCGAGGCGCTGATGCCAATAGGACAAGGAAGCCGGTGAATTCCAGCGGTTAATGTGCCTCGCCATGACCGGCGCAATGCTCTCGGCAGCGGCATCCAAGCCGGCGTCGAAACGAGTCGGGTCGAAAACGGTCTCGAGCAGGTCACAGGTTCTCGTGGCAAAATCACACCCGAATTCTGCGTCTGCCACCATTTTGATGAAGAGGTCGTTGAACCGGGAATCGTATGGCGGATTCAAGGTCCATGCCAGGTAATCCTCCCAGGGGCTCGTGCCCCACGCACCGAAGCAGGCATCCGTATCGTAGAGGATGGCCCGCCATCGCTTGTCCTCCTCTGCCCCCCGGAACATCTTGATGTTTTTGGTGCCCCACGGCGCATTGATCCAATCCACGTTCTGACCGTGGATCTGGAAGATGAAATAGTCAATGAACGACGCGACGTCGACCTGCTCCTCGAAGGCGTTGTGGAATGCCGCGGAACCGCTGGGCAACAGCAACAGGGGGTCCATGCAAGCCTCGAAGGCGCTGGGTGCGCCGGTGAGCGTCTCCCATTGATTGACCATGTCCACCCCGTCCTCGTCCCATCCGAAGTTGTCCTCTACGAATTGCTCGTCGGACTTCTCCCGGGCGCCGTAAGCGCCCCAATACTCTCCATTGAGGTAAACCTCCACAGGTCGCCAGCCGGAGGCCACGGCATGGGTTTCCAACGCCAACTCGCCGTAATAGGCATCCTGGATTTTGTTTTCCCAGGAGGCCTGACCGCCGTTGCGCAGATTGAGGTTTCCGAAGGTCTCGATGCCGGGCTTCGAAGCGAAGACGGCGTGTTCCAGCGGCCCGGTGTAGCGGGGCTTGAAGTCGAGGCGGAAGGAACGTTGGGGCTCCGCGCGGGACCATCCGCCGTGGATTTCCAAATCAAAACGCGCCTCGGCCACCGGGTCGCCGTCGCCGTCGAACCACTCGAGACGGCTCTCGCGGGACCACGGTTGCCAGAAATTGGCGCCCATATGCGGGTAGTCCTGCCCAGCGATGGGGCCCATGACGTAGATGCCTGTATTCCAATCCCACAGGTGGTCGGGATGGGTGATGATGCTGACCGTCTGCAATCCGCTTTGCGGCTCCTCGATGAAATAGGAGCGGTCCACCGTGGTGCTCGGCAGCGCACCCTCGGCAAAAGCACGGACGCTCAGTACCGTGGTCTCTTCGGGGTTCCAGAATCCGGTGAATACCGGCGACGATGGCGTGGGCTCCGACCCGTCCGTGGTGAACCGGAGGGTCATGGTCGGTGTGGGCTGTCCCGGCGTGCCCGAGAAACTTCCTACCACAGCAGAGACCGTGGGGTTGTTGTACCATCCCGACCCGGGCTGGACGTTGGGTGCCGGGGCGATGAAGTTGTAGCAAGGACCACTGTTCGGCGCACCCGGTGTCGCCGTGTTGGAGAAGCACCAATTCGAACCCGAGCCCCGTTGCAACACGATGCCGGAGCGCAGCTCCTGCGGCAAGGAGGCCACGTCCAGTAGCTCGCCGCCTGTCGTAGACAGGATCACCGGCTCGCTGGGCTTGAGCTTGAAATTGGCGTGGAAACCGTGGGGCGACGGGGTCCACCACTCGGGCAAAGCTCCATAGGGGACCACGGCTTCGGTGGACCTTCCCAAAGCGAGGAAGGGCCGCGCTGTAAGGTCGGATGAGTTGACCCCTGCATTGTGCACTTGAACCGCCAGCACATTTTCTCCTTGCACCAACCATTCCCGGGGATCAAAAGCCACCGCTTCAGGGGTTCCCCCTTGGTAGAGCACCGCCTCGTGTACGGATTGCGAAAACTGATCGTAGGCCACCGACACCCCCTCCATGTTTGGTGAGCGGGCGAATTCCCTGCCGTTTAGAAAAGCGATGTAGCCGTCGTCATGGTCCACGGACAGCCACCCCTGCGCAAACTCAGCCATTTCATTGACCATAAAGGTCCGCCTCATAAAGACGGTATTGCCCTCAATCTCGATGGCATCGTCTCCATCCCCATATCCCAAACTGCCCGGGCCCACTTCCCAATTGGAAGCATCAAATCCCAGGGTCCGCCAGTTTTGGTTCAGGGAGCCTGAGGGAATGTGGTGGTGCCAATCGTCCGAATCTTTGGCAGGACATTCCCAGTGATGCGGACCTTTGACGTCGCGCCCAGAAGCAAAAACCACAAAGTGCTCACCCGGAGCGAGCTCGACCTCCGGCAGGGCCCATTTGCCCCAATCGTCCGGGTCGTCCGACAGCCACAGGCCGCCCAGCGAAGCAGGCTCCTCGCCTGCATTGACCAGTTCAATCCAGTCCTCGCCGCGTCCGAGTGCATCCTCCAAAGTGCCGAACACGTCGACCTCGCTGATCAGGATTTGTCCGAAAACGGGTCCCACGCATCCTCCGAGAATGAGCAACAAAGCCCATGCCCTTCGCCCCCTTACCCGTTTGCGCTCACCCTTCATATTGTGAATTTACGTCTGGGAGCCCCGATCGGTTGCAGGCCCCAAGAGCGAAAGGCACCAGCGCACAAACCGAGGCCCCGGAGCGGACCAAACCCATGTGCATCAGCCATTTGAATGGCATTCATCGGCGCTGTTCCATTTTTTCTTCAGGGGTGTGACCCATGCCGGACTCTTCTTCATAGTACCGCCCAACTGCAGAATCGGCGGGCGCTTCAGGCGAATTCATGACTTGAAAACCCACGCTATTGCGGCCGGAATTGTTTCTTTTTGAACTTCAGAAAACATGCCCAGAAGTCGATTTCCACCGTTTTGGACAGATTCCCCGGATTGGAACCATTAGATTCGCGCTTCATTTAAGTATTACCCCATGCAGGGAACAGTAAAATTCTTCAACGACGACAAAGGCTACGGCTTCATCACCCCGGATGACGGGTCCAAGGACATCTTCGTTCACATCAAGGCGGTCACCTCCGGTGATATTGCAGACGGTGCATCCGTCAACTTCGAAGTGAAAGAGGGTCCCAAAGGCCTCAACGCCGTCAACGTCGAGGTCCTTTAAGGCCTCTGTCCCTGCGTACAACGCATACACTTGCCCGCCATGCGGGTTTCCGATATTGAAAAGGGCTGGCTTCTCGCCGGCCCTTTTTGCGTTTCAATGGGCCGAAAGGACGGTGCTGAATCACCGTTGCAATTCAGCGAGCATGGCGCCGATGTCGCCGTAAAGCTGGGTCATCCAAATCTTGCCATCGGCGTCGAATTCCCACGCTTCGTAGAGCGATACCTGCACGGTTTTCCCGGCCATGCTGTCTGTAGCCGCTCGGGTATACGCCCAATCGAAGTAGACGCGCACCGAGCCGTCCACCTGATTTGTCACAGGATCGACACCGGGCAACAACACGATGTCGGACAGCAGCGCCATATCATAGGCCGCCCACGCGCGCTTCCAACCTGCCCAAGCCTGCTCCAACGGCACCGTGTCCGTCTGCCCGAACCGCGTTGGCGTCCAGATTGCACTGTCGGCGAAGTGCGCCAAGGCGGCATCGCTCTCCGCATCGAAATCGAGGATGAGCTGGCGGGCCGTTTCGGCATTGCGTTCAAAGCGGGCATACGCCGCTTCCACGCCGGATGTTGTGGCCTCCCCTTGGGGTGCGCAGGAAGACAACAGGACAATCAAAGAGAAACACACATCTGGTCGCATGGAGGAATTTTGCGACCAAGGTCCAATGCCGGAGCACCAAATCAAAGGCTTCTTTTTATTCGAAACTGATGAATATCAACGCATTCTGACATCCATCTTTCTCCATTAGACATAGATTCCTGGTTCGATTATGACATCTCGCTCCCTCTATCACTTCTTTGCGTGGGCCCTGTTGGCAGTGGCTCCTATTTCTCTTTATGGGCAGGGTACACCGGAGAGGTTGAAGGGGACTGTATCTACCCTAATGCCCTGAACTACAACCCATCCGCCACGATAGACGACGGATCTTGCATTTTCGATAGCCCTTGTCCTGGAGACGTCAACGGAGACCTGGCCGTGACCATCAGCGATTTGTTGAGCATGATGACGGTCTATTCGACAAGCTGCGAATGACGCCTCTGTCTCGGCGCATGGTGATGATTGCCACCGGACAGAACCCTCCCGTGCACAAATAACCCCCCTCCAAAATGAACCTTTCTCTTGTTTTCAAGGCCTCTGCAGCGGTGCTGTTCATCAACGGACTCATGGCCTTGTTCATGACCGACTCATTCATGTCAATGGCGGGCTTTGAAGTGACCGCCGACATGCACACCCTTGGTCAATTCATGGGGGTCTCCTTCCTCATCTTCGGCATCATCGCATGGAAGACGGTGGACCTCGCTGGTGACAACCTGGCGGCCTTCGGCAAAGTTTACGCACTCGCCGAAGCCATGTGGGTGGGCATCATCGGTTTTCATGTGGCCACAGGCGTCGCTGGGGGCGCAACGGCCATCGGCAACCTGGCCATCAGCGCGCTCTTTGCTGTGATGTTTTATCTGAAGAGCCGCGATTGAAAAGCGGCCCAATGCACTTTCGGAAAGGGGCGGCTTCGGCTGCCCCTTTTTCGTGCACGTAATCTGGAGAACGGCCTTACTTCACCACGCGGAACACGCGGTTCCCTGCGTGCAGCAGGTAAACACCCGCCGGTAAATCACCGAGTCCTTCCAATGTCATATTGTCCTGAAGGACACCCGCTTGAATCACTCGTCCTTCCGGATTGACCAGGCGGAAGGTCATGGCCTCTCCCTTCCCACCATGCAAGTGCAGGGCATCTTGAAATGGATTGGGAGACACGGACAATCTGGACGGGAGCTCCTCTCCCGCCACGTTGCTTACCGCGGCGCAACCGCCTTGGAAGAACTCCCAAAGGATGCGACTGGGAGAGACACCGTCCATTTCTTGGCTGAACCACACATGGTCTCCCGGTGCCCCGAACTCCTGCTCTACAGTATACAGCGAAAGGCAGGTGCCACCATTGCCCCCCGAGTATGCATCGTGTACCACGTTGCCCGCATTGAGTTCAGTGGTCACCTGGCCGGAGGCCGGGATGCCACTGTGGTCGAGCCAAAGGTCCACGACCTCTGCTACCGAAGCATACCATTCATTGCCATCATAGGGCAGCACCCAGTCTCCTACCCCGTGAAAAATGATCACGGGAACGGGATGTGCCGGATCGCAATCCCCGGCTTCATCCAGCATGGCCCCCGACATCACGCCAATGGCCGCCACCATGTCACCCCGGGTGCATCCCACACTGTAGGCCATCATGCCTCCGTTGCTGTAGCCCGCCAGATACACCTCATCAGCGGCCACGTTGTGGTCGGCGGCTATGTCTCCGATCAGCGCTTGGGTAAAGTAGACGTCATTGTCATAGAGGTGCTCTGCCCCATTGTCTCCGGGCTCCCAATAGGTGGCGTCCTTGGAAGGTCGATAAGCCGCCTGGGGATAGGCTACGATGAAGCCTTCTTCGTCGGCCAGAATGTTGAAACCGATATAGTCTCCCACGGCATCGGCCCAATCCGCAGCGCAATCCCCAAATCCATGATAGACGATGACCAAGGGATGCGACACCGCGGCATCGTAACCTGAAGGCACATGTAGGATGTACTCTCGGGTGATGGTTTCACCCAGACCATCCGTCGTCGGATAGGTTTCAGAGAAAGAGCGATACCCCGGATGCGCGCAGTTCATGGTGCAGATGGTATCCGGCGTGGCTTGACCCATCCCACTGAATGTGAGCAGACAAGCGGTTAAAACCAGTAAGTACTTCATGTGCGCAATGTAGGATTCAGCCTACAATTGTGCTTGGCTTAATTCACAGGCCAAGGCTTAGGATGATCCAATTAGCACCCTGAGTACGCAAAGCTTTGACCGGGTCAGAGGACCTCATCGATCAGGTGCTGGGCGGCCATCCATCCGGTTTGGGCTGCGCCTTCCATGTAGCCCCAAAAATCGCCACTGAAGGACTCTCCGATGAAGGCGAGGTTGTCCAGAAAAGGGACCTGCCGATCGTCTTCGTCGCCGTCAAAGAAGAAGAGGGATTCCAAAGCGGTGTACTGGCCCGGTTTGAGACAGGTGTAGCTCCCGGTGTAGCCTTCTTCCTGGGCCCAGTTGATGCCCCACTGGATGCCGTTCCGGGTGCCACCCGTGCCCCATTGCAAGGGTGCCAGCTGGTTCATGTAGGAAGTGACCAGCCCGCCAACATCGTTGAGGGGGAGGTTGGCTCCGGGCTCCCCGCCAATGAGGAAGGACAAGGAGCCCTGCCCCTCCTTCTTGGGGTTGCTGTCCCAACAAGCCTGCATGGGACCGTCGGACAGCGCGTCTCCGTTGGATCCCGCATCACGCCAAGGGGTCGAATCGAAACCGGCGATCACCTTTGAATGGGTACCCGGGACGGAATTGGAGATGTAGTTCGTGAGGGGATCCGGCAGGCCGAACGTGAATTCAACATCGGCCAGGGCCTTGAGCGGCATGGCGATCAGCATGGCGTCCACGGTACGGTATGCTTTGCCCTCACAATAGAAGCCCAATTCGCTCCCATCGCTCCACACCCGTTTGAGGCGATGCGAGCGGAACATGTATTCCCCGTTCAGCCCCCCGAGCTCCTCCACCATGGCGTCCACGAGGGCCTGATTGCCGTCGCGCAGGATATAGCGCTCGGCGCCGTCCGATGCCGTGCTCCCGTCCTCCACGCCCGGCAGGTCTTCCACGAAGTGCAAGGCGGACACATGGGCCGGTTCGCGTCCGAACTCCGACACGACGGCCGCTTCCAGCACGGCGCGGCACACCCCTGCTATGCCCATCGTGTTCCAGTACTCCGCGCACGTGAGCGCATCGAGCTGGGCCGATTTGGACGCATAGTCCTCCTCCAGCGCCGCCACATCCGCTTCGAATGCCGGCAAGTATGGCGCGGTGGCCTCTACGAGTTCCGCGGTGGTGACTTCGGCCCCATTGAATGCGTAGCGCATGCCATCGAGGTCGGTGTCGTCGAGATCGTCCAGCGGAAGGCTGTAGCGCTCCGCGAGGCTGCGCATGTAGGTGTGGTCCTCATCGATGAACTCGCCGCCGGCCTCGAACGTCTTGCCTTCCGGAAGCACGCCGTCGATGGTCCGCACCCGGCCACCGAACCGATCGGTAGCCTCGAACAACAAAGGGGTCACCCCCATGTCCTTGAGGCGCACTGCAGCCGTCAGCCCGGCCAGGCCGCCGCCTATGATCGCCACGCGCGCATTCGCGAGTCTGCGCTCCTTGTTGCACCCTGCGGACATGAGCGGAAGGGCCGCTAAGGCCCCCATGGTCTTGAGGGCTGTGCGCCGGGGCATGGCGCCCTTGGACCAGACCGATTGCGCCAGCCCATCGGCCAACCGGACGCCTTGTTCCACAGCGCTTGTCCGTCCCGTCAGCTGGGCCGCGCGGGCGAATGCGCGGTGGAACCACCGCATGTTCTTGCTCTTGGCCATGCAACAAGGTAACCCGTCACTTGCGCTTGCGGCGGTTGTAGATCACCAGTACGGGCAGTAACAGTGCCATGACGGCGAAAATCATCATCGAATTCATGGAGACAAGTTCGCCCTGAACCGCCTCTCATCCCGCTGTTGTTCTTCGTATTTTACTGAACAGATGAAGCGCAAAACAACTTCGAGCCCCATTCGACTGGCCACTCTTCTTCTGATGTTGGGCCCCTTCGCGGTTTTCGCCCAGCTCACGGATGACCAGTTGATGGACAGCCTTCAGGTGGATGCCTTGAAGTACTTCTGGGACTACGCGCATCCCACTTCGAAGCTGTCCAGGGAGCGGATCCATGTCAATGACTTGGCTTTCGACGAAAACACCATCGCCATCGGCGGTTCCGGCTTCGGCTTCATGAACGTGATCGTGGGCATGGAGAATGGCTACATCCCCGCATCGGAAGGGGTATCCCACCTGAACACAGCCTTGGACTTCCTGTGGGATGCGGACCGTTTTCACGGCGCTTGGCCGCATTGGATCAACGGGAATACGGGAGCCGTCATTCCGTTCAGCCCCTTGGACGATGGCGGGGACCTGGTCGAAACGGCCTTGATGTGCCAAGCCCTCCTTTGCGTGAGGGAATACTTCAAGGACGGCAACGCCCTGGAACAAATCGTGGCGCACAAAGCCGACGTGCTGTGGAAAGGCGTTGAATGGGATTGGTACACCCAAGGTGAGAACGTGCTGTATTGGCACTGGTCTCCCGATTACCAATGGCAGATGAATTTCCAGATCAGGGGATACAACGAAGCCCTCATCACCTATTTGCTCGCTGCCGCCTCGCCCACTTACCCCATCTCGGGCGCCGCATACCACGAAGGATGGGCCCGGGACGGAAACATTGTGTCTTCCGCCACCTCCTATGGCATCCCTGTCATCTTGAGCCACAATGGTGCGCCCGGAACGGTGGGCCCCTTGTTTTGGGCGCATTACTCGTACCTCGGCCTTGACCCGCACGGCCTGTCCGACAGCTATGCCAACTACTGGGATGTGGTCACCCACCACACGGACATCGTG
>JBDQOI010000021.1:0-44714 GCA_040261275.1 Flavobacteriales bacterium | reverse complement strand
GATCGGTGCAGCCCTCACAAATACCGTTTCCGCCGCACACACCGCATGCATCCAGGTAAAGACAGGGAACGTTGGGAGGAGCATAGTAATTACAGGCATCCGTGTCATCGCACAGGAACTCACAAGGACCGGTGAAGGGTGGAACGGGATCTCCGGGACAGATGAAAACAGGGAAGTTGGGATCGCCCAAGCCGTCCTTGTCCACATCCACACAACCTACCTGGTATTCGAAAACGCAACATCCGTCACACGGTTCCGTGGCGTTGGGATCATAGTTGCAGGCTCCAGGCGACATGCACTCACTACAGTCATATTCGCACGGCTCATTCTCAGGGTCGTCAAAATTGCAGGCGTTCACATCGTCGCATTGATCTATGCAATCGCCACAACCATTATTATCAAAAGGTGCCAACTCCAAGGTGTCGCCCTCTTCTGTGAGGACGTAGGAGAACGAGTCCAAGAAAGGTTCCAAATCTTGTTCGCCTGAGCATTCGATGTCCAAGCACGAATAGATCCCCAAATTCGGGTCGCCAAGGCCGTCTCCATCTTGGTCCACGCACGCCACCAAAACCTGATAGGTGCATGAGCCATCGTCCATGGTCGCAGCATCATCGAAGTTGCAGGCATTGGAGTCGGTGCATCCCATGCATTCTGGAATCCCATCTCCGTCCGGGTCGTAATTGTTCTGGAAAAGACCAAGGAAGATCACGAGGTCCGCAGCACCCACCAAGTTGTCGCCGTCAAAGTCGCCAGGCGTGGCGCACTCTTCCGGGCAAGGATCAGTTTGCCCCAGCGCTGGAATACAGTGAATGGCAAAGACCAGAGCCCAAAGCAGGTGTGAGAATCGCATCTTGGCAAACGGTTAAGATTAACAATATACCCAAGCTGTCAGAAAGAATTGTGTGAGGATGCGTGACACGGCGACGGGGCTATCTTTGCAGCGCATGGAGAAGGCCTACATTCTGTACGATCTCGAGGCGACGTGTTGGCGGACAAGCCGTCCGAAACGGGTGGAAATCATCGAGGTCGGGGCGGTCAAGGTCAATGCGAAATTGGAAGTCGTTTCTGAATTCTGCGCCTTCGTCCGGCCCCTCATGCACCCCATCATCAGCAAGTTCTGCACGTCGTTGACCTCCATCCGGCAATCCGATGTGGACCATGCTCCCCTCTTCGATGAGGTCATGGAAGATTACGAGGATTGGATGGGGGTCGGAAGAGAAGAAGTCATCCCCATGAGCTGGGGAGAGTTTGACAAGCGTCAATTGAACACAGATGCCTTTTTGCACGACATCCAGTTGAATTGGCTGGACGCACACGTCTGCTTCCAGAAGCACTTTGGGAAATGGAAGCAATCCAAAAATCAAATCGGATTGAAAAAGGCCCTCGAAGAAGAAGGCCTCGGCTGGTCGGGCACCGAACACCGCGCCATTGACGATGCGCGCAATATGGCCGAGCTGTTCTGCAAGGTGGCCCAGAACATTCCCAGCCTCACCCTCGATTGATGGTGGGAGCCAACCATACCCTATCCACTGCTTGGACGGTCGCCCGACTGGAATGGCAGCTCGAATGGCGGCAGGGACATCAACTCGCGGCCGTCGGACTTTTCGCCATCGCGTCGGTCTACGTGGTCTTTCAGGCAGCCGATCAGCGAACGGGGGCGGCCGCCTGGACTGCGATGCTCTGGCTCGTATACCTGTTCAGCGGATTCACCGCCATTGGTAGGCTCTTCGACCGGGAACGCGGGGACGTGCGGCGCTACCTTCAGTGGACCGCTGATCCCCTCGGACTCATCCTCGGCAAGCTTTTTCACTCCATTCTCACAACGACCGCCTTGACCGCCGTAGTCCTCAGCGCTTTCATTCTCTTCCTGGGCTGGCCCCAGGGAATGGAAGGCCCCGGAAAGCCAGGTCTATTGGTACTCGCAGCGTGGCTGGGCGGATTTTCCATGACCACCACACTGGTATTTGTTTCCGCCGTGGCCTCCCAAGTTCGTTCGGGAAGCGGTGCATTGGGGGCTGTTCTGGGGCTGCCCTTGTTGTTGCCACAACTCATCCTCGCCACGCGTCTGACGCGTGGGGCATTGTCCGACACTCCCTGGGCCATGCTCTCAGAATACCCACTGTTCCTCGCCGCCCTCAGTGCAGGCACCGCAACCCTCGCCTGCATTCTCTTCCCCTACATTTGGCGCGCATGAACGGCGCGTGGAACTGGATTTGGAAAGGAGGCGGAATCGCCCTGTTGGCCTATGTCATCCTTCGCGGGTTCTCGACCCCTCTGCAGCCCGGCCTGGTCACAGCATCACCTTCCGCCCTGAAAACAGGCAAACAAGTCTTGAACTTGACCGCCGTCGGACAACCCTTCGCAACGCCCGATCCGTCCGCTGCAAACTTCACGGTCGTGCTCAGGGCCGGTACTCAATTGCTCAGGACCGAAATCCAAGAGGTCCAACCCCACGGCATCACGGTAGAAGTCAACGTGCCGAATTCATTGCCTTCCAGAACATTGGATGCCTTTGTCTTTACACCAACCGCGGGCACCTTATTTCTTGGGAACGCCTGTTTCGTGGAAGATGCTGCCAAGGGAGACATCCCCGCCGAATTCCGCTCCGTGCGTCCCGATGAAACCCCGCCCCAATTGGGCTTCAGCTTTCCCTACCAACCGAACATCATGGAGAGCATCCGCAACCTGTTGTGGCATGTGCCCATGTGGTTTGCCATGTTCTTCATCATGGGCCTCGGATTCGTTGCTTCCCTCGCTCAACTGCGGTCGGGGGCGGTCCTCTGGGACCTTCGCGCCGAAGCTGCCGTTCGCACCGGCATCACGTTCGGTCTTCTGGGCCTAGCCACGGGATCCCTTTGGGCGCGGTGGACCTGGGGCGCCTGGTGGGTTTCCGACCCTCAGTTGAACGGTGCCCTCATCACTGTTTTGCTGTATTCAGGCTACCTCATCCTCAGGGCGGCCATGGGCGAGGATGACCGAGTCGGTCGATTGGCCGCCGTCTACAACGTATTCGCCTTTGTCATGCTGGTCATCCTGCTGATGGTACTGCCTCGCTACACAGAGAGCCTGCACCCGGGAAAGGACGGAAATCCCGGCTTCAACAAATACGACCTCGACAACAGCCTGCGCGCCGTTTTCTATCCTGCCGTCATCGGATGGGGCGCCCTGTGCTACTGGATGTACACCTTGCGCCTCCGGATGAACCGCATTGCCCACAGCCTGTTGTCGCGTTGAACGAATCACCATGATCGAATTGACCCTACTCACCTCTCTTGAAGGATTTTTCTTCGGAAGCGGAAAGGCCCACGTCGTCACGGGCGTAGCCTTGATTATTCTGGCCGGTCTGGCGTTTACCCTCTGGCGAATGGACAAACGGCTCAGCCAACTGGAGGCCGAATCTCGCGAATCCGCAAACTGAACCTCATGAGTCGCCTCAACATCGTCGTCATCCTCATGGTAGCCGTCCTGCTCGGCACCCTTTTCAGTGTGTTCACCGCCAACAGTGAATCTGTCGTCTTCGCTCGCGCCTTTTCAGAACCGGGCATGGAGTTCAAGATTTCCGGCACGTTGGATGCCGATTTCCCCGTCGTTTATGACCCCTTGCTCGATGTGGCGGAAACCCGATTCCACATGCGGGACAAAGACGGCCAGTTGCAGGAGGTATTGCTGCGCAAGGCCAAACCAACCGGTTTGGAACAGAGCGAATCCATCGACCTCTACGGCAAAGTGGTGGACGGCGAATTCATCGCCACGGACATGCTCATGAAGTGTCCGAGCAAGTACAACGAAGAAAGCCACAGCCTCGCTGAAGCGAAGACTGAAGCCGGCTGACACTCAACACTGGAGCAACCTCAATCGTGGACATCGTCTATAACGGAGAATGGACCTGGGCCGCATCACTCGGCCGACTGCTCATTGCCCTGGCCTTTGCAGGAGGTCTGGCGGCCACCATCGGCTACACCAAAGCCGTCAAATCAGAAGCTGGGGAATGGCTGGCGCTCGGGCGATGGGGATTTCGCGTCCAAGCCGCCGGAATCTTGGGAACCAGTGCCCTGCTCTATCTACTCATCTTCTGCCACCGATACGAGTTTGAATACATCTGGAAACACCTGAATGACGCCATGTCGCCCGGGCTTGTACTGGCCAGTTTCTGGGGAGGACAGGAAGGCGGATTCCTGTTGTGGATGACGTGGATGTTCGTGCTGGCTTTCGTGTTCCTGAAGCGGAACCCGGGCACATTGGAATCCCCTGTTATGGCCATACACAGCGGTATTCTGACCGGCATCACCTCCATGCTGCTCGGCTTGTGGTTTGGCGACTTCCAATTTGGACTCGACCCCTTTCTCATGCTCCGCGAGGCACCGCAGAACGCCGGCCTCCCTTGGACATTCAACCCTGACTACCTCACCCTCATACCTGAATTCGCAGACGGCCAAGGCCTCAACCCTCTTTTGCAGAATTACTGGATGGTCATCCATCCGCCGACCTTGTTTCTCGGATTTGCCAGTACGCTCATGCCCTTTGCCCTTGCGGTATCTGGACTGTGGACGCAGGACCATCGCACTTGGATGAACCGAGCCATCCCATGGGCTTTTTTCGGTGTCGCGATCTTGGGAGCCGGCATCTTGATGGGCGGCGCATGGGCCTATGAAGCACTGAGCTTCGGCGGTTTTTGGGCCTGGGACCCGGTCGAAAACAGCTCTTTGGTTCCATGGCTCGTGCTGGTCGCAGGAGCCCATTTGCTTCTCATCAATCAAGCCAAGCCCAGCACGGCCGTCACGGCCACCTATTTGATGATCGGACTGGGGTTCCTCCTCGTGGTTTACTCCACCTTCCTGACCAAAAGCGGCATTCTGGGAGACACCTCCGTTCACAGTTTTGTCGACAGTGGCATTCTGCCTCAACTGCTGGGATTCTTGCTCGCGTGTTGTGCTTTGTTGAGCATCATGATGCTGGCTCCCGGCCGCGACCGCGTGTTCTTTGGTGCCTTGCAAGCCGCCTTGGCCGTGGGTATCGCCGTTTTGGACCCCGCCCTTTGCAGCCTGGGACTGTTGGTTGTCATGCTATTGGCCGTGCTGCGGGGCCACTTGCGCCACCTGCCGCGCACCGACCAAGAGAGTCCCCTGTGGACCAGGGAGTTCTGGATGTTTGTCGGTGGCATGCTCATTTTTTCGGCTGCCGTCCACATATCGTTCCAAACGAGTCTGCCGGTGCTCAACCATTTCCTGGCGCCTTTCAGCGGTCTGTTCGAAAGCCTGTATCAATCCACTGGAAGCAGCCTTGCCCGCAAACTGGCGGCCCATGACCTTGCTCCCGGCACGGACTTTGACGCGACGTACCACGCGATCCAAGTGCCCCTCGCCTTCCTCTTCATCAGCATCACAGCGTTCACGCAATTTCTCCGTTACCGGAAGAACAGCGGCCGGGGCTGGGCCATGAAACTCCTCCGGAGCCTGCTGGTCGCAGGAGTCTTGACCTTGATTTTCACCTTGACTTACGGCTTTGCCGCCTGGGAAGCCCCCCGTGTGGCATTGATGTTTGCCTGTCTATGGTCCGCTGCGGCCAATGCCGACTATATCGTTCAGGGACTGAAAGGCCGATGGGACCACGCCGGGGCGAGCATCGCCCATATCGGGTTTGCCCTGGTCATTTTCGGATCGGTGCTTTCCAACGCCAAAAAGGACATCATCAGCCAGAACCGGTTTGGCGACCTCGCCATGCTGAACGAGTCCCTGTCCAACACAGAGGATCTGCTGCTCCTCGAGGGCGACACCATTGCCATGGGCCCTTACTACGTTCGGTACCGCGAGCGACGGCAAGAGGGAATCCACGCCAAGTTCGCCGTGGACTACTTCGAAACTTCCCCGGCCGATTACCGAAAGGGACAAGTGGTGGCCAATGAAGGTTTTCTCTTCCAAGCCAATTCCGACCACAGCGCCGCTCCTGCATTTACTGCGGACTTGGAGAAGGGACTATGGACCTTCATTCCCATTCCAAACGAAAGGCAGAGGAATGAGGCTCAACCCTGGTCCGCAGGGAAACCGGGAGAATTCGCCTTCACCCTGGAGCCCCGCATCCAACTCAACGAGCAGATGGGCAATGCCCCGGAACCCGATACCAAGCGCTTCTGGAACAAGGACCTGTACACCCACATCAAGTGGGGGCGGGTTTCCGATCCGGATGCGGATGAGAACGGATGGATGGAAGGCAGAAAGCACGACCTCATGCGCCGCGATAGTCTGGTCATCGGGCGGTCCATTCTGGCATTGGATTCCATCTCGGCCGTCACCCTCGAGGAAAAACCCGCATACGGACTTCTGGATAAGGACCTCGCCGTGGCCGCCCACTTCAGGCTGACCGGCAATGGGCCTGACACCAATTTCACGGCGTTGTACATCGTCCGTGACACCCTTTTGATTCCGGACATGGTGACGTTGGAAGACCGGGGGGTCAAAGTCCGCATTGACGGATTCCGCCCCGGTGAAGCCACCTTCGAGACGGTCATCTGGGAAAACCTCAGCATCCGCCGCGACTTCATCGTCATGCAAGCCGCGGTCTTCCCTCAAATCAACCTGCTCTGGCTGGGTTGCCTCATCATGACCGGAGGTGCATTGATGGCGGTACGCCAACGGCGCAAGACGCAGCGACGCGGCCCGTCAAAACAAGCCGCAGCATGATTCAACGCGCCCACGTCATTGGCATGGGCCGGCTCGGACGGCCATGGGCACAACGGCTGGAGGCGCTCGGCATTGTCACGCAGCGTTGGAGCCGCAAGGCCGGTGAAGACGTGCGTCCCATGAGCACGTGGGAAAATGCCCCCGACGCAGACGCCATCTTTCTCGCTGTACCGGATGACGCCCTGGCATCCGTGGTGGATCAAATAACACCCAACCTGGGCCCGGAGACCATCCTGATCCACCACGCCGGCGCCGTGCCCGCAGAAGTCTTGAAAGTTCCGCCCGCTCAGCGGGCCGTGCTCTGGCCACCCATGACCTTTGTTTCCGGCCACACCCCCGATTGGGACACCCTTCCACTTGGGGTTGAAACGGCCAACGATGCACTGCGCCAATGGTCGCGCACCTTGGCTCCTCGCGCCTTTGACCTGACATCTCACACCCGACCTGCACTTCACCTCGGGGCGGTGCTGGCGGGCAACCTCACGGCAGCTTGGCTGGGCACCGTGGAAAACCACCTCCTTCAACATGGACTCGCCCTCGATGTCCTGGCTCCGCTGATCCAGGAAAGCGTCGCCAACGCACTCAAAGGCCAGGCCTTGCATACCGTTTCTGGACCTGCAGCGCGCAATGACAGGTCCACATTGAACCGGCAACAGAGCGCCCTGGCCCAAGGTTCCGAGGCGGCACCTGACCTCCCCTTGCTTCACCACATTTTGACCAATTGCATTCTCCAACACCATGGATACGACAGACTCCCTCCCTTTCAAGCAGCGGCTGAAGCACATTGAGGCTTTTGTCTTTGACAACGACGGTGTCTTCACCAACGGCACCGTTTTTTTGATGCCAGGAGGAGAACAAGTCCGAACCGCCAGCACCCGGGATGGCTACGCCGTACAACATGCGACCAAATGCGGCCTGCGCATCGCCATGATTTCCGGTGGAAGCAGTGAAGAGGTCGTTCGGCGCATGAATGGACTCGGCGTAACGGAAGTCATCATGGGCGCCTCCGAAAAAGAAGGTCAATTCGAGCGGCTCTGCCAACGCTGGGGACTTGAGCCTGAGCTCGTCTGCTACATGGGCGATGACATCCCGGACATTCCAGTGCTGAAAGCCGCTGGCCTCGCCTGCTGCCCCAACGATGCCGCACCCGAAGTACGCGGTGTCTCCCATTACGTGAGCCCTGTCCCCGGAGGAGAGGGGTGTGTCCGGGACGTCCTCGAGCAAGCCATGAAAGTGAAAGGGCTGTGGATGAATGACCTCGCACACGCGTGGTGAACCCGTAAGTTTGCCGCCCCATGGATCGCAACACCATAACCGGCTTCCTTCTGATTTTCGCGATGGTCATCGTGTATCAGATGTACTTCGTGCCCGTCCCCGAAGCCACGGAGAGTGCGCAACCTGCTTCCGCTGCCACACCTGAGGTCATCGATGAAATCGTAAGCCTTCCCAAGGGAAGTGATCCGACGCTGGACAGCACCTATGTAGCCCGGACGGTAACACTGAGCTCAGATGTCCTTGAACTGGAGGTGAGCACGGATGGCGGCAACCTGATGTATGCGAAGCTGCTGGACGGCTTCCAGGATTTCTGGGGGAAGGAACCCCTTCAAATGTGGACAGAAGGAGGTTCTGATGTCAATTGGATCGCCCGTGGCGAAGGATCCTATGACCAGCGGTTCGATGTGACCGAGCAGGAAGAGAAGAAGCTGGTACTGTCCAACCGCGGCGACGGTCCCCTGCGCCAATTGGTCTACAGCATCGATGGCTATCTCGTGGATGTTCAAGCCCGTTTTGAGGATACCCGGGGCGAAGTGGGATTCCAATGGCAAGCCGATGGGCGCCACAACGAAAAAGGAATCGACTGGGAGCGCCAGCGCAGCAGTATTTACTTCAGGGAAGAAGGCCGGGGCCGCGACTACCTCTCTGAAGGTCGTGACGACGAAGCAGAGATTGAGGACCCCGTGGAATGGGTCGCCTTCAAGCAGAACTATTTCTCCGCCATCGTCGGCAGCGACAAAGGATTCCAATCTGGCAAGCTCAGAAGTCTGCCTCCCGCAGATACGCAGGACACCACCATCAACATGCGCTACGGCATGGACGTTACGCTGCCAACTGAAGACATCGATGGTCGCGAAGTGGCACAGATCCGGTTCTATTTCGGGCCCAATGAAGTCAATTCTCTCAATACCACGGGCTGGGGCGAGATTGCGCGCGTCATCGACTTTGGATGGTGGATTTTCGGTTGGATCAACCGCAACCTCATTTTCCCCGTCTACACCTTTTTGGCGAAGTACATCGGTTCTACAGGCCTCATCGTCCTGCTGATGACCCTGATCATCAAATCGGTTCTGTTCCCCATCACTTGGAAGAACTACATCAGTTCAGCCAAGATGCGCCTTCTCAAGCCGGACCTCGAGGTCATCAATAAAAAGTACCCCGAGCAGGAAGATGCCATGGAGCGGCAGCAGGCGACGATGAAGCTGTACAAGGACAGCGGAGTCAACCCCATAGCGGGCTGTGTTCCTCAGCTCATCCAGATGCCCCTGCTTTACGCCATGTTCCGGTTTTTCCCGGCCAACATTGAGCTCCGCGGAAAATCCTTCATGTGGGCCGATGACCTCGCCGCCTACGACAGCATCCTCGATCTTCCTTTCTCCATTCCGTTCTACGGCGCACACGTGTCGGGCTTCACCCTGCTCATGGCGGCATCCATGTTCTTCTACATGAACCAGAACATGGCGCAGCAGGCCGCTCCTACCCAGCCTGGAATGCCCGACATGCGCATCATGATGAGGATCATGCCCTTCTTCATGCTGTTCTTCTTCAACCAGTATGCCAGTGGATTGAGCCTGTACTATTTCATGGCCAACGTGACGACCATGGGGCAGGTATTCGTCGTCAAGAAGTTCTTCATCGACGAGGAGAAGATCCGCGAAAAGATCAAGGCCAATCAGGATCGACCGCAGGAGGAAAAAAAGAAGGGCGGATTTGCGGAACGACTCGAAGCCATGCAGAAAGATCAGCAGAAGCGCGCTGAAGAGATGAAGAAGCAGCGTGACCAAGCCCGCAAATCCCGCAACCAGAAGCGCAAAAAGTGAGACGGCCAAGCTCACTCTTCCCTGGCGCAGCTCAAGCCGCCACCTTCTTTGGAATCGTGGTATGCGCATGGGTTCTGGGGGGATGCCATGGTCCCAAGCAATACTTGAATTCCGAAGCTGGCCATCCTTTGGTTACGTATGCCCGCACCATGTGCTTCGGCCCCTGCCCTGCCTTCGAATTGGAAGTGGATGCCGACGGTTCGGCCCGTTTCAACGGAAGGGCCCACATCCAACCTGAAGGCCCCCACACGGGAAAGTGGTCGACGGAAGAACTGGAGGAACTCGCCGAAATCGCCCATGACATCCGGCTGGATGAAAAAGCGGGCACGTACGACAACCCCAGGATCATGGACCTCCCCGCCACCCGGCTGGTAATCGGTCCCCACCGCGTGCTGGACCGCATCAATGGTCCTGACCTGACGGCCTTGTACGCGCGATTGGACAGCCTGATTTCCACCACGGAGTGGACGCCGGATACCGGCACTTCTGGCGCAGGTAGCCACTGAATCGTTTCTCCTCCTATTTTCGCGCTCCCCGCTCCCATACGGAGTCGGGGGGAAACGACGAACAACACCATGAAGCAACGCATTGTCCTGCTGCTCCTCGCAGCGTTCCAAATCGCCTCCACGGCCCGCGCCGATGAAGGCATGTGGCTCCTCCACATGCTCAAGCGCATCAACGAAGCCGAGATGCAGCAGATGGGTCTCAACCTGTCCGCCGAAGAGATTTATTCCTTGAATCAGGCCTGCCTGCGCGATGCCGTGATCACCCTGAACGGCGGCAGCTGCACAGCGGAGATCATTTCCGACCAGGGCCTGGTCCTGACCAATCACCACTGTGCATACGGCGCCATCCAAGGGTTCAGCACCGTCGAAGACGACATCTTGACCAACGGCTTCTGGGCCATGTCATTGGAGGAGGAGAAGCCCATCCCCGACTTCAGCGTCACCTTCCTGCAGCGCATCGAAGACGTGACCGAGCGGGTCTTGGCCGATGTGACCGACGATATGGATGAGAGCACCCGCGAGCAGACCATCCAGGCTGTCATCAGCCAAATCGAGGAAGAGGAAAAAGGAATCAACCCCGACTTCCGCCCCCAGATCAAGAGCTTCTACCACGGCAACGAGTTCTATCTGCTGGTCTACCGGGACTACACCGATATCCGTCTGGTTGGCAATCCGCCGGAGAGCATTGGAAAGTTCGGTGGCGATACGGACAACTGGATGTGGCCCCGCCACACCGGGGACTTCTCCATGCTGCGCATTTACGCAGATGCCGACAACAATCCTTCCGACTACAGCGAGGACAACCAGCCCTACCAGCCGAAGCGTCACCTGAAGGTCAGCCTCGACGGTGTCCAAAATGGGGACTTCACGATGATCATGGGCTATCCGGGAAGCACCGACCGCTTCCTCAGCAGCCATGGTGTTCAACAGGCCTTGGACCTCTACAACCCCAGCGTGGTGGACGTGCGCGACCTCAAGTTGAAGACCATGAAAAAACACATGGATGCCGACCCTGCCGTTCGCATTCAGTACGCTGCCAAATACGCCCAAACGGCCAACTACTGGAAGTACTACATCGGTCAATCCAAGGGCTTGCGCGCCCTGGACGTCTATGGAAAGAAAAAGGCGCTCGAGGATGAATTCAACGCCTGGATGGGCGCATCACCTGACCGCAAGAAGGAATACGGCGCCGCCCTCGGCTTGCTTCAGACCTACTACGAAAACACCAATGCCAGCGTCAAAGGGCAAGTCTACTCCCTTGAAGCGGGTTTGATCGGTTGTGACCTCATGCTCTTCGCCTTCCGCGTCGGTATGGGAGCCCAAGGCTTGTTCAGCGAAGACGCTGACCGCGCCGCCGGCGCAGCCGCCAGTCTGCGCGCCCGCGCCGATGGGTTCTTCAAGGATTACGATCAGGAAACGGACCGCGATTTGTTCATCAACTTGATGACCAAATACATGACCGACATTCCAGCCGACCAGCAGCCCGCTTTCTTCGCCACCGTGCGCGACAAATACAAAGGGGACTTCGGACGCTACGCGGAGAAAATGTACCCCAAGAGCTTCCTCACCGACGCCGCCCGTTTTGAGGCGTTCATCAGCAATCCCAGCGAGAAGACATTGGAAAAGGACCTGGCCGTGACCGCGGCCCTCAGCCTCATTGAGACCTACCGGAGCTACTTCGCTTCACCGGAGCAGGGCAAATTCGATAAGGGTTACCGCCTGCTGACCGCCGGTCTTCGCGCAATGAACCCCGACAAAATGTGGTACCCGGACGCCAATTCCACCATGCGCCTCTCCTACGGCACCGTGGGCGACTACGATCCCGCAGACGCCGTGCACTACGACTTCGTCACCACCTCGGACGGCATCCTCCAGAAAAAGGACAATACCGACCCGGAATTCGTGGTGGATGGCACCCTCGAATCTCTGCTCCGCCAGCGTGACTTCGGACGCTACGCCGATGAGGACGGCGACCTTGTCCTGTGTTTCATCTCCAACAACGACATCACAGGCGGTAACTCCGGCAGCCCTGTCCTCAATGGCAATGGAGACCTCATCGGCCTCGCCTTTGACGGCAACTGGGAAGCCATGAGCGGAGACATCGCCTTTGAATCCGAACTCCAGCGCACCATCAGCGTTGACATCCGCTACGTGATGTGGATCATCGACAAGATGGCCGGTGCCCAGAACCTCATCGACGAGATCGACTTCGTGACAGCACCGAAAACCATGCCCAAGGACATGGCCCGCCCCATCGAAGAAGGCCGGCGCTGATTCAAAGCACAACCAAAACCCAAGTGAAAGCCCTGCCCCTCCGGCGGGGCTTTCTTTTGGCCGGGAATTCCCCCACCCCGAATGGAGCCCAAGAGGTCAGACGGCGTTGCGACCGGCGTTGATGATGCCGAACATCGTCCGCACCACCAGCTTCTCGAGCACAGGGCGCTTGGCAGGCGACTCGCCCTGTCCGTCCAGCCACTGCAACGCGGCCTGTTGAATGACCAACAGAGGCAGTATGATGGATTCCCGAAGGTCAATGGACTCGGCGATGGCCGGAGCGCGCTCCATCAACTCAGACTGACCGGAAACCCGCAGGATGAGCGATCGCGTCAGTTCGAACTCCTTGCGCACCGCACTCCAAAGGTCTCCAAAGCGCCCATCGTGCTCCAGGTGTGCGGTCAAGGCAAAGTTGCATTTGCGCATGCTCTGCATGCTGTTCTCCAGCAGTGCGGCAAACAGGGGCTGATCCCGATACAGCGCTGCAGCCTCTTCCAATCGGCCCTGTTTTTCCAACTCAGCCAGCGCGGTACCGATACCGAAGAAGCCAGGGACGTTCTGCTTCAGCTGGCTCCATGAGCCCACGAAAGGAATGGCCCTGAGGTCATCCAAGGTCAGTGGACCATCCTTCTTTCGGCTCGTCGGGCGGCTGGCAATGTTGGTTGCTCCGTAGTGCTTCAGGGTACCGTAAGTGGAGAGGTAATCCATGAAAGCCGGATGGGCCTTGAGCGCGTTGTATTCGGCATAACTCCGCTCGGCGAGGTCGTCCATCAAGGCCCTTTGATCGGTCGTCCAGCGCGACTTTTCAGGATCGATCAACCTGTGCTGAATGCCCGCAGTGAGCAGCAATTCCAGGTTGTAGGAAGCGCTGCGTGGTGTACCGAAATTGGAGCTGATGGACTGCCCCTGAATCGTCGTCTGAACCTCACGGGTATCCACATCGGGACCGAGGGAGGCGTAAAAACGGTGCGTATTGCCTCCTCCTCGTGCCGGCGGCCCTCCGCGGCCATCAAAAAAGACCACCTCCACTTCTGCTTCTCGGCACACTGCGGACAGCTGCTCCTTCGCTTGGTGGATGGACCAATTGGCCCGCAGGTATCCCCCATCCTTGGTTCCATCGCTGAAACCGAGCATCACATGCTGCACATTGCCTCGTCGCTCCACATGGCTGCGGTATTGCGCCATGCCAAACAGCGCACGCATCTGATCGGGAGCACCCGCGAGGTCATCAACCGTTTCAAAAAGGGGCACGAAATCCAGCGCCATCCCTTCTTCACCGAGTGCATGGCGCGCCATGGTAAACAAGCGAATCACATCTTCTGCGCCTCGGCAGTTGCTGATGATGAAGCGGTGGCAACCCTGCGGCCCATTGAGCTGCTGGATTTCCCGAATGGTCGCCATCACGTCCCACGCATCGCGAACCACATCGTCCGTCGCATCGGCCATGGGGTGCACCCCCTCCGATGCGAGGAGTCCGTCCACATCACTTGGCAAGCCCAGTGCGTCTGCCGAGCGGCGCAAGACGCGGCTGTCCTGGCGAATGTCAATGGCGGCGAAATGGCGGCCGAACATCAAAGTGGCCACGCGCAACCGCGCGATGTCCTCCGCGTGCAATCCTCCAAAATCGCGGCGCACCCGCGACTCGATGACCTCCAAGCTATCCAGGACACCCTCATCGTCAAAGACCTGCGAATCGATGGCGAGAATCGCCTCCTCCACCTTGGATTGGAGCGCGTCGAGCTCGACATCAAGCCCCTTAAAGGTGATGCGGCGACGCAGCTGACGGAAGGCCCGACGGTAACAACGCAACAAGGTCAGCCTCAACCGGCGGGCAACACGCAGGGTCGTTCCCGCATCCACATAAGGGTTCCCATCCCGGTCTCCTCCGGGCCAAAAGCCGATGGAAAACAAACCGGCCGCCGTTTCGAGCGACACGCCAGTAGAGGCCGCCACGCGCAGGGCCAGCTGCGGAATGGCTTCAAAAAACACGTGCTCGAGGTACCAGCTTTGGCGCACCGCCTCCTCATAGGGCGTCGGCTTCTTGGTCTGAAAAAATGGCGTCAGGCCCAGCTGGTGAAGCAGGTTGTGGGCGCTCTCCAAGTCGCCGTCTTCGATGCGGGAAGTCAGGTCCGTGATGATGCCAAGGGCAGTGCCCGGGTAAAACTGTGTGGGATGGGCCGTCAAGACCACGCGCACATGCTGGCCCTCCAACGCCTGGGACAAAGCGCCCTCCAAGCCGCGGCGGGCAATCCGGGGCAGGATCCCCGCCAGGGATTCGGCACCCTCCAAATCGTTGAGGCGGTCGTAGCGGGCATCCTCAAGGGCGTCTACAAGGACGACCTGACGCTCTATGTATTGCACGTAGCGGAAGAGCAGCCCGACCCTCTCCTCTTCCGACAAATGCTCGTCGGAAAGGTGCTCCGTGAGCAGTTCCATGGGTGAGCGCCCATGGACCAATCCATCCCGACAAGCTTCGGCAAAGAGCGGGACGCGGAGTCCTGTACCCCGGATGCCGTCCAGCGGCAGGGTCAGGAAAATGCTATTGTAGACTTCGAAAGGGCGCGCCACGGCGGACGCGTAGGTCGAATGCTCCATGTGTGGGGGGTTGAGAGCACCGGAGCATTGCCGGTGCAGGTAAATTACAACGAAAGAAGCCCCGAGGTTCGGCGCAATCCACCTCCCGCTAACTTCGCGACATGGAATACCGCAGGCTCGGCAACAGTGGACTGCAGCTCACCGAACTCTCCTTGGGAAGCTGGATCACCTTTGGCAGTCAAATCGACGACACCACCAGCGGTCGGCTGCTGGACATGGCCTATGACGCGGGCGTCAACTTCTTTGACAACGCCGAGGTATACGCCCACGGCGCCTCTGAAGAGGTCATGGGACGATTGCTCGCCCAGCGCAATTGGCCCCGCGACACCTGGTGCGTCTCCTCCAAGGTGTTTTTCGGTGCCGGAGGACAGATGCCCACCCAACGCGGACTGAACCGCAAGCACGTGGTGGAAGCCTGCCACGATGCCTTGAAGCGCCTTCGGGTCGAATACCTGGACCTGTTCTTCTGCCACCGCCCAGACAAGCAAACCCCCATGGAGGAAACCGTCTGGACCATGCACCAGCTCATTCAGCAGGGCAAGATCCTCTACTGGGGTACGAGCGAATGGAGCGCGGCAGAAATCATGGACGCCCACCGCATCGCCGAGCGCCACCACCTGATCGGACCGGTCATGGAACAACCGCAGTACAACATGTTCGTGCGCCGCAAGGTGGAGGTCGAGTATGCCGACGTCTACCGCACAGTGGGACTGGGCACCACCATCTGGAGTCCCCTCGCATCCGGCGTCCTCACCGGCAAATACAACAAAGAGGTCAGCTCGGACGTACGGTTGAAGCGCGAAGAACTCAGCTGGATCTCCAAGCGCCTGCTCACGGATGAGTACCTCACCAAGGTGGACGCACTGGAAGCTTTGGCGGGCGACCTCGGAACCAGCATGACCAAACTCGCCCTGGCGTGGTGCCTGAAGAATCCCAACGTTTCCACTGTCCTCTTGGGGGCTTCCAAACCCGAACAACTCGCTGAAAACCTGCAGGCGCCTGAAATCGTACCGCTCTTGACACCCAATGTCATGGAACGAATCGAGGACATACTGGACAACGCGCCGACCCACCCGGAATACTGAGTCATGCGCATCGACATCCTATCCGCCGTTCCCGACCTTCTTCAAGGTCCCTTCAGCGAGAGCATCGTAGGGAGGGCGCGCAAAGCAGGTGTTGTGGAAGTCGAAGTCCACGACATCCGCAAGTGGACGACCGACAAACACGGCAAGATCGACGACACCCCCTTTGGCGGTGGAGCGGGCATGGTGATGGCAATACAGCCCATCATTGATGCCATCGCAGACCTGCGTTCCCAGCGCGAATACGACGAAATCATCTACCTCACCCCAGACGGTGAAAGGCTGACCCAAGGCAGGGTCAATCAATTGAGTCTTTCCGGGAACCTTCTGATGTTGTGCGGCCACTACAAGGGCATTGACCAGCGCATCCGGGACCATGTCATCACGATGGAAATCAGCATTGGCGATTACGTGTTGAGCGGCGGGGAATTGGCCGCGGCTGTTCTGGCGGACGCCTTGGTTCGGCTTGTGCCCGGCGCCATCGGCGATGGAGAAAGCGCCTTGACCGACAGTTTTCAGGACGGCTTGCTCGCCCCACCCGTTTACACGCGCCCTGCAGAATGGGAGGGCCACAAGGTCCCCGACATCCTACTTGGCGGCCATCATGCCGAGATCGACAAGTGGCGGATGGAGCAAGCCGTGGAAAGAACACAACGCCTTCGTCCCGACTTGTTGGACGAGGCGTGAAATGTCGTAATATTGCACCCCGTTTCAACGGACCTATTTCACCCCACGCGTCATGGATCGTCTCCGTCAAATTGCCCAGCAGCTCGTTCCCGTCCAGGATTGGCCCGAATTCAAGGCTGGTGATACCGTCAAGATCAGCTACAAGATCAAGGAGGGCTCGAAGGAGCGTACCCAGGTTTTCCAGGGCACGGTCATTCAGCGCCGCGGCGTAGGAACCACTGCTACGTTCACCGTGCGCAAGATGGCTTCTGGTGTCGGCGTGGAGCGCGTGTTCCCCATCGCCAGTCCCTTTCTCGAAGCCGTTGAGGTAATGAAGGTCGGAAAGGTGCGCCGGGCCCGCATTTACTACCTCCGAGGGCTCACCGGAAAGTCGGCCCGCATCAAGGAGAAGCGCACTTTCACGGCAGCCAAATAAAGGCCTGCCCTGTCCCCACTACGAAGCCGGTCTTATTGTCCGGCTTCGTCGTTTATGGACCTCGCCATTGCTATCTTCAGCCCAGTATGGACGCTCCTTTCGATCTCCAGATTGTGTGCAGCACCCCAGGAGACATCTCCCGCGCCCAGCGAGGAGGAGCAACCCGGATTGAGGTAGCAGGTTGCTACACCGCCGGGGGCGTCACCCCTTCCCCTGGAACCATCAAGGCCTGCATAGCAGCCACCGATCTTCCCGTCACCATCGCCATGCGGCCCCGCGAAGGACACCTTGTGTTTAGTGCTTCCGAACGGGAAATCATCTTGGCCGACGCGGAATGGAGCCTCGAACAGGGGGCGGACCTCATCCTCATCGGCGGGTTGGACGGTCACCTGAATCTGGACATCGACTTGATCGAAACCGCCATCCAACGTTTCGGGGGCCATCGCGTCATGGTCAACCGCGCCATCGATAGTGTGCGGAAACCCCAACAGGATTTCGATCGGCTCAAGTCCCTGCCCATCGCGGGATTGGCCAGCAGTGCGGGATTCGGTAACGCCATCAAGGGTCACGAAAAACTCGTGGAATGGCAAGCCAACGTCGACTTTGACATCTACGCCTCCGGCGGCGTCCTTCCCGGTGGTGCCGGGCGGATGTGGACTGCAGGGCTTTCCTGTTTTCGGGCCTCAAGCCGACACAGCGCGGGTGTAGCCCACGAGGGTCGATGGTTTGAAGGGGAAATCTACCCGGTGGATGCCCGACAAGTGGAACGCATTGTTAAATCCCTCCGCCGGGCCATCGCCAACGAGGAGGAGGAAGAGGAAAACTGACCCCTTAGTCCGCGAGAACGGCCGCCACCCGGTCGCGCACGGCGCGTTCCCGTGATTCGGCCTCACGTTCGAGTTCATCACAACGCCGCAACATGGCATCCGCGGTTGCGCGGTCTTTCAGGTCGCCCGCATTCACGCGCACATTCATCACGGCTCCGAGCACGGCCGTCCGTGCGCAGAGCGCCCCCACACCGGCATCCGTCACGCTGTTCGGATTGCCGCGCTCGGCCATATCCGCCATGATCTCCATGGACTGCAAAGCCAACTCGGCCACCTCCAGCGGCGTTTGCATCGCGCCCAAAGTGGCCGCCTGTATGGCTGCCGAGCGCTCTGCTTTCTGAGCGTCGTTGCCCTTGGGCATGCCGAAAGCCGCCATGATCGCATCGAAAGCCGCCGTATCCTCGTCCACCAGCGCCAACAGACGTGTCTGCAATGCCATTCCTCGCTCCGCCACCCCACTGAAGGCCTCCCAACGGTCGTCCCAGCCCCGTTTGTGGGCGCTCAGATTGGCCACCATCGTCCCCAGCGATACGCCCAACGCCCCCACATAGGCCGCGATGGATCCACCACCCGGCGCAGGGGACTCGCTCGACGTCTCCTCGGCAAAGCCCGTCAGGGACATGGCCGCCAGCGGCGCCGTATCCCCGGCGGCATCCTCGAGCAGATACTCGATCACCCTTTTGCGGGCGTCGAAAGGTGCCAGGTCATCCAGTCCCAGCGACTTGACCGCCACCTTGACCTTTTCAGATTCCGAAATTCCCAGACTCCGCTCCTGCTTGCGCAAGTAATGATCCGCTGCATCCATCAGCACCCGCTTAGGAATCAAACCGACAATCTCACTGCCGGTCACCCGCATCCCCCGCGCAATGGCCCGCTCACAAGCGGCATCGAAAGCCGTATGCACCGCCGTCACAGAAATGTTGGTCAGATTCAGCGACAATTGGGCGATACCGTACTCCTCGATGTACCATCCGATGCCCTTGACGCACTTCAGCATTCCAGGCTCACGCAGGGGTTGTCCGTCGGCGCCATTGACCACCTTTCCACCCACTCCTCCTTCGCGCTTGACGCGGCCGTTCTCGCGAAGGTCAAAGGCCACGGCATTGGCCCGTCGCGTAGAGGTGGAGTTCAAATTGATGTTGTAGGCCACCAGGAAATCCCGCGCCCCGATCGCAGTCGCTCCGGTCTTTCGGGCAGTGGCATTGAATTCCGCAGGACCAAAATCCGGCGCCCAAGACGGGTCGGACAATTTTCCCAGCCCTTCGTACTCCCCCTTTCGGCAGTGCGCCAGGTTCATGCGCTCGGGCTGCAGGGCTGCCTCCTCATAGAAATAACCGGGGATGCCCAGCTCCTCCCCGACGCGTTTGCCCAAAGCGTGGGCCGCGGCCTTGCAGTCCTCCATGGTTACACCCGCCACCGGCACGAAAGGACAGACGTCGGTGGCCCCCATCCGGGGATGCTCGCCGTGGTGCTTGGACATGTCAATCAGCTCCGCAGCCCTGGCAATCAAACGAAATGCCGCCTCTACAATGGTCTCAGGCGGCCCTACGAAAGTGATCACGGTGCGGTGGGTCGAGTTGCCGGGATCCACGTCGAGGAGCCGAACCCCCTCCACGGTTTCCACTACAGCAGCAATGGCATCGATTTTAGCGCGGTCGCGGCCCTCACTGATATTGGGCACGCATTCAATCAGTCGAACAGACATGAATCAAGCGGTTTTGCGGCCGCCAAGCTAACGCGAATTCACTCGCAAACGCCACCCCAAGCGGCGAGCAATTCCAACAGGTCAGGCGCACCAATCTGGCCGTCTCCATTCAGGTCGCTGGCACATTGCACAGAACAGCTTCCGTCGTCCACCACAGCCTCGGGGTCATAGTTGACCGCTTCGGGGTCCAGGCACCCCGCGAGGAAACACGAACCATCATCCAAGGAGGCCGTCGGGTTGAAGTTGGCGGCAAAAGAGTAAGTACATCCCAGAATGCCATCCACCACTTCCACGTAAGCCGCAACCGGGTCGCTCTTGCAGAGAATTCCTTGAGACGAGACCTCCCAATCGTAGAAGAAGTAATAGTACCCGAGTCCAGCCGCGTTCGCGATGGTCGAACTGTTGATTGTCGCCAACGCCCCGATGGCATAGGGGTACTCCAACTCTCCGGCAACATTGTCGCGCCAAAGGTTGACTCCGGAGCCCAGGGCTTTCAGTGCATAGCCTTCGCCCTCAGGGACCGAATACCCCAACTCGACCGTATTCCATCCTGGAACCAGATTGTGCGTGGATTGCGCCAACACGTCCGCCTGCAAGCTCATCAGCTGAATGGTTCTCGGCCCCGGCACCGCAGTGCGGACCTTGACCCGTTCGATCACAATGTCCTCGTGGGCGTCAAACGAAAGACCATAGGTGTCAGAGTCAATGTACCATCCGGAAGAACTGGTCTCCTTTCCGCCTTGGGCCGGTCGGATGTCTCGCATTCCCTCCGCCTTCACCCACCATCCCGTGCTGCCTCCCAAGGGAAACGTCGTGTAGGTAGGCCCTTCTTGGATGAACGGCCCTACTTGATCCGTGGTACCGGCCAACAAATCGGCCACGGCATTCGGTCCATAAGGGGCATACCAACGCACCATCTCCCCTTCCAACTGTATGGCTTCGAAGGTGTGGCTGGTACCGATGACCGCCAGCCCGGGCGCAACAATGGGTGGCGAAGGAGTGTCGAACACCTCGAGGGCCAAGGGCTCGCTGGTATCGATGTGGCCACAGAGGTTGGTCGTCGTCACATACACCGTATCCGAAGAAGCGAAATTCAAGGTGTCCGCGGAAATCCCGTTGGACCATTGCACATCCAGCTGTTCACCCTGAACATTCAGCTGGCGCAGGGTTCCACTGCAGAATTTGGCGGGACCATCCAATTCGATGATCGGCGGAACAGATGCCGTCACAGAAATCACAACAGCCGGTGAGAGTATGGAGCATCCTCCATTGCTCAGGAGCGTCTGGGCCACCCCCGCCTGGCTGAATAACCGACCCTGCGGGTGCTCGACCCCTCCTGTCCAGCCCGAAGCTGTCCATCCGACGGGCACCTCCAGCAAAAGAGAATCACCGGGACAAAGCATCGGGGCCTCGGGCCATCCCAGATCGAGTTCCACGCCAAAACAGGGCGTCTCCAATAGCGTGTGGTATTGATCAATGGCCGGACCCGCCTCCACCGTGCGGATACCACTGGGCCAGAAGACCTCCACACTGTCCACGAACGTGCGCTCGCCCAGGCCAAAGTTGAAAGTCAGGGGACCGCAACTGCTGTAACTGTAACCGATGAAGGAGGCATCGGTCCGGTGAAAGTCGGCACCGGAATGCACCACTACACGGGCGCCCGCTGCATCCCGCGGGGAAACCACACCCTCCAATTCAAACCCAATCCAATGCGGTACGGTATCCATGTTCAGGAACAACTCACAACCGGGATTCGCGGAAACCAAGGTGTTCACCACCAACAAATCCTCGGTACCGTTGACATCAAAATCAGCCACCACCGTGGCATAGCCACTGAAATTGCTTTCCAACGAAGTGCCTGAGGCAATGTCGGTAAAGGTCAAATCTCCATTGTTGTGGTACAGAAGATTGGGATAGGGAGAGAAGAAGTACTCATTGGCCACATACAGGTCGCGCTCTCCATCGTGGTCGTGGTCGATGAAGGCCGTTCCCCAACCCATGCCGAAATCCCCCACACCCGCAGTCTCAGTAATGTTGGTGAACGGAAGGGTGCTCCCGTCTTGCGGCTGTGGGCCCGGGTTGATGAAAAGGTCGTTGGGCAGGTTGTTCGAGATGAAGATGTCCAAGAATCCATCGTGGTCCAGGTCGGTGGCATCCACGCCCATCCCTTGGGCGGACAGGTCGAGTCCCCAAGCGACCGCCTGGTTGGTGAATGAGCCCGTTCCATCGTTGATGTAAAGCTTGTTGGCCTGGTTGGCATCGTGGGTGAGGTACAGGTCCAGGTCACCATCGTTTTCGATGTCCAGAAACAGCGCCCCCATGCCAATGAGGTTGTCGGTGGCGCCGGAGGCGTAATAACCGTCCGTAAAGCCTCCCTCGCCATCTGAGAGCCAGAAGGCATTGGGCTCGTTCATGTTGACGATGTAGAGGTCCAGATAACCATCCAGGTTGACGTCGGCTGCATGCGCACTCCGGCATTGCGACTCCTGCCCCAACCCGAGCTCGTCGGTCACATCGGTGAAGGCGCCTCCATCATTGCGGTAGAAGTGATTCACATCGCCGGTATTGCAACTCAACAAGTCCGGATCCCCGTCGTTGTCATAGTCGAAAAACAGGGTCACCATGGTAAATCCATCGTCCTCTACGCCGGCCACCACGGGAACGAAGGTGGCATTGCCCTCGTTGCGGTACAGCGTATTGGGGGCCAATCGGCTCCCTACGTATACGTCGAGGTCGCCATCGAGGTCGTAATCGGCGACCGCCGCGGCGTGGTTCAGGTAATTGCCCAACAGCAGTGCCTCATCGCTGTGGTCCACGAATGCGTGGGTTTGCGCCATCACGCTGGCCCCGGTGACCAAAGCGGCCACCGTCACAACCCAGGATTTCGGCAGGACATTCATGGTTTTCAGCACGGCGCGTCCACGGAGGACAATACGACAACCCTTGAAGATACAAAGGGTTCAATCCACCCAATGCCCCCTCAACAAAACGCGTTCGGCAAGTGGGTCTCCAAAGGCATAAAGCGCTTCGTCCACAGAACGCAAAGGCCGGGTCAGCATCAGGCTCGCTTCTTGTCCAACCGCCAAGCCTCCGACTTCTTTCGAGAGTCCAAGCGCCGCAGCGCCATTGACCGTCGATGCCGCCAATGCCTCCATCGGCTCCAGCCCCATCCGCATGCACCCGAGCGCCGCAGCGAGGTGCATGTTGCCCGAAGGAGCTGAACCGGGATTGAAGTCTGTGGCGATGGCCAAAGCGCATCCCGCATCGACCAGGGTCCGTCCGGGTGTGAAAGGCAGGCCCAAGAAGAGCGAACACAAAGGCAAGGCCACAGGGAGCGTGTCGCTGTTGGCCAATTCCGCCACATCCTCAGCGCGCAGCACTTCCAAATGGTCCACGGACATCGCGCCGTGCTCCACGCAGAGCGGAACCCCTCCGGACGCCTTGAACTGGTTCACGTGCACCTTGGCGGGTAAACCCCTCAGGTGCGCCTGCTCCAACATCAGCCGCGTCTCTTCCAGCCCGAAATAACCCTCCTCGCAGAAAATATCGACGTGGTCCGCCAACCCCTCCTCCACCACGGCAGGCAACACCTCCCTCACCATATACTCCGTGTAGGACATGGCGTCCGCCCAACCCTCGGGGACCGCGTGACAGCCGAGGAAGGTGGTCTTGACGGGAATGCGCTCCAAGGCCCCCAAACGACGGGCCACCCGCAACATCTTCAACTCGCTCTCGAGGTCCAGGCCATAGCCCGACTTGATCTCCATCGCCCCCGTCCCCATGCGCATCAACCGCTCCATCCGCGCCAGCGAGACCGCGTACAACTCGTCTTCCGGCATTTCCCGCAAAGCCTTGGCGCTGTTGAGGATGCCCCCACCCCGGGCTGCAATCTCCTGGTAACTCAGCCCCCGGATGCGGTCCACGAATTCTCCTTCGCGGGAGGCGGCGTGCACCAGGTGCGTGTGGCTGTCCACCCAAGCGGGCAGGACGCAACGGCCCGGCGCATCGACGACTTCCAATCCGTTCCAATCGGCAATGCCGGGAAAATCGGCCATGGAACCGCCATCCACCACACGTCCATCCTCCACCGCCAACCATGCGTTCTCCAACAAGGGCATGCGCCGCATCTCGCCTCCAGACCGTCGCTCCATCGGGGCTTCATCGAATCCCACCAAATGGCCAATGTCCTTGATCAGCAATCTGCCCTGGGCAAATCCATTCTCCATGCGGCCCAAGGTCGCACATCCTGTCGACCTGCCGCCGCGTACCTTTGCAACATGCCGGGAAACACTTTCGGAAAGCTGCTGAAACTGACCACATTCGGTGAGTCCCACGGCCCTGCCCTGGGCGGCGTCCTGGATGGACTGCCCGCTGGCATTGCAGTGGATACCGAGCGCATCCAACGCGAACTGAAGCGCCGCAGGCCCGGGCAGTCCCGCCTGACCACAGCGCGAAAGGAAGCAGACGAAACCGAGCTCCTCTCGGGCATCTTCGAGGGGCGCACCACGGGCACGCCCATCGGGTTCACCATCCCCAATGAAGACGCACGGTCGGGTGATTACGGCCACAACAAGACGGATTACCGACCGAGCCACGCCGACTATACCTACGATGCCAAATACGGCATGCGGGACCACCGCGGCGGCGGACGCGCCAGCGCTCGGGAAACCGCAGCACGCGTGGTCGGGGGAGCATTGGCCCGCCAATTCCTGGAACAGCTCTACCCCCAAGGCCCCGTGCCCGCCGTTTCCGCCTATGTAGAAAGGGTGCAGGACATCGCCATGCCCTCGCCGCCCGCCTACCACGCGCCCGTGCAGGTAGACGCGCATCCCGTGCGCTGTCCCGACCCGGAGACCGCTCGGCGCATGGAAGAACGCATCCTCGAAGTCAAGAAGGCCGGTGACACCGTGGGGGGAACCGTTTTGGTCGTCGCCCGGCACATTCCCGCTGGCTGGGGTGAACCCGTATTCGACAAGCTCCATGCTGACCTCGCCAAAGCACTGTGGAGCCTGCCCGCCGTGAAGGGACTCGAGCTGGGCAGCGGGTTCAGTGGCACCCTGATGCGGGGATCCGAACACAACGACGCCTTCACCTCAGAATCCGGACTAATCCGCACCGCCACGAACCACAGCGGGGGCATTCAAGGGGGCATCAGCAACGGAGAGGACATCGTGCTGCGCATCGCCTTCAAGCCGGTGGCCACCATCCTGGCCGAACAGGAAACGGTCAACCGCGCGGGAGACGCCGCCACCATCGCCGGCCGGGGACGTCACGATCCCTGCGTCCTGCCTCGCGCCGTCCCCATGGTGGAGGCCATGGTTTTGATGGTTCTTGCCGACCACGCATTGAGGCAGCGGAGCGCCCGGCTCTGAACGTTAGCTTGCAGGCTAGAACGGATCGCAACACCAACCCGAAAAAAGCATGCGCCTCGCCCTGCATTGGCAAGTCCTCATCGGCCTCGCTGTCGGTGTCCTGTACGCCTGGATGTCCATCACACTCGGATGGAACGACTTCACCGTCGACTACATCAAACCCTTTGGTGATATATTCATCAACGTACTGAAGCTCATAGCAGTACCCCTCGTCCTCTTTAGTATCATTTCAGGTGTAGCCAGCCTGGGTGACCCCGCCAAATTGGGGCGGCTTGGCATCAAGACCATTGTCACCTACCTGTTGACCACCATGACCGCCGTAATCGTGGGCCTCGTGCTGGTCAACTTGTTCCAACCGGGAGCCCGGGTCTCGGATGACCTGCTCGAGTCCAACCGCATCCGTTACGAACTGTGGCGGGATGCCAATGGCATTCAGGTGCTCGACGACATCAACCTGCTCGAGGATCCCCGCCTTCAATCCAAGGTGGAATCCATCACAGGAGAGCAGGTATCCATGAACGATTGGGTGACCGACAAGTTGAGCAAGGCCGAACGCACCAAGGCGACAGGACCCTTGCAGCCTTTGGTGGACGTCGTGCCCACCAACATCTTCCGTTCGCTGGCCGACATGTCCATGCTCCAGATCATATTCTTCGCCGTCTTCTTTGGTGTGGTCCTCGTGGGCATGCCCAAGGAACAGGCGGGTCCGCTGATGCGTGCGGTGGACGGTTTGAACGAGGTCTTCGTCCGCATGGTCTGGGTGGTGATGAAGGCCATGCCGGTCTTTGTGTTTGCCCTGATGGCAGGGCAAATCGTCAATGCCGCCGGCAGCGATCCCGAAATGTTCCGGCAGTTGCTCGAGTACCTGCTCCAATACAGCCTCGTCGTCGTACTCGGCCTGGCCATCATGATCTTCCTCTTCTACCCCTCCCTGGTCAGCCTGCTCGTCAAGCCCCTCGGATTCAAGCAGTTTTTGGCCGGCATGCGCGATGCCCAGATCACGGCATTTTCAACATCGAGCTCCGTGGCTACGCTTCCGGTGACGATGGACTGTGTGCGCAACAAAATCGGCGTTTCGGAGCGCACCACCAGTTTTGTGCTGCCGATTGGAGCCACGGTCAACATGGACGGAACGTCTCTTTATCAGGCTGTTGCAGTGGTATCGCTCGCTCAGTTTCACATGGTCGACTTGACCCTGGCACAGCAAGCTGTGATCGTAATCACAGCCACCCTCGCATCCATTGGCGCAGCTGCTGTTCCCAGCGCCGGTCTGGTACTCATGATCATCGTGCTGGAAAGCGTAGGACTCAATCCCGCATGGATCGCGCTCATTTTCCCTGTGGACCGCATCCTGGACATGTGCCGGACTGTGGTCAATGTAACCGGCGATGGCGCCGTATCCACCATCATCGCCCAGAGCGAAAAAGAACTCCAAGTACCAGAAGCGAGCGCCTGACCATGCGGCTGTGTCCCCTTCTTTTTTTGACCGGAGCCATCTGTTGGATTTTACCTGCGACCGGTATGGCGCAGGATGCAGATGTCTGCCGGCCCGAACTCGACGCCAAAACCGCCAAACTCTTGGAAAGGGGGTTGGACAAGAAAAAGTACGACACAGAAAAGCGCCGCGGTTATCTCGAAGCCGTCCTGGAAGAGAATGAAGACGCCGTGCCCGCATTGGCGGCCTTGGGTCAATTGATTTTCCAACAAGAGCGCAGGCGCGGCGGTCCAATGAGTGAAGCCCGGGAGCTGCTCACCTCCGCGTTTGAGGCCTGTCCCGAATTCGAACCGGAAGCCCCATACATACTCGGCACCATTGCCTTGGCGGAAGGCCAGTTCACCGAAGGGTTGCAGTGGTACGAGAAGTTCTTGGCGTGGGAGGAGCAAACAGGACTGCCCCTCAAAGGAAAACAGCTCCGCCAACGAGAGGAAGTCGCGCAAAAGCTACCCGAGGTTCGCTTTCTGGTGGAATTCAACGCACACGCGGACAGCCCACCTCCTCGGGTCTTGACCTCAGTGGCGTCGGCCGATCAGGAATACCTACCTGCGCTGTCTGCCGATGGTACCCTGCTGTTCTTCACCCGCGCGGGAGAGCGGAAGGCGAAGGGCGACCTGGTGAGCAAACCCTTCGAGAAGTTCACTTGGGCACGCCGTGAAAATCCCAATCTCGCATTCGATGCCGGAGAAGCGATGGAAGACCCCTTCAACCGCACTTCCGGCTATGGCGGCGCCTCCATTTCGGTGGACAACCGCTCCCTGTTTCTCGCCATCAAAACCCCATCCGCAGAAAACGCGGAGAACATTGACCTCTTTTCCGCCCGATATGAACTGCTCGATGACACGGGCGACGAGGTCGTGTATTTGTGGAGCGAACCCACCCCCCTCCATGCCTTGAACACACCGGACGGTTGGGAATCGCAACCCGCGATCAGCCCCGACGGTGGATGGCTCTACTTCGCCGCAGTGCGCCCCGGAACAACTGAAAACGCCCAGGGCCAACCGACGATTGACATTCTGGTCAGCAAACGTGACGACAGCGGTCAATGGCAAGCTGCCCAGCGCCTTCCGCCCCCCATCAATACCGAATACAGCGACAAGGCCCCCTTCCTGCACCCGGATGGGCAAACCTTGTATTTCGCTTCGAACCGTGCGCCAGGAGGAGGCGGATACGACATTTGGATGAGCCGTTTGGACACCTCGATGGGACCCGCGGATGCGGGCGCCTGGTCGCGCCCTGTCAACCTCGGCATACCCCTGAACACCGATGGCGACGAGCACGGGTTGATCACTGCAGCGGATGGCAGGACGGCCTATTTCGCCAGCCGAAGGCCCGGAACCCGCGGACTGGACATCATGACCTGGACCTTGCCTGAGGCGGTCAGGGCCAAAGCTTCGGTCGTCGTCAGGGGACAACTGGACATCAGCGACGCGCTTTCCGACCAACCTGTCAACCTGGAATTGCGCTATGCGGAAAGCCGCAAGGCGAAGGCCATCCAGGTTTCGGAAGATGGCGGATTCGCAGCCGTGGTTGACCTCTCCAGAAAAGAAGATGTGCTGCTGGTCGCCAAAGCCGAGGGCGCTGCGTTCAGTGCGGGAATACTGGTGGACCAGGACGACGAGGACCCCGCTCTGATCGAAGCCGATCTCACCATTCGATCCGTCAAGGAAGCCGGAGCTGCTTTTGAAATCGAGGACATCCATTACGCCTCTGGTTCCGCGCGGATTGGCCGATCCAGCCTGCTATTGCTGGACCTCTTTGCCGAGTATTTGTCAGAGACCGGATTCTCCGTGGAAATTGGAGGACATACCGACGATGTGGGAAGTGACTCGGACAACTTGAATCTCAGCGAAGCCAGGGCTCGGTCCGTCCGGGAATACCTGGTCAAACAAGGCGTCCCGCCGGCGAGCATCTCCTCGCGCGGCTACGGGGAATCCCGTCCCCGAGCGGACAACGGCACACCGGAAGGGCGGGCTCGGAACCGCAGGACAGAATTCAAGATCACCGGCTGACGCTCCTTCCCGAATTACGGGCGTTGCAACGTGAATAATTAGGAAGCAACTTCAGCGAGAAGGGCACGTCATGGACGATTTTCACGTTGTCCAGAGACGTTTCCATGTCGCATCGATTCCCCACCTTTTCCTCCGCGCTTTCCCCTTCCCGTCTGCGCACTTGCGCGGTGACCACCTGCCTGATCGCCACCGCGCCCTTCATCTCCTTGACTTCGGGCCAAGGACCGGCATTGTTGGGCGGCGAGCCCATAACCCGCAATGAAAGGCGGGACCCATCCGCCTTTGAACGCGCCCGGAACCACTTTGACCACCATCAATACGCCGCGGCATTGGAACTCTACGACGAATGGGTTCAAGCGCCCGTGGCCGGCAATGGGTCAGCGGGAGAACGGGAAGCCCTGAACCGCGTAGAAGCGGAGTATCGCGCCGCTTTGTGTGCGATGTACCTGTACCACAAGGATGCGGTCTGGCGCATTGACCGTTTCATAGAAAACCACCCCGAGTCCACATGGGTCCCCAAGATCCAGTGGGAATTGGCGAATTATGAATACCGAAGAAGCAAGTGGAGCAAAGCAGTGGACGCCTTCGGCGCTCTGAATCCAAGAAGGCTGTCCAAAGCCATGAGGACGGAATACCACTTCAAGAGTGGCCATTCCCGGTTTGAAACTGGAGATCTGGAAGGTGCCCGGGGCGACCTTCTGGTCGTGATCGAAGACCCTGCCGCACAGCCTGAATACCTCGAGGCAGCCAAGTATTACCTCGCGCACATCGCTTTTGCTGAAGACCGCCTGACCACGGCTTTGCAAGCCTTTGAGGAGCTTGCGGAAGTGAATTCATTTCAGGACGCCGTGCCGGTCTACATCGGCCAAATCCTCTATCGTCTGGAACGTCATGAAGACCTCGTCGCCCGCGGACCGGATTGGCTTGCCGAGGATCGGGCCATCGCCGAACGCGACCGCATCGAGTTGACCCGCGTCTTGGGAGAAGCCCATTTCCATCTGGGGGATTGTGCCTCCGCATCGCCCCTCTTGGAGGCGGCATGGAAAAATGCTGATGCTCAGGAACGGACCCCCGGCTTCAGCTACATCGTGGGCACCTGCCGTCTGAATGGAGGCCATGCCGCGGACGCCATCACCGCATTGATGCGCGCTACCGGTGGAGACACCCCACTGGACCAATACGCGACCCACGCCATGGGCCGCGCCTACTTGGCTTTGGACGAGAAACCCAAAGCCCAGGCTGCTTTTGCCACGGCAGCCACCATGGAACACGACCTTGAGGTCCGCGAAGACGCCCTTTTCAACCACGCCAAGTTGGCCTTTGAAACGGATTTCAATCCTTTCAATGACGCCATCGCCGCTTTTGAGCAATACCTCGACGAATACCCCGACAGTCCGCGAAGGGACGAGGCCTATGGCTTCTTGCTCAAAGTGTACCTCACGACCCGCAACCACGTCAGAGCATTGGAAGCATTGGACCGCATCCAACGAAAGAAGCCCGAAGAAAAAGCCGCCTACCAGAAGCTCGCCTTCAATCACGGAGTGAGCCTGTTCCAAGGCGGGTCCCTTGAAGAGGCAGATGCTTACTTCAAGCGCAGCCGAACCTTTCCTGAAGACGCCACCTTGGCCGCGGAAAGCCACTACTGGCAAGGGGAAATCGCCATCAAGGCGAACTCGGATGCTCCTGCACTGAGCCATTACCGCGCCTTCCTCAATGCACCCGGTGCCTTCAACTCTCCCAAGTACAACGAAGGGGAATACGGAGCGGGCTACGCCCTGTTTCGCCAACGCAAATACCGCGACGCCCAAGTGTCCTTTCGCAAATACGCGGACGCTGAGTCCGGTGCGGGTCCGGGCGGGCACAGGGCCGATGCTTTGCTGCGCATCGGAGACTGCTTTTACATCGATAAGGACTACGGGCGCGCCGTAAGCGCCTATGACAATGCGCTGGCCGCGGGCACCACGCAAAAGCAATACACCCGTTTCCAGCGGGCGCGATGCCTCGGCCTGAATGGAGACTTATCAGGTGAAGTAGACGGAATGAACGAACTTCTGGATGCCCATCCGGAAACCACATTCAAAGGCGATGCCCTGACCGCCATCGGAAAAGCGGAAATCGAACGCGACCGCATGACCCAAGCCCTCAGCGCCTTTGAGCGCATCATCGGGGAATTGCCAGGGAGCCCTTTCGCCAAGCAAGCCTTGGTGGATCTCGCCTTGATCGCGGTCAAACAAGGCCGTGAAGACGATGCCCTGACCATCTGGAACCAAATCACGACGCGCTATCCTGACGACGAAGTGACCAAAGACGCTTTCCTGCTCGTTGAACCCCTGCTGGTGGAACGGGGCCAGCTCGACAACTTGCCCGATGTCATTGGGTTGAGTGACGACGACATTGCCGAACGCACCTATGGCGCAGCTCAGGATCTGGCCCTTTCGGGCGACTGTTCAGCCGCCATTCCCAAACTGCAGCAGTTCATCGGCAAGTTCCCTGAGAGCATTCGAATCACAGCGGCGCGCTTCCACCTCGGACAATGCCGGTTCGACAACGGTGACAAGGAGAGCGCTCTCGCCCCGCTCGAAGAAGTGATTTCCAGCGCCCTCAGCGACTACCATGAGCCGTCGTTGGTAATGGCGGCCACCTTGCGCTACAACCGGGACGAATTCGATGCTGCCCTGGCCCACTATCAGCAGCTTGAGCAGGTGGCGGTATTGAAGCGACATGTGCTGGAAGCGCGCATTGGCATCATGCGTTGCAGCCGGTCCCTGGGCGACGGAGCCACCGTGCTCGAATACGTTGGTCCCATTCTCGACGATGCCGAAACGCCGGAAGACATCCGCACCGCCGCGCGATACAACCGCGCCCTCATTCTACAAGAACGCGGAGACCCGAAGGCCAAAAATGATTGGGAGGCCCTTTCGGAAAATGGGCCACATGCCGAGGAAGCGACACACCACTTGGCTGCCCTCATCCTGAAAGACGGGGACGCTGTGGGTTGCCAGGCTGCCATTTTCGCTCAACTCAACCGCTTCGGAGGCAGAAGCGATTGGTCCTATGAGAGCCTGCTGCTGCTGGCGGAGTCTTACATCGTTCAGGAAGACTATTTCCAAGCCCGTACCGCCATTGGACAATTGCAGTCCAATGTTCAAGAGGACTGGGTTCAAGAGGCTTGTCTGGATATGCTGGACCGCATCGTACAGTTGGAACAGCCCGACCCCAACCCCGCCGATACCACATCCGGCACTACCCCGAATCCAGTAGACGAATGAGCACCTCAGCACTCCCCCTCGGACGCATCCGCTGCGCCTTTCGGTCCTCTCTGATGGCCCTTGTGCTTCCCGCTTCCCTTGCCGCGCAGGACAGTTTGCAAGTCACCTTCGTCGGCGACCGGGAATTGTACCTGCGCGAGGTCAGCAAGCCAGGAGATTCACCGCGAGAAGTCGATCTAGGCGTGAATAAGCCCGTCATCGACTATGCCCCCATCGCTAAGCGCACCACACCCGAATCTACCGTGCGACAAATCGCACCGCTCGCTGTGGAAATGGACGCTCCCTTGCCCCGACTCTATGCCGGGCACGCAAGGGCGGGCTTCGGAATCTACACGTCCCCCCTGCTCGAGTTGCACCTCGGAGATACACGCAGCCGGCAAGGCGCCTGGGGAGTGTCTTTCCGTCACCGCAGTTCAGCCGGATCCACGGGGCAAGTAGACAGCCTCGGCGTGGACGAAGGCTGGTCCAAGAATGCCCTGAACGGTTATTACCGCCGCTTCGTCAAGCGCAGCAGTGTTACGGCATCGGGTTTCCTCTCACGGGATGCTTGGGGATTGCACGGACTGGACCTCGGTTCCGCCACAGCAGGCTACTTCTCCGCCCCATCGGAACGGCAGTCCTATACCCGCATGGGCGCCGACCTCCGCCTTCAAAACCACGAACGCGACAGCACCAAAGTCCACCGCAACTTGACCTTGGCGTATTCTCGGCTGGCCATTGGCCCGTCCCCCCTCCCCGGAAATGCCGCCCAAACCGAAATCCTGAGAGAGCCCGGTCGCGAAAACCTCATCGAGGCCACGGGGCACGTCCACACCTGGCGCGAGGATGCCCGCTACGACCTGAATTACGAGGCCCACATCATCGGCTCCCGGCTCGATGCGGTGGGTGATTCCACCGCCGTTGCCATAAATCGCTCTTCCGCCCTGGTGGGCGTCCGACCCACGGTGACAAAAGAGCGGGGAGCCTACATGATCAAAGCAGGAGCAGGATTGTGGGTGGACGCCCGGAGCGCACAGTCCTTCCACTTCTACCCCACCGCTGAAGTTCGATTCCGCCTTCTGGACGACGTTTTCGTCCCCTACGGAGGTATGGACGGAGGCATGCAGCGCAACGCCATCCACGACCTCGTCGCGGAAAACCCCTTCTACGATGCCGGCTACCAAGCAGGACCGGACGCCATCCGCGGGGCCTTGCGCCACACCAACCGCGCCATGGAACTCTACGGCGGGGTGCGCGGCAAGTTGACACGCGATCTCGCCTTCAATGCCCAAGCCCGCACCACCCGGTTTCGCAACTTCCAATACTGGGTCAATGAAGCCGGAATGGACAGCGCAGGACAACGATTCAGCGCGGCCTATGACTCGTTGACCATTGCCAGTGTCATCGGCGAAGCCACCTATCGCGGACAAGGCCCACTGGAACTCACCGCCCGCGCCGAATTCCACACCTATCGGACGGGAAATCAGCCCTACGCTTGGTACCAACCCCGCACCCGCATCGCTGCCAGCGGCAGATGGAATTTGGAGGAGGTACTTTTTCTCGATTTCGGACTGGAAATCGTAGGCGCCCGTTACGCGCCCAGCCGCGTTCCCTTCAGCGGCATCACCACCGCCGATGGACAAGACGTTCAGGCGGCCAGCGAGACGTTTGGACCGCTCTTTGGAGACGGAGAATCGATCTACGCCCGGAAGATGTCGGCCTACACGGCGATTGACCTCGGTGTGGAGTACCGCTACAACGCCCGTCTTTCCTTGGGTTTGAACGCAAAGGGGCCGCTCGGCGACACCGAAATCATCGGGGGATACGGAGCCCAGAACATGGGGGTCATGATGCTCGCATCCTACCGATTCTGAAGCCCGTCTCAAGCCCCGATTGAGACACCCCTGCGACACGGTGTGGAAAACCGGACAAAACGCCTGCAAAAGTGTTGAAAACACAGGCCTTTCCGAAGGGCCAAAAACACGCGTTTGAGCCTGCTGTGGGCTACTTTAGCAGGACGTCCAAATACAGCGGTGATGAGCGAAGAGAAGAAGCAGAATTACGGTGCGGATAGCATACAGGCCCTGGAGGGTATGGAGCACGTCCGCAAGCGTCCTTCGATGTACATCGGAGACGTGGGCACACGGGGCTTGCACCACCTGGTTTATGAGGTGGTCGACAACTCCATCGACGAGGCCCTCGCAGGACACTGCGATACGATTAGTGTGGCCATCACAGCCACCAACGGAGTGACCGTACACGACAACGGTCGGGGCATTCCCGTGGCCATTCACAGCAAAGAAGGCGTCAGCGCCCTCGAGGTCGTCATGACTAAAATTGGCGCCGGCGGAAAGTTCGACAAGGACAGCTACAAGGTTTCCGGTGGCCTTCACGGTGTAGGTGTGAGCTGCGTAAATGCCCTATCCAGCCTCCTACGCGCCGAAGTCCACCGCGAAGGCAAGGTTTGGGAGCAGGAATACTCCCGCGGAAAGGCACAATATCCGACCCGCGAAATCGGCATCACCGACCGCACCGGGACATCCGTCACCTTCCAGCCCGACCCCGAGATCTTCACGGACACGCTGGAGTACAGCTACGACACGCTGGCCCGACGCCTCCGGGAGTTGAGCTTCCTCAACAAGGGCATCACCCTGACGCTGACCGACGAGCGCACCACCGACGAGGAGGGCAACCACCCCACCGAGAAGTTCTACAGTGATACGGGACTGGAGGAGTTCGTCAGCTACATCGACCAGAACCGAGAGCAACTCATTGCAGAGGTCATCCACATGGAGGGCGAGGTCGAGGACATCCCCGTGGAAGTCGCCATGGTGTACAACACCAGCTTCAACGAGAGCCTGCACAGCTACGTCAACAACATCAACACCCACGAGGGTGGAACGCACCTGAGCGGATTCCGTCGTGGATTGACCGACACGTTGAAGAAGTATGCCGACGGATCCGGCATGCTCGACAAACTCAAGTTCGACATCAGCGGAGACGACTTCCGTGAAGGCCTGACCGCCATCGTAAGCGTCAAGGTCATGGAGCCCCAGTTCGAAGGCCAAACCAAGACCAAACTCGGCAACAAGGAAGTCACCAAGGCGGTCTCACAGGCCGTCCGGAACATGCTCACCGATTATCTCGAAGAGCATCCAAACGACGCCAAGACCATTGTCCAGAAGGTCATCCTTGCGGCCCAGGCCCGCCATGCTGCGCGCAAGGCCCGCGAAATGGTCCAGCGCAAAACGGTCATGGGCGGATCCGGTCTTCCGGGCAAGCTCGCCGACTGCTCCGAAAAGGACCCCGGTTTGTGCGAGGTGTTCCTGGTCGAGGGTGACTCCGCTGGAGGAACCGCCAAGCAAGGCCGCGACCGCATTTTCCAGGCCATCCTGCCGCTCCGCGGTAAAATCCTGAACGTGGAGAAGGCCATGCACCACAAGATCTTCGAGAACGAGGAGATCAAGAACATCTACACCGCCCTCGGCGTGACAGTGGGCACGGAAGAAGACGAGCGCGCGCTCAACCTCTCCAAGCTCCGCTACCACAAGGTGATCATCATGTGTGACGCCGACGTAGACGGTTCACACATCGAGACCCTCATACTGACCTTCTTCTTCCGCCACATGAAGGAGATGATCGAGAACGGGTACATCTACATCGCCACGCCCCCACTCTATCTGGTCAAGCGCGGTTCCAAGCAGGCCTATGCCTGGGATGACGATCAGCGCGATCGATTGGTGATGGAATTCAAGGGCAAGAGCGATGCCACCGTCAACATCCAGCGCTACAAGGGTCTAGGTGAGATGAACGCGGACCAGTTGTGGGACACCACGATGAACCCTGAGTACCGGACGCTGCGCCAAGTGACGATTGAGAATGCCGCGGAAAGTGACAACATCTTCTCCATGCTGATGGGAGACGACGTGCCGCCCCGCCGCGAATTCATCGAGGCCAACGCCAAGTACGCCAACATCGACGCGTGAGCCCGCGGCGCACGGTCTGGATTTCCGGAGCCACCTCCGGCATCGGAAAGGCCGTGGCCGAAGCGTGCCATCTGCGAGGCGACCGCCTTATTCTGTCTGCCCGCAAAAAAGCCGATCTGGAAACGCTCCGCGCGGCACTGGGGGCAGCTGACGCACTCCTCGCCCCTTTTGACCTCTCCCAGCCGGACGACATCCGGGCCCTGGTCGACCGCATTTGGCAGGAGACCGATGGCGTGGATGTCGTTGTCCACAGTGGCGGCATCAGCCAGCGCAGCCGATTGATTGACACGGACCCCGCGGTCGACCGCCGCATGATGGAGGTCAACTACTTCGGCACCCTTGCCTTTACCCGTGCGCTGCTGCCACACATGATCGCCGCAGAGGGTGGCCACTTCGCGGTGGTGACCAGCCTCATGGGCCTTTTCTCGGCGCCCATGCGGTCGGGGTATGCCGGCGCCAAGCACGCCATGCACGGGTGGTTCGAGGCCCTGCGCGCCGAACATCACGGAGACGGCATCCGCGTCACCATGGTCTCTCCCGGATTCGTGCGGACGGCCATCTCCCTGAACGCACTGACCGCCGATGGCAGTCCGCAGGGCACCATGGACGATGCCACCGCAGGCGGCATCACGGCCGAACAATGCGCGACCGCCATCCTCCGCGGCATCGACCGCAACAAGGCGCTCGTCACTCCGGGAAAAAAGGAAGTGCTGGGCTACTGGCTCAGCCGGTTTGCCCCCGGCATCCTACGCCGCGTCGCCCGAAGCGCCAAGGTCACCTGACCGGGTCGGCCCCGCGCCTCAGACGTATTCGCGGCCCGCGACATCCAGGGCCTTCGTGGTCTTCTTCAACGTACGCAGCACCATGAAGGTGACGAAGGCCGCCACCAACGCATAGGCCCAGAAGTCCTGGAAGATGCAGGACGGAGCAGAAAAGAACGCCGCATCGAGCCCCGCAGCGCGGAAACCGTGCAGCCCATCGATCCAGGCGAAACTCAAAAAGACCGCGAAGAAGCCGTTGTATTCCCGCTTGAGGACATTGCGCATGGAGAAAGACACCTCCGGCTCCTTCCATCGGCGCACGGCCGGCCAGAAGGCAGGTACACGCGCCGACCAATCGAGATAGGCCTGGCCGAATTTGCCGCGCAGGAACTGCTCCTCGGCAAACATGATGCGCTCGTAGTACAGCGCGTAGAGCAACAGGAACGCCACACCGAACCACAGGTGGCCGATGTACATGACGATGCCCAACCACATGAGCAGATTGCCCAAGTACAACGGATGACGGCACACCGAATACATCCCGAGCGTATTCAGCGATTCGGCGACCTGGCCTTCCTTGGTGTTGCGGCCCGAAGTGCCGCGCGGCGTGTAGCCCACGCACAGCGCTCGGATCACCTGACCGGCCATTGCCACGTCCAAGCAGAACAGCGGCCACCACCAACTGCGGTCAAAACCGTCGGACATCGGCGTCCACGCCACATCGCCGAGCAGCACCACCGGTACCGCGCCAAAGAACAGCAGCAAGGGCAGGAAGCTGCGCCACCGGAAGAGCCAGTTGCCCGACCGGTCCATTTCTTCGATCAGCGCCATCAGTCGAAGATGGGCTGGTTCCAACGCTTGATGGAGTCCTCCAGCGCTACGCCGGACAGTACTTCCACCACGAGGCCGTCGGACAGGCCGAGCTCCACATCGCGACGCTCAAACTGCTGCGGTCCGACCTGCACCTCCACAAAAGGCTTGGGCCCTTCGTACTGGACGAGGGCCTCGCTCAGGGCCAGCACCTCTTTGCGCTGGTCGAGCACCACATCGGCATTGGCACTGAAGCCGGCGCGAATGAAGTCGCCCTCATCGAGCGTCACTGCGGCCCGGATCTCGAACTGCACCGCCCCGTTCTCGGGCACGCCCTTGGGCGAGATGTACTCCAGGATGGCGTCGAACTTCTTGCCCGGCATGGCGCCAATGGACAAGATCAACGGAATGCCCACCCGCAGATTCTCGATTTCGCTTTCGTCGATTTGACCGCGGAAAATCAAGTCCGCCATGTCCGCCACACTGGAGATGGTCGTACCCTCATTGAAGGTATTGGCCTGGATGACCTGGTTGCCGACCTCGACCGGCACGTCCAGCACCATGCCGTCCACCGTGCTGGTGATCATGGTATTGGACGCCTCTCCGGCCCGGCTGGCTGCGCCTTCCTTGACGATGCGCAGGTTGTCTTCTGCTGCGAGCTTTTCCTCCTGCGCCTGCAAATAAGACGTCTCGGACTGCTGGAAGTCTTGCTGCGACACAACGCCCGAGGCGAGCAAGGCCTCCTGGCGCTCAAAATCGCGGCGGCTGTTCTCCAGCGAAATGCGGCTCCGCTCCACGCGGCTTTGGGCCGAAGCCAGCGCCGCCATATCCGGCACCACCCGCACGCGAGCGAGTACCGCCCCAGCAGTCACCGTATCGCCGGCTTCCACGAAGAGTTCGTCGACGATGCCGCTGATCTGTGGCTTGATGAGGATTTCCTTGCGCGGCCCGATGGTACCCGAACTGACCGACTTCTTGATGATGTCGGCGATACGGGGAGTTTCCACCCCAAAGCGGGCCTCAGGTGCCTGCTCCTTCTGGTACAGGTGATTCAAGGTGTAGGCTGCCCCGGCGATGACCAGCAGGACAAAAATGAGGAGGAGCGTAACGCGGCCTTTCTTCATGTTTCTATATCAATCATCCCTCTGAGCGCAGGGCTTCCACCGGCTTGATGGCCAGCGCCCGCATGGCGGGCAGGACGCCCGCGAAGATGGACATCCCAAGCAGGATGCACAACACGGTCAGAATGGTTCCAAAATCAATTTCAGGATGGCGGAAAACACCGGCATCGACCCCATCCTCAATCAAGCCGTCTACCGCCTCAAGCAATCCAACGCCCAAGACCAAACCACACAGCCCCGCCAACAACGTCAGAAACAGCGTCTCGCCGATGATCTGCTGCAGGATGCGGACCGGAGTAGCCCCCAAGCTGCGGCGAATGCCGAGCTCCTTGGTGCGCTCCTTGATGGAAATCAGCATGATGTTGGTGATGCCGATGACGCCCGCCAACAGGGCGAGCGAACCGAAGAGCAGCGAAATCAGCCGCATCCCCGAAAAGAGCAGCTCCGCCTTCTGGAATTCTTCCGCCATGGACCACGCACCGATGGCGCGCGGATCGTCCGGGTGAATGCTCAGCCGCGCCTTGATCAACTGCTTGGTCGCCTCTTCGGCTTCTTCCGCATCGACCCCATCCTTGATCAACATGGAAAGCCACCCCACCCGACCGCGCGTGTTGAACGCCTTGGCAAACGTGGAAAAGGGAATGTAGATGCTCTCCGCCTCGTTCTGCGCATCCTCGTCGTTGCCCTTGGGCGTGTACACGCCGACCACGCGGAAAATCACCCCTTGAATCTGAATCGTCTCGCCCAAAGGCTCTTCACCCAACTCAAAGAGGATGTCCTTGACCCGGCTCCCGATTACACACACCTTGCGCTCTCCGGCCAGGTCGCCCTCATTGAGAAAGCGGCCCTCGGTGATGTTCATGGGCTTCACCTCGGGATACTCCGCGATGGCGCCGTGCACATCAAACGCCCCGCTCTGCTTGCCACGGGTGACATTGTTGGTGCCGCGGTAGCCACCGAGCTGCACCTCTGGACACACCAGGTCCAGGTGCTGGGTATTGGCCTGGATCCACCGCACATCGTCGATGTCCATTTCCACATACCGGCCGCGCTGGTAGCCCTTGTAGGGCAAGCTGGTGCTCATGGTCCAAGCAAACATGCTGTTGGACACGTCGTTGCCCATGTCGGCCTTGACCCCATTCTCGAGGCCCCGCGCAGCACCTACCGTGATGATGATCATGAACAGGCCCCAGCCTACGCCCAGCGCAGACAGGAAAGCGCGCAAAGGATTGCGCACCACCACCTGCACGAGTTCCACCAACCGATCGCGATCCAGCCCCATCATTCGTATCGCAGGGCTTCAATGGGACGGATGCGCACCGCGCGCAAAGCCGGGACAAATCCAGAAATCGCACCGGCCACCACCAATACCGCCAACGCGGTCAAGGTCACCCGCAGGTTCACTTCCGGGTCGGCGAAATAATCGTGCTCCGCATAGGGCGCCACCGCATTGAGCGTGGCCACCCCCGCAATCAGCCCCAAGGCTCCAGAAATCAAAGTCAAGGCGATGGCTTCGATGACAATCAAGGAGAGGATGCTTCCCGATGTGGCCCCGAGCGCCTTGCGCACGCCGATCTCCACCGTCCGTTCCTTGACCACAATGGCCATGATGTTGGCTACACCAATGGCGCCGGCCAGCAGCGTAAACCCGCCGATCACCCAGATGAACAACCGGATGCCGGTGAAGACCCGCTCGAACATGGCGTATTCCTCCTGATTGTCGCGCACCCGCACCGCCCGCACATCATCGGGGTGCACCGAATGGCGCATCCGCAAGTCACCATCCACGGCTTCCACCATGGCAGAAGACCCTTCCAGGTCCAGTTCTCCTGTAGACAGCACCATCTGGTCCACCTCATCGCTACCGTTGAAGACGCGCTGCATGGTCGTCAGCGGAACGTATACCATGCTGTTGCCCCAGCGGCCATTCTTGGAAAAGTGGCCGACGACCCGGAAGGTGATGCCATTGAGCGTCACATAGGCCCCGATGGGATCGGCCTCCTTGAAGAGTTCATCGAGCAGGTTCTCACCCACCACGCAGACCTTGCTCTCTTTGGCCAAATCGTCGGCATGCAGCCAACGACCGCCCATCAACGGCAACAGCTCCAATTCATCGAAATCCGGCTCCACACCCACGATCGGGTAGTTGCCCTGCTCGTTCTTGTAGCCCACCGTGGACCCCCACATCATCCGGCGACCGGACCAAGCGGGCGCATCGACCACCTGCTCGGTGATGCGTTGCTCGTCCTCATTGCGCATCTGCACATAGCGGTTGGGCTGTCGCCCCCGGTACGGCAGCGTCGTCCGCCCTGTCCGCACCCACACCGTATTGCGCGCCTCGTCCCCAAAGTCCTGCTCCACCCCGTTCTGCAATCCAAAACCGAGGCCCTGCATGACCACCAGAATGAAGATGCCGAGCCCGACCGACAGCCCGGTCAACGCCGTCCGCAAAGGGTTGGCGGTCACCGTGTGGGCAATCTCGATCCAGGTCTCTCGGTTGAACATCAATCTTGAGAACGCGCCCCGCGGGCTGTAGGTTCAACCACCTCGCCGCTCCTTCCGTCCTCGATGATAACACCATCATGCAACCGGATGGTGCGGTCGCATTGCGCCGCAATGTCCGCCTCGTGCGTCACGATGATGACCGTGATCCCCGAAGCATTCACCTCGCGCAATACCTCCATCACCTCGGAAGAAGTCGTACTGTCAAGCGCTCCTGTGGGCTCATCGGCCAGGATCACCCGCGGCGAAGTGATCAGCGCCCGGGCAATGGCCACGCGCTGCTTCTGCCCGCCGGACAGCTCTGACGGCAGGTGGTCAGCACGGTCATCCATGCCCATCTTGCCCAGCATCTCCATGGCCCGCTTCTGCCGCTCGCGGCGCGGCACCTTCTGATAAAAGAGCGGCAACGCCACATTCTCCAGCGCCGTCTTGAACGAGATCAGATTGAACGACTGGAACACAAAGCCCAAAAACTGGCTGCGGTACCGGGCCGCCTGCTTCTCCGACAGCCCCGCCATGTCCACTCCATCGAGGTCATACCCTCCGGAATCAAACCCATCCAACAGCCCCAGCACATTCAACAAAGTCGACTTGCCCGAGCCCGACGACCCCATGATGGCCACCATCTCGCCCTGCGCAATGTTGAGGTCAATGCCCTTCAGAACGGGCAGCAACCCTCCGGCCAGCGGATAAGATTTCTCGATTCCACGCAACGCGAGCATGCCGCGAAGGTACGGAGCGCCCCGCGCCCCAAAACGACCACTCCCGCCAACAGCTCAAAACGCGGATTTCGAAGCCCGTTGCATGAGATTCAGTCGTAGGTGCAGGTGCCGTTGGCCGGGTCAGCGTAGTTGCTGGCGGTGCGGTCGGTGCAGTTGTCGCTGTCGTCGCAGATGCCGTCCGTATCCACGTCGTAGACGCCGCAGCCATCACAACATTGCGCATAGGGGACAATGAGACTGACGGTGTTGCTGTTGCACCCACCGGCGTCTTCGGCACTGGCGTCGTAGATGCCGGGCAAGATGCCGTCCATGGCGCCAGGCAAGCTGAAGCTGTAGTCGCCGGCTCCGTTGATGCCGGTCAGATCGAGCGCGGTGGCGGTACCGGTGGTGATGTCGATTTCGATTTCGCCATCGGCGGCATCGATGGCGGTGGGAACGCTTGTCAAGGAGACGCTGCCCAGAACCAAGGCGCCATCACAAGGGTCGATGAGGGTGGCGCAGCTGCCGTCGTCCGTGTTGGCGTTGGGATCGTACTCGGCGTAGGCCGGGTCGGTGCAGCCATTGACGCTGGCGTTGGGGTTGGGGTTGACATATCCTTCGCTGAACTGGATGACGGGTACGGCCGAGATGAAGGCTTCGAAAATCGCATCGTCATTAGGGTAATTGGCATCGTTGATTCCCCCGATGTCGCTGGCTGAGCCGTTCAAGGCTGAGTTGGCCGAGCTCGCGGTGGCAAACAGCATGCGAAGCGGCGTATTGGATTGAACCTCAGCTCCGAAATCCGCAAAGGCGATGAAGAAATCGATGAAGATGGGGGTGCTGGACGCGCAGTTCGAGAAGCGGGCATAAGACCGCTGGTCGTTCACCCCGTCCGCATAGGATTGGTACACCGTGATCTGGTTGTGGGCCGCGACACCGTCCACCTTGTTGACGTAGACGCCCCCCGCATTGCCGGAGGCGAAGAGGATTTCGAACTCGAAGCCCGGATTGCCGGGCATGGCATTCGGATCGGCATCGATGCCGGTTGTGCCGAATTTCCGGTCGGTATCGAGCAGGAAACTGTACCCGTATGCCGCATTGTTGGGGTCACTGTTGATGCGGATCCGGAACAGCAGGAGTTCATCACCTGTGGCGGTGGTCCCATCAGGGTCGATCACCTTCCAGTAGCCTGCGCGCTCCAAGAGGTTGGGGTTGTCCACGATTTCCGTCGGGCCGCAGTCGCTGCCCGTCTGCAGGTCGGAATTGGGCTCCATCTCGTAGTGCCACAGGGGTTCCCACTCCGTCTCGAACTCCTGCGACTCATCGAGAATATCTGGAAAGTTGCTGAATCCATTGTTGGTGGCCGAGACCCAGCCGTCGCCGTTGGGGTCGAGCTGGGTATTGTTGACCGCCGTGCGAAATAGGCGGCCCGGCGTCGTCTGCGCGGCGAGGTCATGAACCGCAGCTACCACAAGTACGAGGAGCCCACATCGGGCCAGCACATCAAGGGCCCGGCGAGGCACAGCAGTGGTATTCAAAGCAACAAACACTCGTTCAGTTTTGTATAATTTACCTCATATGTATTTATAATATAAATAAAAGCCTGTTTACCGCAGGTATAAATTTGTAAGTGAACAAAGCCCCGCTCGGTGGCGGGGCTTTTCGATGATGTTGAAGTCGACGATAAAAGGGGGCGGCCTGCGGCCTCATAAGTGTCGAGGTGTCAACCCTCCTTCGCTCCGCTCAGTCGGCATCCCTGATACACCTCACAGAGAACCCGACGCGTGCATTGAGGAATGTTCCGGGCGATGGCTGGAGTGAATCCGGCCAAGTACCGGAACCAAGCCTTGCCGCCATAGGGGGAAGAACTCCATCAGAAGCCGAATTCCCCGAAATGTTCGAAGTGGCAAACGTTGAGGCAGCGGGAACCGCCGGGAAGGGCCGAAAACCCAAAGTCGTCCGTGCCGTTGCCGCCGCTATACTTTAGAAGTTGGATATTTCAATCCTAACGGTGCTGGACGAAAGACTTGGCCGCCCGCATGCGCGAAGACTGCTCTACGTCGCCTTGCTGGGGAGGCACGGATTGCCTGAAACGGTCCAAATGGGACCGCTGCTTGGCGGACAGTCCCGGGCTGGGCCGGAAGTGCAAGGCCTGGCTGGCTGTGAGGAGTTCACACCCCAGGATCTCGTGGGTGCCATCGATGACGGCCAGGAGTTGGAGGCCCGCGTTGGCGCCCATGCTCACGTGGTCTTCCTGTCCATTGCTGCTGTCGATGGTGTCGACGCTGGAAGGCATGGCGCGCATCTTGTTTCGGGCCACGATGCTGGCTGCGGTGTACTGGACAATCATGAGGCCGCTGTCGAGTCCGGGGTCCGTCGCGAGGAAAGGCGGCAGACCGCGCGTTCCGCTGAGAAGCTTGAAGATGCGGCGCTCGGACATGGTTCCCAGGTCGCTGGCGGCGACCTTGAGGTGGTCAAGGATGACCGCCAAGGGCTCCCCGTGGAAATTGCCTGCGCTGATCACCTCTCCGGTTTCCGGCAGCAGGATGGGGTTGTCGGTGACCGCGGTGGCCTCTCCTTCCATGGTCTCGATGCCTTTGTCGATGGCGGCGCGGACTGCGCCGTACACCTGGGGTATGCACCGGAAGCTGTAAGGGTCCTGCACCCACTCGTGCGTTTCCCGGAGGAAAGCCGCACCGCCCAGCCACTCCCGCATCCGAGCCGCACTCGCCTGCTGGCCGGCGTGTTGGCGGAGTTCGTGGACAGCTGGATGGAAAGGAGCGTCGAGCCCTTCGAACGCGGCCAAGCTCAAACTGGCGATTCCGTGGGCCGCTCCCCAGAGG
>JBDQOI010000020.1:0-46704 GCA_040261275.1 Flavobacteriales bacterium | reverse complement strand
AACCTGGGAAGGACCTTCGGGCAGCGCGTCGAGGGGCAGGCGCCATGCGCCCGCCAGATCGGTGGCCACGAGCAGGTGGCTGTCGCTGAAGTCCACATCAAACAGGGTGAGGTCGCCCAAGCCTTCGTTCAGCCCAGTCCAGCTGTCTCCATTGTCGTTGGATACATAAAGTCCATTGCCGAATGCCCCGGCGGCAATCCAATCGCCTTGGGAGGCAAACCCGCGAAAGGTGCCTCCGGGAAGGCCGCCTGAAAGCAGGGTCCAGTTGGCGCCTTCATCGGTGGAGCGGAAAATGCCCGAACCGATGCCGCCTGCAGCGAACAGCGCGCTGCCATGGGCTTCGATGGCGCGGAATGCCGATGAGGTCGTTCCGTTGTTGATGGCCGTCCAGCTTGCGCCGTTGTCCTCGGAGCGGAACAGTCCGTCGCCTTGGGTGCCCGCGTAGGCCGCATCGTCCAGGATGGTGATGCACCGGACGTCCAGCCCATCCAATCCCGCAGGGAGCCAGTTGTCACCATGGTCGACCGAGGTGTAGGCTCCAGAGGGGGTCACCACCCAAATGCGGTCGCTGGATGCCGCCATGCCATGGGAGAGCAGCTGGGGCAGGCCGTTGTCCACGGAGGTCCAGTTGGCACCCTGGTTGTCACTGCGGAACACGCCATTGCTGGTGCACATGTAGACGTAGAGGTTGTCATGGGTAAAGCCGCGGGTGGGGCCCACGCTGTTGTTGCCGGTGTTGGCCTCGGCATAAGTGGCACCCCCGTCTTCCGAGCGGTACGTCCCGGTGGCCCCACCGGTATAGGCCCATCCTTCGTGGAATTGGATCGCCTGCAGGTTCAGTCCTTCGGTGCCCACGCCCTGCTCCCAAGTCTGGGCATGAAATGGTGCAACGATGCACAATGGCAAGAGCACGGAAACGGGGAGTCGCAAAAGAGTCATGGTGGGGGCGTGGGCCGACAATATCGGTCATGCTTGGGAAGGATTACCTTGGGGCCATGTCTATGGAGAATACGCTGACGCGGGCCGAATTCAATCCGGCCATACGCACCTATCTGATGTTCTACATCGCATTCATGCTGCTCGTCACGGTCGTGGGCATTCCCTTGGTTGTCATCTGGTTTCTCGGTTGTGGGCAATGGGTCACAGGCAAGTATTACCACAGCCTGGAGTGCACCTTGACGAGCCGCCATCTGCAGTTTTCGAAAGGCCACTATTTCAAGACCGAGAAGACGATACCGCTGGAGAACATCCAGGACCTGACGTTCATCGATAATCCGCTTCTCAAGTATTTCGACCTGCGCATCCTGAAAGTGGAGACCGCCGGCAACAGTGCGCAGACCGGAGCGGACATGAAGCTGATTGGCATCATGGATGCGGCCGGTTTCAAGAAGCAAGTGATTGCAGCACGGGATCAATTTCAGGAGCGCCGCATGACCGGAGGAAGTCCGGCGGCTTCCGGCGGGAATGATGTGGTCCAAGTGTTGCGGGAAATTCACGCTTCCATCGAAGGATTGCGCCAGGAGCTGGCGGAAAGAGACTGACGGAGACAGGCTACATTGCCGCATGCGTTCGCTGATGTTGTGGGTTCCCGTCCTGTGGGTCGGTTGCAGCCCTTCCGCCCCCGTTTTTGAAGACATTGACTCCGTTCAGGATGCCCAGTCTCTAATCTCCAATGCCCGTTTCACGGCGACCATGGCGAACTATACCGATGCCACGGGCGACGGTTGGGGCCGAGTGGTCGAGGCGGATTGGATGGCAGCGCATTCAGTGGGCGATTCGTCCATGGCGGGATGGCGCTTGTCCGACACCTTTTTCGACGACGAGGACACGACCACGCGTTGGTATGGGCTTTGGCAGGCCGAGTTGACCCAAATCGAGGCAGACAGCATACTGAAAGCCGATACGGTGGAGGGCAGAAGTCGGAACGGCAATTGGGTGCCCAATTACCATGTGTCGCTGGCACTGCCGGTCATGCTCTGGGACACCACGTGGTGGGCCCAGCAGATGGAAGACTCTTTGATGGTGGTCACCAGGGAGCACATCCTGCCCGAGGGGGGCGACAATGAGGCGTATGTGTTGACCTTGGTGGAGGTACAGGACACCACTTCGGAGGATTACCATGTGGACACCTACGCGCAGAGCCAATGGACTTTCCGGGCGCCTGATGGACTGCCCGTCCGAATGGAGGAAAAGTGGTTCAGGGGGGACATGGCCTATGGGCGGGAGATGTCGATTTCCTGGGATTGGGAGGTGACCAATGACGAGACGATTTCTGCGGCCATTTCAGGTTGGGAAGCGCCGGAATGGGCCAAGGCACCAGCACCCAAGGACCCCGCTGTGGATGGCGGAGGCGACGAAGATTGGTATGCAGAGACATTGGCTGCCTTGCCCGCAGTAGGGGCGGCGGCTCCGGCGATTTCAGGTACGCTGCTGGATGGTCAATCCGCTGCGCTGTCGGATTACCTGGGTCAGGTGGTCTATCTGGACTTCTGGTACATCGGGTGCGGTCCTTGCATGCGTGCCATGCCGCATCTGGACCACATGCAAAAGGAGTTCGGTCCGGAGGGGTTCACCGTGTTGGGGGTCAACCATCACCAGAAGCCCGAGGTGGTCGAACGTTATCTCGCGCGACGCAGGCTGGACATTCCCCAATTGATGGTCGATTCGCTGCCGGAAGGTTATCCCGTGAAGGCCTATCCCACGTGGATGGTCATCGACCGTGAGGGAGGGGTCGTCGCCTGTGACATGGGGTACGGAGAAGGGGCCGATGTGACCCTCGATTCCTTGGTCCGTGTGACCCTATGATCCTTAGGGTGTCTTGATGAATCGCAGGGTCTGGCGCTGTCTGGGGCCTTCCAAGGTGAGGAAGTAAACGCCGGCCGGCCACGTCGCTACATCGATGCGCGGCGGGCTTGTCGGGTTCCATTGCGACATGATGCGGCCATCGCTCGAAAGGACAGTGGCAGTTGCCGTGCTGGAAGGCAGGTCAAGGAACAAGGTTTCCCTCACCGGATTGGGGAAGCAGCGGGCATTCATGGTGGCCCCTTCCTCTGCCAGGGACAGGGTGGAGCAGGTGATGTCGAGGCTGACGGCAGCTTCTGCTTCGCCATGAGCTTCGAAATCTGACCATGCTTCAGGGACTCCCAATAGGTGGTGCTGCAGCCAGGCGATGGTCAAGGCGGCCGTGTGGAATTGCTGGATGGCGCGTGACATGCCCGAGAAGCCAAACTCACCGAGGTCGCACAAGGTGCCGCTGTCGGCAAAGCCGCAATGACCGCCTTCTTCGAGTGAGGCAAAGGCCCGGCAGGTCGCGGGGCTGAGCGCATCAAACAAGGGCAGATGTTGGGTGGCCTGGGGAGTGATGGCGTCGGCCGTGCCCGAAATGACCAGGGTGGGCGCGGCGATGTCGGTCGCGTCGGCCAGGGCAGAAGGCGTGGTTTCGGCCGGTGCCCAGCCCACCACGGCTCCCAGACTTTCGCCCATTGCTGCAGCGCCCAGCCAAGCGGCGCCTCCACCCATGCTGTGGCCCACCAAAGCCGAGACATCGGAAATCAGGCCTTCGAGGTCACCGCCTACTTCTTCGGCAGCGTGCGCAGCGACAAAGGCCATGTCCAGCCCGAAGTCGGCATGTGAAGGCGCCAGTCCAGATTCGGTATCCACCAGTGCCACCGTGAATCCGGCCGCGACAAGCTCTGCGCTGAGATCGTCATAGTCACCGGAGGTCATGGCGAATCCGTGCCCGATGACCACCAACGGCCGTGCCGCTTGTGCTTCGGCGTCAAAGCGCAGGTCCACAGGGATTTCCCGGTCGTTCCGGTCCGCATCGACCAGCACCCAGTCCATCTGCTGTGCATGCAGCGGAACCGAAAAGAGAGCGGTTGCGGCGAGCAAGAGGGCGACCGGGGCAAGGCAAGTGCAGGACTTCATGTTGCGAACCTAATTCAGGAAGTGGTCTGTCGTTCCCCTGGGCGGGTAGCGGTTTGGATTGGGAGCCATCTTCGCATCCGTATGCGGTTTTTGATTCTTCTCCTCGGTGTTGTTTCGATTGTTCCCGTTGATGCCATGGGGCAGACTGGCGTCTCGCAACGCGTGCCCATGACGTCGCGCTGGGATTTGATGCAGCTGCAAGCCTTGCGGTTGCAACACCCCGATGTCCGGGCTTTTCAGGGGGCTGTTGAGGGTACTTATCCCGTCGCGTGGATGGGAGGCCGGCCCATGGTGGGATTTGTAGGGGCGTTGTTGTCGGGCGCAGAAGCGATGGGATATGAGGCGATGTCGGCATGGGCTCCTGCAGTTCGGGTCGGATCCAGAAGCGGGGCGGTGGTGTCTTTTCGCGTGGACATCGATCACCTGGATGTCCTGGAGGCTCTGCCGCTGGCGCAGTGGCATCTGGCGGCCATGGCTGCGCCGGACCTGGAAAAGGCGCGGTATGGAACGAGGGTCGACAGCGTGCAAGCAGGGTTGGGATTGCCGCAAGCCTACACGGGGGAAGGTGTGCTCATCGGCGTGCTCGACTGGGGCTTCGACTACACCCATCCGATGTTTTACGATTCGCTGCTCAATGCCTCCCGCGTCAGGGCGGTTTGGGACCAGTACCGGCAAGTAGGACCGGGACCGGCGGATTTTGGGTACGGTCGCGTGGCGGAGGAGCCTTCGGACATTGCCTCATTGGCTTCCGATACGGCCAACATCTATGGTTTTGCCTATCACGGAACGCATGTGGCGGGCATCGCAGGAGGGGCAGGCGCGGGAACGGCATTGGTGGGGATGGCCCCGGGTGCTGAATTGGTCTTCACAACCTTCCTGATCGACGAGGCTGCCGCCATGGATGCCTTTGCCTGGATGCAGGACATCGCCGAAGCGGATGGCAAGCGGCTGGTCATCAACAACAGCTGGAGCCTGCCGGAATTCGGCACGCGCGATGGGCAGGGGCTCTTCAACCAGTTCATCGACAGCATGTCGGAGGAAGGGGTGGTCTTTGTGGCTTCTGCCGGCAACAATGGGAGCAAAGACTACCACATCGCGCACGCCTTCAGCGGGGACATCCTCCGTTCGCGGGTCCAATTTTACCCGGAATCCGCCAACCCCAACATGTGGGGCCAGGCCCTGACCCTCTGGGGGGAAGCGGGAGCGTCCTTCGAGGCCGGAATCGCCTTGACCTCCATGGGCAGCAACATCGTCCACGAGAGCCCTTGGTTCTCGACGGCTGATGGCCCGATGATGCTGGACACTGCGCTCGTTTTTGAAGGCGACACCTTGCCCGTGGAGCTGATCGTGGAAGAGGCACACCCCGCAAACGGCAGGCCGTTCATCCGCATGCGCGTGCGCAAGTCGGGCAGTTCCCTTGGGGGTGGGACTGCAGGTCACGGCGCCCAGCGGGACGGTCCACTGCTGGAATACGACGCACCTCTCCAACGGGGTGGGCAATTGGGGCCAGGATTTCCAATCACCCGGAGCCGGTTGGACAGCAGGAGATCCGCATTTCGGGGTGCAGACGCCGGCGTGTTCGGAGCGCGTGATCGCGGTGGCCGCGTATTACTCAGAGTATTTGAATCCGCTGGGCAACGAAGGGGGAGGCACCCTGGCCAGTTTCTCATCCTATGGGCCGACGCTCGATGGGCGGTTGAAGCCGGAAATTGCCGCTCCCGGCGTGTCCGTGGAGTCGTCCATGAGCGCCTATACCGATGCCAGTTTCAACGTGACTGAGGAGGTGGAATTCAATGGGGTGACATATCCCTTCGCCAAGCTTTCCGGTACGAGCATGAGCGGGCCTGCGGTAGCGGGCATCGTGGCATTGATGTTGGAGGCCAACCCTGATCTGACGGTTGATGAGGTCCGCGAGGCACTGCGCGTGACGGCCCGACAGGATGACCATACGGGCGAGATTACGGAAGAGGGAAGTACGGTTTGGGGTTGGGGCAAGGTCAATGCGGTGCGCGCCGTGCAGGAGGTATTGGGCATCAATGGCGTGGCCGAGGCGGCTCCCATGCACGGACAGACCGACCTTTTTCAGGTGTGGCCGAATCCAGTAGCGGATGACCTCAACGTGGCCTCGGTTCAACGCAAGGGGGCAGTGGATTGGGAGGTCGTGGATCCGCAGGGCCGGAAAGTTGATGAAGGAGCCGGTGTCTTGCCCTTGCGGTTGAATTCCGACGCATGGCCCAGAGGTGCACTGTTGCTACGGTTGTGGATGGAACGTGGGGAAGGAGCCACCTACCGCATTGTGGTGGAGTGACCCCGATTTCCGAAGTTGCGCCTGCGGCGCTCTAACGTCGCCCACAAAAGCCCCTCTCCTCCATGGCCTCGCGCATTGTCCCCTTCTTGATTTTCGGCGTTCTCAATTTTGGTGGCCTCGCCATCGGAAGCATGGCGACCGGGCCGGGGGTCTCCTCCGAATGGTATGCCGGATTGGCGAAGGCGCCTTGGACGCCGCCCGGTTGGGTTTTCGGCGCGGCCTGGACCACGGTCATGTTGGGCTTCACGTGGTTCATGACTTCGGCTTGGGCCCGCGCGGAATCTGCTGCGGACAAGAAGGGACAGGCCTTGTGGTTCGGTCTGGCGTGGGTGTTGAATGTGGCCTGGAACCCGCTCTTCTTTGGTTTGCAGGCCACGGGGGTGGCCCTGTTCGAGATCCTGTCGCTCTATGCGGTGATCGCGGCGATGGCGGCGCGGAATTGGTCTACCGCAGGTGCGGGCCGATGGGGAGTGGTGCCTTATCTGGTGTGGCTGGCGATCGCGACATCCCTGAATGCCTATGTCGTTTGGGCCAACGGTCCTGAGGTGCAGGCTCCCGCAGAAACGGCGTCCGTCGGTTGGCCTGAGTCCGAATGGGATGAGGCATGGAAGGTGCTGGACGGCGCCATTGAATGGGCGGTGGAGGAAGGGCAGATTCCCGGGGCCGTGCTGTTGATCCGCCGCAACGGGGAGGTCGCCGTGCACGAAGCCTATGGAGCAGCGGACCCCATGACGGGGCGGCCCATGGAACGGGATGCCCTGTTTCGCATCTGCTCCCAATCCAAGGCCATCACCTCAACGGCTGCCATGGTATTGTGGGAGCGCGGTCTGCTCGATCTGGATGCACCGGTGGCGCAGTACCTCCCCGAATTCGAGGGCATTGGCGTCATCGATTCCCTGATGTCGGACACCACTTTCACGGTGATTCCGGCGGAGCAAGTCATGACGGTGCGCCAGCTCATGACGCACACCAGCGGCATCTCCTACGGCGAGATCGGCGACCCCCGGTTCGAGGCGCTCTACGACAAGCACGACATCGTGGATTTGTTCCCGCGGGATGAAAGGTCCACCCGCGAAAACGCGCAGAAGATCGCTTCAACATGCCTCATTCATTCGCCTGGCAGTCAGTGGAATTACAGCTTGGGTCTCGATGTGCTTGTGGCGGTGGTTGAGGTGGCCTCGGGCCGTCCCTTTGCCGCGTTCGTGGAGGAAGAAGTGTTGGCGCCGTTGGGGATGTCGGACACCCATTTCGCGCTGCCTGAGGCGGACGTAGATCGCCTTGTGATGGTGGCTGAACCCGTGCCGGATGTGGGCGGATTCAAGCGGCATGAGCACAAACGTTACACCATCGATTATCCGCTTCATCCCGAATGGCCGTTGTGCGGTGGCGGGGCGGGCTTGACCTCCACGGCAGAAGACTATGCCCGATTCCTGCAGTGCTACCTCGACCGGGGGCGTGCAGGGGAAGGCCGACTGCTGGAGGAAAGCACGGTGGATACCGTGATGGCCGATCATGCGCTCGGCTTGCTGGACGGAGGTTGGAACCAGGGATTGGCGTTTGGCGTGCGCAACGGAGGGGAGGCCGAGGGCGCCTTCTTCTGGGGCGGCTATTTCAACACGCAATACTTCGCCCATCCCGCCTCCCAGACGGCGGTGGTGCTGATGAAGCAGACCTACGGCGTGAATGCCGACAGCACGTCCAAGGCCATCGACGCCATGCTCTGGAATTGAGCTTCAGGCGCCTGTTGCAAACTTGAACAGGAGCGTGCCGCCTTGGAGGAGTTGGTCGGCATGGATGCGGTGGCTGTCCAAGGGCCGACCGTTCCATTCGATGGCCGCGACCTTCCAGCGGTCAGGGGCATTGCCTTCCGTGCGGATCTGAAGCACTTTATCCTGGCCGATCTGCACATCTGCGGAGGCCACGGATGGACTGCCCAATTCGTACCAACCCGAACCCGGCGCCACGGGGTAGAAGCCCAGCGCGCTGAAAAGGTACCAGGCTGACATCTGGCCGGCGTCGTCGTTGCCACAAAGCCCATTGACATCAGGGCCGTACATCGCGTCGCAGATCATGCGCACGCGCTGTTGGGTCAGGTCGGGACGACCGGCGCGGTTGTAGAGGTAGGCGATGTGGTGGCCGGGTTCGTTGCCGTGAACGTAGTTGCCGATGATGCCATCGCGCGAGATGTCTTCGGTTTGGGCAAAGTAGTGGTCGTCAAGCTCCATGGTGAACAGGGAGTCGAGGTGGGTGGCGAAGGCTTCCGGTCCGCCATGCCAAGCGATGAGGGAGTCCACGGCGTGGGGGACATAGAGGCCGTAGTTCCATGCATTGCCTTCGATGAAGCCTTGCCCGTGGGTGTCCAATGGGTCGAAGTCCTGACGGAAGGAACCGTCGGCGAGCTTGGGGCGCATGCATCCGGAGGCGGTGTCCCAATGGGCGCGGTAGCCCTCTGCGCGTCGGTCGAATTCGGTCGATAGCTCCCTATCGCCAGCGGCTTCTGCCAAGCGGGCAATGCACCAGTCATCATAGGCTATTTCCAAAGTCTTCGAGACGGAGGAGTGGCTCAGCTCGTCAGGGAAGTACCCGAACTCGAGGTAGGAGCCGAGGCCGTCGAAATAGGGGACTTGCGCCGTTCTCACGGAGGCTTCGAGGGCCCGCTCGAGGGGGAAGTCTGGAATGCGTGTGGCCTGGGCGTCGGCCAGGACGGAGACGGCGTGGTAACCGATCATGCACCAGTTCTCGTTGGCATGGTGGCTCCAGATGGGCAGCATGCCGTGCACGCTTTCGTCGGCGTGGGCCAGCATGCTGTGGACGAGGTCGGCGGCCTTCTCCGGCTGGGTCAAATTGATCCAAGGATGCAGGGCCCGATAGGTGTCCCACAGCGAGAAAATGGTGTGGTTGACGAAGCCTTCAGAAGTGTGGATGTTTTGGTCGAGTCCGCGGTACCTGCCGTCGACGTCCTCGTACAGAACCGGGCTGAGCATGCTGTGATACAGAGCGGTGTAGAAGGTGGTGAGGTCGGACTCCTTCAGCGGATCGATGCGGGCCACCGCGAGGGCACGGTTCCAGGTCTCCGTGGCTCGCTTTCGGGTGCCTTCAAAGTCGGAAGTAGGGGCCTCTGCCTCAAGGTTGGCGAGGGCACCTGCCGTGCTCACCCCGGAGAGCCCAACGCGCACATTGAGCTGTTCCCCGGCGCTTAATGTGCCGAAATCGAGCCAAATTCTAAGGTCGCGGCCCGCCATTTCCGGGAATCCTTGGTGCTCGTCAAAGCGGCGGTAAAAGCCGTTGTATGCGAGGTCCGTGCCCTGTTCCTGACCGAAGTCGGCGATGGGCCGATCAAAGCGGAGGGCGAAGTGCACCAGGCGGGTCCGGCCCCAGCCGGTGGTCTGGCGGTAACCGACAACGGTGGAGTCATCCTCGATGCGGATAAAGGTCCAGACGTTCTTATCGGGGTGGTGGTAGATGTTGTAGGCCAAGTCGATTGCCAAATGGGCGTCGCCTCCAGACTGGAAGGTGTACCTGTGTTGCCCGGTCCGAGCTGTGGCAGTGAGCTCGGCGGCAATGTCGTACCGCTCGAGGTGGACATTGTAATATCCGGGGTGGGCGTCTTCCCGGTCGTGGCTGAATGGACTGCCAAAATGGGGCCCGCCACGCTCACCGTTCGACAGCGCGGGGCGCCCAACGGTCGGCATGAGAAGCAGATCCCCTAGGTCACTGTGGCCGGTGCCGCTGAAGGCCGTGTGGGCGAAACCGAGGATGGTGGTATCGCTGTATTGGTAGCCGGCGCAGTAGCGGTAAGTCTCGGGATTGTAGCCACCGTCTTCTCTTGAGTAGGGTTCAAAGCGGGTCTGCGGGGTCAATTGGACCATGCCGTAGGGCACGGTGGCCCCGGGATAGGTATGGCCCATGCGGTCCGAGCCGATGAAGGGGTCTACGTGGCTCGACAGAGGCGCTTCCTGCCAGCCTTCGGCAGTTGATGAAGGGGGTGAAAGGTCTTCAGCAGGTGCTTTCAGGTCGTTGGATTGACACCCACTGACCGTGACAAGCAGGAGGAGAGGGGAGAAAAAGAGGGTCCCTCGAAAGCGATTCATACCGGCAATCTCGGGAACCTCATTCAAGGCCCCATCTTTGGCCCATGTCCAAGGTCAAGATTTTCGCGCCGGTAGAGGAAAAGGAACGCCCATCCATTGAGGCGCCCCATACGGACGCTGAAGCGTTCCATGCCATAGTGGATTCTCGACGGAGCGTTCGGGTGTATGCCGACGACCCCATCCCTTCGGAGGTCATGGACGCGTGTTTGGATGCTGCATTGAAAGCCCCGAATTCTTCCAATCTGCAGGCTTGGGAGATTCACCATGTGGTCGATGAAAAGAAGAAGGCAGCACTGGTGGAGGCCTGCCTTTCACAGCCCGCGGCGGGCACGGCCCAGGAGCTCTTGGTTTTTGTAGGACGTCCCGATTTGTGGCGTCGGAACAACCGCTGGATGATCGAGGCCTTTGACAAGGCGGGTAACGTTCCCGACGGCGCCTATCAGTACTACCGCAAGATCACGCCTTTGGTCTACGACCAAGGGGCCTTTGGCTGGCGGACGCCATTCAAGTGGGTATTGACGCGATGGCGCGGCAGGAGCAAGCCCTATCCGCGGGAACCCATTGGCAAGTGGGGTATGCGCATCTGGGCCCATAAGTCCACGGCATTGGCCTGTGCCCATTTCATGCTCGCCATGCGTGCCCACGGCTTCGATACCTGTCCCATGGAAGGCATGGACAGCGCCCGCGTCAAGCGCATCCTCGGATTGCCGCGCGAGGCTGTGGTGACCATGGTAATCTCGGCGGGAAAGCGCGCAGAGGGCGGTGTTTACGGCCCCCGGCTTCGCTTTGACCCGCAGCATTTCGTGCACCGGCACTGAAGCAAGGTGGGCCGGGTGAGGCATTCGTCGGCGCAAGGAAATCCCGGTATCTTTCCTTTCCCGGTTCTCAAAATTTCATTGCCTCATGTCTACAGCCCTTCTCCTTTCTGCCCTTGCCGCCTTGTTCTCGGCGGTGGCATGTCTACTCGTCCTGACCCGTTCCCGACAAGGTGGGGGAGGCGATCAGACCCAGATCATCGAAAAGCTGGATCGATTGGAAAGCGCCCTGCGCGATGAATTCCGGGAAAACCGCAAAGAAGGGTCAGAGCTTGCGCAATCGCAGCGCAAGGAGTTGACGGACGGTTTCGGGGCATTCCGCAAGCAGGTGGAAGAGCAGGGTACGGCTCAAACCAGCGCTATGCGGGAACGCTTTGGGGATTTGATCAAGCAGCTCGACGTTCAAGGGAAGAAGAGCCTGGAGTCGGTCAAGGATGTGCGGGGCACGGTGGAAAAGCAGCTCACGGAGATGCGGGAGGACAACGGTAAGCGGTTGGACGAAATGCGCAAGACGGTGGATGAGAAGCTACAGACCACCCTGGAGAAGCGGTTGGGTGAGTCGTTCAAGCAGGTCAGCGATCGGTTGGAGCAGGTCCACAAGGGCCTCGGGGAGATGCAGACCATTGCCAGCGGAGTGGGCGACCTCAAGAAGGTGTTGACCAATGTCAAGACCAAGGGCATCCTGGGTGAGTATCAGCTGGGCAATATCCTCGAACAACTGCTCACCCCGGACCAGTACGAGGAGAACATCGCCACCCGCCCTGGTAGCACCGAGCGGGTGGAATTTGCGGTGCGCATGCCCGGTCAGGACAACAACGATACGGTGTGGCTGCCCATTGACAGTAAGTTTCCCTTGGAGGGGTATCAGGCGGTGCTCAACGCACGCGAGGCAGGGGACCTGAAGGCGATTGAAGACTCGGAGAAGGCGCTGGCCCGCACCATCGAGTCTTTTGCCAAGGACATCAGCCAGAAGTATGTAGAAGCGCCATACACGACGGATTTCGGCATTATGTTCCTCCCGGTGGAGGGGCTGTACGCCGAGGTATTGCGCCACAAGGGGATTTTCGAGACGCTCCAGCGCAAGTACCGGATCACGGTGACCGGACCCACGACCATGTCGGCTTTGTTGAACAGCCTGCAGATGGGCTTCCGAACGCTGGCTGTGACCAAGCGGAGCAGCGAGGTCTGGAAGATTTTGGAAGCGGTCAAGACAGAGTTTGGCAAGTTCTCCGAGCAGTTGGACAAAGTAGACGACCGCTTGGGCAAGGCGAAGAATGAGCTGGAAAAGCTCCGCCACACCCGTACCAATGTCATGGAACGCCGCCTCCGCGATGTGGGAACCCTCGACGGAGGAGAGAGCAGCAGAATCCTTGAATTGCCGGTGGAGGAAGTCAATGAGAGCCTGAAGGATTCCATGGAGCCCTCGGTATCTCCGGGAGATTGAGGACGGGGGCGAACGGATACTCGAGCGGAGGCTTTTTTGGCCGGTTGAGAGTGGAGGGATGTGCCGTCGGCTAACTTTGTCCCATGAAGATTGCCATGATTCTCGATGATGCTTTTCCTCCCGATTTGCGGGTGGAACGAGAGGCAGAGGCATTGATTCAGGCCGGCCATGAGGTCTTGCTGGTCAACCTTCATCCGGATGCGGATTCCTCCCGTCGATATCATCACAATGGAGTTTCTGTCGTGTCGATTGCGTTGGGTCCCTTTTGGCGAAAGATGTCCGCTTTGGCCTATTCCTTGCCTTTTTATCATGGGCATGTTGCACGGCTGATTCGACAGGCTCTAAAAGGGGAAGAGGTCGATGTCATGCACGTCCATGATTTGAAAGTGGCCCGGGGCGCTTGGTGGGCAAAACCGGTTGGCGCGCAATGGTTGCTCGATCTTCATGAAAATCGACCGGAGATCATGCAGCATTACCGCCACGTCAAATCCGGGCTGGGCCGGTGGTTGATTCGACCGAGCCGGTGGGCGCGTTTTGAGCGTCAATTCATCCAAAAGGCGGATGCCGTTATTCTCGTGACGGAGGAGGCGGGTGAATGGTATGTAGGTCAAGGAATCGTCCCCCGTCAACCTTTTATTGTAGTACCCAATTACTCGCCCGGTACTTTCAATCCAACACCTGCCGTCAAAGCAGGGGATTCAGGTTTGAAGAGACTGTTGTACATAGGCGATACCGGGGAACGTCGGGGATTGGGAACGGCTATAGCCGCTCTTGATTTGCTCCGGGATGAGATGGAGCTCGAGTTGCACGTGTTGGGCACGGGGTCTTTCCAAGCTCGGCACGAGGAGGACATCCGCGCCCGAGGATTGGAGGACAGGGTCCACCTCCACGGTTGGGTTCACCCCTCCAAATTCGCGGCGCACCTCGACCGGGCGCACGTGGGAATTTGCCCTATTCACCGCAATCCCCACCACGATACGACTTATGCCAATAAGATCTTCCAGTACATGTCGTTCGGATTGCCCTTGCTTGTGAGTGATTGTCCTGCGCAGATGAGGGTTGTCGAGCAATACGATTGTGGCCGCATGCACAAGGCGGAAGACGTCGAGGACATGGCGCAGGAGATCGCGTTCATGTTTGCCGATGAGGCTCGGTTTGAAAAGTGGTCTAGAAACGCCCTGGCAGCGGTTTCTACTGATTGCAATTGGGAATCAGCAGCTGAGAAGTTCACCGAGCGCTACGTTTCAATTTGAGTGAATTTGCGCGGTGCGTTCTTTGAATTCGCACCAAAAATCAATCATGTCCTTTGCGAGAATGGGATCTGCTTCGAAGAGAGCTTCTTCCGTGGCAGGTATCCACTTCATGGCATGACGGATCCTTCGGATGGCGACAGGTGGCGAGGTTTTTATCATGCGACTGAACGAAGTGACCCGGACTTTCGCATTGTTCTGAGGAGATTCAAAGGAGTTCCACGCCTCCTTCCAAATCTCCTCCAATTGTGGCTCTTTCATGGCCTCTGCCAGTGAGGAACCTATTTCAGGGGCCTGATCCAAAGTCCAATGAACTTCTGCCATTTCTTCCGCGCGAAGGTTCCAGTCCAACCAGTGCCACATGGCCTTCACACGAATAGGCGCGCGTCTCCACCACCAGGGTGCGGTCCGCTCTTTGGCATCCTTGCGAATGAAATCCCAGCTCTTTTTGTTGATGGTCATGAGGCTGGGCACTGTATTGATGGGGTTCCGCAGCTGATGCCCTACCACGTATTCTTCCGCATTCAATTCGGTCAATGCAGGACCATAGGGTGAGTTTTTCAATGGGGACACCAGACACCAGGAAGAGATGCCGTCATCACCCAACTTTTCATGACCGACTTCGATTCCGACGTCATTGAGTACTGTGGATAAGTGATGTGTTCCTGAACGTCCTGTTCCGACAACCATTAATTTTGTTCGAGGACACAGATTCCTAATGGACATGTATGAACAGCGTTGGTATCGAGATGGTGAGCATAATAGGAGGTTTCAAATTACGCTTGATTTTCTGGCGGAGCATGGAGCACCGGGGATGAAGCTGTTGGACGTGGGAATTCCCAATCCACTATCTGAACGGATGAAAGAACAGGGCTATCAAGTCGTGAACACCGATGGACGTGACCTCGATTTGAATCCCGACATGGCCTCAGCTGAGGGTTTTGACGCGGTGACGGCCTTCGAGATTCTGGAACATATGGTGTCGCCTTTTCCGCTGTTGCAGCAAATTAAGTCGCCTGTCTTGTTTGCGTCGATCCCTCTGAGACTCTGGTTTTCTAAAGCGTATCAAGGGGATTTGGACCCTTACGATCGTCATTACCACGAATTCGAGCCGTGGCAATTCGATTTGTTGCTGGAAAAGGCCGGCTGGCGCATCACCCATTCCAAGAAGTGGGCGTGGCGGGGTATTCCCATGGGCTTCCGACCGATTTTACGGCTGTTCCACGATCGCTATTACCTCATTAGGGCAGAGCGCATTTAAAGAACGAACATTCGTGCTGATTGTGTGACCCGAACAGTCTGGGTGAACATGCCTGGGCATTGGGTTTCCCCCTTGTTGCGACTTCGCTTGATTGTCATCGCTGATGGGGGCTTGGCGCGGATGGATAACCCGCTATGTCGAGTGTCCAAGTAGAAAAATTTGCAGGCAAGTGGACGCCTTTGCTTCGGGCAGATGGAAAGTCTGAAAAGCAGGAAACCCCGCAATTGCGGGGTTTCCATCTCATTTAAATTGTCTTTTGACCCTTATTCGCAGGGGTCTCCGAAGAAGATGAGGAGCGTGAGGATATCGCCCACTGAGACGATAAGGTCTCCGTCCATGTCTCCTTCGCAGCCGACATCTTCCACGACGCATTGACCGAGCTCGGCATCCCAGATGGTGCCTTCACCGCAGCAGTCGCCGTCGGCGCAGTCGTTCTCGGGGGTAGGCGGCAAAAGGACGGCATCGATGACGTGCACTACACCATTGTCGGTCACGATATCGGCGACGGTGACCTGTGCATCGTTGATGAAGATGTCACCGGCGCAGTCAATCTCAACGGTGACGTCTGCTCCGTTGAGGGTAGTGGCAGTGGCACCATCTGAGAGATCGGTGGAGAGCACTTGAGCTCCGACCACGTGGTAGAGCAAGATGTCGGCGAGTTCCGGCAGGGCGAGGAGGTCTTCAGCAGAAACACCAAGTGCACCGGCAAGGGCGATGAACGCATCGTCGGTGGGGGCGAATACGGTAAAGGGCCCCTCTCCGTTGAGCGCATCCACCAGTCCGGCAGCACCAACAGCTGCTTCGAGGAGCGTGTGCACGTCGCTGTTCACGATGACGTCGACTACAGTGTAAGGTTCCGGTACCAACAGGACGGCGTCAATGACATGGACCACACCATTGTCCGTCTCGATGTCGGCGACGATTACCTGCGCATCGTTGATGAAGATGCCGTCGTCATTGATGGTCACGGTGACGTCTTCACCGAGCAGTGTGGTCGCGGTCGCTCCATCGACCAGATCGGTGGAAAGTACCTGTGCACCGATCACGTGGTACAACAGGATATCGGAAAGTTCCGGCAGGGCGAGAAGGTCTTCAGCAGAGACACCAAGTGCACCGGCGAGGGCGATGAACGCATCGTCGGTCGGGGCAAATACGGTGAACGGGCCTTCTCCATTGAGGGCATCCACCAGTCCTGCGGCGCCAACGGCGGCTTCCAGCAGATTGTGCACGTCGCTGTTGACGATGACGTCGACGACGGTGAAGGGCTCTGGCTCGGTGGGCGGAAGAAGCACGGCGTCGATGACGTGCACCACACCGTTGTCGGTGGTGATGTCGGCGACGATCACTTGCGCATCGTTGATGAAGATGCCGTCGTCGTTGATGGTGACGGTAACGTCAGCTCCATTCAGCGTGGTGGCGGTGGCGCCATCGGCCAAGTCGGTGGACAAAACCTGTGCTCCGACTACGTGGTACAGAAGGATGTCGCTGAGGCCATCGAGGTCCAGCAAGTCTTCGGGTTCGGCGCCGAGTGCACCGGCAAGTGCGATGAACGCGTCGTCGGTTGGGGCAAATACGGTGAATGGACCGTCGCCGGAAAGCGCACCGGCCAAGTCTGCGCCGATGACGGCTGCTTCCAAAATGTTGTGGACGTCGCTGTTGACGATGACGTCGACAACGGTTGTAGTAGGCATGTCACCTTCAACGATGATCGTGCCGATCATGCCTTCATCCTCTGCATTGTCCCCTACGCCACACTCGTATGTGTAAACGCCGGGCACATCGAATGTGACCGTGCCCATGCAATTGCCCCACAACCACCATCCGTAGTTGGCGTCGAGGCTAAAAGGAACGGGGTTGTTCAAGGACTCTCCCGTGTAGCTTGTTTCGCCGTTGATGCTGTGCCATCCGCCATAGTTTCGGAAGGACACAGACTCGCCGGCATCAATGGTGATTTCAGCAGGATGGAAAGTGTAGTTGTAGACGGCCACGTGGTGGTCTCCGTCGCATTGTGCCAAAGCAGCAAAAGGGGCAAGGCACAACGCCAAGAATGTCAAGAGTTGACGCATGGGTTTGGTTGTGAAGTAGGTGAGCAATACGAACAGAGGGCGTGGTGAAAAGTTCATCCGCCACCAAAGAAGTGGTTTTGGTCTATTGAAATCAGGACTTAATTGGTAGTATGGCTTGAGGTCTGTTAGTGCGAATTATCTTGTCGTTTGTGAACCTGAACCGCATTTTCGTCTTTCTGTTAGCTTTCGGTCTGACCCTATCCTCGTGCCAATCCGTCGATGCCGAAAAAGTGCGGCTTGATTTGAATCAGGGGTGGTCTTTTAGAGATACAGAAGGCCACTGGCTCGAGGCCCATGTCCCGGGAAATGTCCACTTGGACCTTCTGACCCAAGGCTTGATTTCGGATCCCTTTGCCGCTGCGAACGAAGGTGATGCCCAGTGGGTGGAAGGGATGGATTGGCATTATCGTCGAGCCATTGTACCTCCCCCAGTTTCAGGAGATTGGGCATTGGAATTCCTCGGGTTGGACACCTATGCGACGGTCATGCTCAATAGCGACACCCTGCTGCGATCGGAGAACATGCACCGCAGTTGGCACATCCCAGCCAGCGAAATGGTCTTCACCGGTGCCGACACCTTGTACGTAGTCTTAGAGAGTCCTGTAGTGGAGGGGCAAAAGAAGCTGGATGCCCATCCGTGGCGCATTCCGGTGAGCAATGAGACGCGGCCGCCGGGCCAGCAGGTCAGTGCGGTGGTGCGCAAGGCCATGTATCACTTTGGTTGGGACTGGGGACCCCGGCTGGTCACTTCTGGAATTTGGCGGCCTGTGTCTTGGGTGAGACAGGATGTGGAATTGCCTTCATTCGGCATGTCACTGTTGAGTTTGAGCTCAGATTCGGCCGTCTACAGCCTTCAATTCGATGGGGAGGTGCCGGGTTTGAATGCAAGGTTGGAGCTTGGAGATCAGGCTGTTTTGACCACCTTGATTTCGGTCGCAGGTGATGAATACACGTTGCACATTTCCAATCCTCAGCGGTGGTGGCCCAACGGAATGGGTGAGCAGCCTTTGTATCGATTGACCTTGGGGGACGCAGCCGGGCGTTCGGCTGCACATCGCTTTGGGATCCGCAGTTTGGAATGGATGCAGGAGCCGGATGAATTCGGAACATCTTTCCAATGTGTTGTCAACGGGGTGCCGGTCCAGGCGCGCGGCGCGGACATCATTCCGCCGGACTTCTTTGTCAATCGCGGTGAGCGTCAGTTCGACCGCATGCTCGATGATGCGGTGGCATCGCACATGAACATGCTGCGCATATGGGGAGGCGCTGTCTACGGTTCGGATGCTTTCTATGACCGTTGCGATTCGCTCGGCATCTTGGTGTGGCAGGACTTCATGAATGCCTGCGCCATGGTTCCGGGCGATTCGGCTTGGCAGGCCAACTTCTTGGCCGAGGCAGAGGAGCAGGTGGTGCGGTTGCGCAATCGGACGTCGCTGGCGCTGTGGTGCGGCAACAACGAGACGGAAAAGGCGTGGAAGGAGTGGGGCTGGCAAGAGTTGTACGGCATGGATGCCGCGGATTCCGCAGCAGCGTGGCAGGCGTATGTGGACCTTTTCGAAGAGGGATTGCCAAACGTGGTCGAATCGAAGGGCGGCGGGTTTTATTGGCCGTCTTCCCCCTCTCCGGTGGACCCCGCAAAACACCGCATGGCGGGTGACCAGCACGACTGGGGCGTCTGGTTCGGCAAGGAAGGCTTTGATTTCTTCACCCGCGACGGGGGAAGGTTTGCCAGCGAGTTCGGCCTGCAGAGCTTGCCCGACCGAAGGACGTTGGAGGCGGTCGGTGTGCAATCCTTCACGGATACGGCATTGCAATTCCGCCAGCGCAGCAAGATGGATTGGCTCGAGCCCGGCTTCGACGGATGGGACATGATGCAGTTCTATGCCGATGGGTATTTCCTTGACCCGACTGCTGTGGAGGCAGAGGGTATGGATGATCTGGATCGTTGGATTCATTTGACTCAGCTCACGCAAGCAGAGGGATTAAGGCAAGCCATCGAACGCCACCGGTGTTCTGGAGGACGTACGTCGGGATCGCTGTATTGGCAGTTGGATGACGTGTGGCCCACCGTATCCTGGTCGACGGTGGACCACGCCGGCCGGTGGAAGCTCGCCCACCACGCCGTGCGCGATGCCAACCAACCGGTGCGCGTGTTGTGGGACCGCAGCCGTACCGATGCGCTGCGCATGGTCGGCCAGAACCTCGGGCCGATGCCCTGGCGGGGCAAGCTCGCTTGGGCCTTGCTGAACCTCTCTGGAGACACGCTGAAGACGATGGAGCTGGTGGTCGACCTTCCGGCATTCGGCGAGCGGGACAAGCCGTTCATGACCCGTGATGTGCCGGGTGAAGCTGCGGTTTTGGCGTGGTCCCTGCGCACGGAAGACGGGGCCTGGATAGACAGGGGAGCGTCGCCTTTGAAGCCGGCATCGTCCTATGATTGGGTCGACGCGAAATTTGACGTGACGCCCGGCGATGGCGGCGTTTGGATTGAGAGTGACGCTGTTCTGTGCGGCGTTCAGCTCCGTGCCGAAGCCGAAGGACGCTTCGATGACAATGGCTTCATGTATTTGCCGGGAGCCCCCCGTTGGATTGGGTTTGTCAATGCCGATACCACCATGACCGGCCCAGGTTCCGTCCGTGTGGCGCACCTCGGCATGTACCGGAAGAATTAAGAGGACGCGCGCCTAGAGGGCAGCGAAGAGGGCGGCGCCGAGCAAACCACCGATGATGGGCCCGATGATGGGAACCCAGGCGTAGCCCCAGTCTGCGTCGCGCTTGCCTGAGATGGGCAGGACGGCATGGGCGAGCCTCGGCCCGAAATCCCGCGCCGGATTGATGGCGTACCCCGTGGGACCGCCCAGCGCCAAGCCGATGCCAAGAACGAGCAGGGCGACGGGCAGGGCGTCCAAGGCGCCGAGGCTGTCGGTGGGGGCAGAAATGGAGAGCGCGCCGAAGACCAGAACGAAGGTGCCGATGGCTTCGGTGATGAGGTTCCACCCGGTTTTGCGGATGGCAGGAGCGGTGCAGAAGATGGCGAGTTTGAGATCACCGTCCGCGGTGGCATCGAAATGGGGTTTGTAGGCCAGCCAAGCGAGGCTCGAACCGACAAATGCGCCTGCCACCTGGGCAGCGATGTAACCGGGTACCATGGCGGCGTCAAAGCCGCCAAAGGCGGCGACTCCCAAAGTGACGGCAGGGTTGAGGTGGCCGCTGCCCCCGAGCGCGGTGGCCGAATACACGCCGAGGAAAACCGCAACCGCCCAAGCCCAGCAGATGACGATCCAGCCGGCGTCCTTGCCTTTGCTCTGCTCCAATAAGACGTTGGCGACGACGCCACTGCCGAGCAACAGCAGGAGGGCAGTTCCGACAAATTCCGCGATGTAGGCTTCCATGATCAAGGGGTGTTGGCGGGAAGGTAATGAAGGGTCAGTTCCTCAAAAGCGCGCGCTTGTGATGTGGCCCACTCCTCGTTCTCGGCGTTTGCTGCAGCAAGCAGTTTGGCGACCTCGGGTGCTGCTTGCGCCGCTGCCCGGGCGTCGAGGAAAAGCGTGCGGTAGCGACGGGCCAGGAAATCCTCTACGGTCACGCACATTTCCTCTTCCACGGCGAGGGCGACGGCGGCGGCCAATTCACGGGCATCTGACGGGTGCATGGCCCGCGGCCTCGCGCTGCCCATGTTGAGGACCCGTTCGGAAGTATCCGCAGGCTCGAAATCCAGGCCGCTTTTCTTGCGCAAGAACCGGATGGTATCCTCGGCCATTTTCCGGTAGGTGGTCCATTTGCCGCCCCTCACATTGACCAGTCCGCTGGCGGATGCTTCCACCTGATGGCTGCGCGATAGCTTGGCGGTGTTATCGCGCCGCCCCTGGATCAAAGGCCGCAGGCCGGCGAAGACGCTGCGGATGTCTTCGCGCTTGAGCTGCAGTCCGAGGAATCGGTTGGCGTGGTCCAGCACGAAGGCGATTTCCCCTTCCAGTGCCGTGGGCTCGGGTTCGAGAGTGTCGACCGGGGTGTCTGTCGTGCCGACCAGCACCTTTCCGAGCCATGGAACCGCGAAGAGCACCCGTCCGTCGTCCGTCTTGGGAATCAGCAGGGCATCGCCGCCTTTGAGGATGTCCGCGTCGAAGACGAGGTGGATGCCTTGACTCGGCCGCAGTTCATTCTCATGCGCCGGGTCGTCCAAGCGACACAGAGCGTCGCTGTATGGGCCGCACGCATTGATCACCACATGTGCGGAAAGCGTGAAGGCGGCGCCGGTCAGGGCGTCGTGCACTTGCACTCCAGTGATTCGGTCGTTCTCCTTGAGGAAGTCTTCAGCGCGACAATGATTGACGAGCACAGCACCTTCTTGCGCTGCCGTCCGTGCCAACCCCAAGGCCAGTTCGGCGTCGTTGAACCGACCGTCGCGGTAGCGCCAGGCGCCGATGAAGCCCGCTTCGGCGAGGTGGGGCAAGCGACGGGTGACCTCCTTGCGGCCGATCCACTCGGTGCGGCCCCAGCGGTGGCTGCCGGCCAGCAGGTCGTACAGGCGGAGTCCCATTCCGTAGTAGAATTGGGCCCAACGCCGCTTGACGGGGATGAGGAATCCATAGTCGTCCACGTGCCCGTCTGCGTTGGCCATCATGCGGTCGCGTTCCTTGAGGGCTTCCGATACGAGGGACATTTTGCCTTGCTCGAGGTAGCGCACCCCGCCATGCACCAGTTTGGTGCTGCGCGAGGAGGTGCCTGCGGCGAAGTCCCTCCCTTCGATGAGCGCGGTGCGCAATCCGCTGGCAGCGGCTTCCAGGGCGATGCCCAGTCCCGTGGCGCCGCCCCCGATGATGCAAACATCCCACTGTTCCTCCTCGCGGAGGCTTGCCAACATGGTGGGGCGGTGGAGTTTCATGGGGCCTCGGTAGGAGTCAAGGGGCAACGGTCATCCAGTGGTGGCGATCAGCGGTCTTCTGCCCAGCTCAAGGTGGCGCGGACGGCGCGCTGCCAGCGGGTGTCTGCGGCTTGTCGTCCGGCCTCGTCAAGGGCCGGTGTAAAGGTGCGTTCGGCGGTCCATTGCGATTGGATGTCCTCTGTGCTGCTCCAGTATCCGACGTTGAGTCCGGCCAGGTAGGCGGCGCCCAAAGCGGTGGTCTCGGTGACTTCCGGACGGACTACGGAGATGCCGAGCAGGTCGCTTTGGCTCTGCATCAGCAGGTTGTTGACGGTGGCCCCGCCGTCGACCCGCAGTTCGGGGATGGCCACGCCGGCGTCGGCCTCCATGGCGCGGAGGACGTCGACGGTCTGGTGGGCGATGGCGTCCAATGCGGCCCGCGCGATGTGGGCTTTGCCACTTCCGCGCGTGAGGCCGAACAGGGTGCCACGGGCATGGCCGTTCCAATGTGGGGTGCCCAGTCCCGCAAAGGCGGGCACCAGCACGACGCCGTCTGCGTCGGCGACTTCGGCGGCCAGCGCTTCGATGGCTGCGGAGTCGCCGATCATCTCCAGCTCATCGCGCAACCATTGCACGGTGGCCCCGCCCATGAAGATGCTGCCCTCGAGGGCGTAATGGGTCTCGTTGCCGATTTGCCACGCCACGGTGGTCAGTAGCCGGTGCTGGCTCATCACGGCCTCAGTGCCGGTGTTCATCAGCATGAAGCAACCCGTTCCATAGGTGTTCTTGACCATGCCCGGTCGCGTGCATTGCTGCCCGAACAGGGCGGACTGCTGGTCGCCGGCCACACCCGCGATGGGAGTGGGGGTATCCGGGGACAAGGCCGTGGCCCGACCGAAATCGCCGCTGCTCGGGCGCACTTCGGGCAGCATGGCGGCGGGCACGCCCAGGAGGTCCAGCATGCCGGAATCCCAAGCCAGGTCGTGAAGGTTGTACAACAGGGTGCGCGAGGCGTTGGACGGGTCGGTGGCGTGGACCTCGCCACCGGTGAGGTGCCAGATCAGCCAGCTGTCCACAGTACCAAAGGCGAGCTCACCTCGTTCTGCCCGGTCCCGCGCACCTTCAACATGGTCCAGGATCCAGCGGACCTTGGTGCCGGAGAAGTAGGCGTCGATTTCGAGGCCGGTGCGCTGCCGGATGTCTTCGGTGTGTCCGTCGCGGCGCAGCCCGTCGCAGAAGTCGGCCGTTCTGCGATCCTGCCAAACGATGGCGTTGTGGATGGCCTTGCCGGTGGCGCGGTCCCAGACGAGGGCAGTCTCCCGTTGGTTGGTGATGCCGATCGCGGCGATGTCCGCCATCGTCAACCCGGCCGACGCCACAGCCTCCCGCGCTGTGGCCAGTTGGGTCGACAGGATCTCCTCCGGGTCGTGCTCCACCCAACCCGGTTGAGGGTAGTGCTGTTTGAATTCCTGCCGGGCCATGGCGAGGATCCGTCCGGCGGCATCAAAGACGAGGCTGCGGCTGCTGGTCGTTCCCTGGTCGAGGGCGAGGATGTACTGGCTCATTCGGGCTTCCATTTGATGTTGCATCCGAGGGAGGGAACTTGCCCCTCCTCGGGGACGGCCTCACCGGCCAGCAGTTGGTCGAGCACGCGCCGCAGATCGGCGCCGGTGACCGGAACGTCATTGCCTGGCCTCGCCCCATCGAACTGTCCACGGTATACGCACTTGCGGTCCGCATCAAACACGCTGAAATCGGGTGTGCAAGCCGCTTCGTAGGCCCGGGCCACTGCTTGGCTTTCGTCGTAGAGGTAGGGGAACCCAAAGTCCAACTCCTCGGCCAAGGCCTTCATGAGGTCGGGGCTGTCCATGGAGTAGTGCTCCACGTCATTGCTCGAAATGGCCACCACGTTTGCGCCGCGTGCCATGTATTCCCCTGCAAAGGCCACAAACTCAGGCAGGATGTGGACCACAAAGGGGCAGTGGTTGCACATGAAGACCACGACGGTCGGGCCGTCCGCCATCAAATCAGCGCTGCTTTTCATGGCGCCACTGACGGTATCCTGCAACGCGAAGGCCGGTGCCTCGAAACCGAGGGGAATGGAAGTCGTCGGGGTGCGGGCCATGGTTCAGTTTGGGTTCGCCCTCAAGTTATGGGGTCCTTGGTTTCCGGCACCCATTGATTTCCGCATTCGAGGCAGAGCATTTCGTCCCCATCACGCTGCACGTATGGCCAACCGCATAATGGGCACAGCTCGTCTTCTTCCATTGATCAACGTCAATGCCGCACCAATACCCGCTCGGAGATGTGGCCCGAAGGGTGCTCGATGGTCAATTGGTACGCGCCGTCAGGCAGTTCGCTCAGGTCCCATTGGGCTTGACCTCCGGTGACATTCATGGGGACATCCACGGGGCGTCCGAGGGCATCGGTCAAGGTCCACTTCACGACTTCCGTTCCGGCCGAGAGCCTGACGAATCCGGCGGTGGGGTTGGGGTAAACCGAAAATTCCGGCGTCCATTCTTCCACGCCGTCGACGACGGGGCCTAGAAAGTAGCGCGCGATGGCAAAGTCGTTGTTGGTCTGGGCGCTCATCCCGACGAGTACGGCCTTGTTTTGGGGCGTGATGACCAGCGCATTGGCGTCGTCGAAGGCCGTGCCAAAGGTGGTCGTGGTCAAACCGTTCGTTCCGAAGAGGGGGTCGGGCGTGCCGTCGGGCAACAGGCGAAGCAGCGCGAAGTCGCGGTCTCCGAAGAAGCCCGGAATCCCGGAAGTTCCCGAGGCGAGCAGCCGCCCCTCCTCATCGATCACGAGGTCGAGGATGAGGTCGGTCAGGGCATTGTCCAGCTCGAAGTGGCCGTACGCCGCGAAGGGGGTGTAGAGCGCCCCGTCCACATCCAGTGCATCGATCATGAAGTCTCGGACATCGCCGTTGGTGCGCCCGGCGAGGTAGAGGATGTCCCCGTCGACGGCCATGGCGAAGTATTCACCGGGTTGGGTGCCGATGTTGATTCCGTTGGTGCCGAAGTCGGCCTGGGGCTGACCATTGGCATCGAACAGCCCCACAAAGGGATACTCGTTGTTGTCGGACAGGCTGTAGTGGTAACCGCCCACCGCAATGCCTCCGCTGGACAGCCTTTCGCCGTCCCGCACCGAGAGGTCGGTGGTTTCATCGATGATGTGGATGATGGCCCCGTCCTGCCCGAAAGCCTGGTCCAGGACGCCGTCGTGGGTGCATTGCACGAGGCCGATCCGATCGTAGGTGAAGCCCGGCACTTTCACGGTGGCGACCATGGTGATGTGGGTGTCGGTGACCAGCACGCGGCGGATGTATTCCTCGCCGTCATCGAAGGTGTATTGGAACCGCCCCTCCGTGCCGAAATCGGGGTCGGGCGTTCCGTCCGGCAGCAGGCACCACACCGTGGCGCGGTAGTCGGATCCCCCAAAGCCCATGGCGCCGCCAACGACGATGCGGCCGTCGGGCAGGGCAGCCATGCTGTACGCCTGGTCAGAGGAGAGGTCGTTCTCGAAGACGTAGGCGCCGTCCGTCCCAAACGTTGGGTCGAGGTTGCCATCGGGGTCGAGCTTCAGCACCGCCACATCGAAGTTGCTCACCGTCCCGACTACCCCACAGAAGACAATGCTCCCATCTTCCAGCGCAATCACATCCTGGGCGTTCTCAAAGCTGGTCGCCCCAAATGGCGCCAGCAGGAGCATGCCCCCGTCTTGAAAGTCCGTATCCAGCGTTCCGGGCTCCTGGCCCATCATCGGCAGCATCAGCGCCCACCCCGTCAGGAGCAGACCCCATCGTAGCAGTCTCGGCATCATGCCAACAAGCTACCACTCTCCATTGAAAATCGCCTTCTTCCTCCGTTTTTCATCCGACGGTCAAGCGTCCATCTACATCCGCATCTCAGGGTATGGTGTAACCTAAGGGCATAGGATAGCCTTTTTAATGTTTCGAAATGCGAAAGTTGGCGTCTACATTAGTTCAATGTCCAAGCTCTACCTCCGCTCTGCTGCGTGCATAGTAGCACTTTTCTTTATTGCTGAGGTGAGTAATGCCCAAACAACATATTACGGTTACCAAAGTCGAAGCCGAGCATCTAGTTCGACAGCGACTAGCTGTGATGACATGGTGAATTTTCTGAAGTCTGAAGGGCGTTACTTGCACACTTCGTTTGGAGGATACTCCTCGAGTGCTATTGAGAAAATCAGTTGGTATGAGTATGACGATGTTTTGTTCTGTTTAGTCCAATTCAAATGGGGTAATGACTTCGGCAAGAAATCAAGTAAGCCATATCTGTATGGCGGCTGGAGTTACGACTTTAGTTCCTATTACGACTTTAAAGGGGCTTTTGAAAAGTCCGACTCAAAGGGGGCGTTTTTTTGGCAGTACATCGAGAGTGCCAAAATTGACTGTGACTGAGTTTCAAGGGAGGGAGACTTAGTTCAATAGGCAGAGGTTTTCTTGATTTTGTGGGCGCTCTCGCAGGCGGCAGATGCGGTGGACGGTGCATGAGTCGGGGCGGGCTCCGGCCCATATGGCGTGTCCGATTTTATGCATGACACGCGTGTCCGCGACGCCTACGTCCACTTGGTTGGAGCTTTTGTGGCCGACTTTTCACCTGACCATGTTGCCGGACTGGACGGGGCATTGGATTGAGTTGAGTCAGATGGTACTGTGTCCTAGATTTCGGACATGCAAATTTCCATCTCTTCACATACTCCTAATCGAAGCGGGATGTCTCCCAAGGAGGCTTGGTCGGGTCCTGATGCCGGGATTATCCGGGCTTGGGAAGCCGGACGGGATTTGGCTGAAAAGGATGAAAAGGTGGCTCAGGCTTGCTTACAAGGAGAATTGCCGCCTTTGCCCTATTCGGGGGGATATGCGAAGGCAACGAAGCAGGGAGAGGCTTATGCACCAATGCATTATCTCGCTATGTGGCACGGCCTTAGAGGGGAGGGGTTGGAGTTAAATACGGACAGTGAGCCATCGGTTACATGCGCCAAAACGGGGATGGTCGTGACATTCACCACGCAGCCAGAGAAATACGTGGTCAAGTAGTTAGCTGATGACTTGAATCAGTTGTGCCTCTCGGACTATGCAGACTGATTGGTTGGCATTGCGGAAGTTGATGGCCATTTCCACCTTCCTGCCATAGCAGGTGTAAGCATAGGCCTTGTTGCCCTTCTGTCCCACTACAACGAAGTTGGTCTTCTTGGATGGCTTGGACTTTACTGCTCCACCAGCCTCGATGATGCGCTGCTTGACTTCTGGCTTCTTGCCTGAATCGAATTCACCAGTTAATACGAACGTGCTGCCGGCGACTTCGATGGGCACCTCATCGAATATTAGGCTATCACCCGATGGCTTGATCTGGTTTTCAAGTTTGCTTTTGCCATCCGGGTTGAGGATTTGGATGACTTCATCCATTCTCTTCACCAGCAGTTGTCGCTCATGCTCTTCGATGATGCCGTCCTCTAGGACCATTTGGACATCAGCATAGATGCGGTCATAGATGTGGTGCCCTTCGAGATGTTCATGTTGGCTCAGCCATTCTTCCAACCTGTGAATCTCCTCATCGGTCAGTACGCCGTCTGCTAGCAATCCATGGAAGAAGCCTTGAAGTGTCTGCATCTCCGACGTAATCGCGTCATAGTACTCACCACCATCTTCCACCTTTTGACATAGCCAGAAGATGTCCTCCACATTTTCGAGTCGGAGCGCTTGGTCAGCCTCTTCAATGGATGAGATGGCGACCATGAACTCGCTAAACGGTCTCCGGCGGGTCACCTCAACGTGATTTCTTGCCCAGGTCTTTAATTCCTCCAGTTCGACATCGTTGACGATGCCGTCTGCAATGATGCCCGAGACGATGCCCTTGAGTGTGTTGATGGCCTTATCCGCAGCACTCTTCTGCGTGTAAATCATGTATGCCTCAGGCTCACTCATGCTAGAAATTTGGATTGTCCAATCTAGTGGAGCCATCAGTTTTTGCCTCAATCGTGGATTACTCGAGACATGAAGGCACGTAGGTAGGTTCAGGGAAATACGGGGAGGCTTGAGTGCCAGCATTAGATGCGCTTTCGGCAGCGTAGTGGCAGTCCCGTGGGGAATTGAAAGCGTTTGCGGGCCTTTCAGTGCTGTGGAGAAAGGGTGGCGGTGCTGAAGGTGAGGGCGTGGCCGCGGACGAGGACGCGATCTTCGGCGAGGGTGCAGTGGAGGTGACCGCGGCGCGCGGAGCGTTGCTCGGCGTCGAATTCAGTTTTGCCGATGCGGGCGTGCCAATAGGGGACGAGCGAGCAGTGGGCTGAGCCGGTGACGGGGTCCTCGAGGATGGTGGCCTGTGGGGTGAAAAAGCGCGAGACGAAGTCGGCTGTGTCGCCTGGTGCGGTGACGATGACGCCGCCGTGGCCCAAGTTGATCTGGTCGAATTCGGCGCGGTTGATGCGGATGGCGTCGACTGTGGCTTGGTCGGGGTAGACGAGGACGTAATCGCGGGCTTTCAGGACTTCAGTAGGCGCGTGGTTGAGCGCATTGGCGATGGCGTCCGGTAGGTGAGCGGGTGTGGGCGGCCGTGAGGGTAGGTCCATTTCGAGGCGGCCGTTGTCGGTCTTGCGCACGGTCAATGGGCCACTGGCTGAAGAGAAGCGGACCGTCGTGGCGTCCGGCGTGAGGTGGTGCAGGACGGCGTGTGCGCTGGCCAGGGTGGCGTGGCCGCAGAGGTCCATTTCGATGTCGGGGGTGAACCACCGCAGGTGGTAGTCGGAGCCGTCTTCAGCCTTCGGCGTCGGGACGATGTAGGCGGTTTCGGCGACGGCCATTTCCTGGGCCATCCTGAGCATCCATGCGTCCTCTGGCCAGTGGTCGAGGGGGATGACGCAGGCCGGGTTGCCGCCAAAGGGGTCTTGGGTGAAGGCGTGGATGCGGAAGCACTGCATGGGGAGATTGGATGGAAGAGGGGTCAATTGGCCTCGATCCAGGCGGCGATGTTCCAGAAATTGAAGGTGCTGTCCGTCCAAACTTGGGCGCCGGGGATGGCGATTTTCAAGGTGTGGTCGCCGGCGGCGAGGTTGCCGAGTTGGAGGCGCAGCGGGTCGACTTGGTCGCCGGGGCACCAGTTGGAGCGGCTGAGGTCGGAGGAGGCGATGCGTTCTTCGAGGGTGTCGCCGTCGACCACGTAGATGGAGGGCCAGAATCCGCTGGTGGGGTTGAATCGGCGCATGGCGGCGCAGTCGTTGCGCCACGGCGTCCAGGATTTGAGGGTGTCGCCGTCGAGTAGGATGTGGTGCGGCTGCTCCACGAACTCGTCGCCGCCGGAGTGTCCGCCGTGACCCGTGGTGATGAAGGCCAGCTCGGCGCCGTTGGCGGGGGCGTCAAGGTGGAAGTCGACCGTCAGTGGGCCGTCAGGGAAGGCGGTGTAGGGACGCTGGTCGTGGGCGAGCTTGGTGGTGTTGAGCAAGGGCGTGACGGAGCGGTCGATGCGGGCGTCGCAAGGGAGGGGGCTTTCCATGGCTACGAAGCGGGCGCTGAGGACGTGGCCCTTGTCGCTCCAGGTGTCGATGTAGGCGCCGATCCAGAGGGTGTCGACGGATTCGAGCCACCCCTGCATTTCCGTGAGGTCCGCTGACCATGCGACGCTGTCGGCCCAGGCGGCTACGGCTTCGGGCTTGAAGTCCAGCGCGCGTTCGTTCTGACTCCAGTGTCCCACACCGAAGGGCGTGATGAAGCGCAGGAGTTCGAGGGCCGGCTGGCGTGGGTCGGACGCGTCGGCGCCGGGGCGGATGCCGGCAAAGGCGGCGGTGTCGGCGTCTCCGCCGGATTGCATGCGGCCGAGGTAGTCTCGACCTGCCGCGTCGGCAAAGGCGAAGATGGCGCCGCTTTTGTCCCAGGGATCGCCGATGGAACGCAGCGAGACCTCGAGCGTCAGGTCACAGCGACGGGCGCGCTTCGGGAAGGTGACGGGGACCAGGCGGATGCGGCCGGCGTCCAGGCGGTAGTCGCCTGCGGCGCAGGGTACGGTGTCGGCGGCCACGTCCGGGGTGAAGCGGAGGGTGTCGTTCTTCCAGACCTCCAGGGTGTAGTCGCCCCTGGCCGGCAGCGACGCAGGACCGCATCCTCCGGACAGGATGGCGGCGAAGAAGAGGAGATGGGGCAGCACGGCAAGGCGGCCCCGGATGCGCAAGGAGGGCAGGCTCATGCGCTGCAGGCCATGTCGGCCCCACAACATTGGGGCGACTTGATCTTGCCTTCGCAGGAGGGGCAGCGGGAGACCTGGACGGATGAGCCGTCGGGCAGGTCCAGGTGGCCGTTTTCCAAGGGGACGTCGCACTTGGCGCATTGGGCCTTGACGGACATGCCGCATTGGCCGCAGGAATAGGTCGCGTTCATGCGCTCAATTTAATGCGTGCATCCCCGGATTTGTCATGCGTGGGTGCCTTGCCCTGCCTTGCCGTATTTTGTAGTCAATGAATCGAGCGTTGCGTTTTGCCGTGGTGTTGTGTTGCGGTTTGGTGTCCCATATCGGCTGGGGACAAGCTGTGTTGAATGGGGAATCGGTCCTTGAAAAGGGCGTGTTCAAGTGGGTGCCCAACGATTTGGGGGAGACCCCCGAGTGGGCGCAGTGCATGTATGCCGGTGAGGCGAATTTCCATGAGGTCGTGGACCTGAGGGAGGCGTATTGGAAGGACCGCGAATACGAGAAAACGCTGCACGAGCGCAACTTCAAGCATTGGCTCATGCACGTCGAGCACCGTGTCGGTCCGGACGGCGCGATTCAGGATGCCGGTGCATGGGCGCAAGAGCAGTTCGAGCGCGGCGGCGGCGTGGAAGGGCAGGTGCAGCGGCAGGCCGACGCGGTGGACCCGGATTGGCAGGCCATCGGGCCGTTCGAGACGTGGAACAATGGCGATCAGGGGCATTTCCCGGTGTCGTGGCAGTGCAACCTCTATTGCTTTGATCAGTGCGCCTCCAACCCCGATGTCGCCATTGCGGGCATCGAGGCCGGCGATCTTTTCAAGACGACCGATCGTGGATTGACTTGGACGCCGGCGACCCTCGGTGTGCCTGGCATCCGCACGGTGACGCAGTGCGCCGTCGCGCCGACTTCAGCGAGCACCTTCTATTTCGTTTCCAACAACACGGTCTACGGCACGACGAATGGCGGCACCACTTGGGACCTGCTCTACAACCTCGGTTCGGGCGCCAACCAGATGGTGGTGCACCCTTGGATTTCCGACATCGTCTGCGTTGCCACGGACAATGGTCTGCGGCGGACGCTGGACGGCGGTGCTACGTGGAGCACGGTTATTTCGGGCAAGGTGTGGGACGTACGGTTTCATCCGACGGATGCCATGGTGGTGTATGCCCTCGTTCACGAAGTGAATCCCGAGCGCTGCGCTTTCCATCGATCGGATGATGCGGGTGCCACCTTCTCGCTGCACGACACTGGATACTTCGTCCCGTCGGAGCCTTCCGCGGCGGACGACCATGGTGGACGCATCGGCACCACACCGGCGGATCCCGACCGCGTATATGTGGCGCTCATCGGCAAGGGCAAGGCCAGCGATACGGGGTGGATTGGCCTCTACCGCAGCGATGACAGAGGTGGCAACTGGACCAACCCCAATGGCCAGGATGGCGCGCCGTACGATGTGGATGTGCACCCGAGCCTGGCCACCGGCAACATGAACGGCACCGGCATTTATCAGGGGTTCTACGACTTTGCAATGACGGTGTCGCACAACGACCCCGACCGGGTGTGGGTGGGCGTGACCGCGCTCAACCAGACGGACGATGGCGGGGTGACGTGGCAGCGCATCGGCGCCTACGGGGCGGGTACCTATGACATCGGTTGGGTGCACCCGGACATCCAGGACATGCACGTCCTGGGCGACGATGTATGGTTGGCCACCGATGGGGGATTGAACTACAGCTCGGATGAGATGGCGACGCACACCAGCCGCAAATACGGCATCTACAACACAACGCTGTGGGGCTACTCGCAGGGCTGGAACGTCGACGTGCAATCTGGCGGACGCTACCACAATGGCAATACCGGTTTCCGCCAGGACTTCGGCTCTGGTCAGCACCTCAGACTTGGCGGTGCTGAGGCGCCTACGGGCTACGTCGATCCGCTCGACAACAACGAGATCCGCTTCAGCGACATCGGCGACCTCCGCTTGCCCTCGACATTCAACGGCACGCCCACGGGCATTGGCAACCTGTCCTTGTATCCCACGGAGAGCTACGTGGACTCCCGATCCAGCGAACTGGTGCGCGATCCGTTGTATGCCGACTACCTGGCGCTCGGTAACGGCAGCGGTTTCTATCGATCCTTTGACGGTGGCGCGGACTTCCAGCTGATGCATGATTTCGGCAGCGGAACGGTGCTAGAGATCGAGCAGGGGCGGGGCAACCGCGACCTGTTCTTTGCCGTAGTGCGCGCCGGTGGTTCCTGCACGTTGTACCGTTCACTGAACGGTGGCGACTCGTGGACTTCGGTGACCGGACTGCCCACGAACTGGAGCAGTATGGAGCTCGCGCTCAATCCCGCCAACGACGACGAAGTCTGGGTCATCCAGGCCGACGCGGACGGCATCCGACGCTCCGTCGACGGCGGCGAGATCTGGACCAACCTGCTCACTGGCCTGGGCGGGGAGGACCTGCGTGATGTCGTTTGCCTCGGCGATGCCGGAACGGTGGTGGTTTCCACGACGGGTGCCTTCCATCGCGCGACGGATGCCACGGTTTGGACTTCCTTTGGGACGGGATTGCCCGCGCGGTGGGCGCCTTTCGAGTGCATTCCCTTCCACCGCGACGGTTTGCTGCGCGTCGGAGACAAGGGCAAGGGCATTTGGGAGGCAGGTTTCCCATTCGCTCCTTCGCCGATTGCCCAGCCGATGACGGCCAACCCTAATGTCTTTTGCGCAGGCGATACCGTCCGCTTTGAATGCCACAGCATCCTCAACCACGACGGGGCGACATGGCAGTGGTCCTTCGACCCGATGCCGGAATTCGTCTCCTCCACATCGGTGCGCAACCCGGTGGTGATCTTCGGGGATGCTGGGGCCTTCGATGTTTCGTTGACCGTGACTGACGGCAATGGACTCAGCGATACCCGCTCGGTACCCGCCATGGTGGAGGTGGGACCCCTGAGCAATTGCAACGCCTCGGGAGTATCGGGCATGGCCCTGCATTGCTCTGGAACCAATGGCTATGGATTGACCCACGACCTGGGACTGGAGACCAACACCTACACGGTTTCGGCCTGGGTCCGACCTGAGGGCATACAGCCGGATTACACGGCCATCGCCATCGCGGCGGGCGGCGGCGGTTTCAACTTCCGGCAGAACAACGAGCTGGGCTACCACTGGCCCAACGGTGCGTGGTGGTGGAGCAGCGGGCTGTACGTGCCACAGGACCAGTGGTCGCACGTGGCCATGACCGTGGCGCCGGATGGCGTGCGCGTGTACCTCAACGGGCAAGAGGCCTTCCACGCCTTTGGCGCGGCTCTGGGCGAGCAGGACACACAGTTTCTCGGCAGCTATCGCGGGTGGGGCAGCCGAAATATGACCGGTTCCATCGACGAGGTCAAGATCTGGAACCGCACGTTGAACCGCGATGAGATTCGCGAGCAGCGCCACCTCACGCTGACCCAGGAAGACTTGGACACCGACCCCGACCTGGTGGCCTATTACCAGTTCAATGAGGATACTTACTTCCTCGTCAACAAGCACGGCAGTTCCCAACACGGGGTCTTCACCGGCCCGGCGACGTTGGCGGCGTCGACTGCGGTGGTGGGCTCCGGTGTGTTGGACCGCGTCACGGTGGATGCGGCAGGTGTCTATCCCTTGGCGGCGGTAGGCGGTAGCATTCATGTGGCGGCAGGAGCGTCCACACCGGGAGGAGAGGTGGTGGTGAATCGACTCGATCCCATGCCCCATACACCGCCCGCCCAGGCCTTGCCCTTTGGCTACTGGGTCATCGACGAATATGGGCCGGGTGCCTTTGATGCCGGAACGGCCTGGGAGATGGGCGCGTCTGAAGGGGTGCTGGCATCCTGGGCGGATGGCTTGGGCAGCTTGTCGCTGGTTGAACGCAACGCTACGGGATCCAATGATTGGTCGGCACCCTGCGCCGTGGTGGTCACAGGAGATGAAACGGCGGCTTACGATGGCAGTTGCGGACCGATTGCGGCGGCGCAGTACGCCTTGGTTTCTGAAGTATGTGCTTTCGATACCACGCAATCGGGACTGTGCCCAGGAGCCTCGATGGGGTGGGGCAATACCATAGCAGATGAGCCGGGAATCTACCATTACATCGGCACCACTTCAGGTGATTGTCAGACACTTGAAATCCTTGATTTGCAGTTACTTGACCCGCCTTCTTTGTACTGGATTCTGGCAGGGGGCGAGCTGCAGGCGCCCACGGGTTGGACCGGGTATACCTGGTCATTGAACGGTACGGTGCTCGATGCAACAGGTGCGACTTTGACGGTCGACGGAGCAGGAGATTACGCGCTCACGGCCACCGATCCCGGTACAGGTTGTACCGTCGGATTCACCGGCACCGTCGGATGCCCGGGCGACCTCGACGGCGACAACATCGTCGGGGTGTCCGATATCCTTCAACTGTTGGGCAGCTTTGGATGTGACGGCAGTTGCGGCCCGCCGGATGTCAATGCCGACGGCAGCGTCAACGTGACGGACGTGCTCTTCCTGCTCGGACTGTTCGGCTCGAGCTGCTGACTCAGTAGCGGGCCAGGGAGGGGTCCACGTCTTCCTGCCAGGCGAGAATGCCGCCTTTCAGGTTGAGCAAGTTGTCATAGCTGTGTTCGTCTTCCAGCATCCTGATGATGCGCGCCGAGCGCACACCGCTGCGGCAATGGATGACCACAGGGCGATCCTTTGGAATCTCCGCCACACGCTCCGGTACGGATTCCACCGGCATCAGGATGCCGCCCATCTCAGCGATAGCGAATTCGTAGGGTTCGCGCACGTCAATGACCACAGGGGCTGTGTCCGTTTTGAGTTCTTCAGCTAACGCGGTCGGTGTGATCTCGCGCACCGGGCGCTCTTCCTTGGGGGCACCGCCGAGGCCGCAGAACATCTCGTAGTCGATGAGTTCGGTCTGCGTGGGATTTTCGCCGGTCAACGGGTTCTTGGCGTTGGGGCGCACCTTGAGGGTGCGGGTGCCAAAGGTGGCGGCATCGAAGAGGAACAGCCGGCCGTCGAGCACATCGCCCACGCCGCTGATGACCTTGATGACCTCCAATGCCTGCAGCGATCCCAGGATGCCGGGCAGCACGCCGATCACGCCGCCCTCACTGCAGCTGGGCACCAGGCCCGGAGGCGGTGGCGAGGGGAAGAGGTCGCGGTAGTTCGGACCGCGGGTACCGTCCGGGCGGGGGTAGTTGAACACGCTGCACTGGCCCTCGAAGCGGTAAATGCTGGCGTAGACGTTGGTCTTGCCGGCGAGGACGCAGGCGTCGTTCACGAGGTAGCGCGTCGGGAAGTTGTCCGTCCCGTCGGCCACCACATCATACTGCTCGATGAGTTCGAGCGCGTTCTCGGAAGTGATGCGCGTCTCGTGCACCGTCACCTCGATGTGCGGATTGAGGGCGAGGATGCGGTCCTTGGCGCTTTGCGCCTTGGAGGCTCCGACCTGGTCGACGCCAAACAGGACCTGGCGCTGGAGGTTGTGGTCCTCAATCACGTCAAAGTCCACGATGCCGATGTGGCCTACGCCCGCAGCGGCCAGGTACATCAGCATGGGGCTGCCGAGGCCGCCTGACCCGATGACGAGGACGTGGGCTTCCTTGAGTTTGCGTTGTCCCTCGAGGTTGAATTCGGGGATGATGAGGTGCCGGCTGTAGCGTTCGAGCTCGGCCTTGGTGAACGGATTGACCATGGTCTTCAGGCAATGCCACCAGCGATGGCGGGGATGATGCTCACTTCCGTGTTGCCGGTCAGGGCTGTAGCTGTTCCGTCCAGTTCGTGGATGTCCTCATCGCCTACGTATACGCGGATGAAGGACCGCAGATCACCGTCGTTGTCGAACAGGTGCTGGCGGAGACCTTCGTGGGCGGATACGAGGTCGTCGAGGAGTCCCTTGACGCTGTCTGCAGTGGATTCGAAGAGTCCGGCGCCGCCAGTGAACTTGCGCAAGGGGGTGGGAATGATGATGGAATTCATGATGGAGTCAATGGGATTGTGAAGGGGTACGATGTGAAAGGAGGGTTTCTTCGGAGAAGATGCGTTCTGTATCGAGTTGCCAGGAGCGGACTTCCACCACTTCGGGTGCGGACCCGCTGCCGTCCGCGGCAAGGATGACGTAGCTCAGGTGGGGCAAGGCGCCGTGCAAATCGTGGGTGCTGGGAATGGCCCTGTGGTCGGGGTGGCTATGAAAGATGCCGAGGACTTCGAGGCCTTCCCGGGCGGCGGAGCGCTCGGCCTTGAGAAAGTCAAGCGGGGACATCTGGAACCGGCGCAGCTGGTCCTCTCCGGCCGCGTTGTCCACTTCGATGGCCTGTCGGATGACGCGACCCTCGGGGCCGTCGGTTCCGAGCAGGAAGCCGCATCCCTCGCCCGGATAGGCAGCGAGGCTGTTGGACTTCATCGTCTCCAGCACATCAAAGGACACCCGCAGCGGCAGCGCATCCTTGTGGAATTTGCCCGAGTGGGCAGAATGGGCGCCGGTGGGTTTTCCGAGGTGGCCGAGGGGCGACCATCCGCTGGCTTGGGGTGATGCGGTTGTCATGGTTCAGAACAGTTGGGCCATGACTTCTCCGTATTTGGAGGCGTCATCGGCGAGGGTGGTGACAATGGTGCCGCGGTCGACTTCCTCCGCCACAGAGCGGGCCGCTGCGAGGTTGGCGCCCGCGGATGGGCTGATCAGTAGGCCTTCCTTGTTGGCGATGTCCACGACCACTTCGTAGGCACTTTCTGTGCTGACGGTGCGGTGCTGATCAGCAATGCTGTGGTCGTGAATGGCAGGTACGTCGGCGGTTTCCAGGTGCTTCCAGCCTTCGAGGCCGTGGAGTGCGCTTTCCGGTTGGAAGGCGATGCACACGATGTCCGGATCGAACTCCTTCAACCGCGTGGTCGTGCCGTTGAAGGTGCCCGTGGTACCGAGACCGGCCACGAAGTGGGTGATTTCTCCGCCCGTCTGCATCCAGATTTCGCCAGCGGTGCCGTGGTAATGGGCCCGACGGTTTGCGGGATGGGCGTATTGGTCCAGGTAGAAGTAGCGGTCGCCATGTGCCTCCATGATGGACCGGCACTCTGCTTGGGCACCGTCCGTTCCTTCAAAGGGACTCGTGGCAATGATCTCCACGCCCAGCGCTTCGAGAATGCGCTTGCGCTCAGGGCTGGCGTTGGAAGGGAGACACAGGGTCAATGGAATGCCGAGGGCCGCGCAGATGGCACCGTAGGCAATGCCGGTGTTGCCGCTGCTGGCATCGAGGAAACGCTTGCCTTCGGATTTCGGATTCACCAATGCTTCGCCCAGGATGGCGTGCGCCGCACGGGCCTTCACGCTGCCGCCAATCTGGTGCCACTCCAGCTTCGCCATGATGGTCACGTCAGGTCCGAGGTCTTCGGTGAGTGAAGGCAATGCGATCAAGGGTGTATTTCCCACGCGCACCGACAAGGCCCGGTGGCGTTGGAGCAGGATTTCTGAGGGTATGTGCGAGGCCGTCATGCTGGCATTCTCGTTTTTTGGACAACAAAAAAGGCCCCGTGCTTACGCAGGGGGCCATCGAATGGTTTCTGAAAGGGAGTTATATATCAGCGCGTCCCCTTTCGGAAGCCCAAAGCCCCGAGGAAAAGACAACAACAGCAGCAGCAGTTGGAACGCGTCATGTCGTGAATATAATACTTTTTGTCTATTAAATCAAGGCGTCTTCGTGCTGTTTGTCAAGCGTACCACCGCACTCGATTACCGTTGATGAACCACGGATGCCATTTGCGGAAGGCCGCATTGATCAGGATGAGGTGCACGAGCAGTGCTGCATGCAGCGGTGCGAGGTACCACGGCCACGGCCAATCGAATACCAAGGGGTTGTTCGCAACGGGCGCTTCCCAGACATACATGTAGTTGGCCACATGCCCATTGGGGTTGGGAAATTGCAGGTTGAGCACGGCATTGAATCCCATGACCAGGGTCGAAAGGGCGACGGACCACCCGTAGGTGCGGATCCAGTCGAAGCGCCGGAAATGCAGGCCGTAAGAGCGCGCCATGATGATGGGAACGAAGACGAGGGCAGCGTGTTTGACATAGAAAAGCAACAGCAGTGGGAACAAGTCGCCCGATGGCAGCTGTGGGGTCAGCACGGAATGGGCGCCCCCGATCATGCCCATGAAGGCAGTGAAGGAGAATACGGCGCGGTTCATCCAAAAGCAGTTGATTCCGATGAGCAGGGTATTCAGGCCGCAGAAATGCAGCGGCAGGGAGCGGTGGATGGAGAATCCGATGTCGGGATGAAACAGGGCAAGGAGAAGGTCGATACTCTGTAGTCCGATCATGAAGAGGCCCAACCTCTTTCGGGCCGTAGGATTGTCACCTAGGTTCCTTTGGAAGTAACGGATGGTCCAGAGCCCTGCGCCCATGCAGCTGAGGAGCATGACCCAGTAACGGGGCTCCGACATTGAAATGATCACATCGTGCTCGCTCATGCCTACAAGCTAGCACGATTTCGAAACTGCAGCTTGGGGGCATTCCGACGTTTCCTGGCCCAAAAGAAAAAACCCCGAAGAGAACTGGTGTCTCTCCGGGGCTTTCGCTTGAGTGAATCAGAGTCAGTTTGTTAGAAGGATCTTCTTGGTGATGGAGCCTTGGGTGGTGGACCACCGCACCTGGTACATGCCCGCATCGTACTCGCTCATGAGCAAGTTCTGGGTGTACATCATATCGGGATGGATGTCGCCATTGAACAGGTTCGTCACCCATGTTCCATCCATTTGGATGAGGTCCATTTGCAAGCGGACAGCGGTGGATGAGACGAACTTGATCTGGGTGGCGTGGTCTGTGGGGTTTGGCGCCAAGTCCATGACGGTGATGGGGAACTTGTTTTCGATGGGATCGGTTTCCCCGCCCGTGATGAAGACCTCCGTCTCCTCGGCATTGGCACTTCCCGCTTGGCCGGCAATGACGCCACAGCCATCGCTCGTGGCCACGACCGTCCACTCCAGGGAGTTTGTATTGCAGCCGCAGTCGATCAAGGTAACGGACTGATGGTAGCTGCCGCCCAAGCAGCAGTCCAGATCGGAGAAGATGTCGCCGCTGCCCATGTAGTCCATTTCTTGTCCGTAGTAGGAGTAGGTACCGTTGAGGATCATCCAAGAGCTGAAGCCATAATTTTCATTGGAGTTGTTGGCTGCAGTACCCACCTGACAACCGTAGAACTGGTTCTGTGGCTGGTGGTACAGTTCGAACTCACTTCCGTCATAGGCTCCCATACCGGTCAGGGTTCCTGAGTCGAGGATGTAATACATCCACTCTTCGTGGAAATCTCCGAGAATGGGGCAGTCCGCCTTGTAACCTGTAGGGAAGCTTTGGTTGGACCATCCGGTCCAGTCGAGACCATTGTTGAAGAGAACGTCGATTTCAAATCCATCGTCCATGCTCAGATCACCCGTGGACTCGTCAATGAGGTAGAAGGTGGCGGTGTAGGTCCAGCTGGAATCGTCGATGTACGTGACAATACCGGGTTGGTCTTCAGCCAGGCCAAAGAACTTGTCGTTGCTGGGCAGGGAGAACAGGCGAAGGGCATGGGGAATGAACCCAACGCATGTTTCACCATCCTCATAAGCTTCCGGCGTTGTGGTGGTGCAGCTGGAGGGATTCTCGTCGTCGAGGTTCAGCGTGCTCTGGTAATCCACGATGACGTGATCCGGGCAGTTGTCATCCCAAGCAATGTCGCACTGGTAGCTCAGGAAGTCTTGCTCCGTTGCGGTTTCGCAGCAGATCTCAATGACCTCGCCGTCGGTGTATCCACAGGTGTAATCAAATGTCGGGGCCTCGTTGTCCTCGATCGTGATGGTCTGCGTGCAGCTGGACGTGTTGCCCGCACAGTCCATGGCCTGCCAGTAGCGAAGGATCACGCCTTGGGTGGGGCAGTCCTCATCCCATGTGGTGTCTGCACCCATGGGTATGACCATGGGGTCAGGATCGCAGTTGTCCGTTGCCATGGGGAGTTCCGGGAGGGGAACTTCGGAAGGACAGCATACGCTGATGTCCTCCGGAGTGCATACGGGCGGGGTGTCGTCGACTACGGTGATCGTCCAGCTGATGCTGGCCTCATTTCCGCAATCGTCCACTGCCGTGCATGTCCATTCTTGAATGTAACCGTAAGGACAATCCTCTCCGTAGGTATAGGTCATGACGTGATTGCACGACTGGCTCACCTCACTGTCACAGTTGTCCGAAGCTACAGGGAGTCCGATGTCCCAAGTATCGTCGCAGCTGTAAACCGCGTCAGAAGGTGTGGAATTGAAGACCGGCGCATTGAGGTCATACACCGTGATGGTGCGATCGCAGGACTCACTGGACGAATTGCCCTTGCAATCGGTTGCCGTGATGGTCCAGGATTGGTGGATGAAGTAGCATCCTTCATGGTTGTCATCATCTGAAGCGAAGAGGTCATCTGTCATGTTCTCTTCATACTCCACGGTGACTTCCGTGTTCAGGTCGCAGTCGGTCACCTCGTAATAGGGCTCGTCATTGGGGATGCTGACCATGCAGTTCGCATCGCTGAACAGGTCCACGTCATTCGGGCAAGCGACGGTGATCACGGGTGCCTCTTCGTCGGTTATGGTGTAGGACCAACTGATGGTGGTGCTGTTTCCACAGTCGTCGTTTGCATGGCAAGTCCAAGTGTCTACATAGCAGGTCTCGCAACCGTCCAAAGTGTAGACGATTTCGTTGCTGCATCCCTGGTTGACCTCACTGTCACAGTTGTCCGAAGCCACGGGGATCGGCACATCATAACTATCGAAGCAGCTCAACGTCAAGCTTTCAGGTTCTGAGTTGAATTCCGGTGCCATCGTGTCGTAGACGGTGATGGTGCGCTCGCACGTCTCACTGGACGAATTGCCCTTGCAGTCGGTAGCGATGATGGTCCAAGATTGGTGGATGGAGTAGCACCCTTCGTGGTTGTCGTCATCGGATGCGGAGAGGTCGTCCTCCATGGTCTCGTTGTATTCGACGGTTACCTCGGTGGTGAGGTCGCAATCGGTCACCTCATACACGGGCTCGTCCCCGGGAAGGTCGACATGGCAATTCGAGTCGCTGTAGAGGGAGACATCATCGGGGCAGGCCACAGTGATGACAGGTGCATGCTCGTCCGTTACGGTGTACGACCAGCTGACCGAAGCGCTGTTTCCGCAGTCGTCAATCGCAGTGCAGGTCCAGGTATCAACGTAGCAAGTCAGGCAGCCGTCCAGTGTGTAGACGATTTCATTGCTGCAGCTTTGAGTGACATCGGTATCACAGTTGTCATCCGCGACAGGGAGCGGGACGTCATAACTGTCATAGCAATCCAAGGTGATGCTCTCCGGGTGAAGGTTGAAAACCGGAGGAATCTGGTCGATGACCGTAATGTGCTGGGTGCACGAGGTATCAGCTTCGTTGTCGCACCAATCTTCTCCTGAAGCCGTCCAAGTCCTGATGAAGGTGAAACATCCCTCCGGGTTGTCATCGTCTCCCAAATCGGAATAAGTGGGAGCTCCGTCCACATGGTCAATGGAGGTCACCGTGGGGTCGGGGTCGCAGTTGTCGGAAATGCTTCCGATGGCGCTGCCGGTGTTCTCAAGGCTGAGGTCGGCAAAGCAGTTTTCATCGCTGCCCACGGTAATCGAGTCCGGGCAAATAATGGTAACGACGGGGGGAACGTTGTCAATGACGTTGATGAGCTGATTGTACGTGGACATGTTGCCACAATCGTCCACCGCGTGGTAGGTGCGGAAGTAGGAGAAGGGGCAGGTTCCGCTGACCTCTTCTTGCACCATCGTGATGCTGACGTGGCTGTCGCAGTTGTCATCGGCGGTGACAACGATGCTGTCCTCGTAGGCAGCCCACAGCTCACAGGAGATGTTGATGACGGAATCACCCGTGAAGGTGGGGGGAGTGAGATCGACAACATGAACGGTGCGCTCGCAAGTCTCTGTGGAGGACAATCCGCACCAGTCGGTGGCGGTTACCGTCCACGTTTGGACCACAGTGTAACAGCCTTCGTGATCATCGTCGTCGGAATAGGTGAGGTCGGGGTGGGTGACGTTGACAGGACCGCTGATGTGGATGTCCACAGCTGAATCGCAGTCGAGCACGGTGTAGGTGGGCGGATCCATCGGAAGGTCCACGTGACAGTTTTCGTCGGACGTCAAGGTGATTTCCTCGGCACAGGCAATTTCAAGTTCCGGTGCTTCGTCATCTGTTACGTCCACCGTTTGATGGGCGGTGGCGGGGTTGCCGCATTCGTCCTCAGCCTCCCAAGTGAGCACATAGGTCGTGGTGCAGGAATCCTGCGTCATGGCTACCGATACCAATTCGGGGTGCACGTTGTCATCGCAATTGTCAGTCGCGGAAGCCTCTACGAGATTGGCCCATTCGGCGAGGGTCAGGTCGGGGTAGAAGTTGTTTCCGGGGACGCATTCGAACATCGTGTCTGCCGCATGGATGGTCGGAGGAATCAGGTCGACTACCGTGATGGTCTGCGTGCAATTGTTGGAAGTATAGTGTCCACAGGCATCTGTAGCTCCTGCCGTCCACATGCGTTCAATGGTGTAGCACCCCGTCCCTAAGACGTGGGTGACCTCGTCGGCATAGGTCAAGAAAGAGTCAGCTACGGCGCAGTTGTCGTCATAGGTTACGCCTGCTGTGCCGGTAGCGTTGGGAGTGGTATTGGTAAAGCAATCTTCGTCGGATGCTACCGTAATGGAGTCCGGGCAGGTCAAGTGGACCGTTGGCGCATGGTTGTCTACGATGTTGATGGTCTGGGTGGCAGAAGAGGCGTTTCCGCAATCGTCCGTGGCCGACCAATGGAGCGTGTAGAACCCATAGCAATCGTCGCTGTGGAAGGTCACATTGCTGACAAATGCGGTAACATGAGCGTCACAGTTGTCCGTTGCGGTAGCGTCGCCGAGGTCGGCCCAATCTTCATGTGAGTAGTCCGCATAATCAGGTCCGCAGTCGGCGTCCATGTCTTCTACATGAATGGAAGGAGGGAGAAGGTCGACGACAGTAATGGTCTGGTGGCAAGTCGCGTGGTCCGTGCTGTCGCACCAGTCGCTTCCCGTGGCGGTCCAAGTACGGATGAAGCTGTAACATCCTGCATCGGCTCCGTCCGTGAAGGAAAGCTCACTGTCCGTGTAAGTCAACGGGTGCAGTGAAGGATTTGGATCGCAGTTGTCCTCGATGTCAGCCGTGGCATGTCCCGTTGCTTCAGGGTGGGTGTTGGCGAGGCACTCTGCGTCAGAGTGAAGGGTGGTATCTGCTGGGCAGTGAATGGTGACGGTGGGAGGAACAGTGTCGATGACCGTCAGGGTCTGGTGACAGGTGAATACCGAATCACTTCCGCCGGTATTGATGCCCGAGGCTAAAGTGATGGACCCCATGAACGTGCGCGTGATGGTTTGAACACAGCCGGGGTCGCCCAATACATCTTCGTGGGTCCAGCTGATGATGACATCGCAGGTGTCGTGGTCTGAAGCCAGGCAGCAGTCTCCGCTGATGCTGGGCATCCCCGTCATTTCTGGTGACATATCATCTCCGCAATGGAGGGTGAGGTCTTCAGGGCAGTAGACTATGCACGAGCAGTTGTTCGGTGCACAGTCGCGATACAGCAGGTTTCCATTGTATTGAACTCCATCCACGAAGTCCTCATTAATCTGGGTCAATCCTTGAACATAGTAGCTTGGATCCCCTGCCATGCAGCCTCCAAAGACAGCGTTGGCTTCCATGATGAAGGCACTTACCGTGTAGTTGGCAAAGTTGGCGTCGGCAAAAACAAGGTTGCGCAGGAGCGAGTCCGAGGCTCCAAAGTCCCCGATTTCATCGTCAAACCCGAGGTTGAGTGAAGCGGCAAGGAGTTGGCCCGCCAAAACGTTGTCTGTGCAGGTGGGGTCAATGGCGGATTCGTCCAGGATTGCCCCTGTGCTTCCACAAGGAAGAAACTCCCTGATGGCTTCGGATCCCGTGAAATGCAAGGAATCTCCGTCACTGCATCCAATGGTCAGGCCACTGGGGAAGGCCAGGTCGAAATTCGCAGCCAAGAAGCAGCCAGGGTTGTTGCCGGAGCAGGTTGTGCCCCATCCGCCCATGGTTTGGGTTCGGATGTGTCCCGGGGGAATCGTGCAGGGCACGAAGGGGGGGCAAGGGTATTCGATGACAGTGGAATCCGCACTGGAAACCAATGCGTTCATTGCTGGGATTTCGGCAAAAGCCTCAGGCGTTTGGATCGAGCAAATGACGGCAACGAAGGCCGCAGAAATGGACAAGAAAGTACGGGACATTGTGAATTCGGTTGTAAGCAAGTTCTTACGGTCTTAGGTTATAAGTACTACATCCGTCGTCAATGATGATAATGGTATCCTAAACCCTTCTATAATTTGATTGTTGGAAATATTTATAGAGGTGTTTGGGTTATGAGTGGCCCATTTCCAGTGCCACTTCCTGTGTCGAGAACAACCATTCTGGTCTAGGACAGGACCCTAATGATGTGGGGACATATCAATGAAGAGGGCGGAAGAGATCTCTGCTTGTCCATGGGTGAGCACTGCGAAATAGGCCCTTGTCCGTTCTCATGAAACAGACGTGCTGAGGTTGATGTCTTGCGATGCTGGACCAAACTGAAAGGATGGTCCTATGTGCGCTGGTGACCCAATGAAAAAACCCCGAAGAGACGCTGAGGTCTCTTCGGGGTCAATTTTTGGGTGGGTTGAAGAATCAGTTCGTCAGCAACAACTTCTTGGTCACCGTTCCTTGGTTGGTGGACCAACGAATCTGGTACATACCTGCTTCGAATTGACTCAAGAGCAAATTCTGGGTGTAGATCATGCCCGGATGGACATCGCCATCGAACAGGTTCATCACCACACTGCCGTCCATCTGGATGAGGTCCATGTGGAGTCGAACTGCGGCTGAAGAGATGAATTGCACCTGCGTGGCGTTATTCGTCGGGTTGGGAGCCACTTCGATGATGCTGATCGGGAATTTGTCTTCGACTGGGTTGGCGTCCCCGCCGATGACAGAAACGTCTACCTCTTCTGCGTTTCCGCCTTCTTGTTCTGCGATGATGTCACAGCCGTCGCTTGTGGCCAAGACGGTCCAAGTCAGCGAGTTGGTGTTGCAACCGCAGTCGTGCAGGGTAATGGTCTGGGTGTAGCTTCCTCCCGAGCAGCAGTCCAAATCTCCGAAGATGTCACCGCTTCCATAGAAGGGCATGGACTCACCGTAATGGACGTAATCACCGTTGATGATCATCCAAGAGCTGAATCCCTGGTTTTCGTTGGAGTTGTTGGCGCCTTCGCCGACCTGGCAACCATAAAACAGGTTCGCCGGTTGATGAGCGAGGGAGAATGAGCTGCCTTCGTAAGCACCCAATCCCGTCAAGGTTCCCGAAGACAGAATGTAGTACATCCACTCTTCGTGATTGTCTCCAATGATGGGACAATCGGCCTTGTAACCTGTTGGGAAATCCTGGTCTGACCAATGCGCCCAATCGAGACCATCATCGAACAGGACATCGATTTCGAAACCGTCATCGCTGCTCAAATTGCCTGTCTCGTCGTCGATCACGTAGAATGATGCGCTGTAAGACCATGCGGAATCGCCGATGTAGGTGATGATGCCCGGTGCATTGAGTCCAAAGAACTTGTCGCCACTGGGGAGGTTGAAGAGCCTCAATGCATGCGGAACATTTCCTGTACAGGTCTCACCGTTTGCATAAGCCTCAGGTGTGCTTGCCGAACAACCCGTCAATACGTCGCCTCCGAAATCGAGTACGCTCGTGTACTCTGAGATCACGTAATCGACATTGCAGCCTGGATCTGACCAGGTCATGTCGCACTCGTAGCTGAAGAAGTCCTGTTCTGTTGCTGTTTCACAACAGATTTCGATGACCTCTCCGTCGGTGTATCCACAGGTGTATTCAAATTGAGGAGCCATGTCGTCCTCGATGTAAATCGTCTGGGTACAGAGGGTATTGTTACCACAATCATCGAAAGCCAACCAATACCTGAGGATAGCACCTTGCGTTGGACAATCGGCGTCCCACGTCGTGTCTGCGTCCAGGAGCTCTACCGTGGGGTTCGGGTCACAATTGTCCGTGCACGCGGGATCCATGGGGAGCGGTACCTCTGATGGGCAGCAGACTGTGATGTTCTCACAGAATAATTCAGGGGCTTCATAGTCTACCACGTTTATGGTCTGGTGTCCTGTGTCCGTGTTGCCACAGTCATCGGTGGCTGACCAAGTGAGCACGTAGAACCCGTAGCAGTCGTCCGCGTGGTAGTCCACGTGGGTGACGGTGGGCGTTACATCTGCACAGTTGTCGGTTGCCGTCGCGCTGCCGTAGGCCTCCCAGTCCGCATGGGTCCAGTCCTCGTAGTTGGGTCCGCACTCGGCGTCCATGTCGGAGGTGTGTACGGTAGGCGCGTGCGTATCGATGATGTTAATGG
>JBDQOI010000001.1:0-131173 GCA_040261275.1 Flavobacteriales bacterium | reverse complement strand
CAGCGTGGTGCGGCGAAGGCGGCGCATTGGGGCGATTGCCCGTGGATGTAGGATCCTGGAAGGCCGGGCAAGGTCATCCCTTGAAAGCCCGACGGCTCCCCCGATCCCTGAACACCTCGGGCTTCAGGGAAATGGGCGAACGACTGGACAGCTTGGCGAATGCTGCCATCGCCGCCGTTTGTGTGGCCGCATCCTCGTGATGCGCCACCATCCATGATGTGCCCACCACTTCGGGAAGCAGCCCCAGGGCATAGGGGCTCGTGAAGAGGGTGGTGAACAGGCGGGGGCATTGCCGGGCCAATTCCGAAACAAGGGCACTGGCGCCCTTTGGCAAGCCAAAGCGACGGGCAGGTCGGTTGCTCTCGTCCAAAAAGGCCAGAACGACCTGGTCGCAGGGTTCCAATGAACGAAGCACGGCTGCCTGTTGAGACTCACTCCAAGCCTGCTTGCCCAAACGGGAGACCATCAGGTCGGGAAAAGTCAATCGGAGCCGTGCTTCCACCGCCTCTCCTCGATTTCCCACGATAAGCAGCCCTGTGCGCAGGCCAGGTTCGAGGAAGTCACCCTTGCCCAACCGAACCAACATGGCTTCCCGAATGCCGTGTTGGAGTGCGGACAAATCGATGGCCTCCTCTACAACGGGGGGGGGGAGATGTGTCCATTGCTTGGCGAGCAGCACCCGGAGACAAGCCGCATTGACCGTGGCTGTATCCAAAACGCCCCGGGACAATGCCGACTCTACGCTGTCCAGAACGAGCCCGGGATCAGAGGGGAAAAGCAGGACGTCATTGCCCGCCAACAGCGCAGCTACCTCCCGCGTACCAGGGGGCACGGGTTCCGCTGCCCCAGCCATGGTCAGGGCATCAGTGAAAACGAGACCTTCGAAGCCCATTTCTTCGCGAAGCAGACCGTGCACGACAGAGGGCGACAGGGAAGTGGGCAGTCCGGAGACGGAGTCCAGGGCGGGAACCTGCAGATGCGCCGTCATGATGCCGTCTACACCCTTGTGAATGAGGGTGGAAAACGGGGGAAGTTCCACGTTGGCCAAGGTGGCGCTATCCGATGCGATGAGGGGCAACGCATGATGCGAATCCAGATCTGCATCACCATGCCCGGGAAAGTGCTTTCCCACAGCCAAAACACCTGCCTCACGGAGTCCTTCTGCCCATGCCGATGCGAGGTTGCCCACCAGGCTCGGATCTGAGCCAAATGAGCGGTTGCCGATGACCGGGTTCTCCGGATTGCTGTTGACATCCGCTACCGGGGCAAAATCAATGCCCACGCCCAAGGCACGCAGTTCCTCACCAGCAGCCCGACCTGCCGCGCGTACCCAGCGCTCATCGGCTGTGGCTCCCAAGGCCATGGCTTTGGGGAAAGCAAGTCCGTCCGTCAACCGCATGCCCGCGCCCCATTCCGCATCCATGGACGTCAGCATTCCCACCCCGGAAAGGGCCAGGGCCAAGCTGTCGAGCACCTGCAAGTTTTGGCGGGTGGTAGCCTTGTCGCCTTGCATGGCGATGACGCCACCGATGCGAAAGGTGAATAGGTCGGACTGGACCTGCTCGAAAGAATCCGTATCGTCGGGGCGGGAATACAACGGGACCATCATCAGCTGGGCGACCCTTTCCCGCATGGAAAGCGAAGTCATCAAGGTCCAAGCAGCTGCGGTGTCTCCAGCCAAGAAACCCGGCCTTACGGGCAGGTCCATATGGCGCTGGGCATCTCCGGCATGGCAGCTCGCCAGAACCAGCAATACCAGAAGGAATCCGTTGTGAAAACGGGTCATTGAACGGCTTGCTTGACGCAGGCCATCATGTGGTCGAATTGCTCTTCGATGGAAAGGTCACTGTTGTCAATTACGATGGCATCCTCCGCTTGAACGAGGGGGCTATGGTCACGGGTGCTGTCGATGCGGTCACGGCTTCCGAGATTCTCCACGACCTCATCGAGGCTGACGTTCCGCCCCTTGCGTTGCATTTCGAGGTACCGGCGCTTCCCACGGGCCTCCATGCTCGCCGTCATGAAGAACTTCAATTCGGCGTCGGGAAGCACGACGGTGCCGATGTCACGTCCGTCCATGACCACCCCCTTCATTTCGCCCATCCGTCTTTGAGCGCGCACAAGCTTCTCACGGACTTCCGGCATTTTCGCGACCACACTGACATGACGGGACACCTCATGGCTGCGGATTTCTTTCTCGACGTTCCTTCCGTTGAGGCAGACTTCGCTTCTGCCCGAGCTGGGGTTGAAACGAAAGGTCAGATATACCCGGGGAAGGGCCAATTTCATGGCCTCCTCGTCCAGACGCCCCTCTCGGTTGACCAGCTTCTCCCGCAAGGCGAACAAGGTCACCGCTCGGTACATCGCTCCGGTGTCTATGTAGATGTAGTTCAACGCTCTGGCCAGCCCTTGCGCCAGGGTACTCTTTCCAGAGGCACTCAGTCCGTCGATGGCTATGCTGATGCGTTTCATGCAGTGTACGGTCGTATTCGCCGTTCCGAAGTTAGCAAGTACCGAGGGCAAGTGCAGTGGATCAGTGGTCGGTCAACCGGGTTCGAAGGGAGAGGTGGGTCGACGCACCCGCAGTGTGGTAAGTATTTCTTGCCACAGAGAGATGGAAGCGTTTCACCTTGAAATCCAAGCCCCACGCAAAGCCGGCTGTGCCCGGCGCTCCTGACAGCCGCAATTCCTGCCTTCGACGGTGGTGGTAGCCGAACCTGAACGCCATGTTCTCGCCCAACTGCAAACCGGTTCCGATGGCGAGATGTCGAAGCAATCGGTCCCCAAATGCCCAGGTGCCATTGGATAGGGTGTCTCCTGTCAAGGGGTCTATGGTGTCATCGTAATATCCCTCCGGAGCGAGGTCCCACATCTGCATCTCATCGAATGTGGCGTAGAAGATGAAGGGGGCATTCTCAAACCCTTTGGTCAGCGATAGCCTCATGTCGGAAGCAAACCGACCATCGGGGCCGGACGCGTTGCGAGACTGCATCCCGCCCCAGGGTCGCCAGTGTAATGCGAGCCTCAACCTTCGGTCTGTCCTCTGGTAATTGGCGGAAACGTCCATTTGCGCAAAGGCGGACCGCCTTTCAGCCAGTCCGCTCTGTCCCACCCACGTGGAAACGGCTACGGTCAGGTTGCTGTCCAAGGGAAGGCTGACTCCCCCGACCCATGCTACATCCGAAGCATTGAAACTGCCGGTTTCCACACCCACGGGGTCGCGTCCAGTGAAGGAGCCGTAGCCGAGGTTTCGCAGTCCCACATGCCAAAGCCAGCGCCGACCGTCTGGACGGTGGGCATACAACGCCGAAGCCATGGAGGTGCCAGCGAAGTAGTCCATGTAGGCGAGGTGCAATTGACCGGCATGCGCAGAGTCCAGCAGGGAAGCCTGTCCCAGAACATCTCCCAACTCTGCCTGAAGTGGTGCGCCCATGCTCTCCCCAGACCCCGCAAAACGCGCCGAAAGGGGAAGGTCCAGCAGGCCGGGCCTTGGGACGGATTGGGAAAGCGAGTCCTTACCCACGAGCAACAGGATGGTGACCACCCAAAAACAGGGAGAGAATGGGCAATGGCGACTCATGCGCTGGGGAGGATCTGGAGCGGGGCGTCTACTTTTTCCTTGAGCAGAGCGCGCTCCACCACTTCGGTCATCGTCGTCACATAGTGGAAACGCAATCCGCTGAGGTATCGTGCCTGGATGTCCTCTACGTGTTTGCGGTTGGCTTCGCACAGCACAATTTCCTTGATGCCTGCCCGGCGGGCGGCGAGCAATTTCTCCTTGATTCCACCAACGGGCAGCACTTGGCCCCGGAGCGTAATTTCTCCGGTCATCGCCAGGAACTTGCGGACCTTCCGTTGGGTGAAGATGGAGGCCAGGGCCGTCAGCATGGTGATGCCGGCCGAAGGACCATCCTTGGGAATCGCACCAGCCGGCACGTGGACGTGAACGTCCCAGGTATCAAACACCTTGGGGTCCAGGCCCAGCTCTTCCGCATGGGCCTTGAGGTACTGCAGGGCAATGACGGCGCTTTCCTTCATCACATCTCCGAGATTTCCCGTCAAAGTCAATTTACCCTTGCCCTTCACTATGCTCGTCTCGATGAAGAGGATATCTCCACCGGCGGGCGTCCAGGCCAGCCCGGTGACCACGCCCGCCACATCATTGCCCTCGTAGCGCTCCTTCTCGTGGGAAGGGCCGAGGATGTCGGTGAGCTCTTCCGGTGCGATGCGGATGTCGTGTGGGATGTCCATCGCGATTTGCACGGCGCGGTGCCTTACCACCTTGGCGATGCGCTTGTCCAGGCCGCGGACTCCGCTCTCGTTGGTGTATTCCGCGCAGATCCTTTCCAATGTCTCTTCCGGGATTTCGACCTGTTCCGCCGTGATGCCGGTCTCGGCTACGTGCTTTCGAATCAAGTGTCGCAGCGCGATTTGCACTTTTTCTTCCACCGTGTAGCCCGATACCTCGATGATTTCCATCCTGTCGCGCAAGGCGGGCTGAATGGTGGCCAATGAATTGGAGGTGGCGAGGAACATGACCTTGGACAAATCGTAGTCCAGTTCGAGGTAGTTGTCGTAGAAAGTGCTGTTCTGCTCCGGATCCAGCACCTCGAGCATGGCCGAGGAGGGGTCGCCGTGAAGGTCTCGGCTCAGCTTGTCAATCTCGTCAAGGACGAACAAGGGGTTGGAGGTTCCGGATTTCTTCAGGTTCTGAATGACCCGACCTGGCATGGCGCCGATGTAGGTCTTGCGGTGGCCGCGGATCTCCGCTTCGTCCCGCATGCCGCCCAGCGACATTCGCACGTATTCGCGGCCCAGTGCCTTGGCGATGGACTTGCCCAGGGAAGTCTTTCCAACCCCCGGAGGACCGTAAAGGCAGATGATGGGCGATTTCATGTCGCCTTTGAGCTTGAGGACGGCCAAGTGCTCAATGATGCGCTCCTTTACCTTTTCTAATCCGTAGTGGTCTTCGTCCAAGATCTCCTGGGCATGGGCAAGGTCGAAGTTGTCCTCGGAAGTGATGTTCCACGGAAGGTCGAGCAGGAGGTCCAGGTAATTGGACTGCACACTGTATTCGGCACTCTGCGTGTTCATGCGCTCGAGCTTGCCGATTTCCTTTGCAAAAGTCTCGGCCACCTTCTCCGGCCAGTCCTTGGTCCCGGCTCGGGCCTTTTTTCCGGCGATGTCCTCCTTGTGCGGATCCGATCCCAACTCTTCCTGAATCTGCTTCATCTGCTGGTGCAGGAAGAATTCGCGCTGCTGCTTCTCGATGTCCGTTTTGACCCGACTTTGGATGTCGTGCTTGAGCTCCAGCACCTTCAGCTCCTCGCCGAGCAACTCCATGACCTTCTCCACGCGACCCCTCAAACCGGGAATCTGCAGCAGGTCCTGCTTCTGCTGCTTCTCGGCATTCATATTGGACGCGATGAAGTGCACCAGAAAGCGCAGGGAATCAATGTTCTTGATGGCGATGGCCGCCTCGGAGGGAATGTTGGGACTGTTCTGGATGACGTCCATGCTCATTTCCTGCAGGCTTTGCTGCATGGCCTCCCGCTCGGTGTCATCCCACGGATCCTCCGTGTCGGGAAAGGGACTCACCCGGGCCCGCAGATAGGGCTCGGTTTCCAGGACCTCACCCATTCGACAGCGGCGCTTTCCCTGGATGATGACGGTATTGGAGCCGTCGGGCATGCGCAGCATTTTTACGATGCGCGCGACGGTTCCCACATCGTGCAGGTCTCCGCCTTCCGGATTCTCGACCTCGCTATCCTCCTGCGTCATGACACCGATGTCATGTCCACCTTTGTGCGCCGCTTTGAGCAGCTCAAGGCTTTGATCCCTGCCCACATTGATGGGAAGCACCACGCCGGGGAACAAAACTGTGTTTCTCAATGGGAGAATCGGCAGGGCTTCCGGCGTGTCCTCACGCTCCATGGCCGCCTCATCCTCTGAACTCAGCAGGGGAATGGTGACGTGGTCCTCGGATTCCTCATTCAAAAGGAGGGGAAACGTTCTTTCTTCTTGCATCGGTTTCTGAAAGTCATAAATCAAGCCATGGGGATGAATGGGCCTGGAAAGGGTCAAGTTGGCAGGTCAACTTCCCGGTGGGAGGCGCTCATGGTACAAACGTGTCAGGTTGTCGCGTTGGGCTTCGGACATTGTCACCCCTCGACGCCCCATCACCTTGGCTGCAGTATTCAGCATCCGGTCCAAGGATTGGATCTGCATCTCCTCGGTGCGTGCGTTAAACCAACTGAAGGGGGGGAGGTGCTTGGGTGGGAATCCCGAATCGAAAATGGCACAGGCCGGATCCACTACTGTTCCGGTATTGAACGTCGTGCCAATACCGCACTTGCTGTGGTCACCCATGAGCAGTCCACAGAATTGCAACCCGGTGCCTTCCAGGGTGCCGGATTCCTGATTCCATTGCTTGACCTCCCCGTAGGTGTTCTTCAGGTTGCTGGATTCCGTGCCGGCGCCGAGGTTGCACCAGCGTCCAATGACGCTGTTCCCTAAAAATCCATCATGCGCCTTGTTGGCCCATCCTTGAAAGCTGACATTGGAGATCTCTCCCCCGACTTTGCAGTGGGGACCAATAACCGATGGACCTGTAATTCGGGCACCCATTCGAACCGTGGAAGCCGCCCCAATGACCAAAGGCCCTTTGAGGTGGACTCCGGGTTCAACGACGGCATCAGGGCCAATGACCACCATTCCCTCCTCGGTATTGATGGAAGCTGCTCTGACCAAGGCGCCCTTGGATACCCCGAGTTCGGAGGCATCACCAAAAATGAGGGTGTGCGGCAGTTCTGGCTCCCATTGCAGGTCCCACTGACGGTTCAGGTCCATACGGTCAGCGGGCAATTGAACGTGGAGCTCGGTGAACAGCTGATTGGCGTGGGAGAGGAGAAAGGGCGGGTCGCCCAGTGACTTTTTCCTGACGGTCTCGGTTGAATCCTCCCAATGTGCGAGGAAAACATCATCATGATACAGCGACTCTCCTTCCCGGAGCGTCAAAAGTGCAGCAGCGGTCTTTTCATTGGGTACCCAGCGGGCATTGATCTTGAGTGCCTTGTTGGTTTCCGGCATTTTTCCGGCGCACTGCTCCTCCACAAATGACCAGCGATCCGCTTGCGTGAAGGCTCCCATTCGAATGCTGCCCGCACCATCCAAATGGTGGAAAGGGTGCAGGGCGACGCAGCCGTTGTCTTCAAGAAGGTGGATTGCGGGCATAGGGAGGTGGTCTGGGGGCCTGCCAAAACTAATGGCGGTGACATCTTTATCCGAACAAACGGTCCGACCGGGTGTTTGACATAATGTGACCGCAGTAGTGCAGGAATTTTCCATCAAGGATCTCGAACATTTCACGGGCATCAAAGCGCACACCATCCGCGCTTGGGAGCAGCGTTATGGCCTGCTATCCCCACGGCGCACCTCCACGAACATTCGGTTCTACACATCGGAAGACCTCAAGCATTTGCTGAACGTCAGTCTGCTCAACCAGAACGGCCACAAGATTTCGCAGATTGCTTCCATGGGGAAGGCCGACGTCCAGGCCGCGATCCGGTCACTGGGGACGGCCTCGACCAGCGAAGACCACTGGCTGGGAATGCTGAAGATCAGCATGCTCAATTTCGATGAGCAGCTGTTTCGCAGTGTATCGAGTACCTACGAATCCCAAGCGGGATTCAGCGATTTGCTGCTTCGTCTGTATCTGCCCTTCATGGGGCAAATCGGAATGTTGTGGCTGACAAGTGCCATTTGTCCAGCACACGAGCACTTTGTGAGCAACCTCATTCGTCAACGGCTCTTCAGGGCGGTGGATGAATTGCCTCCAGTGGATGCTGCATACGAAGACGAAGTTTTTGCGCTCTTCCTGCCCGAAAGGGAAATCCATGACATCAGTCTGCTGATGGTGCACTATTTACTGCGGAAGGCAGGGTACAAGAGCTTGTTCCTCGGTCAGTCCGTTCCACTGGAAGACTTGGTCCAGATGGCACCGCAATTCCCCAATCTCAAATGTGTGGCGTATTGTACCACCTTCCCAGCTGAGAATGGGGTGTCAGACTACTTGCGTCGGGTGTTGCGTGAGGTCTCCGGGACCCAGTTGTCGTTCCACTTTGCAGGCCGGGTCTTCGCCGGCGTCGAGAGCCCAGACCCACGATTGCTGCTCCATCCAGACGGGCAGTCATTGATCGGGGCACTGTTGAGCACCTGAAGTCGCTGGCGCGGAGAACTCCACGGTTCCCAAATCTTACAGTAGAGATCAGAGCGTTTAACCCAATCCAGGGGAAACCTCCACGTCTCTGTGCACCTCCCCCTCACATGTCAATGTACAGGGTGAGAGGGAAGGTGTTTGTTCTGTCTTGCGCTTTAGAAGCTGAACAATCCGCCTGCTATCCCTGCAAAAAGCCCAGTTTGTTAATCAAAATTTCAAAAAAGTTGAACAGGAATTTGGCCGCAATTAGATTTTGTCTAATCTTTGGATCACAACATTGAACATATGTCCACTATCGAGTTCAACAACCTTTTGGTTTCTCACGAGAGTTTTCTGTCCGGTTTCGCCTTGGGCTTCACCCGAGACAGGGAAGATGCCAATGATCTGGTTCAGGAGACATTTGTCAAAGCGTTGCGCTACAAGAACAATTTCAAGGAGGGTACGAACATCAAAGGGTGGTTGTACACGATCATGCGCAACATCTTCATCAACAACTACAAGCGGAAGCGTTTCCAGAATACCATCGTCGACCAGACTGAGAACCAGTTCTTTTTGAACTCCAATCAGGACTACCACCACGATTCGGTGACCTCGCTCATCAACATTGACGACATCCAGTCCGCCATTTCCCGGTTGAAGTACGATTTCCGCCGTCCATTTTCCATGTTTCTCGATGGATTTCACTACGATGAGATTGCCGAGGAATTGGGAATTCCCATGGGGACGGTCAAGAGCCGCATCTTCCACGCTCGGAAGCGCCTTCGCGAAGAACTCTCCGAGTTTGCCGTGAACTGATTCAGGCTCTGTTCAAATCAATGTCGTTTGAAAAGGCGAAAGGGACGCAACCTTTCGCCTTTTTCGTTGTCTTACCTTCGAGTAACACCAGAACTGAGGTAAATCATGGAAAGGCACGTGCTTTCGATACCCGCCGCCAAGAGGTTTGGGACATTTCTGTGGATGGCCATGTTGGGCACTTCGTTGAGCGCCCAACTCGAGGTGGATGGCACCCTGACGCCCGATGAATATGTCAACGATGTGCTACTCGGGTCAGGAGTAGAGGCCACCAATGTGCAATTCACAGGAAGCACATTACAAATTGGTCAAATCACGGGGTTCAGTTTGGATGAGTTTCCCATTGAGGCGGGACTCATTCTTTCCACGGAAGTGGCGAGCAATCCCGCCAACATCGAAACAGGATGTGCGGACGATTTCATTGACGACGGAATGGAGGTTTCGGGCGATACGGATTTGCTGAACATTGCCAATAGCGTGCCTCCTTTGATTGGTCAAAATTTCACAGTAAGCAGCGTAAATGACGTGTGCGCCATTGAATTTGATTTCGTGGCCACAGGCGATACCGTCAGGTTCAACTATGTCTTCGGTTCTGATGAGTATTTGGGGTGGGTCAACAGTCAATACAACGATATTTTCGGTTTTTTCCTCAGTGGTCCTGGCATCAACGGCCCTTACGCAGACAATGCCATCAACTTGGCAGAGGTTCCGGATACAGATCCACAATTGGCCATCACCATCAGTTCGGTCAATGATGTAACCAATTCGGCCTATTACATTGACAATCCCGCTCCTCATGATATCCTGTGTCAGAACGGATACACCACCCGACTTACGGCGGAAAGCGAGGTTGAATGTGGAGCAACCTATCACATTCGCCTTGCCATTGCGGATGGTTCGGATCCCGCGTTGGAGTCATTTGTGATTCTCGAGTCAGGTTCATTTGAATCCAATGCTGTTGTCGACATTGCGCTTGACATTGATGTGGGTGCGGACATAGTCAATGACCCTCCTGTTATGTATGAAGATTGCGGTGAGGCCATCATGGTGTTCACTCGGCCGCTTGAGACCAATTTGGCAGTGGAGGAGTCCATCGAAATCGTCTACTCGGGTTCAGCAGAATATGGGGTGGATTACACCGCCATGCCGTTGACCGTGATTTTTCCCCCTGGGATCGAAACCCAAGAGTTCTCTATTGTGGCAGACCTGGATGGTGTTGACGAGGGCGTGGAGACCGTTCAGATGGAAATCTTGAATCTGGCTGCGTGTAATGGCGGAGGTCTGACGAGTTACTTCGAGTTTGATATCAACGACACGGCAGAACCCCTTCAGGTAGATGGATTCAATACCTCACTCTGTGTAGGAGATTCTGTAACGTTGGTCCCCACCATCACGGGAGGCTACGGCAACTTCATTTTTGATTGGAGCTGCAATCCGGGTCAAGACACGGTGGCCTACAACTTTGTTCCCGACACCCCGGGTCTTTACCCTTGTGTATTGACCGTATCCGACACATGCGGGATGCCAGCTGATGATGGCACTTTCGAGGTGGACGTCGTAGAGTACCCCCCCATCACGGTGGACATCGGCAGCGACCTGCTGCTGCCGTGCAATGGCTTCCAAACCGTTTTTTCCGATGTAGGCGGAGGAAACCCCGGTACAACGGGATACACCTACACATGGACCGATGAGAATGGTCAACTTCTTTTCAGTTGGACGAATACTTCCTTGGATGTGTCCACTTGGATGGGGGTGTCCAGTGTCACATTGACGGTGGAAGATGAGTGCGGGTTGACAGGATCCGCTACCATTAATGTCGATGTCGATGTGCCCGACATGATCATCGATCTGGACCCGGCTTACGATGTGAGTTGCAATGTTCCGTTCAGCATTACGCCCACTGTCAATGGGGGCCAAGCGCCCTACAACTTCAGCTGGACCGAAGGCTTTTCTTTCCTCGGGTTCAATTCCACATTGGATTGGACGACGGATGAGGACATGGTAGTGAGCCTGAATGTCTCCGACGCCTGCGGTCAGAACGTGGAGTTGACGACGGACATCGTGGTGGTCAGCCCGCCGGTGAATGTTTCCTTCGACGACACTTATGTCGGACCATGCACAGAGCAGTTCGTTCTGACGCCTACGGTATCCGGAGGTAGTGGTGTCTACACTTATGAATGGTTCCAGAATTTCAACCTCGTCGGATCAAATGATTCATACACATACACCGACGGGCTGCCCGCTTCTTTCACTGTAGAGGTAACCGATAATTGTCAGGGCACAGGGAGCGCTTCGACCTCCGTGACCATCGACAATCCGCCGCTCGAAATCGGATTGCCCGATTCTATCTATGCTTCTTGCGTTGACAATACCGTCATAGCTGTGGACATCATCAGCGGTGCAGGAGATTACATCTACGAGTGGACCTTGGGAGGGGTGCCTTATGGGGGCAATGATGCCCAGATTACGGTTCAGAGTTTTGTGTCCACTCCCATTGGAGTAGAGGTGTTGGACGGTTGTGGTGGAGAGAACGAAACCGCTTCCCTGCTTGTGATTCCCGATGTCCCCATGACCCTGGAGGTTTCTGCGGACACGACGGTCTGCAGAGGGACTACAGTGGCCCTCACCGCTGTCGCTACAGGAGGAGAAGAGGGGTTCGTTTACGAGTGGCCCACCATCTCGGCATACGGTGAATACCAAAGTGTGGAACCGAATACTTCCGCCACATATCCTGTAGAGGTCACGGATATCTGTGGTCAGAGCCTCACGGAAAGTGTGACGGTTGGAGTGCAATACATCTACAGTGATTTCCTAACGAGCTATTTGTCGGATACCCGGGTTGAATTCATCGCTACCCCGGATCCTCCTTGTTCGACATGCGATTTCCAGTGGGATTTCGGAGATGGGGCAACAAGTGACGTGCCCAGTCCCATTCACGAGTACGACGGCATTAATGACTACTATGCCCAGTTGACGGTGACCAACCCGCTGGGTTGCACGGACAGCGCCTATACTTTGATTGAGGGGCCGGTTTTGATCTACATACCCAGTGCTTTCACTCCGAACAATGACGGGATCAATGACGCTTTCCAAGTGGTCATATCCGATTTGGTGTCTTACGAGCTCACCATTTACAACCGTTGGGGCGACTGGGTCTTTCACAGCACGGATCCCGAGGATGTATGGGTCGGAAATGTGAAGGGAGGCGATCACTACGCTCCAGAGGGCTTGTATAGCTATCGCATCATATGGAAAGGCGCGCGCACTGATTCCGAAGAGTTGCTCGGGACGTTCGAGTTGATGCGCTGATGGCGGGTTGAACCCGATGGACCCGATCTGTTGATGCGCTCTGCGTTTCCGGGGTGACGTTACATTTGGTCCATGACCAAAGTGCAGCAATTTCGGGGAGCGTTCATCACCGTGACCTCCCTCTTCTTCATGTGGGGATTCATTACGGTCTTGGTGGATGCCCTTATTCCGAGGCTCAAAGATGTTTTTGAATTGACCTACCTGCAGGCGGGATTGGTTCAATTCGCTTGGTTCACGGCCTATGGGGTGATTTCCATTCCTGGAGGCAGAATGATCAAGAGGATGGGCTACCAGAATGGCATCATCGCCGGACTTTCCTTGGCAGCCATGGGGTGCCTGGTTTTCTACCCCGCGGCGTCGACCCGATTGTTCCCGTTGTTTTTGCTGGCCTTGTTTGTTGTTGCAGCGGGCATCACCGTACTGCAGGTGGCCGCCAATCCGTACATATCGGTGCTCGGGCCTGAAGAGGGGGCTTCCAGCCGATTGAACTTGGCGCAAGCTTTCAATTCGCTGGGAACGACCATCGCACCCATCATCAGTGCGGGTTACCTGCTGGGGGATACTGTGAAATCGGGCGCGGAACAATCGTCGATGACGGCAGAGGCCCTCGAGGTGTATCGGTCGATAGAAGCCAGCGCTGTGCAAGGGCCTTTTGTCATCCTCGCCGTTGCCTTTCTCGCATTGGCTTTCATCATCCGAAAGGTTTCCCTGCCTCGGATTTTGGAGGGGGGCCAAGGAGAAGATCAGGGACTGGCGCCTCTTCTTTCCAATCGGAGATTGATGGCAGGAGCAGCTGGCATTTTTGTTTATGTGGGTGCGGAGGTCGCTTTGGGAAGCTATATGGTCAACTATGGATTGAACTTGAATGTCCACGAGATGATGCAATCTCATCCAGTGTTGGCGCGGATGGCAGAACTGGCGGCTTCCATCAAAGGGCAATCTGTAGTCAATCTGGATCCGAAGGGGAAATTGGGCGTTCTGTTGACCTTCTATTGGGGAGGGGCCATGCTCGGACGTTTCATAGGAGCCGGGTTGATGCGGCGACTTCAACCTTCACTGCTCCTCGGCATTTTCGCCACCATGGCCTTGGCGTTGGTGGTGGGCAGCAGCACCGCAACAGGATTGGGTGCTCTTCTTATGCTGCTTGCGGTCGGGTTGTTCAATTCCATCATGTTCCCGACCATTTTTACCCTCGGCATCGAGGAGTTGGGAGACGCAAAGCCTCAAGGCAGTGGTATTCTCTGTACGGCCATCGTGGGCGGGGCGGTGATCCCGCCCGCCTTTGGAGCCATCGTAGACGTTGCCGGTTTTGGTGCGGCATTGCTGCTGCCCGCCCTTTGTTACGCTTACATCGCGGGCTTTGGTTTCCGGATTTTTCGTCGGGCATGAAGCCTGCGGATGCTTGGAAAATCGATAGAAATCTGTGGACAACGCTATTGGAAAGTTTCACAATTGATGCCCTGAGCCTTGGAAGTGGGCGAGGAGTTCCGTTCATTGGGAACCTCAACGGTTTGAAACTGTTACAGAGGCAACCGACCTGACATGGCGAAGAAGAAGAAAAAAACCAAGGAGCTGCAGCCCAACATTAAAGTCCGCCTCGATGGCAGGACAGTCATCACGGTCAGAGACCCGAGTAAGTTGGATTTCTGGAGGGAGAAGTATCCCAAGTTGGAGATTCTGGAAGAATCTTGACAAAGTGCCCGGATCGGGCAATGAATGAAAAGAGCTCCTATGAAAAAGGCCTTCGAGAGAAGGCCTTTTTCATGACAAACGGGCGATGAGGGTCAAGCTACCTGTGCCAGACGTTCGCCCTCCATGTTCAAAGCCTCGCGGCCTTTTTTCGTCAGCATGTATCCATTCTTGTTCTGGATCATACCGTCGAGGTAGAGCCGGGTAATGCGCTCTCCAATTCTCGCTTGGCCGACGCTCAATGTAACATCACCTTCAATCCTCTTCCAGAAGTTGCGCTCGAGTGTGGACAGGCGAATGTGTTCCTGCAATTCCTTTTTATGCTGTTGAACAATGTCCAGGATCATCAAGTCGTGCTTATCCATAGGTCGGGACGGGTTTAGAACTGTGAATCGTGTCGAACTCCTCTGCTCAACAGTTGCAAAGTAGCCCGAGACGATGACGAAATTGAAGTTTTTAAGCGCTCAGATATGGACAACTTGTTCACGTAGGGGCAACCCCCTGATAACATGAGGTCAACGCCAGTAGCTGAACACCCTCTCCACATACGCGCACTCGCGTTTCGTGAATTTTCCGGGCAGAAAGGGGGTGTTGCACCTGACCCTCCGAAGCGGATTCGATAGACTGATGAGTTGAACGCTCCATTCGTTTTCACGGGCCCACGAGAGCACCGATTCTATGTACTCTGGATTCCATTCGACCAGAATTTTGGTCTCGGACTCTAAGGGGGGGCGGAAAGGCAAATGAAGGGAAGGGGAGGAGCCCAGGATCTCTGGAGGCGAAACCGGCCACCAGCAGACACGGCCCTTCAGGTGATGCTCCACCAGCCGCGACTGAGGGCAGTGATGGGGTAGACCGGGTCCCATGATGAGGAGGCCCCGGGTCTTTCCCCTGGGAAATGGGCCTTCACATTTCCATCCACGCCATCGCAGCCAAAGGGCCGTCCATCTTCTCCATCGACCCCTTCGGATGGGTCCTGCATCCGATGAGCCCCATTCAATCCAGTGACGGGAAGATGTCTTACCGTGGGGCTTCATGTGACGGACCAGGGTCCCCGGAGGGTATTTCGCTTCATGGCTTCCTCCAAGGCTTGAAGGAAAGTGGCACGCGGGATATTCTCCGCTCCAAGGGAAGCCAAATGCGGGTTCATGATCTGACAGTCAATCCACTCGAACCCCCAGCTGACAAGCATTCGGGACAAACCGACGAAGGCGGCCTTGCTGGCATTGGATTCCTTAGAAAACATGGATTCCCCAAAAAACATGTTGCCCAGACTCACTCCGTAGAGTCCTCCCGCGAGTTCGCCCTTGTCATTCCATGCTTCAGCACTGTGCGCAAAGCCCAACGTGTGCAATTCCAGATAGGAATCAATGAAGGAAGGGGTAATCCAAGTTCCCTCATCGGGACGATCGGCGCAGCCTCTGATGACCCCTTCGAAGTCGCGATCGAGGGTAAGGGTGAATCGATTCTGATTGAGCACGGACCGCATGCTCTTGCTGACCTTGACCCTATCGGCGCGCACCACGGCCCTCGGATCAGGCGACCACCAGAGCAAAGGGTCCTCCGGGGCCGACCATGGAAAGATGCCACGTTCATAGGCGAGCAGCAGACGGTCGGGAGATAGATCCCCACCGATGGCCACCAATCCATCTTCCCTAAAGGCCTCCGAAGGAGGGAACCAGCATTCTGCACCCAATTGATACACGATTGAGCGAAATTAGGGTCGTGGAATCTTTGGGCACCAAAAAGGACGGATCAAGGCGTGGGGTGAAGTGGAGGGAATGGGCGGATGCGGGACATCCGCTGCCGGGATTGGAGGCGCATCGACCGATGATGCCTTACGCGCGGTCGAGTGCCTCGGAGGCCCGAACCAACGGCGAAGTGGGCACGGACTTTCGAGAAGCGGCTGTGCTGGTCGGCATAGAAGACGAGGGCGTGATTACCCTTATAGAACGGACTCCGGAAAAGGGGCCACATGGCGGACAGATGGCCCTTCCGGGGGGGGCAAGAGAAAAGGGAGAGTCCCTGAAGGAGTGCGCATTGCGGGAGTGGCGTGAGGAGCTGGGGCTCGATTGGGACCATGTGCCCTTGATGCGCCCCATTGCCCTAACGGAGGTGCATGTGGTCCCGAGCGGATTCGTGGTGCGGCCTTTCATAGCCCCGGTGGACCTGCCGAAGGAATTGAATCCCGATGAAGTAGAGGTGGCCAAAGTTCACCGCATTCGACTCGAGCATTTGCTCAATCCCGCTTATCGGCAGCACCAGCGCGTGAGCATACACATGCCGGGGATGAAGAACTTTCGATGGGAGGTACCGGGGTTTGCCTTGCCGGATACCCCCTTTATCTGGGGTGCCACCGCGTTGATTTTATCCGAGGTTGCGGAATGGGGAGGACGCTGGGCGTCCGAACCTTGACTTGGCGGAGTATTTTCGCCGCATGAGTCCCAAGAAAACGGCCGCCTTGGCTGATTTGCATGCTGGATTGCACTCGCCTTTGGCCGAACGTCGCGATGCGGCATTGAAACGTGTCGCGGAAGAGGGAGAATTGAGTACCATTCCGGAATTGGTGCGCCTTCGCGGAGAAGCGGAGGAGGACGGAGTCCGCATTGAAGTGGGCAAATTGCTCCGTGGGCTCAAGCTGGAAGGAGCTGGAGCGGTATTGATGGAAACGGCATTGCTGCCCGAACACGCAGAACAATTGCCTGAACTGCTTGGATTCCTTTGGGAATGCGGGGGCAGCGCTGAAGGCCATTTGCGTACCCTGTCCACGCGAGCGGTAGAGCAGGGCATGCCCATCATGGTAGAGGCCTTGACTTTGTTCGAAGCCCTTCCCGAATGGGTAGAGGAAGAGGCGGACTTGCTCGATGCCATGCTGATCCTGCAACAGGGCATCCAAGCACGCCATGGAGGCAATGCTTCGTCAGAGCAGGAGATGCTCAAGATGATGCTCGCCGAATTGATGCGGCGGGAAAGGGCTTGAGGGCCGCCAGGATTAAGTCTGCAGTACCCCGGTTCGATAGGGCCCCTCCTCAGGCGCGCCATCGGCCGCTGCGATGCCCTCCGAAATCCAGACACGCGTGTCCCGTGGGTCTATGATGGCGTCCACCCACAATCGGGCGGCTGCGTAATAAGGGGAAATCTGTTCGGCGTAGCGCGATTCAATTTCTGCGCGCAATTCAGCTTCTCGTTCGGGAGTGATGTCCTCCCCCTTTTTGCGGCGCGCGGCCACCTCGATTTGAAGGAGTACCCCCGCAGCCTGTGCACCGCCCATCACGGCGAGTTCAGCCGATGGCCAAGCCACGATGAACTTCGGGTCGTAGGCCTTGCCGCACATGGCGTAATTCCCTGCACCGTAGCTGTTGCCCACGATGATGGTGAACTTGGGCACAACGGAGTTGGCCATCGCATTGACCAGTTTCGCTCCATCCTTGATGATGCCCCCTTGCTCGCTCTTGGAGCCCACCATAAAGCCGGTAACGTCCTGCAGGAACACCAGCGGAATCCCCTTCTGGTTGCAGTTCATGATGAAACGGGCGGCCTTGTCCGCGCTGTCCGAGTAGATGACGCCGCCGAATTGCGTTCCCTGTTTGGCGCTCTTGACCAGGGTGCGTTGGTTCGCGACGATGCCGACGCTCCATCCGTCAATCCGGGCCGTGGCGCACAGGAGGGTCTTTCCATAGTCCCGCTTGAACTCCGTGTATTCGCCGCCGTCCACCAAGGCAGCGAGCAAGTTCCGCGCGTGGTAAGCCTCCCTTCGGGACTCGGGCAAGATGGTCAATAGCTCTTCGGGATCACCCGCGGGCAATGCAGGTTGGATCCGGGCGTAGTTCCTGACACTGGGTCTTCCTCGGCGGTGCTCCATCAATTTGCGCAGCAGGGCAATGGCTTCCCGATCGTCTTCCACCACATGGTCGATGACACCCGAGATGCTGCCATGCATTTCAGCGCCGCCCAGTTCTTCGGCACCTACGTCTTCACCAATGGCCGCCTTGACCAGGTAGGGCCCGGCGAGGAAAATACTGCCCGTACCCTTGACGATGATGCTCTCGTCACTCATGATCGGCAGGTAGGCGCCGCCCGCCACGCAGCTGCCCATCACGGCGGCGAGTTGCGGAATGCCGGCGGCACTCAAGCGGGCATTGTTGCGGAAAATGCGCCCGAAGTGCTCTTTGTCCGGGAAAATCTCGTCCTGCATCGGAAGGTATACGCCCGCGCTGTCCACCAGATAAAGAATGGGCAGGTGCAGCTCGAAGGCCAGCTCCTGCGCCCGCAGGTTTTTCTTGCCCGTAATGGGGAACCAGGCGCCCGCCTTGACCGTGGCGTCGTTGGCGACCACAATGCACCGCACGCCGCTCACCTTGCCGATGACCACAACACATCCGCCGCCGGGGCACCCGCCGTGCTCCTTGTACATGCCATGGCCCGCAAAGGCGCCAATCTCGATCAGATCCTCGCCCTCGTCCATCAGCAAGTCCAACCGCTCCCGGGCCGTCAATTTGCCCTTGGCATGCTCTTTGTCGATTCTGGACTGCCCGCCACCGAGCTTGACATGCTGGTACAAGTGGTCCATTTCGGACAGCTTCAACTTCATGGCGTCGGCGCGCTGTTGGCGCTTGATTTCCTCTGCTGGAATGGGCATTTCCGGTCGTTGCGGGTTCGACCCCAATTTAAGGCCCTCCTGACCCCCGTACTTTTGCGGGGATGGACTTTACCACCACCCGTCTTGCAAGTGCAAAAGGAAGGCCGGCCCTAGCTTGCTTTCATTGCCGCACGAGCTTTTGGCTGTACGGGTGGTTGTTCGCGTTCATGGGGGCTTCGTGCCAATCAGCTACCGAGTCACAAAGGGGACAGGCGCCGGCACCCGAGGCAGGGCAGGGAGTTCAGTTTGCTCAATACTTCTCGCTTTCAGCAGGGGGAGATTCCTTGTGGATCCAAGAGACCGACGAACGTACCATTTTGTGGGTCAGGTCGGCAGGGGAGCAGGCCACACCAGCTGCAACGGAAGGAGAAGGCATCCCCTTGCAAATTCCCGCGCGGGTGGCCACCTGGTCAACGACCCACGCCCCTCATCTCCGTGCTTTGGAGGCAGAGGCTCTTTGGTGTGCGACCGGGTATTTGGACAGGGTTGACTTGGATTCCGCGGTTGTGTCGTCGCCTTTGGTCAACCTCGGTGGAGATGGCGGGCTGGATGAAGAAGCCCTGCTCGTATCCGGCGCGGACATTCTCACCTCATACCCTTTCGGGGATCCCATGCAAGGGGTTTCGGAGCGCACCGGAGTCCCGGTCATGGCTTTTCGGGAGTATGCGGAGCCTCACCCATTGGGCCGGGCCGAGTACATCAAGGTTTTCGGTTGGTTGACGGGGCAGAAGGAGAGGGCGGATTCCCTCTTCGATGCCATTGCCGAACGGTACAACCGCATCCGCAAGCAAGGAGCTGAAGATGCCGAGCAAGGCAGACCATCGGTATTTACAGGAAGCGAACAAGGAGGAGGGTGGACCGCACCGACCGGCGATGGATTGGTGGCCCGATTGGTGGAAGATGCGGGCGGCCACTATCTATTGGACGCCGGGGTTGAGGCTGAGATGGGCTTGAGAAGGGAAGGAAGAAATGTGGAGATGGACCGTGAGCAGTTCGCCGTGTTGGCATTGGGTGCAGACGCTTGGGGAAAGGTGGTGCATGCTCCGGAAGGCTGGTACACGGAAGATGCGGTGCGGGACATGTCATGGATTCCATTGGAGGGCAAACTGCTCTTCCATTGCAATACCCACGAAGTCGACTATTTCGGGCAAGCCATACTGGAGCCCGACCGGATGTTGTCCGATCTCCACGATCTCTTCCATGGCGATTCGTTGAGCCTCGGAGGTCGTTACTTTCAAAGGACGGTATCGCGGCCATGAGAAGACAGAACACCCTCTGGCTCTGCGGACTCTTGTTGGTCCTCTTCCTGGTTGGATTGCTCACCGGTCCTGCAGACTTATCGTGGTCAGACCAGTGGTCGGCCCTGATGGGACAAGGCAATGAACTGGCGCGTACCATCCTGTGGCGGCTGCGGCTGCCTCGGCTTTGCATGGCCGCATTGGCCGGAGCGGCTTTGGGGCTGTCGGGGCTGCTGATGCAGACCTATTTCAGAAATGCCTTGGCCGGCCCGAGTGTCCTCGGTGTTTCCTCGGGGGCCACCCTCGGTGTCGCCTTGGTCGCGTTGGGCGGCGCTACCCTCGGCGCCGCAGGAGAAAGCCTGGGCCTGGCGCCCCAGGTCCTCGGCGCGCTGATGGGCAGCGGGGCCGTGATGGCCATGCTCGGATTGGTCACCGGACGTTTCCGCTCCCGCACTGCGCTGCTGATTTTCGGATTGATGGTGGGCTACCTGACCGGAGCCCTCGTCACGGTGTTGCAGGCCGATGCCGAAGCCGGTGCCTTGCAGGCGTTCGTCCATTGGGGCATGGGCTCCTTTGCCCATGGCGGCTGGCTGGCCTGTGCCCTGATTGTCGTCGCCCTGCTGCCGGCTGCCATTTGGACGGCGCGAGAATCCAGTCGCCTCGACATGTGGACCCTTGGCAGGCTCACGGCGCGCAGCATGGGCGTGAATGAGCGCAGGCTCACGTGGAGTGCGTTGGGAGCCTCCGGTGCACTGGCCGGTCTCGTGACCGCATGGTGCGGCCCCATCGCCTTTCTGGGATTGGCTACGCCACACTTGGTCCGTGCCGCGGGTGTCAATGGCCGTCACCGCCGCATGTTGTGGCCCGTCGTGTTGACCGGTGCCAACTTGGCCCTCTTTGCGGACGGCGTGGTCCGGTGGATGGGCATTCCACTCAATGCGGTGCTCAGTCTCGTGGGCGCTCCTGTGGTCCTCATGTTGATCATGCGGTGGGGGCCGTTTGGCAAAACCCTGCCCCAAGCCCAACCGAAATGAGGGACGCGATTCTTCACATCCAGGATCTGGAACTGCGCCATCCTTCTGAGGGTGTCGGAGTGCTCAACTTCAAAATCAAAGCGGGTGAGGGTCTGGTGGTGCTCGGGCGAAATGGTTCGGGCAAGTCGACGTTGCTCAAGACCGCAGCGGGCTTGATTCGCCCTGCCCAAGGCCAAATTCTACTCGCAGGTCAGGAGGTGTCTACCATGTCGCCGCGCGACAGGGCCCGGGAGCTGGCCTTGGTTTTTTCCACGCCTCCCAAGGACACACCCTTGACGGTGAGGGACGTCATGGAACTGGCGGCCGATGCGAGTGGCAGAGCAGCCGATGCGGATGAGGTGGGTGCAGCGATGGAGCGCGGGCGGATTGAATCTTGGGCAGACAGGCCCATCAGTACCCTCAGCGATGGCATGGCACAGCGCGTCATGATGGTCCGCGCTTTCGTGCAGGCCGAATCGTTGGTGTTGATGGACGAGCCCACGGCATTCCTCGATATCGTGGCCCGTCGGGATTTCATGGAGGACGTCGGTCGATGGTGCGAAGAAGGGAAATCCGTGGTTTTGGCGACCCACGATCTGGAAGCGGTCGAGCAAGCCGGGTGGGCCCATCGCTGGCTGCTGGTCAGGCCCCCCGCACAAGGCGGAAGTCTGCTGATGGACGGGCCGTTCAGCGCTGAAGAGGCCCGAGCATTGTTGCTTTCCCATGCCTGAAGCCATCCTCTGCGCCTTGAATTCCCAAAGGTTCACATCCGTCTGCTTCAGGCGCTTGGTCCGGGGTAATTTCGCCCCATGCCCTCGTGGTCTCGTGTGATGATTGTAGCCCTCATCCTTCTCGGTATCCTGCTGTTCGTTGAATGGGGCGCATGGCGCAACATGCAAAGGGTGTGGTCTCAGCATGAACCATTCGTTTGGATCCGGCGCATCTGGTTCGGCGTTTCTCTGATTCAATTCATCTGGTTCGGCATCTATGTGTTCAGCTGGTCGGAGTGGAGAGAGAACCATCCCCAGTTGCTGCTTCTGACGCATGCGGTCTTGATCAGCCTGCTCATCCCCAAGCTGTGGCTCACGGGTACGGAAATCATTGAGGCCGTGCGTCAGGGTCTGCAATGGTTGCTCACCCGACCGGAAGGCCGCCCCGGAATACCGCGGCGCACGTTCATCAGCCTCACAGGCCAAGGTGTGGCCGGCATACTGCTTGGCGCTTTTGCTTACGGCATGACCCGCGGGCGGTATGCCTACCACGTCAGGCGACATGATGTTCCCATTGAGGGGTTGCCGGAAGGTCTGGATGGATTGCGCATCGTGCAGATTTCCGATGCCCACCTCGGCAGCTTCCTCGAAGACATCGAGCCCGTGGAGAAAGGGTTGGAGATGATCAATGCGCTCAAGCCCGACATCCTGTGCTTCACGGGCGACCTGGTGAACGACAGCAGTGACGAGGCAGAGCCCTGGATCCCGAGCTTCCGCAAGCTCGAGGCCCGGTATGGCAAATTCAGCATCCTGGGCAACCACGATTACGCCGATTATGCGAGAAGGACAGACGAGGAAAGGGAGCGTGTTCGCGCTCGGATCCGCGCCATTCACGGTGAAATGGGATTCGACCTCCTCTTGGACCAGCACCGGGTCATCGAGCACCAAGGGGTCCAGTTGCTATTGGCCGGTGTACAGAATTGGGGGAGGGGATTCCGCCAGAGCGGAGACCTGGATGCCGCTTTGAACGGAGCGGACACCACGCTCCCGACCGTATTGTTGAGCCACGACCCCACCCACTGGGAGGACCGGGTCATGGACGGGAAAGCCCCCGTAGAGCTCACCCTTTCCGGCCATACCCACGGCATGCAGATGGGCCTCGAATTGCCTGCATTGGGCATCAAATTCTCACCCAGCAGTCTGCGCTACAAGCGCTGGGGTGGACTCTACACGGAAGGAAGCCAAATGCTGCACGTGAACCGAGGCTTTGGCTTGCTGGGTTTCCCCGGGCGCATCGGCATGCCCCCCGAAATCACCGAATTGACACTCCGCAAGGCCTGATTACCTTCCGGAGCCCAAAACCGATCACATGAGCGACGACAAGAAGGTCATCTTTTCGATGGTCAAGGTCAACAAGACGACCCCGACCGGAAAGCACATCCTGAAGGACATCTACCTGTCCTTCTATTACGGTGCCAAGATTGGCATTATCGGTGCCAATGGTTCCGGTAAATCGACCGTGATGAAGATCATTGCCGGGCTGGACGAGGCCTATCAGGGCGAAGTGGTCTGGGCCGATGGCTACACGGTGGGTTACCTCCCACAGGAGCCGACCCTTGATGAGAGCAAGACCGTCCGCGAGGTCGTAGAGGAGGGCACGCAGGAAATCGTGGCCGTCCTGAAGGAGTACGAGGAGATCAACAACAAGTTCATGGACGAGGAGATCCTGAACGATCCGGACAAGATGCAGGCCCTCATGGACCGTCAGGCCGCCGTGCAGGACCGCATCGATGCCCTGGATGCTTGGGAACTCGACACCAAGCTGAGCATCGCCATGGACGCCTTGCGCTGCCCGCCGGACGACCAGAAGATCGGAGAACTCAGCGGTGGTGAGCGCCGCCGTGTGGCCCTCTGCCGCTTGCTCTTGCAGGCGCCCGATGTACTGCTGTTGGACGAGCCCACCAACCACCTGGACGCCGAAACCATCGACTGGTTGGAGCAGCACCTCGAGCGCTACAAGGGAACGGTTCTCTGCGTCACGCACGACCGCTACTTCCTCGACAACGTGGCCGGCTGGATTCTCGAGCTTGACCGCGGAGAGGGCATTCCCTGGAAGGGCAACTATGCCGAGTGGCTGGATCAGAAGACCAAGCGCCTTGCCCAGGAGGAGAAGCACGAGAGCAAGCGCCGCAAGGAGCTGGAGCGGGAGCTGGAATGGGTGCGTCAAAATCCCAAGGGACGCCGCGCCAAGAACAAGGCCCGTCTGAGCAACTACGAGTCCATGATGGCCGAAGGAACCAAGGAGAAGGAGGCACGCCTCGAAATCCCCATCCCGAACGGGCCCCGCCTGGGCAACAAGGTCATCGAGGTCAGCGGCTTGCAAAAAGCCTTTGGCGATCGCCTGCTGATCGAGGACCTGAGTTTCTCCTTGCCTCCAGCGGGCATCGTCGGCATCATCGGTCCCAACGGTGCGGGTAAGACCACGCTCTTCCGGATGATGATGGGCGAGGAGCAGCCCGATGCAGGTTCGGTCGATTTCGGCGAAACGGTGGAGGTCGGCTATGTGGACCAGCGCCACAAGGAAATCGACCCGGAGAAGTCGGTATGGGAGGTCGTGTCCGGTGGCAACGAGCAGTTGGAGATCGGCGGAAGCCTGGTCAACTCCCGGGCATACGTGTCCAAATTCAACTTTGCGGGTTCCGACCAGCAGAAGAAATGCGGCATCCTGTCAGGAGGTGAGCGCAACCGCTTGCACCTCGCCATGACGTTGAAGACGGAGGCCAACGTTCTCCTGCTGGACGAGCCCACCAACGACATCGACGTCGGCACCCTCCGCGCCTTGGAGGAAGGCATCATGAGCTTTGCCGGCTGCGCGGTGGTCATCAGCCACGACCGCTGGTTCCTGGACCGGATCTGTACGCACATCCTCGCTTTTGAAGGCGACAGCCAGGTCGAGTGGTTCGAGGGTACCTACTCCGAGTACGAGGCCAACCGCAAGGAGCGCCTGGGCGACAGCGGTCCCAAGCGCATCAAGTACCGCAAGCTCGTCCGCTGATGTCGGGGAGCGGCTACGTCGGCCGCTTCGCGCCGTCCCCCACAGGACGGCTGCATATCGGCAGCCTGCTCGCCGCAGTGGCCTCATGGTGTGACGCCCGTCATCACGATGGAAAGTGGTACGTCAGGATGGAGGACTTGGACCCTCCGCGCGAGGTGCCGGGAGCTGCAGATGACATCCTGAAGACCCTCGCAGCATTTGGGCTGCATTGGGATGGCCCCGTGGTATGGCAGTCGCAACGGGATGGAATGTACCGGAGTGCTTTGAAGTCATTGTTGGGTTCAGGACATGCATTTGGCTGTGTTTGTACGCGCAGGATGTTGGCGGAAACGTCCGTGTATCCTGGAACCTGTCGATTGGGATTGCCCGAAGGGAAATCGGCCCGGTCGCACCGATTTAGAATGGAGGATCGGCTGTGGTCGTGGAATGACCAGGTACAAGGACAACAGCATGCACAGGCTTCGCAGTCAGGTGATTTCGTGGTCCGCCGGGCAGACGGATACTGGGCCTATCAATTGGCTGTTGTGGTCGACGACATTGACCAAGGAGTGAATTCCATTATCCGGGGAGCGGATTTGCTGGAGAGTACGCCCGGTCAAATGGCTTTACGGGAGGTGTTGGCGCCTCAGGAAGCAGTGAGCCGTTGGGGGCATTTGCCCCTTCTGGTCAATGAGAGGGGGCAAAAGCTGAGCAAGCAGACGCAGGCCAAGCCCATCCAGCCATCGCGGGCGTCGGAGTTGTTGATTCTCGTGCTTGACCTTTTGGGCCAACCGGTGCATCGTTCCGGTATCGATGCCCGCACTCCTGTGGAAGAAATCCTGAATTGGGCTTCAGGACACTGGGACATACGTGCCATTTCCCCAAAGGACCGTCAGTGGCACGGCGACGGACATTCCACCCGTTCGCCGAAGGGAGAAAGCGAATGAGATTGGTACTGACGCGTTGAGGACGCAAACTCCGATTTGATCCATGCGACAAGATGGTCCTGAATTTCGGCGTCGGTCATCGCGGAATTACAGATGGAATGATCGCCGCCGCAGATTCCCCAAAACTGATGAGGAGCGCCCGATTCAAACATCCGGCTTGACCAGCACTCTCCTCCGCAGAGAGGCCATGCACCGGGATCATCCGAGTTACATCTTCTGTGCAGTGCGTTCCCCGATGGAACCACATCATCGCACATACCGTGCACGCCAAAGAACGGAGGGGCGGATTCGGACACATGAACGGAGGCATCGATCGCTCCTGAGAAAGAGACAACACCCCGGAACAACGTCGAGCCTTGACCGTATCCTGCCCACATGGCGGCTTCTGCCCCAGCGCTGCTTCCCATAATGATCCAATCTTCGGGCAATGGGAGAGGAGATTGCGACAGCCACTCAAAGGCTGTCTCCGCATCCTGGACTGCGCTTTCCACGGCGTGTTGCTTGTCCTGCGAAGGGATGTTGCATCCGAACCCGCGGCCCTTCATGGTGAGTCGGTATGAGATGCTCGCGGAGGCGATGCCCTCGGACGCCAAGACCTCCAGCAAATCGACATGAGGGCCAAGGCTTCTGTGGCCTGCACTGAATCCACCTCCATGAAGGAACACAACACCGACCGGGAAAGTGGGCTTGGTCTGCGGCAGTCTGAGGTCCAAGGCCAGACTGTCACCTTCTAGAACGGCGTAGACATGGCGCTCCACAGGAGCCCCGACAGCGTTACCCCTGGGTTCACCTTCCGGCAGTTGAACGAAATAAATATGAATGACAATGGACCCCAAAAGGAAGCCCAAACTTCCCAGCGTTTTCACGCTTTTACGTTGCGCGGATGGTATTGCTCCATCTGCTCACGCAGATAATTTTGGTCCAAGTGAGTGTAGATCTCGGTGGTACTGACCGAGCTGTGTCCCAACATCTCTTGCACTACACGAATGTCGGCACCACTTTCCATGAGGTGCGTCGCAAAGGAGTGCCTGAAAGTGTGGGGACTCACCTGCTTTCGAATGCCCGCTTCATGTGCGGTCCTCCTGAGCATGGTGAATACCATTTGGCGTGTGAGTTCGCGGCCGCGGCGTCCCAGGAACAGCGTGTCTTCATAACCCGACTCAATTTCTACGAAGCGCCTATACTCCGCAACGTATCGGGAAATGGTTTCCAAGGCCAATTCACCAATGGGAATGACTCTTTCTTTGTTCCCCTTGCCGATCACCTTTACAAACCCTTCGACTTCGTCGATGCAGCTCATCCTCAGCCCGACCACTTCGGACACACGCAGTCCGCAGCTGTACATGGTTTCAAGAATGGCGCGGTTGCGAATCCCTTCCTTCCGGGAAAGGTCAATGGCTTCGATGATGGCTTGAATCTCTTCGACAGCCAAAACATCCGGTAATTTCCTCTCTGGACGGGGCGAGTCGAGCAATTCAAGGGGATCCCGCTCGACAATGCCTTCAAGAATCAAATACTTGCAAAAGTTTCTGACGCCACTGAGAATTCTGCTCTGGCTGTTCCGGCTCAGGCCCTCATCGTACAGCTGTGCCACGAAGGCATCCACATGAATCGTTTCAAAACCCGATGGCTCGAAAGGGTCTTTGTACAGGTTCTGGGCAAAGAAAGCCAGACGTTGTACATCCCGGAGATAGGCCTCAACCGAATTGTTACTGAGACCACGCTCAAGTTGAAGCCAAGACCTGAAGCCACGCATACAAGCCGTCCACCCTGCGTTTTTCGGCAGAGTTTCGCGGTTGGCAGTGGCTGGCTGTTTGTTCATTACAATTGGTTCAGATTCCGACTTATGGTCTCCACGATTGGCCCGTCCTCAACAGTGCTTCCTGCACTGGAATTCGAGCCCCCCCTGATTTCGCGATCACGAACGGACCGATAAAATCATAGGATTCACTCACCTCATTCCTTAGTCTTCTCGCCTCTTCATACGTCGGGCTGGAACCAAATGAATATTTGTACCAACCTTCTGCCTCTTCCTCCTCTAATGGAAAGCCAAATTCTAACCTCGCTTTGAAATAATCGGTAACCACTCGATTTTTCGTCGCTGAAACTTGTATTTCGTAGGCAATTTCATGGGATTTTTCCCTGTTTTCGGAGAAATCCATTGTGTATTCGGTCCAATTCGAAGGAATTACGGCAATTTCTTGCGGGTTTTCACCATCGATATAGGATAATGAACCGATAATTTCATTAAAACTAGATAACGAGCAGTTTTCGATGCGATAAATAACATTTCCGGTATTTGCGTAGTCAAACCAAACGAATTCGAAGCCTGTGGGAGAACGTTGCGCGACACTTCCACCACCAGAACTAACCTCTGCTGCGCATTCAGATGGCCATTGCTCAGACAGCTTCACAAACCCACCTTCGGGCAGGCCAGTCAATTGAAGGGTGCATTGCCAACTTCCATCGCGCAAACGTTCCATTGAGCGCATCGCCGATGGTGCATCGTCTCCAGCAGCAAGGGGCTGTTTCCCTTCCGAGCTTTCCCTTCCATCTTCTGCCCTCTCAAAACGAGGGGTTTGTGTGCCTGCGAGGGCCCCTGCAGGTGCGATTTCAAAGTGGAACGGTGCAGGTCGCACGGATACCCTGTCGTTGTTCCTGATGAAGCTGAAGTCCCATTCCATGGAGCGGAATCCCGGCGTGGCTGTCGGGGCGACTTTCAAGTCGAGCTGGAGCTGGAATTGATCGCGTTCTGGAAGCTTGAGCCAACTGATGACCGCCAGGTTTCGTTCCGCATCTTCTGTCAAGTTTCCCCCCAGAAGCTGCCGTGCTTCCAAACGGCAGTCAGGTGGTAGGGAAATCAGGATGCGACCGAAGTAATCGAGTCCACCCTTGGTAACCGTGATGGTGAACGGAACCGTTTGACCCGGTTCAGGCGGTTGAAGCAGTTGGCCTTCCACGACCACTCCTCCGGGCGCGACCATGGCGAGTGCGGCTGAAACAACCGTCAACATCATAATCCAGCGCATGCGGAACGACATGAAGCAAGGTTCTTATTTATTGGGTGCAGACGGGTGTGCTGCAGGGTGCGGTGTCGACACAGAGATGTGGAAGAACCGAAAGGGCAGTCTGGGTGAGAAAAAAGGCGGAAAGAAAAATCCCGCGGTGACGTTTCACCGCGGGACTACTTAACCAAATTATCACTTGATGCTCAGCTAGCCGGAGCTAGCCTTCTCACTTAAAACCGTTGCAAGGTATGTGGGGAGGGGCGGGGTCGCAGCGCTGTGGCCGTCAATGTTATCCAACTCGACCTGTTCATTATGTTGAGTCTACGCGAGAGATGAATGAACACGGAACGAAAATCAGGCGTGTTCCGTCCGTTGTGGGGTTGGCTCATTCGTTGTACTTTTGCCAGCCTATTCTGAACCCTATGAAAGAAGGTATTCATCCCGATAACTATCGGACCGTCATTTTCAAGGATTTGACGGCCGATTGGCGTTTTCTTGGAAAGAGCTGTGCCGAGAGCAAGGAAACGGAGAAATGGGAAGACGGTAATGATTACCCCGTGATCAAGGTAGACGTGAGCTCCGCGAGTCATCCTTTCTACACAGGAAAGAATACCCTCGTGGATACAGCCGGGCGAATCGACAAATTCCGGACCCGCTACGGTAAGCACAAGAAATAAAGACGGTCATCCTGTCGTGAAAAAGCCCGGTCCTCAGCCGGGCTTTTTTCATGCCATCAAGGGTGGGGCTTCAATCCTGCCGAGATAAATCGGCATGGGTGGGGATGACCTCGGTGATTTCCAACCCGTAAAGAGTCATTCCCTTCGTGACACGGGCGGTGTCGCTCATCAGCTTGAGTTTGCGTATTCCCAGGTCCCGCAGAATTTGGGCGCCCAGCCCGAAGGCGCCTCCCTGCCGTCTGACAAATTCGGCTTCCGGCAAGGCTTCGGAATGTGAATCAACCCTGCGGGCGGACGAAGTGTTTTGCGTCATTTCTGCGATGGCAGTTGGTGCCTTTTGTATGTAAACCAAGGCCGCTGAGTTCAACGCTCCGAGGTTCTTCATCGCTTGATTGAATGTTCTTCCTTTGCCGACATCGGCATCTCCAAACAGGTCCAGATGGGGCTGGCTGGCATGCATTCGAACCGTAACAGGTGTGTCTTCGTCCCACTCGCCTCGGGTCATCGCAAAATGCTCTCGACCGCTGGCTGTATGGCGATAGGTGATACACTCAAAAGAACCGTGCATGGTTTCCATCTTTCTCGTCCCGGTTCTTTCAATCAAAGTTTCATTGGCGATGCGGTAAGCGATCAGGTCCTCGATGGAAATGATACGCAGACTGAATCGTTCGGCGAGTTCCAGCAACTCAGGCAACCGGGCCATTGTCCCATCGGCATTCATGATTTCCACGATGACACCGGCGGGTTCCAGCCCCGCCAAGCGCGCGAGGTCAATGGCCGCTTCAGTGTGTCCCGCCCTGCGCAACACTCCGCCTTTGCGCGCCTTCAGGGGAAAGATGTGTCCCGGACGGCCCAAGGTGTCGGGCTGAGTGGCCGGGTCGATCAAGGCTTGAATGGTCTTGGCGCGGTCTGATGCTGAAATGCCGGTGGTGCATCCGTGTCCGACCAAGTCCACACTCACGGTGAAAGGGGTCTCGAAAGCAGCATTGTTCCGGCTGACCATCAAGTCAAGCTCCAACGCCTCACATCGGTCTTCGATGAGCGGAGCGCAAATCAGGCCCCGGCCTTCCGTTGCCATGAAATTGATAAGCTCAGGTGTGGCAAACCGGGCCGCAGCCACGAAGTCCCCCTCGTTTTCGCGGTCCTCGTCATCGACAACGATGACCACCTTTCCCCGCTTGATGTCCTCTATGGCTTCTTCTATCCGGTCCAGTGGACGTTGTTTTCCCATCATTGCGCAAAGTTAGCAGGGGCAAAGTCCCGTTTGGCGCAAATTTGCTCCATGATTCTACCTGTAGTGGCATATGGAGACCCCGTCTTGCGGAAGGAAGCAGACGAAGTAAAGCGGGAAATGGAAGGGTTGAACGCCTTGATCGAAAACATGTGGGAAACCATGTACCGCGCTGAAGGTGTGGGATTGGCGGCGCCACAGGTGGGGCAGTCCCTTCGGCTCTTCGTTGTGGACGGTTCTCCCTTTGGAGAGGGAGAGCAGGGGGACCCGGGCTGTGCCGGGTTTAAAAGGGTCATGATCAATCCCGTGCTTTTCGAGGAGAGCAAGGAGGTCTGTGGCATGGAGGAAGGCTGTTTGAGTATTCCAGGTGTCAGGGAGCCCGTCGAGCGTCCGGTCTCGGTGAAAGTCGAGTATTTCGACGAGGGCTGGGTCTTGCGCGAGGAAGCTTTGGCAGGCATCGCAGCCCGCATTGTGCAGCACGAGAACGATCATCTGGATGGGGTGATGATACCCGATTATGTGTCTCCCCTTCGCAAGGCGATGCTGCAGGGAAAGCTGAAGGACATTGCGAAAGGCAAAGTGCCTGCAGACTACGCCATGCGTTTCCCCACAAAAGGCAAGCGATGATGGGACGCTTGTTGCTTGTTCTGACTTGCTGTGCTTGGGTGGCCTCCTCATGTGGAGAGGCGTCGAATGATCGCGGTCTGCAGTCTTCAGAAAGGGAGGAAATTGAAAAATGGGAAGAGGATTTCAAGCGATTCTTCAAGAGTGCAGACGGAGTGGATTGGGCGGATTCCGAGGTGCAGTCATCCGTGAGTAGGCTGTTGCGCGGATATGCGGATTTCGCGAATCGACACCATGGTGACAGTCTGGCAGGGGCGTTTCTCATGCGGAGGGCAGATTTACTGCAGGGAAGGGGAGATGTCGATGCAGCCCTGAGCCAGTGGCTCAATGTGGTGGAAGGGTATCCCCAGACATCCTTTGCTCCAGAGGCCATTTTCAGAATGGGGTTCGCTCGTGAAACGGCCCTTCTCGACACGGCGGGGGCATTGAAGGCTTATGGCCAATTGGTCGAGGTGTATCCCGAGAGTTCGTGGAGTGAACAGGCGAGGCAATCCCTGAAATGGTTGACCTTCAACGAGGCGCAAATGATGCGGGCTTTAGAGGCCGGGCAATGAGCTCGGGAGCAGGTTCAAGGGTTCTTGATATTCCTTGAAAATCCTTGGAATGGACGGCATTCGGATGCGGGTGCCCATGGGTAACTTGCGCCTGCATTAGACCCAACACATGTCCAAATTCCGATCAGGTGTGCTCCACGGCGAAGAAGTCGCGGCACTTTTCGACGACGCCCAAGCCCATGGCTACGCGTTGCCAGCCGTTAATGTCATCGGTACAAACTCCTTGAACGCCACGCTTGAAACCGCGGCCAAGGTCAATTCGCCCGTCATCGTGCAGCTTTCCAATGGAGGCGCAGCATTTTACGCCGGGAAGTCCTTGAAGTTGGACAGGCAAGCGGGGGCCGTGCACGGAAGTGTGTCGGCAGCCCTTCATGTCCATGAGATGGCTCAGGCCTACGACGTGCCGGTTGTGCTCCATACGGACCACTGCGCAAGAAAACTTTTGCCTTGGATCGATGGTTTGCTGGACAGGGGAGAGGCCCATCACGCCACACACGGTGCCCCTCTTTTCTCGTCCCACATGATTGACCTCAGCGAGGAGCCCATTGAAGAGAACATCGCCACCTGTGTGGAATACCTCAAGCGGATGGCGCCGTTGGGGATGTTCCTGGAAATAGAACTCGGCGTTACCGGCGGGGAAGAGGACGGGGTGGACAATTCCGACATCGATGCCAAGCACCTCTACACGCAACCTGAGGAAGTGGCGTACGCCTATGAGCAGCTAGGAGCGGTCAGTTCACAATTCACGGTGGCCGCTGCCTTTGGAAATGTACATGGGGTATACAAGCCCGGCAATGTGGAGTTGACGCCTGTGATCCTCAAGAACAGCCAGGCCTACATCGCTGAAAAGCATGGGACAGGTTCGCGCCCCGTGGATTTCGTGTTTCATGGGGGCTCGGGCAGCAGCGTCGATGAAATTCGCGAGGCCATTTCTTATGGCGCAGTCAAGATGAACATTGACACGGACATGCAGTGGGCTTATTTGAGCGGTGTCCGCGATTATGTCAACGAATGGTCCGGGTACCTGCAGACCCAAATCGGTAACCCGGAAGGAGAAGACCAGCCGAACAAGAAGAGGTACGACCCCAGGGTCTGGTTGCGTCAAGGAGAGCAATACTTCGTGAACAGGTTGGAGCAGGCGTTCTCCGATTTGAACTGTAGGGGTCGCAACACCGGCGTATGATCCCAATCCAGCATGGAGAAAAGGGTTTGGCGCCATTCCCTTTCTTGGAAGCCCTGCGTGCCGCGGCGTTGCCGGAGCACGCCGATAGATTGAAGGGCATAGGATTGATCCCTTTGCAATCCGAAGGACGCCGGACTGAGCGTTGGGTGTTGGAGCCAAAAAAGTCAGGTTGGCGGTTTGATTTTACCAAACAGCTTATCGATGAAGAGGCTTGGCGTGGCCTGGAGAAGTTGGCCCACTTGGCCGATTGGAAAGGGGCAAGAGACTTGCAGTTCGCCGGTGCGCCCATCAACCACACGGAGGGACGATCGGTCCTTCACATGGCCCTTCGCGGAGCCGAGGGCGATGCTTTCCAGGTAGATGGAAGGGATGTCATGGGCGAAGTGCTTTCTACCCGAAAAGCTTTTCTTGGTTTCGCGGAAAATGTGCGCAACGGGGCGTATTCCGCAGCGGATGGGAGCCCGTTTACCCATGTGATCAACATCGGCATTGGGGGCTCTGATCTCGGCCCTGTCATGGTGCACGAGGCCTTGGCTCCGTTGAGGAGAAAAGAAGGGGCCCCGCTCGACGTGCGTTTCGTGAGCAACGTGGATCCCTTGCACTTGGACAAAGCCCTGCATGGCATTGTGCCCGAAAGAACAATGGTGGTCATCGTTTCCAAAACGTTCACCACCCAGGAGACGATGGCCAATGCACATCGCGCTCTCGCATGGCTGAAGTCGTCTTTGGGCGATTCTGCTGCGCATCACCTCGCCGCAGTTTCCTCCAATGTTGAAGGAGCGGCAGAAATGGGGATTCCTGCCGATCGAGTCTTCGGGTTCGGGAATTGGGTGGGTGGACGATTCTCTTTGTGGGGACCTGTGGGTTTGGCCATTGCCCTTGGCTCCGGTGCTGCGGCATTCGAGGCCATGTTGACGGGAGCAAGGAGGATGGACCTTCATTTTCAGGAAGCAGATTGCGCAGACAACGTGCCGCTTCATTTGGCCTTGCTTGAGGTTTGGAATGTGAACCTGCTTGGCGGTACGAGCAGGGGCGTCCTGCCTTATGCCCAAGCACTTCACCGTCTTCCTGCGTATCTGCAGCAAGCTGAAATGGAGTCCAACGGAAAGTCGGTCGGACGGGATTCACTTCCCATTTCCTGGCAGACGCACCCCGTAGTTTGGGGCGAGCCTGGGACCAATGGTCAGCATGCATTCCATCAGCTCTTGCATCAAGGAACGGACATCCACCCCGTTGACTTCATCGCCATCGCCAAACCGATGGGAGGGGATGTGGCGATGCACCGCCTCTTGCTGGACAATGCCATCGCTCAGGCGGAAGCATTTTGCGTGGGTCGGAAAAAAGAAGACGTCTTTGAAGAAATGTCCGCCGCAGGCTTTGACCTGACCACCGTAGAAGAAATGGGCCCTCATCGCGTGTTCGAAGGAGGTCGCCCGTCCACGTTCATATTGGGTGATGCGCTGAATCCGGATCGGTTGGGAGGTCTCATTGCCGCATACGAGCACAAGATTTTCCTGGAAGGGGTTTTCTGGAACTTGTACAGCTATGACCAATGGGGTGTTGAGCTTGGAAAAGCCATGGCCAAAGCACTGGATTCAGGTCAACCGGTCCGTTGGACAGCGGGTACGGACGCCTTGATTCAGGCATCCCGTCAGGGGTCTGCTCTTTAAGTGAATATCAGCAATGGCGTCCTGTGTGATGCTTTCCTGCACGTGCAGGTATCGAGTGAGACACAAAGCGCATGAATGCGAAGCAACGGTCGCTTCACGGGGTGCGTTTCCGCTTTGAGAATGCCCACGAATTCAATGGGATTTGCTCATCTTCAAGGGCGATAATGTGTAATTCGCTGACAAAAATCACCGGTCTGAAATCCTTCAAAGCACTGCTTGCGCCGTATTTTCAACGTACAATGCCAAAATTCTTCAACTACGGCCGTGTCTCGGCCCTTTTCTTGCTCCTTGCTTCAGCGCTGAGCGCTAGTGCGGATTTCACGGGTCTGAGCTATGAAGTCCATGCGACTTCCGGTGTGGGTACCACGTATCGGGTTTACGCGAATTTTGATGACCCAACGGATATCATGCAAGCGCTTTATTGCGAAGCGCCCTTTGAATTGTCCGTGTCTTCGGCTTCGGGTTTTTATCAGGACCCCCTGGGCGGATTTCTTCCGACGGGCATTGTCCCTCTGCTATATCCTTCCTTTCCCAACCTCGAATACGATTCCTGGTTGACCATTGGGCAGGAGGACAATACCATCGGGGATCCTGTGATTCAAATCGGAGGAGCAGCATGGAATTCCGCGATTCTGGCTTTTGAAAATGGAGGAGATTTCTTTGCCAACGACGGGGTAGGAGGCAGTGTTTTCGCCACTCCTGATCAAGTGCAGGCCATACCTGATGCAGAGGGAAAAGTGCTGATTGCCCAGCTGACCACAACGGGCAGTTGGAACATGGTTTGCAACATTCAATGGAGGGACCAAGCCATCAATGTCTTCAATGAAACGGGTCTCAGTATTGGTTATGAGCAGGTAGACTACGCCGGCCTTTCTTATGAGTTGGTGGCAGAGAATACCACAGGTCCTGGTTTTGACACTTACCGCGTCTATGCCAACTTCGTTGACGATGGAGCACAAGTGGTGGCGGTCTATGGCCTTCAGGACACCGCCTTGAGCATCTCGACCACTTCCTCCTTCTATCAGGATGCCCTTGGAGGTGCTTTGGCTACATCTTCCAACCCGCTTCTGTTTCCAACCTTTCCTGATTTGGAATACGACTCTTGGGTGACCATTGGGGCGGACGACAATACCGGGTCGGTGGATTTCATTGGCATCGATTTCCTGCCTTTCGAGGCGGGAGGAAATCTGTTGGTGGATAACCCCGTTGGCGGCACTTGGTATATCCTACCTGACCTGGAGCCTTCTGCTTTTCCTGATGCCGAGGGAAGGGTGTTGCTCGGACAATTCACTACGGATGGCATTGTGGATCTCACCTTCAATATTCAATACCGTTCAGCCGATGGAAGCAACAAGAAGGCCGTGGCCCAAAGCCTCACCTTCCCGGTTGTGACACCGGGTTGTACGGATCAAGGGGCATGCAATTACAATCCCTTGGCCGACTTCGATGACGGAACCTGCGACTTCTTGAGTTGTGCGGGTTGTGATGATCTCGATGCATGTAACTACAATCCCCAGGCGGTCATCGTGGACAATTCGCTGTGCGAGTATCCGCTGGACTATCCCAATAACATCGTGGATTGTGACGGGAATTGCCTCAATGACACAGATGGAGATGGCGTTTGCGACGAATTGGAAGTTCCAGGATGTACCAATCCGGATGCGACCAACTACAACCCCGATGCTACGGATGATGATGGTACATGCAAGATTTTCGGTTGCACAGATCCCGATGCACAGAACTACAGCCCTGTCGCCACGGATGATGATGGTAGTTGCGAATTCCTGATTGTGGGAACACAAGGGTGCACTTACCCGGAAGCAACGAATTACGATGCAGAAGCAGACTTGGACAATGGTTCCTGTGAATTCGATTGTTCAGGCGGAGGCAATTGCGCTTATGATACCGATGGCAACGGTCTCATTGGTTCTGCAGATTTGCTCGTCTTCCTGTCCATTTATGGTTTGCCCTGTGCGGATTGAGCATGGAACACCGACGGGCCATGCTATCAGTGGTTGAGCCGTTGTTTATCAGTGGATGATTGATGTCATTGGGGTTATATCAGCCATTCTCATATCTTGTAACCGCCTGACCTTCAATTCACACAGTATGCGCAACTTTTTCCTCCTTTGTTTATTGATCTGTTTGGGTTCGGTGGGTTCCGCTCTGGCCCAAAGTTGTTCCGACCCTGTTGCATGCAATTACAACCCGGAAGCCGGACCTTATTGTGTGCAAACGGAAGTTCACTACGTTCATACGGATGGAGCGCTGGCAGGTATGACCACATACCGGGTCTATGTGCTGACCGATACCCCAGAGGATAAGGTCTCGGCAGTATTCGGTGATAGCTTGGCACCGCTTTCGATTTTAACCACGACGGACTTTTTCCAAGATCCGCTCGGGGCAGGAACACCCAATGCCATCAACCCACTGCTCTTTCCCGCTTTCCCCGACCTTCCTTACGACAGTTGGGTATCGATCGGCATCGACCAGGTTCCCAGCACTGCCAATGGTGAGGGAGAGGTGCTTACCGTCCAAGATGCAAGTCAGCCATGGTTGACCAATTTCGAGGCAGGGGGAGACATCGAAATCAGCACTTCCATTGGAGGGTCTTGGTTCGTTACGTCTGACCTTTCCAACGGAACGGCCGGTTCAGATTTGAAGGTTTTGATCGGACAATTCACCACCGATGGAGAGTTGTCGGGGACAGTCAATGTGGCCATTTTTCCTGAAGGAGAGCAAGTCCAGGGAAGCGAAGGAGATGTGGTGAGCTTTCCCATTGGCGTCATGTGCGATTGCACCTATCCGGACACGCTCTACGTGGACAACGATGGGGATGGCTTCGGAACGACACCTGTAGAATTGTGCGGAGGCCCCCAGGAGGGCTATGCCATTCAAGGAGGAGACTGTAATGACAACACGGCCTTGGCTTTTCCCGGCAATCCATTTGAGGCCGTAGGTGATGGTATCGACGGAAATTGCGACGGTAATGAACTGTGCTTCAGGGACACAGACAATGATGGGTTCCGCAGTCTGGACACCACGGACACCATGTTTTCTCCGAACATCAATTGCTCCGAGTTCGGCGAGGCATATGTCTATCAACCTTTTGACTGTAACGACACGGATACTTCCTTGACCTTGGCGGACGAGGATGGAAACTGCCTGGAGAATGTGATTCTCATAGGCGATCTCTGCAGCGATCCAGGGGCCTGCAACTTTGACCCCGAAGCTTCTGCCGAGGAGGACAATTGTGAATACATATCGTGCCGAGGGTGTCCCAATCCCACCGCCTGCAACTACGATCCTGACGCATTGATACTCACGGAGACCGTTTGTGAGTACACCTCCTGCGCGGGATGTTCGGATCCGGGAGCGACCAACTTCAATCCCAATGCTATCATATCGGACGATGGCTTGTGTGTCTTCACGGGTGTTTTGGCCATTGGTCCGGTGGGTATCAATTACAATGAAGAAGGAGGACCGAATGGTACCTATACCAACGAAGTTTACGCCTTGTTGCCACCCAATGCCATTCGCTTGAAGCGGGTACTTGGCGTCAAGGGGGGCAATGTGAGATTGAAGGTGGAACCTTTTGATCAGATGTATCAATCCGAGTCCTGTGGAGATTGGATGCCGCACAACATGGCTTCCTCCGTGGAGGTAGACGGAGTGACTTACACCAACCCTGATTGTTTTGCTGATTCTTGGTTCACCATTGGGGGAACCGTAGGGTCAGGGCCGGTTCTGGAGGCGTTTGGTTTTGACACCGCGTCCTTTGAGCAGAATCCGACTTTTGATAGCGAAGATCTTGCCGTGGAGGGAGATTCATTGGGCTGGCAATTGTCGGGGGCAGAAGGGGGAGAGCCCGGCAATTACTGTATGGAGCTGTTGAATCGACCGGGTTGTGGAAATGCGGTGAGGATTGCGCGCGTGACCATGCCCATCGGTCAAAGTTTCCTGTTCCAGGCTGGATTGACCTACACAGTGCTGGGAACGGGTGAACGCAGCTTGACAGGCCAGGACTTCACCGACGACTCTTCGATTTCTTCTTCCGGGGGAGGCGGCGGAGAGGCCGATCCGGATGATCCAGTCATCACCGATGGAACTACTGCGACCACGTACGGATGCCTGAATGAATTGGCATGCAACTACAATGCGAGTGCCACAGAGGATTCCGGAGATTGCGATTTCGACAGCTGTGCAGGATGTACCTACTCGGACGCCGACAACTACGACGAAACCTCCATTCTCGATGACGGCACGTGCACCTTCACCTTGGGACCTGGAGAAGACTGCTTCGGGGACTTCAATACGGATGGAGGAGTGGGATCTGCCGACCTCCTGTTGTTCTTGGCGGTGTTCAACAATACATGTGAATGACCGCAGGCTGATGCCTGAATTACATTTGGTGCCCTCGACCTCAGGTCGGGGGCATTTCAATTTGTGACGATGAACACCAAGCGGCTTTCCTTCTGGGAAATCTGGAACATGAGTTTCGGTTTCCTGGGTATCCAATTCGGTTTCGCCCTCCAGGGCGGTAACATGTCCCGCATCTTCCAGACGCTGGGCGCTTCTAAAGATGACATTCCTCTGCTGTGGATCGCGGCCCCCCTCACCGGGTTGCTGGTCCAACCCGTCATAGGCTACCTCAGCGACCGGACGTGGCATCCCCGCTGGGGCAGGCGCCGGCCCTATTTCCTGCTCGGTGCCATCCTGAGCTCCTTGGCCCTGTTCTTCGTTCCCTACAGCAGTGCGCTGTGGATGGCGGCGGGGTTTCTTTGGATCCTCGATGCGAGCATCAACATCAGCATGGAGCCTTTCCGGGCGTTGGTTGCGGATAAGCTCGCCGAAGAGCAGCGCAGCTATGGTTTTGTTCTCCAAACCCTTATCATCGGCATCGGTACCTGGGTGGCGTCCAACCTCCCTTGGTTCGTGACCCAGCTCGGCGTTTCCAATGAGTCAGGAGCAGGGGAGATTCCCCAGAGCGTCTTTGTCTCTTTTGCCATCGGTGCCTTCGTTTTCATGGCCAGCATACTGTTCACCGTGTTGACCACCACCGAGGAGCCTCCCGCAGACACGCAAGCTTTTGAGCGCGAAAAGGAGGAAAGCCGAGGTTTTCTGTCCGGGGTGGAAGAAATCCTCAGCTTCATTGCACAGATGCCCCGCATCATGATGAAGCTGGGGGCCGTGCAATTCTTCAGCTGGTTTGCGTTTTTCACCATGTGGTCCTTCGCGACCCCGGCTCTGACAGAGCATGTCTTCCAAGCGCCACTGCCCATGGAATCAGCTCCTGATTTCAAGGTCATGAATGCGGCTTACAATGAAGCGGCCAATGCTGTGTCCAGTGCAATGGGGGTGTATGGCTTGAGCAGCATGGCCTTTGCATTGCTCTTGTCGATTTGGACGAGCAGAAGGGGCATTGACCGCCGAATGGTTCACCTTGTGAGCCTCTTGCTGGGAGGCTTGGGCTTTCTCACCATGTTCCAGTGGGGACCGGAGACGGCGGGGAACCTGAAGTGGAGTTTTGCACTGATCGGGGTGTCCTGGGGCAGCATTTTGAGCATGCCATATGCGATGTTGTCCGGTGCCATTCCTTCCGACAGGATGGGGGTGGGCATGGGGGTGTTCAACATGTTCATTGTGATTCCGCAAATCGCAGCCGCCCTGGGAGGAATCAACTGGGCGTACAAAACCCTGCTGGGAGACGAGGTCATTCAAACCATGATTCTGGCAGGCTTCAGTTTGATGTTGGCGGGACTATTGAATTTGTTGATTCGGCCTCGCGATCTGCAGGGGTAAGTGATGGAAAAATTTTGTATCCGTTTATAATTCGGCGAATTACACATTATTCATCGGCGGATTCTTGATTTGCCTCGGAATGTTGCGAATTCTTACTCGATAATTCGACGGTCGTTCCCCCCATTTCAGCCTTGGTGTATTATGTACACCTTGTATGGCTATATTGCCCGAGATTGACAAAATCAAACTGCAACCACAACACCATGCGCAACTTAACGCTGCTCTTTATTTCCCTGTTTGGCTTCGGCATCGTACAGGCTCAAGATTGCACGGGGGCCGACTACACGGTCACTGCGGGCAACTACTATTACACCCCTTCCACATTGACCGTCACAGCGGGTGAATCCATCGCTTTCCTCAACGAGGGAGGATTCCACAATGTGAATGGAGTCAATGACACACAGACTGGACTCTCTTTCGGTAATCCCGAGACCTTCTCGCTGGGAGCCAATAGCGGATCTGCCGGAGGCGTTTGCATGGGAACGGTGACCCTGAATACCCCGGGGACCTACACTTACGACTGCAGCATCGGCTCACACGCGGCCCTGGGCATGGTGGGAACCATCATCGTGGAAGCGGCAGGTCCCTCTACGGTGGACGTCACGTTCAATGTGAACATGGCCAATGAGACCACTTCGCCAGATGGTGTATTCCTCGCGGGCGGCGCTGATTTTGGCGTAGCCGGAGACAATCCGATGAGCGACACCGACGGTGACGACATCTGGACCATCACCATGCCTGTGGCGGTTGGTTACACTGGGAACTACACCTTTTTGAACGGCAACTGCGGCGACTGGAGCTGCAAAGAGAACATCAACGGTCAGCCCTGTGCGGATGGTCCCTACAGTGATCGTCTCTTGAGCAACATCACCGAGAACACGACCATCAGCACTTGTTTCAGCCAGTGCACTACGGACGGTTCCTGTGAGACACCATCCTACGAGCCGATCGTCACCTTCCAGGTGGACATGTCCAACGCCGGTTTGACCGGTGGAGAGACCATTTACGTCACGGGATCTTTTGACGGATGGTGCGGTCCCTGCACGGCCATGGACGATTCAGATGGAGACAATGTCTACACGGTGGACATGGCACTCGCCCCCAGCCAAGGGTACGAGTTCAAATACATGATCAACGCCTGGGGCGGAGACGAGCAGAACATCGGCGGCACGGCATGTGATTTCGTACCCGGTGATGCTTTCGGAAACCGCGGTTTCAACCTCGGAGTAGCAGATACGGTACTCGCTGTTCAATGCTTCGACTTCTGCGGAACATGTGACGAGCAGAACACCGCAGGTGTAGGAGGATGTCTCGATTCCGGAGCGAACAACTACAATGGTGCGGCCGATTACGATGATGGCTCTTGCCAATACAACGTCACGTTCCAAGTGGACATGAGCGATTACACGGGCAGCTATGGCACGGTCAACCTCAACGGAAGCTTCAACGGGTGGTGTGGTCCTTGCGCTCCTATGGCTTCTGCAGGAGGTAACATTTACACCTTGACTGCAAGTGTTCCCGCAGACACCCTGGAATACAAGTTTACCTTGGACGGATGGACGGCACAGGAGGAATTCGCCGGCGGCGAGTCCTGCACGTCCACGATCGATGGTTTCACCAACCGTTCCATCATTGTTACTGCGGATGCTACCCTCGACGTGGTATGCTACAACTCATGCGACACCTGTGAAGGAGGCGGAGTTGATCCCGTCGACCCCACGACCGTTTCAGTGACCTTGAATGTCAACATGGCCAACCAGGCCACCTCGCCCGAAGGCGTGTTCTTGGCAGGTGGTGCTGACTTTGGTGCGCCGGGTACGAACCCCATGTCCGACACGGACGGAGACGACATCTGGACGATTACGTTGGATCTCGACTCAGGCTACACCGGCTTCTACACGTTTGCCAATGGCGCCTGCACCGACTACTCCTGCAAGGAAAACCTCTCCGGGCTTCCCTGTGGTGATCCGGCCAACTTCAACGACCGCCAACTGGTGAACATCGTTTCGGATACGACCATTTCAACGTGTTTCGCCGAGTGCAGCACGGACGGATCCTGCTCCGCTCCGCCCACAGAGCCCCTCTTGGCCACGTTGGACGTGAGCTGCAGTGGTGTTGCCGATGTGACGTCCGTAAGACTGACAGGCCCTTGGTGGGGCTGGGACCCCGCTGGTGGTCCGGAGGCCACTGTCAACGGAACGTCCGGCCTTTGGGAGGTGACGTTTGATCCCGCTCCGAGTGAGACCATGGAGTACCTCTGGGTGGTCAACAGTGTGCAGGAAAACCTGATCCAAGACATGGTGGATGGCGCAGATTGCGCCCCGGTAACGGACTACGCCAACTACGCCAACCGCCAGTGGATGGTGACCGACGGCAATATTGCCGACACCTATGACACATGCACCCCCTGTGGTGCCGGCCCCGACAGCGTGATGGTGACCATCACGGTGGACATGAGCGAAGAGGAGGTCAACCCCATTGGAGTCTTCGTTGCGGGTTCATTCCAAGGTTGGTCTCCGGGTTCTACCCTGGCCACCGATAATGGTGACGGCACTTGGTCCTACAGCTTCAACGCTGCTCCTGGCACCAACGTTCAGTACAAGTGGATGAATGGAACGGCTTGGGGCTTCGAGGAGACTGTTCCTGGAGATTGTCAGTACCCCGGTGATACCAACCGCGGTTTCGATGTCCCGACCTCTGATTACAGCCACCCTGTGCATTGCTACGCAAGCTGCAACCCTTGCGGTGCGGCCACCTATGCGGCGACTTTGACGGTCTTGGCCGACAACATCACCGTGGCAGGTGATGGCATGTACGCAGCGGGTGCCTTTGAAGGTTGGTCCGGTACCGCCATGTCCGACAACGGAGACGGCAGCTGGTCCATTACCCTCGACCTCGAGGCGGGCGCTTACGAGTTCAAGTTCCAGAATGGAGCAGGAGGATGGGAGGAATTGGATTGCGGAGGCAACCGATCCCTTACTGTTGACGGTTCTGGCCCCGTCTCTTACACCGGCTGTTTCGCTCAGTGCGGTGAGGCTACCGAATGCGCTGTTGATCCCGATCCAGCGAACGTCACCTTCCAGGTGGACATGAGCGAGGTAACGGACTTGATTGCAGACAGTGTTTACATGATCGGAAGCTTCACGGATCCCGTGTGGCAGGCCGGCGCCATTCTGATGGACGATTCAGACGGTGACTTGGTGTACACCGCGACCGCGCTGATTTCAGGACCTGCAGGCATTTCTTACAAGTTCTTCAATGGCAACCCCTACCCGAACGGTGCAGGCACTGAGGAAGGCGGCGAGACCGCTGACTTCGCTGCTGGAGGTTGTGGCGTTGACAATGGTGTGGGTGGTTTCAACCGCACACATGACCGCAGCGGGTCCGACGAGACACTCGACGTGGTCTGTTTCAACAGCTGCTCTGCCTGTGGCGGTGGCGTGGTCGGCGCAGAGGTCACCTTCTCCGTAGACATGAACAACTACGGCGGCACGTTCGGCTTCGTCAATGTGTCCGGCTCTTGGAATGAATTCTGTGGCGACTGCAACCAGTTGACAGATGATGATTTGGACGGTATTTGGTCCGGCACCCTCATCGTACCGGAGGGAGAGAATCAATCCTACAAGTACCAGGTTGATGGTTGGGCTGATCAGGAAGATCTTGCCCCAGGTGGTGATCAAGTTGGACCTTGCGTCCGCACGGCGGGCGGCTTCACGAACCGCGACTTGGATGTGTCAAGTTTGGACGCCATTGATCTGGGAGTCGTGTGTTGGGCATCCTGCTTGGAGTGCGCTGCCGGTGACGCCGTTCTCGGTTGCACCGACGATGCCGCCTCCAACTATGATGCAGCGGCCACTGCAAATAATGGCAGCTGTCTCTACGACGTGACTTTCAGTGTCAACATGGCGGAGTACCCGCTGGCAGATCTCGATTCCGTGTATGTCAACGGCACGTTCAATGGTTGGTGTGGTCCTTGCAACGCGCTCCTCGATGAGGATGGCGATGGAGTGTACAGTGCAACCATTGAGTTGGCCTATGATTACTACGAGTACAAGTACACGGTGAACGGCTGGACGGCAGAGGAGAACTTGGCCGGTATTGGTGCTTGTGTCACCGAGAATTACGGTTTCACCAACCGTGTATTGCAGGTGGCGGGTGACCAGAGCGAGCCGGTCGTTTGCTGGAACAGCTGTTCCGACTGTGAAGGCGGAGGTCAGATTTTCGGATGTACCGATGCTTCGGCAACCAACTACTCTGACATAGCGACCGACGACAATGGCAGCTGTACGTATCCTGTCACCTTCCAGGTGGACATGGACGGGTACAGCGGTACTTACGGCATGGTAAACCTCAACGGAAGTTTCGCCGGTTGGTGTGGTGCTTGCATCACCATGACCGACGATGATTCGGACAACGTCTACGAAGTCACGGTGGACTTGGCTATCGGAACAGTGGAATACAAGTTCACTGTAGACGGATGGTCTGATCAGGAGAACTTCGACCCCAGCGCTGTTTGCACAAGCACCATTGATGGTTTCACAAACAGAACCTTCGACGTGGCGGGCGCATCCACATTGGATGTGGTCTGCTGGAATTCTTGCTACGCATGTGACGCAGCGACAGGGTGTACCGACGCTGACGCACAGAACTACGATGCGGATGCGGTCGCGGACGATGGTTCATGTGCTTACGTGGTGACCATTCGACTCGATATGAGCACCCAAGCGGTCTCTGCTGAAGGTGTTCACGTTGCGGGTGCGTTCCAAGGTTGGGACCCCGGATCGACGCCCATGACGACCCCTGGTTTGGGCTTGTATGAGTACACCGTGCAGCTTGCGAATGGCTCCTATCAGTACATCTTCATCAACGGCAACGTTTGGGATGGTCAGGAAACAGTTCCAGCCGACTGTGGTGCCGACAATGGTCAGGGCGGATTCAACCGCCTGGTGACCGTGGCCGGTTCTGACATGACGTTGGATGTGGTCTGCTTTAACAGCTGTGAGGCGTGTGCCGGTTGTACCGACCCGCTGAGCGCTGAGTTCAGCCCCTTCGCAGGAAGCGACGATGGATCTTGTGCTACCCCGCTCGTATTTGGTTGCACTTATGCGGATGCGGATAACTACAACCCCGCCTCCAGTTCGGATGATGGCTCATGCATCTTCACGGGGGCCAGCGATTGTCCTACGGATATCGACGGTGACGGTGCCACTGCAGTGGGTGACCTGTTGATCATCCTCGGCGCCTTCGGTCAGACCTGCGATTAATCGCCGGTCACAACGGAATTCGAAAAGGGCCGCCCAGCAGGGTGGCCCTTTTCATTGGGTGATGCTGCCCCCTCGAGTGCTTTGACACCCAATCACACCCTAATTTTGCATCATGGAGCAGTTGGTGAAGAGCAGGTTGCCAAGCAAGTGGGGCGAGTACCGCATTTCAGCTTTCGGCGCGGAGGGAGACATGCAGCCGCATGTTGTGCTCGATCGGGGAGTTTCTGATGCCCTGAGACGGGGTGAGCCCATTGCCGTGAGAATCCACAGCGAATGCATGACAGGCGATGTTTTTGCGAGCCGCCGTTGCGACTGTGGGGAGCAACTGCAGTTTTCTCTTGAGCACTTCAAGGAGAACGGGGGACTGTTGATCTACTTGCGGCAGGAAGGCAGGGGTATTGGCCTCGTGGAGAAATTGCGTGCATACAACCTCCAGGATGAAGGCATGAACACTTTTGAGGCCAATGTCGCGAGGGGACACGGAGAGGACGAGCGGGATTATGCCGCCGCCCTCGCAATTCTCGGGCATTTTTCAGTGACCAAAATTCGTCTGTTGACGAATAACCCTTTGAAGGAGGAAGCGTTGGTGGCTGGGGGCTTGGAGGTGGTGGACAGAATACCGGTAGCCATGGCCCGGAATTCGGACAATGCTGCCTATCTGAGAGCCAAGGAGGAGATCACGGGACATTTTCTTTGAAGGGTAGCCCCCTGATGTTGCATCAGGTCCATGCGTCACGGGCCAGACGAAATGTGGCCATATGGGCATTCACAATGGTTTGAACATCCTCGGAGTATCCTCCCCCCATGACACAAGCCACGCCTATGCCCAGATTTCTCGCCAAGTTGAAAACCATCTGATCCCGCTCCAGACATCCTTGCATGGTCAATGCAAGGCGACCCAATTTGTCCGAGGCGAGGACATCCACACCGCATTGATAGAGGATGACTTCGGGACGAAAGGTTTGGGATATCTCATCCAAAGCCCGCTCCAAGTGAGATAGATAGTCACGGTCTCGGGTGGCATCCGACAAAGAGATATCCCAGTCGCTCAATTCCTTGTGCAAGGGGTAGTTGGATGCGCCGTGCATGCTGAAGGTGTATATGGCGTCGACACCCTGTGTGATATGGGCGGTGCCATTTCCTTGGTGAACATCCAGGTCCACAATCAAGACCCGCTCCAAGCCCTGATGTAAGAGATCAAAAGCAGCAATGGCCAAGTCATTCAGGAGGCAGAACCCCTCCGCACGGTTCCGGAAGGCGTGGTGGGTTCCTCCCGCTATGTTCAGTGCTACGCCTCCCTCAGCCGCAATACGCGCGCAAAGACGTGTTCCTTCCATGATGGTCTTTTCCCTTTCAATGAGGGCGGGTGACCAAGGAAAGCCCGATTTCCGCTCTTCATTTCTGGTCCATTGACCGAGCTCCAATTTGGTGAGATAATCCGCTTCGTGGGCACGCAGGATAGGGTGCATATCGACCAGCCCGGGGGTGATCCATTGGCCCTCATCCACAATGCCTTCCCATTCCAGTTGCTGTCTGAGCAGGGCATATTTCTGCATGGGAAACCGGTGGCTTACCGGAAGAGGGTGCGGATAGCAAAGGGAGTAGGCAGCGAAAAACATGTTTGGCCAATTTGTATGTCGGCATTCGGAAACTGCTGAACCCCTTGGTCTTGCTTTATGAGCGCCGTGAATTCTGATACGAATGGATGAAAGTATGTGCGGCTGATATGTTGAAACACATTTTGCGCAATTGTGTTTGCACATATTTCTGCAGGAGGAGTTTCTTTGTCAAGTGATCAGATGGGCGCTTTACAGTTTAGTATCCTTGCTCGCGTGCGAAGGTATCCTTGCTCAGGATGCCTCTCGCCGAATGGATCCCGACGACTGGTATGCCATAGCGGAGGTTAGAGCGAGCTCGGAGATTTTGATGGGAGTGGACTCTTGCTATGCTGCGCTGGTTCATTACGAGGATATTCAGCTCGCCATGTTGAGTGGCAGCCAGGGGCGCTTCTTTTCACGGTCGGACGACATGCGGTTGGTACTGGATTCCGCAGGTAGGAGCATCGGGCGCAGTCACAATCACGGATTCAATCTGGGGGCGCGTCATTTTTTCTTTAACGACCGATATTTTGCAGTAGGCGGCAGGGGATTCTGGAACCGGCATTCCAAATTGGTCGAATTCGTGCGGAGTACCGGGGAATGGGAGCTTCAACCTTGCCTTGATTCTCCTGAGCATGTCATGCTCGGTGAGACCTTCCATGATGCGACTGGCGGTCGGGTAATCGCCTTGGACCCGGAAGATGTCCTCACCGAATCTGCTGGCAAATGCCGATTGGTCCACTCTTTGGACCTTCAGAAGTTCCAATGGTCGGAGTTGGGTATGCTGAATCCGATCTTGGATGTGAATTTCAAGGACAACAGGGCGCTCCCCGTAGACCTTGAATCATATTTCATGTGGTCTGGATTGCACAAATCGGTCATCCTGAGAAAATCAGACTTGAAGGTGGTGGTCACGCAGGCTTTCAATCGTCCCATGATCCAAGCGGCTTTGGATGGGATGACGGATGCGGGAGAGGTGCTTTGTGTGACCGCTGTAGATGGTCATTATCGCCGGAGCAGGCGGCAATTAGATGGAAGCGAAGAGCAGTGGGTCATCGATTGGGATGTGGAAGGGGCATTTCTCGCTGAGGAAGCCAGCGCGCTTTCATTCATCGTCCCACATGAAGTCCATGAGCATGGGGACGCTTCTGCGCAAGAACAGTCCGGTGGGGGCTGGTGGTGGATGCTGTTGTTTTCCGGCATGGCATTCGCAGCAGGTAGGCTTTGGTCCATGCGAAAACAAAGACCAGTGCTTGTGAACAACGGTTTACAAGGGGCTGCCTCGGAAGGAAGGAATGAACATGAAGGATTCTCATTGATGGTGAGGAAACTCTTGGACAGTGGCGAAGATGTGCTCGACACGGAAGCCCTGAACAGATTGCTGGGGTTGGAATTCGAGCAGTCCCAGGAAACCAAAAGGGCCCGGCGTGCCCAAGCCATCCGTTTGGTGAATCAGGAATATCGGATGCACTGCGGGATGGATTTGATCCAAAGGGTGAGGGATGAACAAGACCGTCGGCGAACGGTGTACCTCATCAAACGCCACTGAGGTAACGCATGAATTCCATGCAAACCACTGCACCTACTGTTCCAACAGCATAGCCCAAGACCGCAAGAAGTACACCCACGGGGGCCAAGGCGGGACTGAACGCGCTGGCTACAATGGGCGCACTGGCGGCGCCTCCCACGTTGGCCTGGCTTCCCACGGCCACAAAAAAGAAGGGAGCACGGATGATTTTCGCCACTGTGAGAAGGATGATGACGTGGACGAGCATCCAAAGCAAACCAATGACAAGGACCGGCCAATATTGATTCCAGGATTCAATCAGTTCTCCAATGTCCATTTTGGCACCGATGGTGGCCACGAGCACATAGAGGAACACACTGGCCAATTTGCTCGCGCCAGCACCTTCGTAAGAGCGCATGGGAGTGAAACTGAGGGCCACACCGAATAGGGTGGAAAGGAACACAAGCCAGAAGAAAGGACTCTTCAAAGAGCTCAGGAAGCGCGCTGGGGAGTCTGGGTTGGCATTGAGCGCCCCGTCATACCACGCAGCCATTCCTTCGCTGATTCCTCCCCCCGTGAGATGCGCAAGGCCAACCATGGCGAAGATGACACCCAGGAGGACCATGAGGTCATTGAAGGTGGGGATGCGCGCGATGCTGCTCTGGTAGGCCTCTACCTTCTCTTTGAGCTCATCCACAGCAGATGAATCGGCTTTCAATTTCTTGTCAATGAGGGCACTCATACCGGCGCCAATGAGCAGGAACGGCATCCAGAGGTTGGCCACGAAGACATCTACGATGATCATGACACTGAACTGGTCATCCTGTGCTTGGGCAATCTCCTTCAACGCGGTTTGGTTGGCGCCTCCTCCAATCCAACTCCCCGCGATGGTGGAAAGTCCGCGCCAAAGCGCATCCGGTGCATCCCCGCCAAACACATCGGGCCGAATCTGACCAACGAGCCAAAGCGCGGCCGGGCCGCCCACGATGATGCCGATGGTGGCGGCGAAGAACATGATGAGCGCCTTCGGTCCCAGATTCAGGATGCCTTTAATGTCAATCGAGAGGCAAAACATGATCAGGCTCGCCGGCAACAGATACCGGCTGGCAACATAGTAGAGGCTGCTGTCCTCTCCCGCCGATATGATTCCTGTCGAATTCAGTATGGCGGGGAGGAAGTAGGCGAGCAACAGGGCCGGCACGTACTTGTAGAAAGAAGCAAAACGGGGCAGCCTTGAGGTGTGGAAGACCAAAGCGAGGCTGGCCAGCAGGAGACCGAGAATGGGGGCGTCTTGTGTAATCACGTGGGCAATATAACTGCTCACAACAGTGAATTCCCGTGGGGCCACTCACTTGCACGCCCTACTTTCGGGCCGTGCGATTTTCCGTCATCGTTCCCCTGTTCAACCGGCCGGATGAAATCCGCGAGCTCCTGGAGAGTCTCACCCTCCAAACCGTTCGGGATTTTGAAGTCATCGTGGTGGAAGATGGAAGCGAGGAAGACGCCCGGGACATTGTGCAGTCCTTTTCCAATCGGCTCGATGTCCAGTACTTCTGGAAGGAGAATGAGCGCCAAGGTTTCACCCGGAATTTCGGATTTGAACGCGCCAAAGGGGACTGGTTCATCGTCTTTGACTCGGACTGCATCATCCCACCCCATTACTTCGAGTCGGTCTCCCAATACCTCGATGCCCATCCCGATGTCGATGTCTTTGGCGGACCCGATGCGGCACATCCCAGCTTTACCCCGATTCAGAAAGCCATCAGTCATGCCATGACCTCTCCACTGACAACGGGAGGCATTCGCGGAGGAAAGCGCACGGTGGGTGCGTATCATCCGCGCTCGTTCAACATGGGGATTTCCAGAAAGGCCTGGGAGGTGAGCGGAGGGTATCGCATCACCGTAAAAGGGGAGGACATTGAGTTTTCCATGCGTCTGATTGCCCACGGTTTGAAGTCGGTGCTGATTCCCGACGCCGTGGTATACCACAAGCGCCGCACCGATTTCAAGCAGTTCCGCAAGCAGGTCGAGTTCTTCGGGAGGGCCAGGGTCAACATCCGCCGTTTTTTCCCTGGATCGCTGAAGCCCATTCATTGGATGCCCACACTGTTCCTGGGTTACGTCCTTTCCTTGGTCCCGATTTTGTGCATGGCCCTTTTCTGGAAGCGCGGTTGGGGGTCAATACCGGCTTTGGGGGCGTTGATTCCCTTTGCAGTCTGGCACGTCTCACTGGGGCTGGAGGCGTTGTTGAAAACGGGAGAATGGCGGGTCGCACTACTGACGCCACGTGCGGCGAGAATTCAGTTGACTTCGTATGGTTGGGGGCTGCTTTCCGAATATGTCTCGGTGGTGCTTCTTGGCCGCAAGGACTCGCTCATCGGAGAAATTCGAGACGTGCCTTCCATTCCCGCAAAACCCGTCCAAAAATGAAGGCAGTAGCAGGTTTGGCATTGATGATGGCCATTACACTTCTCACCTACGTAGCGCTCTGCTTGACCCTTCCCAAGGAGCAGCACAAAGCGTCCAGAACGGAAATCTCGATGCAGCAGGCCAATCTGAGTGCGTCGTTGCGTCTCCTCTTGGAAAATCACCCGGCACTGCAAGGATGCCGGACCACAAATTGGCGTTCTGTTGGTTCAGGGGCCGTAGACACGGTCGCCGTTTCGTTTGAGGTCGAGGAGGGGATCGGAGGGGAGTTGCGCCTTTGGATGGAATCCTCTGGCGCAGAGGTCTACCTCGTCCAAGCCATCGACTGGAGTGTTCCGTTTTTCCGAAGGGGCCGGACGGTCTTGAACGGCTCCAATCCATGGCCTATGCTGGAGTCGCAAGCAATCGAGGTTTTGCTTGCCGGCGCACCTGTTGCCACGCCGTAAGGGTGCGTTCCACGCTTGCAACCCCTGGGTGATTTTCGCGGACAGGCCATCACTCAATCAGCACGCGGACTGATTGTGCGCGCTGCATGGAGCTTGTTGCGGACACCTGTACCAAGTAGAGCCCGGATGGTCCAGGCGTTAGTGCCCTGATTTCCCATGCGGAGGATGACCATGAAGCCGTCATCAAACGGGACTTCACGAGACGTCCTGAGATGTCTCGCCATTGGACCATCCACGGGCCTTCTCCCTCGATCCCCGAGATGCGACAGAGGGATGCGCCTGAATTCGGATTGGGATAGGCATTCAACGCCAGGCCAAACTCCAAGTTCGAAATGCTGTTGACGAGCGGATTGCCTGCGCAGTCATACCCTTCGGCAGCGTATTCACACCCGCCATCGTCGTCGGTGGCGTCGCCATTGTAATTGCAAGCCTCTTCGTCGGTACATCCCGCGATTTCGGCATCGTCGCAAATGCCATCACCATCGTTGTCGGACTCACAGTCACCCCCGCACTCGCCCAGGGCATCCAGGTATTCGCAACTGCCATCGTCCGTATTGGCGTCATCATCGTAAGTGCAGCTTTCGGGGTCCGTACAACCGTTCATGATGACGAGGGGATTGCCTTCGCAATCATAGCCTTCGCTGGCGTATTCACATCCCCCTCCGTCGTCCGTGGCCTCAGCATCAAAGTTGCAGGCTTCTTCATCCATGCACCCAGGAATTTCCTCTGTGTCGCAAACGCCATCCTCGTCGACATCGGCAGAGCATTCCCCGCCGCATTCTCCCAGGGCATCGAGGTAGAGGCAGCTTCCGTCGTTGGTATTGGCTTCCGGACTGTAAGTGCAGCTGGTCGGGTCCATGCATCCTTCGATCACGACGAGATAATCGCCATTGCAATCCAATCCAGGTTCAGGATAAGTGCAGTTTCCATCATCCTCGGTGGCGTCGAGGGAGAAATTACAGGCCGTGAAATCCGTGCAACCCGGAACCTCAGCATTGTCACAGATCCCATCGGAATCGGCGTCTCCAGGACAGTCACCACCGCACTCCCCCAATGCATCGAGATACCCGCAACTGCCATCATCGGTGTTGGCGTCAGCATCGTAGGTACAGCTCAACGGATCCAGACAACCGGGAACCACGGTGGTCACATTTCCGTCGCAATCAAAGTTGACCGGCGGGTAAGCGCAATTTCCGGCATCATCTGTCGCAGAGGCGTCATAGTTGCAGGCCTCGGTATCCGTACATCCCGGAATTTCAGCATTATCGCAGACCCCATCTCCGTCCACGTCCCCGGGACAATCCCCTCCGCATTCGCCGAGTGCATCGAGGTATTCACAACTTCCGTCATTCGTGTTGGCCTCGGCGTTATAGGTGCAACTGCCAGGGTCCATACAACCCTCCACGATAACGAGAAAGTCCCCATTGCAATCCAATCCGGGATCGGGGTAAGTGCAATTGCCGGCCTCATCCGTGGCGGTTGCGTCGAAGTTGCAGGCCTCAAAATCCGTGCATCCGGGAATCTCGGCATTGTCGCAAATACCGTCAGCATCGGAATCTCCCGGACAATCGCCGCCGCAATCGCCGAGTGCATCCCAATACAGGCAGCTGCCATCATCTGTATTGGCTTCTGCATCGTAGGAGCAGCTTTCGGTGTCCAAACAGCCTGAAATGACCACCGTTACGTTGCCGTCACAATCGTAGTTCACCGGCGGGTAGGAGCAATTGCCCGCATCGTCGGTTGCCGCCGGGTCAAAGTTGCAGGCGGTGGTGTCCATGCACCCCGGGATTTCCGCATTGTCACAGATGCCGTCGGCATCGCCATCTCCCGGACAGTCCCCGCCGCATTCGCCGATCGCATCCAGATACAGACAGCTTCCATCGTCCAAGTTCGCCTCCGCGTTGAAGGTGCAGCTGCTCGCATCGGTGCACCCGGGTACGTCGGTGGTGAGCGCTCCTTCATCGGCATCGCAGATGCCATTGCCATTGGTATCTGGGCAAGGCGTAACGGCGCTCCCATCGATGCAGAATGCGTGGACCTGCTCTGCGCCAAAGTTTCCGGAGCCATACGCCAATTCCGTACCGTCCGCATCGGTCAGGGAATACCACCCATTGGGTTGGTAGTGCATGCCATTTCCAAAGGCATCGGACACCATCAGCTCGTAACAACCGGTCACGGCGCAATCAATCTCGGTGATGGTGGCCATGGAGTACGTAGAATTGTCGTAATCCTCCCCGGACATCACGACATTGCCATTGTCGACATTCACAATCGACCAGCTGATTCCGTAGGGGAGAGGGTCGAATTGAACCTCCATCTCCAGGATCATGCCCCCGGTGACTTCAAAGGAAATGGTCAAACTGTCATTGGCTGAATACCCATCGCCTGGGGTGCTGGACCAAACGGTCAAATCGTGATCTCCCGCGCCTGCGGATAATCCGGGCAGGGCAAGGGAGGTGAAATCACCGCTGGCGAGGTTTCCGGACCAATTCAGCTGATTCTCCGGACCTCCATCCAGGGAGAAGAACAACGATGCAGAAGTCATGGGGTCCGTTCCGAAATTCTGCAGAAGGACCTCGGGTTGAACGGTGGAATTGCATCCGCTGTTGGCCACGCCTTCGATTCCGGTCAGCCCCAGATCCGTGGCCATGACGGGCAGTGTACCGTCGGAGTCGATCAGTGACGCCCTGAAGTTTTCGAGGGCATCCCGCATGCGGGTGCGCTGTCCTTCCGTGAAGGAATCCATGCAGTCATCATTGGAGTAATCCATGAAATTCTCGACGAGGGTATTCGGGCAATCGAGGGGAGAACAACCGATCGACCCTGTCGTGGGGTTGGTATCGCAGACCTTGTCACCTTGGGACTGGCAATTGGACTCAATACCGCAGGACGCCGTATTGTGGAAGGTGTGGAGCAAGCCGAAGTAATGGCCCATCTCGTGGGTCAGGGTGCGATTCAGGTCATAATTGTTGAAGAGGTCGTACTCATCTCCGACACCAAAGACCTGGCGATGAACGACAATGCCGTCCAAGGTGCCGCTGAAAGGAGGGAGGTAGGCAAATCCCAAAGGAGATGCACCACTGTTCAGTTTGTGCAACACCCAGACGTTGATGTAATCCCCACTGGGCCAATGGCTCATGGACTTGATGGAAAGCTCCGACGCTGGGCCGCTGGAAGAGGAAGTGACCATGCCCGTGGTGGTGAAGGTGGGCACCTCGGCGCTGACGTTGACGCGGTTGATGCCCGATGAGGGGTTGCCCTCCGGATCGCGCGAAGCCAATTCGAACTCAATGCCGATTTCTGCCCCTCCGAAATCTCCACGGAAATCCGCATTGAGTGCGTCGATAGCACTGGCGATTTGGCTGTCGGAGATATTCGAACCCGTTCCGATGTCACTGCCGTCGTGCATGACATGCACCACAATGGGAAGAACGTAGTCAACACTGGATCGCAGGGCGGCGGAACTCGCCATGTCCTCCATGGCCATTTCAAAGGCGAAATAGCTTCGGGCGAACAGGGAGTCTTCCATCAAAGCCGCCTGTATTTCGGCGGTCTCGCAGCGGTTGATTTGCGCATTGAGCACCAGGGGGGTGCTGAGAAGACAGGAGACGAACAGGGAAATAAATCGACGCATTGTTCAGCAGGTTGTTTGGACACCTACTGTCGATGCAAAGTTCAGGTTACAAGAATCCTGTGAAAAGTGTCCATTTGTTGTTTATCAACGACTTACGTGGGTGATATAATCCCTGTATAATCATCAATTCGACAGGGCATAAAAAAGGGCGAATTCCGATCTAACACGGAATCCGCCCTTTGCAAAAGCGTGCGAAAATTTATTCGACGGGTTCGACTTCCAGCAGTTCTACCTTGAAGACCAAGGTGGAATTTGCGCCGATGACATCCCCTGTTGCACGGGGGCCATATGCGAGGTTGGAAGGAATATAGAAGGTGGTTTGCCCCCCCTTCTTCATCGTCTGAAGTCCTTCAGTCCATCCTGAAATGACCTGGTTCAATCCGAAAGTGGCGGGCTGTCCACGGTCATAGCTGCTGTCGAAGACTGTGCCGTCAATCAGCGTGCCGTGGTAGTGGACCGTGACGCGGTCATTGGCATCGGGGCTGCTGCCATCGCCTTCCCTGTCCACACGGAACTGCAGGCCGGAGTCCGTCTCCACTACTCCTTCCTTGCCCTTGTTCTCGGCGAGGAAGGCGAGACCCGCCTCCAGGTTCGTCTCACCTGCCTTGGCCTCCTGCGCTTGCATGGTGGTGCGCACCAGTTCATTGGCCTGTTCGGGTGTCATGACTGCGTTACCGCTTTGCACATCTGCGAATGCCTGTGCGATTTGGGCGGGGACATAATCTTTGATGCCCTGTCCCTGGACATTGGTGGCGAAGAGCACGCCGAGGGCGTAGCTCAGGGAGTCATTGCTGTTCTCCATGTTGACTTTTGGGGTGTTCTGACCATTGACGGCGCATCCCGTCCAAGCCATGGGGGCAAGGAGAAGACATGCCACCAGGGCCAAAGTGAATGAGGATTGAATTTTCATGAAATGGGATTTTCTCGGGTAAAGGTCAGGGCTTCGGGCGTACTGAAATCGGGATTGAATTGATATCCTCCCTCCGCAAATTTGCGAATGTCGCTCGGAGATTCGATCCTCTCCTGAATGAGGAACCTCGCCATTCTGCCCCGGGCCGTTTTGGCATAGGTGCCGATCATCTTGTATTGCTCACCCCGCCTTTCCTTGAAATGAATGTGGATGACTTCAAGCCCGGAGTCCGCATGGTCGAGCACTTTGAAATATTCCTGGCTCGCCAGGTTGATCACGGGCCCATCTCCCTCGCTCACCAATTGTTGGGATAGCATGCTGCCCCAAAAGGAATAGAGGGAATCAGACGAAGTGGGAGACCAGCGGGTGCCCATTTCCAATCGGTATTCCTGAATGAGGTCCAGTGGTCGGAGCAAGCCGTAGAGACCGCTCAGGATGCGCAACTTTTCCTGCGCGTGGTCGAGATCACTCGCATTCCACCGGTCTGCACCAAGCGCCCGGTACACCTCGCCGTGAAAGGCGTGCACCGCTGTGCGCGCATTGCCGGGATGGAAAGGCCCACCCCAGTCGAGGTGTCGTTTTGCGGTTTCTTCGGCGAGGGGTGCACTGATGTCCATCAGCTTCTCCAACTTCTTTGGCGACAATTGGGCCAATTTCTGCATGAGCGCCCCCGCCTGTTCTGAAAAGAGGGGTTGGCTGGCACCTGCATCAACCGGCAGCTGTTCCTTCCTGAAGGTCTTCGCAGGGGAGAGCAAAAAGCGCATGGGGCCGCAAATCTACACCAACGCGTGCGCGCCATGTCCTAATTTCCCGGCATGATTTACAAAGCCACCCTTTGTGCCATGGCTTCCAGCCTTGGCTTGGTACCATTTGTATTGCACGCCCAGAATTGCCCGGACGGGCAGGACCCCTTCGAATTGAGGGTGCATACCGATGCCTGGGGGTATGAGCTGTACTGGGAGCTCTCGGCCCAAGGTGAATCCTGTGGAGCCAATGCCTTGTATTGGGGAGGAAATGCAGTGGAGGTGGGCTGCGATGGCGAAGGCATTCCCGGAGCACCCGTTGGAAACTATGCCTCCAATGCGACGTTCATCCTCGATACGCTCTGCGCGACACCAGGGGAAGTGCTCACCCTGCACCATGTAGACAGTTACGGGGACGGAGGGACCTTTTTCGAGGTGTATGCCGATGGCGTATTGACCCACAGCTTTTACGGAACCGGAACCGGCAACACTTGGGATTTGGATCCTTTTGAAATGTCGGGCCCGGCCTATGATTCGCCTTGTGGAGCGCTGGGCATTGAAGTCGATGGCCCCATGGTCGTGGTCAACAACGACAGCTGTGGGGCGGCTTATGGCGAACCCGGTGGCCCCAACTTCCCTGGAGTTTACTCCTGCCAAATCAACGGCGCATGGTGCGAAGGCGGAGTGACGGGGTCAGCCTGGCTCACCTTCGAGGCCACTGCGGGGAATTGCCGCATCTCCGCCTGCTCAGACACCACGGATTTCGATACGCAAATGGCCTTGTGGAAGGCCGATGATTGCGGTGACTTCTCCACCTACGAGCTCATGGGGGCCAACGACGACCTCCCTGGAGGATGCGGTCCCGGTGCCTACTACGCGAGTGCTTTGTGGACGGGCTGTCTGGACAGTGGGGCCACCTACCTTATCCAGATCGATGGCTGGCAGGATGCCCGCGGAACTGCTGGCGTGACCATCGAGTCGAGCGATGACCCGGAGGAAATCTCGGGAGTAACGGGCGGGTTGACCTGTGCTTTGGGAAAGGAGGACGATCCGAACGGGACGGTGGTCCTCAATCCCATCGGCATGGGGTCTGACCTCACGGCCGCATGGATCGGCCCCAACGGGTTCTCCGCTGAAGGCCAGCAAATCAGCGGCCTGTCGGGCGGAACCTATTCAGCGGTGGTTGTCACCAATTGCGGTAACTCATTGACATACAGCGTCACCTTGACCGAACCCGCCCCCCTTGTACTCGACATTGACCTCGTCCCGCCCGGTTGTCCCGATCAGCCCAACGGCAGCGGATCCATCGGAGTGGCTGGAGGGTCAGACCCCTATGAGATCACGTGGTCAGGAGCAACGGGAGAACTCGGGACGGGAACCACCGTGGAAGGGTTGGCTGAAGGCGCCTATACCGTCTTTGTCGAAGACGACAATGGATGCACCGATCAGGTGAGTTTTAATCTGGTGGCCGAGGACGACGCCTTCGCTTTCAGTCTAGGTCCGGATACCACCATTTGTGAAGACCAAGTGCTCGTTCTGTCGGCCCCAGCGGGCTTGGAGTACCTCTGGAGCAACGGCAGTGGAGACCAGTTCATCGTGGTCTCTGGAGCGGACTTGGGACCGGGAACCTACCCCTTCACGGTGGAGGCTTCCAACGCGTTCGGTTGCAGCCATGCCGATGCCATTTTCGTCACGGTCTTTGATTGCACCACAGGAATGGACGAGGCAGTGCCCGCCGGGTTGAGCGCCTATCCCAATCCGGTGACCCACGATGGGGCATGGACGATTCAGGGTGCGATCGACCATGCGGAATGGACCGGGAATTGGGCCTTGATGGACGAGGCGGGACGCGTGGTTCAAAGGGGCCAAGCCTCCACATGGGGCGAGGAAATGAAGTTGCAGATTCCCGCCCACGGCATGGCCAAGGGAGGTTATCTGTGGGTGGCCGAAGGCACAGATATTGCGCTGCGCCTGCAGTGCAACTGATTTCGTTTTGATACTGTAAGGGACATGATTGATTTGAGGAGCGATACGGTCACCCGACCGACGGAAGCGATGCTCAAAGCCATGATGGCTGCACCGACGGGAGATGATGTTTACGCCGAGGACCCAACGGTCAATCGATTGCAGGACGTCTTGGCGGAACGGTTCGGCCATGAGGCGGGACTTTTCTGTCCATCGGGCACCATGGCGAACCAGATTGCCATCAACGTCCACGTTTCCCCAGGAGATGAGGTGGTTTGCCACCGGCTCAGCCACGTATACAACTACGAGGGGGGGGGCATTGCTCGGAACAGTGGGGCCAGCGTGCGTTTGGTGGACGTCTCTCGAGGTCGCATGCCGGCAGAGGTAATCCGGGCTGAAGTCAATCCGGAGGACAGCCATTTTGCCCGGACAGGCCTCGTGTGCGTCGAGGATACGGTCAACAAGGGAGGAGGTGCCGTCCAGCCCCTCCACAGTCTGGCCGAAGGCAGCGCCGCCTGCCGGGAGATTGGCTTGCCTTACCACCTCGATGGTGCGCGGGCTTGGAATGCATTGCGCAGCACGGGAGCGGATTGGACCACTTACGGCCGCATGTTCGACAGCATTTCGCTTTGTCTGTCCAAGGGGATGGGCACTCCGGTGGGTTCCGTTCTGCTGGGGTCGCGCGACTTCATCGCCGAGGCCCACCGCAGTCGGAAGGTGTTGGGAGGTGGAATGCGCCAGGTGGGCATACTGGCGGCAGCGGGACTTCACGCGTTGGACCATCATTTCGACCGCCTGCAGGATGACCACGAAAGGGCAGGGCGCATCGGGGCCGTGCTGGAAGGCCATCCCTCCATCCTGTCGGTGGAGCCCGTGGAGACCAACATCGTCATCGCTCAACTCAAGGGCGGGCGACCCGCCTCTGATCTGGTCGAGGCCCAGAAGAAGGCAGGCATTCTGTGTTCTGCCTTCGGGCCAGACAAGGTGCGATGGGTGACCCACCTCGATTTCGGGGATGCCGAGCTCGAGCGGATACTGTCGGCATTGGTCGGCTGGAACTGACTTCGGCAGATGCGATGGGCAAAAGGTCCGGGTCGGACCTTTATTTTGCCGGCATGAACACAAAGCAACATGCGTTACGCCGCTCCTTGAAGGTGGCAGCTGTGGTCCTTTTTTCATTCGTCGGTATTTCCGCGCTCCATGCCACCGAGGGCATGTGGATTCCCGCTCTGCTGAAGGCAGTGGAGGGTGAGATGCAGGACATGGGGTTGAAACTCACGGCGGAGGACATCTATTCGATCAACCAGAGCTCTCTGAAGGATGCCATTGTCCAATTTGGCGGTGGCTGCACGGCCAGCGTCATTTCAGACCAAGGGCTTCTGCTGACCAATCACCACTGCGGTTACGGTCAAATCCAGTCGCACAGCAGTTTGGAGCGCGACATACTGAAGGATGGATTTTGGGCCATGTCCATGGACGAGGAGCTGACCAATCCCGGACTGACCGCCATGTTCATCGTGCGCATCGAGGATGTGACCGATTCGGTTCAAACGGCGCGTTTGGAGGGGGATGAGGCGGAAAAAGCCATGCGGGAGCGACTGGCTTCGGCGGCTACGGAAGGCACGGATTTCGATGCGGTTGTCCGCGATTTTCTGTATGGAAATCAGCAGTTTCTGATCGTGACCCGAACGTTTAAGGATGTGCGCTTGGTGGGAGCGCCGCCCAGCTCCATCGGCAAATTCGGGGGTGACACCGACAATTGGGTGTGGCCGCGTCACACAGGCGATTTCTCGTTGTTCCGCATCTACAGTGGTCCCGACGGGTCCCCTGCAGAACCGAGTGAAGAAAACGTGCCGCTGGACCCCGCGCATCACCTGCCTGTATCCATGCACGGTTTGGAGGAGGGTGACTTCACGATGGTATTTGGTTTTCCGGGCCGGACCGAACGCTACATCCCTTCCGTCCAAGTAGAGCATCTGATCAACGAGCTGAATCCCACCCGCATCGGCATGCGAACGGCCAGCCTCGAGGTCATCAATGCGGCCATGCTTTCGGACGACGGGACACGCATTGCCTACGCGGCCAAGCAGAGCCGAATCGCCAATGCCTGGAAGAAGTGGATCGGACAGAACGAGGGGCTCATCGATTTCGGCACGGTCAGGGAGAAGCGACAGGCACAGGTCGAGTTGGCAAAGGCCATCCGGAGTCAGGGCATGGACGAGTACAGCACGGTAGTGGGGGACCTCACCAAGGATTTTGAGGCGTTGAGGCCCTACCTCGAGGCCCGTTCCCTCTTCATTGAGTGGTTTTACTACGGGCCAGAAATCCTGCGTTGGGCAGCCGAAGTAGGTGACATCCTGGAAATGGCTGGGGACAAGACCTTGGCCGACAGCACGTTCAACGCGAGAGCAGCAGAAGTGCTCGAGGCCGCTTCAGGCTTTTACCCCGATTACCGAAACACGGTAGACGAAGGTGTTTTTGCAGCTGTCTTTCCATTGTACATGGAGGCGATGCCCGAGGGGTTTGCGCCAACCGTGGCTCAGTCCGCATGGGCAGGGGGCAATGGAGACCCCAAAGCAATCGCAGCGGACCTGTATGAAGGCAGCATCCTCGATGACGGTGCGGAATTCATGGCATTGTTGGAAGCCCGCGACAGAAAGGGACTGAAGAAACGCGCTGACGATGCGCTCATCACGTGGGCTCGGGAGACCAATGACAGCTATTGGGGCAAGGTGCGCGGTGAATACGGCAGACTTCAGGGCGCCATGGACCAGGACATGGGACTGTACTTGCGGGCATTGGGGGAGGTTTACCCGGACAGCACCTTCTGGCCCGATGCCAACAGCACCTTGCGTTTGACCTACGGTCGGATGGAGGGCAGCGAGCCCCGTGATGCCGTGAGCTACAAGCCCTTTTCCACGGCCCGAGGGGTCTTGGACAAGTACGTGCCCGGCGATGCGGAGTTCGATCTGCCCGAAGAATTGGTCTCAAAACTCCGTGCGGAAGCATATGGCCCCTATGCCGATGCAGAAGGCAACCTGCGCGTTTGTTTCCTCGGGTCGAACCACACTACGGGAGGCAATTCCGGTTCTCCGGCCATCAATGCCACGGGCGACCTCGTGGGGTTGAACTTCGACCGGACCTGGGAGAGCACGATGAGCGATGTGCGTTTTGACGCGGATCGGTGCCGGAACATCATGGTGGACATCCGCTATGTGCTGTGGGTAACCGACATCTACGCCGGAGCGACCCACTTGGTGAAGGAGATGACCCTCACGGAGCGGGATCCGGAAAATGTGGGGCCGAATTGGAGACCGTTTGGAACGGGCACCGGTACCGGCCGTGGATACAAGCAGGACGAGGAGGAACTCCGGGACGAGTTCCGGCGCCGCTCCATGGAGCGGCTGCAGGAGCGCCGCCAGCGCATGGAAGCGGGCGGGAACTGAACGTCAGGAACCCTTCCTCAGCTGAGGAAATAGATCGTCGTGATGACAATGACGAATAGGAAAAGCGCGAGGACCACGGGGCCGCCGATTTCGTTCTGTTCGGCTTCGGAGTGGTCGTGGTGATCGTGGTCGTGTCCCATGATGGTGCTTCTTTTGCTGCGACAAAAATAAGACACCTTTTCAAGGCCTATCCATGAAAGGAGGCCACAGGCAACCCTGTTTCCCACAGCAGGGTTCTTGAGGTAAATTGAGACCATGTTGAACCGCACCTGCATCCTCGGCCTGCTTTTGGCCTGCGTTCCCGTCCATGCCTTGGCCCAGGAGCCCTGTGACGATGGACAACATTCCTTTTCCGTCATCATCCAGCCGGATGCCTGGCCCTACGAAATGAGCTGGGAGTTGACCAATGGATCCGGTGACCTGCTTCTGGAAGCCAACGTCAACAACGCCAACGACACCCTCTACACCTTCTGCATCGATTCAGCGGATTGGGAGGATTGCATGGTATTCACCATGAACGACACCTACGGGGATGGACTGGTGGGTGATTCCTACTATCAGGTCTGGCTGGATGGAGAGTTGTTGGTTCAGGGGAGTGGCAACTACGGATACGGCCAGAGCCACGCCATCGATTGCCCACCGGGGTGGACTTGCAATGAGGCCATTGAATTGGTCTTGGGAGATGATCCCTTGACCATCGAAGCCACGGACAACGTGCAGTGGTGGACGTTCATTCCAGCGGAGAATGGCATGTACGCGCTCTCCAGCTGTGGTTCCGGATGCGACACGCGGCTCTGGGTCTACGACTACTGCAACATGAACAACTTTGACGACACCAACGAGGGGTCGATCTACTACGATGACAACCAAGGCAGTTGCGAGGACAACGAAGAGAGCGCGCAGCTTTATGTGCTGCTGGAAGGGGGCACGACCTACTGGGTGCGCTTTGCCAATCTCGCCGGTGACTGCGGCGGGTTTGATTGGACGCTCGCCTATGGTGGACCGGCAGAGGGCTGTACCGACGAGACGGCGTGCAACTACAATCCCGCAGCGGAGGTCGACAACGGCAGTTGCATCTACCCGGGCGACCCGCTCTGCACGGGCCCTGACCTCATGGTCGTGGAAAGCGCCATCGTCAATAGCCTGCAGGCCGAGACGATGATGGTGGACGAGAACAACTGCTACATCGTGGAGGGCTGCCTGAACGGCTACGGGGAGCGGGAACTCGTCCGTTTCACGACCCACATCAAGAACATCGGGGACATCGACTACTACATCGGTACCACGGCCCAATCGGATACCACCCAGCAGTTCGAATGGGGCGATTGCCACAACCACTGGCACTACAAGGGCTATGCGAAGTACGACCTGTTCACCATGGACGGACAGATGCTGCCCATCGGTTTCAAGAACGGGTTCTGCGTCATGGACCTCGAGTGCAGCGATGGCGGAACCTTCCAGTACGGCTGCAGCAACATGGGCATCTCCGCCCACTGTGGTGACATTTACGGTGCGGGCCTTTCCTGCCAATGGATCGACGTGACCGGTATTGCCGATGGCGTGTACCACCTCGTGGTGCGGGTCAATTGGGACTATAGCCCCGACGCCCTCGGCCGCCAGGAAAACGATTACGAGAACAACTGGGGTGTGGTCTGCATCCAGATGGACCGCTCTTCAGGTGAGCTCGAGGTGACCGTTTGGGACGATTGCGATCAGCTCGTGGACTGCAACGGGGAGGCATACGGTACGGCCCAGATGGACTGCAACGGCGAATGCGGAGGAACGGCCCTGATGGGAGACCTCGACGCGGATGCCGACCAGGATCTGACGGACGCCGAGGCATATGTGGATGGCATCCTGGGCAACGACCTCGATGCCGCTCCTTGCAACGACCTCGATCAGGACGGCGAGTTGACTGTGGCGGACGCTGCCCTCATGGCGCGCTGTCAATTCTGGGACATTGCCCACAGCGATCCGGACAGCAGCGGCTTCCACGACAAGTGCCAGTTCCCCGCCCCGCACATCGTGAATCCTTTTGACAGCGTATGGTTTCGCCTCGGTGGGGTCAACTGGGACCAGGGCTTCATGGACGTGGAGGTGCTCAACCCCCACAACCGCATCCTGGGTTATCAATTCGATGTCAGCTGCGGCATCCAGCAGGTGGTCAGCCTGGTCGATCCGCTGGAGTACATGATCCAACCGGAGTTTGCGCTTGGCGGAAACACCATTATCGGCCTGAGTTATGAGAATACGTCCATGCCCAAGCATTACGTGTGGTCACCGCTTTGCCGCATCTACTGGACGCAGGCGCCGGAAACGGAGGTGTGCATCAACGGCATCACCGAGGTGGTAAACAGCATGTACCAGAATGCTGTGCCGTACCTCGTTGATCCCTGCGCCACCACCAATGGCATTGGCGGTGTGATCGCCGGACCAACCCTGGAGGTCAGCCCCAATCCTGTTCAGGCAGGTGAGCCGCTCTGGCTCTCCTTTGCCGGTGGCGAGTTGGTGGGGGCCGAAATCCGTTGGATCGACCTCACGGGTCGGATGGTGTCGCAGGCCCGTTGGACGGGCGGCCGCCAGATGGCCCTGTCCACAGCAGGTCGCGCACCGGGATCCTATCTCGTACAAGTAGTCCAGACCACTCCAAGCGGCGCGCCATTGGAGCACACGCGCCGCGTTACCGTACGCTGACCGCGGACGATGCCTTTTTTCTTCCGGCAAGGGTGTTGGCTGTCACTGCAGCGAGCACCACGCCGATGCCCGCCAGCGCCCAGCCGGTGACCTTCTCGTCGAACAGGATCCAGGCCAAGCCCAGCGCGAGAATCGCACCGAAATACTTGAACGGCATGACCCGGGCAGCGTCCTCGAGGTGCAGGGCCTTGGTCATGGCCACCTGGGCGAAAAGGGACAGTACGCCGATGCCGAGCGCCATGGCCCATTGACTGCCCGTCATGGGATGCCAATCGATCGCGCTCCAGCTCCCCATGATGGGGGTGGCAATCATGTGGAAGTAGGTTACGATGCCCACCGGACTGTCCGTCTCCCGGCACTTGATGGTGGCCAGATAGGCCATTGCCGCAGTCAGGGCACTGCCCAGGCCCATCCCCAGATACAGCCAAGACACGCGGGGGTCGAACCCCTTGACCATCAGAATGCCCCCGAATGCCGCGGCGAAATAGAGCCAGCGGTGCGGCTTGATGCGCTGCCCGTCAAAAAGGATGGCGAGCAGCACCGTGAAAATGGGGGAGGTGTATTGGATGACGGTGGCACTCGCGAGGGGGATGTGCCGGATGGTGTGGAAGAAGAGCGACAGTCCAATCATGCCCATCACGCCCCGCATGACCAGCCACTTGCGGTTGTGGCCGAGCAAGGGTTCACCTTCTTTCCACAGCCATGCCACGCAGAGCACGAGGCTGACGATACTGCGGAGGAACACCAATTGGGGCGTCGGGAGAAAGGCCAGTGCCTTGACCAACAGGTTGGCGGAGGTGTAGAGCACCACCGACTGCAACATGAAGACCAACCCGCGCGACATCAGCCGCAAAGGTCGGTGCAGGTCACGTGAAAAAAGCCTCCTTTCCAGGAATCACTGCACGGGACGCAACCGCAAAGCCAACTTCCACCCCAGCCATCCCACGGGCAGGTATCCCGCGATGTCGATGACGAGGAAACCGACCGGCTGTCCGGGCAGCATGAAGCCGTTTGCGATGCCTCCGAGGAGCACGAACGCAGCCACAATCAGCGGCACGCGTGGCCCGCGGTTGGCGGCGAGCAATGCCCCGACCAGGGCACCGCAGAAGGCGCCGTTCCAATGCGCCAGCAGTGGCCCCAACATGTGCACGGGTTCGAGCGTGGCGAAGTAGGCCCTCCAGACGGCTTGCATCGCCTCGGCTTCGGCCGTCGGATCATAGGGCGGGGCAGCCGGGGCACCCGTGGCTTTGGCCAATGGTCCGAGCAACAGGGCATTGGCAGGCATGCTGACGATGGCACCGGCGATACCGGCGAGGATGTTCCTGAGAATGGGTTTCATGGGGTCGATATGGGGGGCAAGGGTACAGCCGTTTCGAGAATGCGGTCGGAATAGGCTTGCTGCAGTTCTCGGGTCAACATGCCCTTCGTTCCACCGGCAATGTCCCGTCCGTCCACCGCGATCACATGGGCCAGCGCGCCCATGGTTCCTGTGGTGAACGCTTCATCTGCCGTGTAGAGTTCCGCCAAGGTGAGGTTGGCCTCGCGGCAGGGAATGCCGAGCGCTGTGGCTGAATCCAAGACAAAGCGACGGGTCAATCCAGGCAGGCAGGCATGCGCAAAAGGCGTGAGCAGCTCACCCTCCCGAGCGAGAAAGAGGTTGGTCGCATTCGTTTCAGCCAAAAAGCCCCGGTCGTCAAGCATCACGGCGTCGTCCGCGCCGGCCACATTGGCTTCGATCTTGGCGAGGATGTTGTTGAGGAGGTTGTTGTGGTGGATGTGGCTGTCGAGGAACTGCGGACCATTTCGCCGAATGGCACTGGTCACCAATCGAATGCCTTCGTCGCCATAGACCATCCCTTTGTGCTCGGGTACGATGATCAGCGTCGGGCCGAATGTATTGAGCCGCGGATCCATGCCGCTCGTTGTCTTGCGGCCGCGCGACAACGTGATCCGGCAATGCACCCCGTCTCGCATGCGGTTGGCCGCCAGCGTTTCGAAAATGGCCGAACGGACCTGGTCTCGGGAGGGGATGTCCGCAAAGGCAAGGGCATGTGCCGAATCGAGCAGCCGCCTCAGGTGCTCCTCGAGCTGAATCGCCTTGCCCTCGGTAATGCGCAGCCCTTCCCAGACCGCATCGCCGCCCTGGACCACACTGTCGAGAACATGGACACTGGCGTCTTCTCGGGGCACCAGGCCATTGACCCAGCATTGGGTGCCTTCATTGCGGGGGTCGGGTTGATTGAATTTGGCCATCAAATCGCGTGTTCGAACAGTTGTGCATGGAGCTTTTGGCACTCCGCGTGCAGGTCGGCAAGATGGGGAGGAACGGCATGTGCCTCAGGCGGTCGCGATTCCCAACCGGTGGAGGCATGCACGCCCTCATACCACCAGGGCGCCCAGGGACCATCTTCTTCTCGGGCGCCCGCTTCCCATTGGAGGACTGCAGGATCCCATTCCAACCCCAAGATGCGGAAAAGCAGCTGCAATTGACTTTCAGGTTCGCTCTGTAAACGGTTGCTGCTGAGCACAATGGGGGGCGTGCCCGCAGATTCCAAGGTTCGCATCAGTTCGACCTGGTCGGCAAAGCAGAGATCCAGCATCGTGGGCCGATCGATGTGGGCGCCGTAGGATGCCATCACAGCCGCGGGGTCCCGGAAGAGAATGACGTGTCGGTGGTGGGCAAAGTGCGTCCATTCCAACCTAGCCAAGTGGTTGGCCATGTGCTTGCAGAACAAGACGCGATTTCCCGATTCCTCATCCGCAGTCGGGGCCATGAACTGAAGCGCGTCTTCCGCCGTGGAAGGCCAAGCAGCCAGTGTCGCTTCCCGGCAAGGGCGCGCAACACCCGTATGGGCCAAGAAGTGTCCATAGAGCGGTTCATCGAGCACCCTGAAATCCGACCGTTGGGCCATGCTGTACATGAGCGCGGTGCTCATCGAGCGCGGACCGGACCAAAGGTGAATGACCATGAGGGGGTCACATGTTGCGGCGGTAGGCGCCACCCACTTCGAACATGGCTTCCGTCAACTGCCCCAGCGAGCAGGACTTGACTGCCTTCATGAGTTCCTCGAAGAGGTTGCCGTGTTGCACCGCCGTATCCCTGACACGGTCCAATGCCGATGCCGTATTCTCTGAATGGGCGGTGTGAAGGGCGTCAAGTCCGTCGATTTGACCCTGCTTCTCTTCTTGCGTTGCGCGGATGACCTCGCCGGGCACCAGGGTGGGGGACCCCTCTTTTGAGAGGTAGGTATTGACCCCAATGATAGGATACTCGCCCGTGTGCTTCAACGTCTCGTAGTGCAGGCTCTCCTCCTGTATGCGGCTGCGCTGGTACATGGTCTCCATGGCGCCCAGCACGCCCCCGCGCTCCGTAAGCCGGTCGAATTCGACCATCACCGCCTCCTCCACGAGGTCGGTCAACTCCTCGATGATGAAGGCGCCCTGAAGCGGGTTCTCGTTCTTGGCCAGCCCCAGCTCCCGGTTGATGATGAGCTGGATGGCGATGGCCCGGCGGACGCTGGACTCGGTGGGCGTCGTGATGGCCTCGTCAAAGGCATTCGTATGCAGCGAATTGCAGTTGTCGTAGATGGCGTAGAGCGCCTGCAGCGTCGTGCGGATGTCGTTGAAGTCAATCTCCTGCGCGTGCAGGGACCGGCCACTCGTCTGAATGTGGTACTTCAGCTTCTGTGCCCGCTCGTCCGCCCCGTATTTGCGGTCCATCGCCTTGGCCCAGATGCGCCGCGCCACACGACCGATGACCGCGTACTCCGGGTCGATGCCGTTGGAGAAGAAGAAACTGAGGTTGGGGCCGAACGCATTGATGTCCATCCCCCGACTCAGGTAGTACTCCACGTAGGTGAAGCCATTGGCGAGGGTGAAGGCAAGCTGCGTGATCGGATTGGCTCCCGCTTCCGCAATGTGGTATCCGGAAATGGAGACGGAGTAGAAGTTGCGGACTTTGTGGTCAATGAAATAGGCCTGCACATCGCCCATCAACCGCAGTGCGAATTCGGTGGAGAAGATGCACGTGTTCTGGGCCTGGTCCTCCTTGAGGATGTCGGCCTGCACCGTGCCCCGCACCTGCGACAGCGCCTCGGCCGCCAGCGTCGCATACGTTTTCGCATCCAATACCTCGTCGCCGGTACAGCCGAGCAGCAGCAGACCGAGTCCGTCGTTCCCCTCGGGCAGTTCCCCCCGGTAGACCGGACGCGCCAGCCCGCGGTCATCCCAACGCGCCTTCAGCACCGCTTCCACCTTGGCTTCGAGACCGTGCTCGCGGATGTACTTCTCACATCGCTGGTCGATGGCGGCGTTGAGGAAGAAGGCCAATACCATCGGCGCCGGTCCATTGATGGTCATGGACACACTCGTTGACGGGTCGCACAAATCGAATCCGCTGTACAGACGTTTGGCGTCGTCCAACGAGCTGACGCTTACCCCGGAATTGCCCACTTTTCCATGGATGTCGGGCCTCAGGTCCGGGTCGCGGCCATACAGCGTCACCGAATCGAAGGCGGTCGAGAGCCGCTTGGCCGGCATGTCACCCGACACATAGTGGAATCGACGATTGGTACGCTCTGGACCGCCTTCACCGGCGAACATGCGTGTGGGGTCCTCGCCTTGTCGCTTGAAGGGGTAGATGCCAGCGGTGAAGGGGAAGGCACCGGGAACGTTTTCTTGCAGTCCCCAGCGCAAGAGGTCGCGCCAACCTTCGAGTCGGGGCACACTCACCTTGGGGATGTCTTGGTGGCTGAGGCTCTTCGTGGTGGTCGGGATGCGGATTTCCTTGCCGCGCACCTCGAAGACATAGTCGGCTTGGCGGTAGCGGTCCGCCTCCTTCGGCCATTGCTCCAGCCAGTGCAGGTTCTTGGGGTCGAGCTCGCGGGCCAAGGCCTCTTCTCGGACGGCCAGGACGCCATCGGCGGCAGCATCGTCCACTTCCTGACGCGCTATGCGCAAGGCCTGCAATTTTCCCGCAGCGGCGGATTCAGCGTCTACCCAAGCGTTGTAGGCCCGTATGCCGTCCGCGATTTCGCTCAAGTAGCGCGTCCGCTTCGGCGGGATGACATGGACCTTTTCGCTCTCTCCAGCATCCGTCCCATAAGTGCTGGACAGCCCTGCGCCGGTCTTCTTCGCCAAAGCGTTCATGAGCGTGCGGTAGAGTCGGTGCGTCCCCGGATCGTTGAACTGCGAGGCGATGGTGCCGAAGATGGGAAGCGCATCGTCATCGGCTTCCCACAATTCGTGGTTGCGCTTGTATTGCTTGCGCACGTCGCGCAGGGCATCGGCGCCCCCGCGCTTGTCGAACTTGTTGATGGCGACCACGTCGGCGAAGTCGAGCATGTCGATCTTCTCGAGCTGCGTGGCCGCCCCGAACTCAGGCGTCATCACGTACAGGGCCACATCGCTGTGTTCCATGATCTCCGTATCGCTCTGTCCGATGCCGGAGGTTTCGAGCACGATGAGGTCGAATCCGGCGGCTTTGAGGATGTCGAGGGCATCGCCCACGTGCCTGCTCAGCGCGAGGTTGCTTTGGCGCGTGGCGAGGGAACGCATGTACACCCGTTCTGAAGCGATGGCATTCATGCGGATGCGGTCGCCCAGGAGGGCGCCACCGGTTTTGCGCTTCGACGGATCCACCGACACGATGGCCATGCGTTTGTCGTCAAAGTCGAGGAGGAAGCGGCGGACCAATTCGTCGACCAGGGAGCTCTTGCCCGCACCACCGGTGCCCGTGATTCCCAGCACGGGGACCTGGACTTCGGCTGCACCCGAACGGATGCCCTCCAGGATTCCGGTATAGGCTTCGGCGCCCACCTCTGCCGCCGTGATGAGCCGCGCCAAGTCCCCGGGCTTCTTGTCGGCCAGGCGGTCTGCTTCCCCGGATGGCTCGCCCACCACAGGGAAGTCGCAGCGGCGGATGACATCGTCGATCATCCCCTGCAAGCCCATTTCGCGCCCATCGTCCGGATGGTAGATGCGCTCGATGCCGTATTCCTGCAGTTCCGCAATCTCCTCGGGCAGGATGGTGCCGCCACCGCCGCCGAAGATGCGGATGTGGCCGGCGCCCCGCTCATCGAGCAGGTCCTTCATGTATTTGAAGTACTCCATGTGCCCGCCCTGGTAGGAAGTCATCGCGATGGCCTGCGCATCCTCCTCTATGGCGCAGTTCACGACCTCGTCTACCGAGCGATCATGCCCCAGGTGGATGATTTCACAACCCGAGCGCTGCAGGATGCGGCGCATGATGTTGATGGCGGCATCGTGGCCGTCGAAAAGGGAGGCTGCGGTGACAATGCGGATCGGGTGGCCGGACGGGGTCGCGGCGGCCTTCCGGGTGTCTTGGGGCTGCGGTGTTTCCATGCGCGTTTCAATGGAGCACCCCAAATGTAGCGCGCTCCGAGAGGCTTCCGGGCCGATTCAGGGGAGGGGCGCCTCCGATTATTGACAGGGGTCTCCGAAGAGGCCGAGCATAATCAGCAAATCGTTGACGCCAACGATGCCGTCCTCGTCTACGTCGGCAGGTCCACATTCGGTGGTACAACCGAATACACCCAACGCCACGAGCAGGTCGCCCACATCTCGGATGCCGTTGTCATTGACGTCACCCAGGCAGAACGTGCCGGGGGTTACACATCCCAGAGCGTTGGCGGCCACGTTGTGGCGGTCTTGATTGGTCACTTCGGCGGCTTCGACCAGGCAGATATCCTCGGGCGCATCCGAGAAATGCAACCTCACCAACGGCTGCGGTAGGGTGCTCTTGTGGATGAGGCTGTCCTCCAGCGCTACCCCGAAGGCCAACCCAGAGGCCGAAAGATGGAAATAATGCTGAAAGCCGGTCGTATCGAAAAGGGGTTCGATTTCCGTGAAGGTGGCGCCGGTCAGCTGTACCGACCATCCACTCAGCCACGTTTGCGGGTTCTGGACATAGAGGTCCACGAAGTTGGAGTCCTCGTGCAGAAGCGACAACGTGAAATCCACCTGCTCGTTCGGAACCAGAAGGGGGCCGTTCCAGTCGCAGTGATCCTCCACGCCATTGTCGCCGAGGTGGTTGTGGCCGTAATGCGCACAATCGGCAGCCAAGGCCACATCCGTAATGCTGAGCTCCCCATCGCCATTCAGGTCCACGCAGGGAGCCGAGCTGTTGGCGCCATCGATGAGCAGATCGGCATAGAGCAGAGGGTCATCGGCATCGACTTCACCGTCTTGGTCGAGGTCGCCTTTCACCAGGAATCCCGGGCAGTTCCCTGCGCAATCCGGCTCTTCCGCACCAAAGGGGTGGCCGAGACAATCGACAGGGACCGGACAGTCCTCGTACTTGGCAAAGTTGACGGCAGTGCCGCCGGAATCGCGATCAAAGGAAAAGCAGACGGCTACGGCGTTGTTGGCGTAGTTCAACTCGTAACTGCCATTGGCGTCGGGGCTGTAATCCCAATTCACGCGGATGACCAGGGTATAGTCGCCCGCAGGCAGGTCTGTGATGTCCACCCATTGGCAATCGAGGAAGCGGGAGTAGATGTCCTGGCAACCCGCCGTGATGCCCATGTTGGAGCAGGTGTATTTCTGGGGACCACCGCCATAGTTGCAGCTTCCGAGGTCCAGTACGCAGAATCCGTTTTTGAAACCGATGGTGGGAAGGGGAGAACCGCTGGCGTCATACAGGGCGTATTCGGCATAGCCCTCGTAGTGATAGTGGTTGTGGCAAGCATCCCACTCGAACTGGTCGGGTTGGGCGGAAGGTGCTCCGATGAAATAGTCCTCCGTACCGATGTTGGCAATCTCGGTATCGAAGCGGACGATCTCGCGGGAACCGTACCCCTGTATGCAGCCCTCGGCGATCATGCAGGCATCGCTGCTGTTCTCCGTGGTCATCTCCAGCGTGCTGTATGCACGGGGGCCGTTGATGATGAGGTCGGGGCCGATGTTGGGGCACTCGGGATCACCGGCCAGAAAGCAGGTGTCCGGAGTGGTGGCGATGGGCAGGTAATTGCAAGCCTCAATGTTCATACAGCCGGGAATGCCGCCGAGGTATTCCGCCTCGAAAGGCACACCGTCGGATCCGTTGTTGCAATCTCCGTCGCCTTCCACATGGATGTAGATGGTCTGCCCGGCAATGAGTACGGGAGTGACCTGACTTTGCAAATCGCAGTCGTCATCCGACATGGTGATGAAAGCCTCGGAAGAAGTCTCGAAGACCGCCATGTCGCAGTAATCGTACAAGTGAATGCGGGTATCGCATCCGGTCAGGCCGCACGTGGAGAAACGGAATTGGCCTGTGGTGTCCACCTGGAGCAAGTACCAGGAGCTGGCCATCGGAGCCAAAAGCGATTGAGCTCCACCTTCCGTGGGAATGTTGAGCGCAAGCGGGTCATCGCAGCCACTGCCTTGAGGGCATCCGGCGAGGGTCAGTTGCGCGGCATCGAAATGCTCCCCGTCCCGCAGGACATTGCCGTCGTATCGGATCTGGTAGGTACCGCCAATGGAGAAACCATCAGCACCGGAGTCGAGCAACCAGACCGAAATGCAGCCGGCGGGAACACAAGCGTCCATGCCTTCGGCCCCGCCGGAGTAGAGGGTGTCGCCCGCTTCGGTCAATACGGCGAAGGAAGTTTCTTGGGGGAACCCGTCGGGTGTGATGTCGATTTCCAGGCGATGCAGGTTCTCACCTACGTCCAAGGTGGCCATGTTGGTGGAGGTGCCGCCCGTGCCGTCTCCTACGGTCAAGACAATGTCATAGGTGCCGGGCGCATCCCAGACGACCTGTGGATTTTCCTCGCTGCTCGTGGCGGGCGTGCCGCCTTCGAAGGTCCAATCAAACGTCACGGCATTGCCCATGCTCTGATCTGAGAAATTGGCTGTGAGCGGAAGCCCGCAGCTGGACGTCCAGTCGAATCCGGCCGACAGTGGCGGGTAGATGCAACTGCTGTCGTCCAACATGGCGCACGGGTCGTAATTCAACGCTGCAGGGTCGGTACAGCCTTCGGAATCACCGTCGGTGCAGAGGCCATTGAGGTCGAGAACCATGCTGTAGTCACTGGCGGCTCCGCTGGTCCAGGCATTCATCACCTCGATCAGCCAACATCCCGAACCGGTGAGGTCATATTGAGTGAGGTTCCCAATGGTGGCAGTGAAAGTCCCGTCAGCTGTGGTATTCCAGCCACTCGGCCATCCGCCGGCATCCACATATCCGAATCCCGTATTGTACCCGCCTACTTCAATGCGATTGCCATTGGGGGCCGTAATGGCCAGCGCCATGTCACCGGCCCAGTTGCTCCCGGGCGCCACAATGGCGAGACTGATGTCAAAAGACGCAAGGGTGCATCCAGCAGTGACCTGTTCACTGCCTACCTGACTGCCGGATAGGGTTCCGGCCCAAGTGACTTGCAGGGTGTCCTGGGCCTGATTCGAGGCAAGGCCGAAAACGAGCAGTGAAAAAAGGCTGAGGCCGGTGCGCAAAGCGGTTGTGGTCAAGCACGCATTCATAATGAGTAAATTACGACTTAATGGGGAATTCCTCGCCACGCTGACGGGCAAAGCGGAAGAGTTCCACCTGTTTTTCGAGGTTGATGCGGATGTTGTCCCAGAAAAGGTTGTAGTCCGCCACGTGCCAATTCTTCATGGCAAACATGCCCGCGCCCAAAACCCGAAGGGGTTTGATCCACAGCATACCGTCCTGCAGCGCTCCGGAAAGCGCTCCTTTGTGACGCAATTTGAAATTCCGCGTCACAATGCCTTCGTGCGCATCCCAGTGATTCCATTGACCATCCTCGGGCGTCCAGAGGATGGGGTGCACCATTTTCACCCCGCTCATGTGGGAGGTGTGGAACTCCGGAACAAACGACTCGGAGAAGGTCATCCAGCCATGGACGGCACCCACATGGGCTTCCCGATCGGCAAAAGGAATGTCGTGAAGACTGTCCCCGGGAATGGGGTAGCCCGGCAGGTAGGCGGCGACGAGCCTCGGCTGCAGCGCGGAACCATCAAAAAACTCCTGAAGAATCCGCCAACCGTGGTGGGAGCCTTGACTGTGACCCGCGATGATGATCCCGGTCTTGTCGTCCAAGGCCTGCAGGAAGTGAAGAAAGGCCCGCCTGACATCGGAGTAAGCCAATTCCAAGGCTGCGTGGCTGTCCGCACCGCGAAGAAAAAAGGTTCGAAGGTGTGCCTGTCTATACCGAGGAGCGGTGACGCGCCCTACCGAGCGGAAAAGACTCGCCTGGTGGCGCATGGGCCATTCGTCGGTGATGGCGGTAATTTCAGGGTCATCCCAGGCGGCATTCCAACTTTTACCGAGGCCTCGGAATGTGGTGGGATGAATGAAAAAGGTGTGGACGGGATTGGGATGAGGTTGCTGCTCCGGGGAGACCGGCATGGAGGGCACCCGTGAAGGCCAGTGTCGAATGGGGCGATGAACGGGGTGGGCCGCCCATGCATCGGGCCGGGAATAGTCGGGAACAGGGGGAGGAGCGAAGCCCGCAAACGGCCCTGGATACTCTGTTTTGTCTCTATGGTCACTACCAAAAATCATCTGCTCAATGCTGCCGAGTGCAAGTTCCGAGGTCCTTTGAGTAACGGCTGAAATCCCATCCGGTTGCGCCACTGACTGCCGACCACCTGTCGGGAAGCGCGGCCGTCAATTCCACTCTTCCACCCTCTGGATGCGAAAATGCGAATCGCCCGGCATGCAGCCACAATCCGGTTTCACCGGTGCGGTCGGCAAAAGCGCGGTTCTGAGGCTTGTCTCCGTGCTGGGAGTCCCCGATGATGGGGTGCCTGAAATGCCGCATGTGCAGTCGAATCTGGTGGTATCTACCCGTATGGGGAGAGCATCGGAGCAGGCTGAACCGCGCCGTGGAATAACGCGAGACCGCGTAAGGCAATTCACACCTTTCCAGAACGTCAAAAGAAGTGCGGGCGATTTTAGGGGGGCCTGCCATCCCCTTGGGCAGCGGTTTGCCTATGCAGCCAGAATGGTGAACATGCCCGCGCACCACACAGATATATTCCTTGAGGGTTTCCCGCGCTTCAAATTGCCGTTTACATGCATCGATGGCGGGGGAATCCTTGCCAAACAAGACGACGCCGCTGGTCGGCTTGTCCAATCTGTGCACGGGATCGAGACGACCGGGTCGACTTTCCCGAAGGATGTCCTTCAAATTCTCTTTTTCATGGGCATCAATGGGCGTTCGATGCATCAGAAGACCGGCCGGTTTGGATACGGCGAGGTACCGCTCGTCCTCGAAAAGCAACCGAATCTCACCGCTGCGCGATAATCCTATGGGAACTGCCGGCCTCAATTGCATTAATTTGCGCGACCTTTTCAGGCCAGTACATGAAATTAACAGCGGCGCAAAGTACCGGACCAATCGCCATGGGAGCACCACGTTTATTACTCTTTCTCATCCTAGTAGGTGGATTCTGTTACAATCAAAGGGTTCAAGCCCAGATCAGTTTCGACCTAGAAGTGGATGTGGTTTTGGATACCGTTCTTTATGACGGGATTTACGATGTCCCGGCAGGTTACCGCACATACAAGTTGTATGCGATTTTGCCTGCCCCGGAATATTTAATGTTGGGCGTTGCCGCCGACATAGACAGCGATCCTGTCATTCCTGGATTTGGCTTTGATGCACCCTGCGGCTGCTATAACTATCAGAGTCCATTGGTTCCCAATGGATATAACAACGGGGCTTCCATCTCAGGCGCATTCATCAATGTCGATCCCGCCATTGCTTACGACACGTGGTGGACCAGCCACATCTCGCAAGCCACGCCGGGTGTTACGGTTTTCGAGACCCCGGGTGCATTTCCAGTGGGATTCAACAGCTGCTCAGATGAGGTGACGCAGGGTGCTTTGCTCGTTACGGCGGCAGATCCGGTGCACAATACCGTGCAAAACGGCCGCGCCCTCATTGGTCAGATTACGACTTGCGAAAGTTTCGATTTCAAGGTCTGTGTGGCCATGCAGCCCGGACTTGGAGAGGATGTGGTGACGCTCTGTACCCCGGATTACGTGACGGTCGGGGATTTCTGCACGCCCATGGAAGACCCCCAGCATACGGTTCTGGAGACCATTGATTGCTTTGGAGAAACAGCGTCCATCGAGGTGCTGCCCAATGATGTGACCCAACCCTTCACGTCTACCGTCGAATACAGCCTTTTACAATTCACCGGTACGGATACCATTTTGGTCCAGCAGCAGGTGGGGAATCCGGTTTTCAATGGCATCTCAGACGGCAACTATTTCGTTGCGCTGGTCGATACGGCGCAGCAGGCAGCATACTCCACCAATACGTGCAGAGATACCACGGGAGTCTTCGCCTTCTTGTCGCCCGATGAGATTCTTTTCGAGGCCAACCTCGATGTGGACAATCTGTGCGGAGGCGACGATCAGGCGACCATCTGTTGCTCTGCCCAAGGGGGTACAGGGGGCTTGACATTGGAGGCCAGCCACACCCAAGGATTGATTTTGTCGCCCGACGCTGGGGATTGCTTCGGCCCCTTGAGCTGCTACGGCGGAGACGGCCAATACACCATCGAAGTGACCGACGACAATGGGTGCCAAAAGGACACCGTCATCGAGATTTCCTGCCCTGTGCCTCTGAGTTACAGCGCTTCCTCTACGGAGGTGAGCTGCACCGGATACAGCGATGCGACATTGACCGCTTCCATCTCTGGAGGAACGGACTCGGTGATCATCACCGTTCCCGAATTGAATTATGAGGTAACGGTGCTGGGGTCCGTTCAGTTCGACCAGGGAGGGCTCCCCAGTGGTGCCTACACCTTCAGCATCGTGGATGGCAACGGGTGCACCATTAATGATACCATCGTGATCGAGGAGCCCGATGGATTGCAGGTGGAATACGCGCTCACCGATGTGGCATGTGCGGGGGATTGCAATGGATTGATCCTGGCCGATATCGAGGGGGGACAATTGCCCTACATCATCAATACGACGGATTTGGACGGCAACGATGTGGTTTCCGGTCAACTCTGTCCAGGCTCCTATGTGCACATCACGGAAGATGGGAACCAATGCTTGGTTACGGACACCCTCGAAATCATGGGCCCTGACACCATCTTCTTCTCTTTCAATGTGTCCAATGTGCCCTGTAGCGGGGCGAGTGGAGGACAGATTTGTGTGGCAGACTACGTAGGTGGAACTGGGCCATTGACGCCTCAGCTGGTTCCGCTGCCCACGGGTAGCTGGGATGGGTCGTGCTTCAACGTGCCTGCCGGCAATTATGATGTCCTGGTCCAGGACAGCATCGGTTGCACCAGTGACTTTTTCCCGGTACAGGTGGAAGAGCCTGCGCCCATCCAGATCATTCCCTCCATTACCCCCATTTCTTGCACAGGGGCAGGAGACGGAGTGCTCGTGGTGAATGCACTGGGGGGAAGCGGACAGCTCTCGCTGATCTCTCCCTTTGTTTTTTACACCCTGCCGGACACGCTTGCCGGCTTGGGACCAGATTCATTGATGCTGGTCGTAGGGGATACCTTGGGTTGTATCGACAGCCTCGAAGTGGGCATTCCAGAGCCGGACTTGGTAGACTTGGATGTGCTCAACACCGTGTTTCCGGAATGCGGCGGTGACTGCACCGGCGGCATTGAGGTCGAATTCGGAGGCGGTACAGGAGTGTTGACGATTTATCAGGGGTCAATCAGCGATTCCACTGCGGTCATCCCGAGTGGGTTGGTCAATTTGTGTGCGGGCATCTACCCAATCTACCTCAGTGATGAGAATGGTTGTTTGGATTCGGTCACGGTGGACATCGAGGAACCCGATCCCCTGTTGTTCGACATTACGGTGCAAGACGTAACGTGCACGGGAATGGACGATGGGGTCGCCATCATTGGAACGGAGGGAGGCTCCGGAGAGACCGCCTGGGAATTTGTAGGAGGTGCCGTCGATGTGCTCAACCTTTTCGAAGGAGAGTATTTCGTTTCTGCGCAAGACACTGCCGGCTGTACGGCCGATTCGAGTTTCATTGTTGAAGCGGATATCGTCACCGACATGCTGGTGGAAATTTTCAGCACGCCGGTCAGTTGCTGGCAAACCCGAGACGGCACGGCATCGGCTGCAGTGACCGGAGGTCAGCAGCCCATTTCCTACGTGTGGAGCGATCCGGAAGGCCAGACCACCGCTACCGCCATTGGCTTGATTGAGGATGTATACAGCGTCACCGTGACGGACAACATCGGATGCACACTGGGATTCCTCGCGACGGTGGATCCCACGGAGGAATGTCTTTTCATCGCCGATGCCATCACGCCCAACGGAGATGGAATCAATGACCGCTGGGTCGTGGGGGGCTTGGAATTCTATCCGCAAAGTGAGGTGCAGGTTTTCAACCGTTGGGGACAATTGCTCTTCCGTTCCAAACCGGGAACCACTTGGTGGGACGGTACCGCAGATGGAGCGATGTTGCCTGCCAGCGATTACTACTACGTGATTTCCGTCGAGCCCGGGGCTGACCCCATCACGGGAACGGTCACCCTTAAATACTGATGATGCAGGTTGATTTTTCATTCGAACGTCGGATTCAGGATTTTCTCACCTGCTGTTTGCTGCTTGCGCTGGCTTCTCCGGCATGGGCGCAGCAGCTGGCGCGACAGACCCAATTCGTCCAGAACCCCTTCTTGGTCAATCCCGCATTCGCAGGAACGGAGTTGGGGACTTTCGGCTCATTGAGCCACCGCGAACAGTGGGTGGGCTTTCAGGGTGCCCCATCGACAAGCAGCGTGACGGTGACTTCCAGTTTGCCCAACCGATTTGGTGTGGGAATATCCGTGGAGCGGGACGATCAAGGCGGTGCTTACCGCCGCACCGGAATCGAACTGGCGGGCACCTATACCATTGACCTGAACAATGAGGATGCCGTGGCTTTCGGAATAGGCCTGATGGGAAGGAATTCGCGATTTGATGGCTCCGACCTCAACCTGTGGCAGCCGGACGATCCGGCCATTACAGGAGCGGTGGAAAGCAGCTTCGCATTCGATTCCCGTTTCGGATTGATGGTGTTCGGTCAATACTACCAATTCGGATTGGCAGTTTCCAATTTGCTGCAGTCTCCCTTTGGATTGGAATCAGAGCCGACGGATGAGCGCAACCGGGGAATCCGTCACTATGCGTTGACCGGACGATACGACTACACCATGGATGCCCAATGGGTTTTGCAGCCGGCGGTCATGATGCGTTTCACCGAGATTACGCCCATTCAATTGGATTTGAATGTGCGCGCTCTGTACCAAAATCGATATTGGGGTGGCCTCGGATTCCGACAGGGAGATGCCCTCGTGCTCATGGCAGGAGCGGCCTTCCAGGACATTCAGGTGGGCTATTCCTATGATGCCGGCACGGGCGTCATTGGCAATCTTTCACCGAGCACTCATGAAATCACGGTATCTTACGTGGTGCCACGTCGTGGAGCCGGTTTTACCCGCCGAGGAATGGGCGGAAGGCTGCTCGATCGAAATTTGATCATTCGAAACTGAACGCAATTATGCTGAAGAAGATTACGCTTTGTCTGTTTTCCCTTGCCGCCGCATGGGGCACTCAAGCCCAGTTCAAGGGACTGGTGGTGGAAGAAGTGGACAACCAGGGTTTGGTACCGGGTAAGACCTACCGAATCTATGCGCAAATGGAGGCAGAAGGGGATGTGGTGGATGCGATTTTTGGTGACGGGGAAGACTACCTCGAAGTGAAGAGCACAGCTCCGTTCTATCAGCATGAGCGCGGTGCGAATTCGGCGAATGAGCTTCAGCGATCAGACGTACAGTCCATTGAAGCCCTGCAGTATGACAGCTTGGTGACCATTGGGTACGAGGACAATTACATGAACGCCTTGACCGCTTTCCTGATGGACTTTTCGGAGTTCGAGAACGGCGGCAAGCTGTACACGAACAACGGTGCTTGGTTTGTGACGCCCGACATGCGGCAAGCAGCAGTAGGTCCGGATGGGAAGTTGCTGCTCATGCAATTGACCACGGAAGGCGACATTTCTGGCCGCATCAACCTGCACGGCCGCACCCGTCCCTTGCCCAGCAAGGATGATCCGATGAACCTTGTGCCCAAGTTGATTGACGAGCGGAACATTGTGTTGGACATCAAGCAGTGATTCCCAACATCATCAGGAAATGAAAAAGGCAGCCGGAGAGGCTGCCTTTTTCATTCGTTCCTTTCACTCAATCGTATTTCACGTTCTGCTCAGAAGTGCGGGAAGTGCCGGTGGTGTCCGCGGCAAAGGTCAACGCCGCCGAATTGATGCAGTAACGCAATCCCGTGGGCCGCGGACCATCCTCGAAAACGTGCCCCAAGTGTCCACCACAGGATGAACAGAGGACTTCGACCCTGCGCATGCCCCAATTGTCATCCTCCTTTTCCAGAACGGCGCTTCCTTCGGCGGGTTGAAAGAAACTGGGCCAGCCCGTTCCCGATTCGAACTTGTGCTGTGAATCGAACAAGTCCAGACCACATCCAGCGCAGCGATAGGTGCCTTTGACATGGTGATCCCAGAATTGACCCGTGAACGCCCGCTCCGTTCCTTTTTCGCGCAAAACGAAGCACGCCATATGGGGGAGCTCTTCCTTCCATTCGTCCTCCGTTTTGCTCACGCTCAGCGTATCAACGTCAGAAGGGGCAACAGGGGTTGCGGGTGACTCGCCTTGCGCAGTGCAGCCGGGGAGGAGCAAGAGGAAGGTGCAGGCAGTGATGAGGGAGGAGAGAATGGACTTCATGCTTTGAGGGTTCAGGGGTTCAGCCGCTCTATGAGAAAGGGGGCAGTGGCGGATTGCATAGACTGTGCCACTTCTTCCGGTGTGCCCATGGCCACAAGGTTGCCACCATGTCTGCCACCACCGGGACCGAGGTCTATAATGTGATCGGCAGCCGCCATCACGTCCAAGTTGTGCTCCACGCAAATCACCGTGTGCCCTTGCCGAATCAAGGCGTCAAATGCAGCCAGAAGTTGGGCGACATCGTGGAAGTGCAGGCCGGTGGTGGGTTCGTCAAAGATGAAAGCAGTATGTCCGGTTCGGTCGCCCTTGGCCAGGAAGGCACCCAATTTGATGCGCTGGGCCTCGCCTCCGCTCAAGGTGGTGGCACTTTGGCCCATGCGGACATACCCGAGTCCCACGTCGATCAAGGGTGCCAGTTTCCGCACGATGGACCTTTCCGCAGCCGTCGGCTTGGGACGCGCTGCAAAAAAGGCGGAGGCATCGGCCAGCGTCATCTCGAGGATGTCGTGGATGTTCTTCCCCTCCAGTTCGACTTCGAGGACTGCATCCGTGAACCGCTGTCCTTTGCAGACATCGCAGGTGAGCGTGACATCCGCCATGAACTGCATCCCGATGGATACACGGCCGTCTCCTTCGCAGGTCTCACAGCGCCCGCCACTCGTGTTGAAACTGAATACGGAGGGTTTGTACCCCCTGTTTCGTGCAAGCGGTTGGGCGGCGAAGCAGGTCCGAACGTCGTCCCACGCCTTGACGTAGGTGGCGGGGTTGGAACGGCTGCTCTTTCCAATGGGGTTCTGGTCCACGAATTCCACCCCTTCAATCCGCCCCACTTCTCCGGAGATTCCGTCACTGACGCCGGGACGGTCACCACCTAAATCCAGATGCCGCATCAGCAAGGGGTGGAGGATGCGCTTGACGAGGGTGCTTTTTCCCGACCCTGAAACCCCGGTCACCACATTGAGTGCGCCCAGAAGAAATTCGGCATCGACCGACTGAAGGTTGTGCTCCTTCGCTTGGTTCACCTGAATGCGTCCCATACCGGGCCTGCGGTGGGCGGGGATGGGAATGCGCTCATCACCACGCAGGTATTTCGCGGTGAGCGAATGTTCCGCTTTCATCAGGTCTTCCAACGCGCCTTGAAAGACGATCTCGCCGCCTTCGGAGCCGGCGAGGGGACCGAGGTCCACCACATGGTCGGCCGAGCGGATCACCGCTTCCTCGTGCTCGACCACCACAACGGTATTGCCCAGGTTGCGCAGACCGGTCAACACCTTGATGAGTCGCTCCGTATCATGGGGGTGTAGGCCGATGCTGGGCTCATCCAGAACATAAGTGCTCCCCACCAAGCTGCTTCCCAGGCTGGTGCCCAATTGAATGCGCTGGCTTTCTCCGCCGCTCAAGGTGGCACTGCCTCGGTTCAGGGTGAGATAACCCAATCCCACGTCGAGAAGGAACTGCAGCCGATGCTCGAGTTCGATGAAGAGTCTTTTACCGATGGCCTTTTCCTCAGAGGTCAAGGAAAGGGACCGAAGGATGTCCAAGACCTCGTCCACAGGCATGGACAGGAGGTCGGGGAGGGCGTGACCATCGATTTTTACATGGTGGGCTTCCGGCTTCAGCCGACTGCCCTTGCATGTCTCGCAAGCGGTTCTTCCCCGGTAACGGCTCAGCATGACCCGGTTCTGGATTTTGTAGCTCTTGGCCTCGAGCCTCTTGAAGAAATCGTCGATGCCGCGCCACCACCGGTTCCCCGCCCATAGCATCCTTCGCTGTTCGGCAGTCAGGTCCACATAAGGTGTGTGTACCGGAAAATCGACAGCATGGGCGTGCTCCAAAACCTGCTGCTTGTACCGGCTGGCCTTTTCGCCCCGCCACGGGGCAACGCAATCCGCATACACACTCTTGGAGGGGTCGGGTATGACCAATCCCTCACTGATGCCAATGACGTGTCCAAACCCTTCGCATCGCGGGCAAGCACCTTGCGGGCTGTTGAAGCTGAAGAGGTCGGGGGAGGGGAGCTCAAAGGTGATGCCGTCCCTTTCGAAACGGTCATTGAATGTATCGATGCGCGCTGAGCTTCCGGAAGTCATCCAATGGATGTGGCATGAACCCCGGCCCTCGTAGAACGCGGTATCTGCGGAATCCGCGAGGCGCTGACTGAATTCCTCCATTTCTTCTTCCGCCCCGGGGACAGCCAATCGGTCAATCACTAAGGAGAGCGCACGGGGGTCAGAAGTTGTGGGGTCCGACGCCTCCATCAGGTCTGTCAAGGCCTGGGGCGCTCCACCGACCAAGATGCGGGCAAACCCCTGTTGCTGCCAGATTTCGAGTTGGGCTCGGAGTGGGCGATCCTCGGGCAGGTGCACGGGGGCACACACCATGAAACGCGTTCCGGAAGCCCCACGGGTGACGGCGTCGACCACATCGCTGACTGTATCCCGACGCACTTCTTCACCTGAAATGGGACTGTACGTCCGTCCAATGCGGGCCCAGAGCAACTTCAGGTGGTCGTGGATCTCGGTGACGGTGCCCACCGTGGAACGGCTGCTCCTGGAGGTCACGCGCTGTTCCACGGCAATGGCCGGGGTCAAGTTGTCGATGCGGTCTACATCGGGTTTCTCCATGCGTCCGGCGAATTGGCGGACATACGCACTGAGGCTTTCCACGTAGCGCCGCTGTCCTTCGGCGTAAAGGGTGTCAAAGGCGAGAGAACTCTTGCCGGAGCCACTCAGACCTGTGATCACGGTGAGTGCGCCGAGGGGGATGTCCACATCCACGTTTTTGAGGTTGTGTACCCTCGCCCCGCGCACGCGAATCGTGGTGGGCATGGGAGCCACCTGCACTTCACCCTCCTCGCAACGGGACGTGGGACTGTCCTTCGGTGAGGAGGTGCGATTTGAACTCATGGTGCGAATTTCGGATAGGCGCCGTTATGGGGCGTTAACACGCTTTGGGGACGCGGAGTTCGCTGCGGGTGAAAAATGTCCGTATCTTTAGGAGAGAGCTGCAGGAGCAGTTCGTAAAAGAGAAGGCCATACGTCAGACACTACCCTCACCGCACGTCACTTTTTGATCGATTGCCGTTCATCGGTGCGTGCACAATTCGTAGTGTCATGGCCCAACAGCCCACCCCAGACCGCGCCCTCATCGCGCAATTCCAACAAGGCGACCAACGCGCCTTCGAAATCCTCTTCGCCCGTCATCGCGACCAGGTGTACACCAAGTTGTACCTGCTTGTTCGAGACCACGATGTGGCAGCCGACCTCTTTCAGGACGTTTTCATCAAAGTAGTGGACGTCTTGCGCAGCGGCAAGTACAACGAAGAAGGGAAGTTCCTCCCCTGGGTGATGCGCATTGCGCACAATGCGGGCATCGACCATTTCCGACGCCAGAAAAAGATGCCCCTCAGCCGCGGAACCGATGAGTACGATCTGCTCGGCGGATTGCAGGATCCGGAAATGACCATGGAGGACGAAATCATTTCGGAACGCATCCTTTCCGATATACGTCAACTCGTGGCACAGCTTCCCGAAGAGCAGCGGGAAGTGGTGGTCATGCGGATGTACAAGGAGATGAGCTTCAAGGACATCGCAGAATCAACAGGAGTCAGCATCAACACGGCCCTAGGGCGCATGCGTTACGCGCTGATCAACCTGAGGAAATTGATGGTGGAACAAGATGTTTCGCTGACCCTGGATTGACGTCCCCAAAACATGCGACACTGAAAAAAGGCAGGGCCGGGCAATATTGTCCGGCCTTGTCCGTTTCAAAGGCGTCCGAAAGGATGCAAAACCCAATCCGCAACGCGCATGGAACACACTACCCCGAACACCTCTTCCGACGCCCTTTTTGATTCTCCTTCAGTAGACCAGTGGTCTGCTCCTGATCATGCCATCGCCAACGTGCTCCGTCATCTCCGGACGACCGGGACAGGCAGCCGGTTGACAGGGGGGTCCGTTCATCTGAACTGATCAGCATTCTGGGCTTTCGAGAAAATGCCGCTCGAGCGCCGCGTCGATGCGGCCAGAGCCGGTATCGTATTGCCATTCGGCTTCGGTGTTCCCTTTCCTGAAACGGTAAGCTTGGAACCTGCCGAGGCTGAGTAGAATTTCCGGAACCCCACCCTGTGGGGTCTGGGGCAATGTCAATATTTCCCGGCTCATCTGTGCTTCTCGTGAGAGGCGCAGCGCCTGGTCCCATTCGTCCATTCTCAGGTTGTGCAATTGCCGCGAGGCGACATTGTCCACCCATCCCTCCGCCCAGGCCGTGCCCGGCAGACCTGACCATGTGGGATTGAGACCGTGTTGCACGGCTGCCTGTCGCAACCACTGCTCCGCGTCCGAGCGCGAGCGGAATTTCCGCAGGGAGGTGGCGGATCCACCTTTCACGACATGTGCTTTCTTGATGCCCTTCCGGCAGGTGAACCGTTCGATGGACCACCCCTTGCCCACCGACTTCTGTGCTGAGTTCAATGGCGGGTGGTGCCTCCGAATCAAAACGTCTTCGAGGATAAGGGCCATGAGTTCAGAGCCCGTTTCCTCCCAGCTGACCTTGTGGACCGTGCGGCGAAGCAGCTGCGCCCGAGCAGGTTGACTTGAGTTGTTGAAGTGCTGCCGAATGCGGGAGGACAGGTTTCTGCTCATTCCGATGTAGGCGATACGGCCGTGTTCATCCAGAAAGTGATACACCCCCGCCGTGGTGGGTACGTCCGCCAGGGCATCCGGTGGAAGATGGGGGGGCCACCACGAGCGGCCATCACCTCGTCCGATTTCCTCCTTGATCTGCTCGGCGTGAAGTGACCACAACCTGGAAAACAGAATGGCGGTCGCAGCCGCGTCACCCCAAGCGCGGTGATGGGCCTCATTTTCGATGTCGAAATACGCGCAGAGGGCTCCGAGGCTGTACCGCTGGGGCCCCTTGATCCACTTCCGCGACATTCGAACGGTGCAGAGCCTGCGCGGGTTGTAGTGATGGCCTGAGGCTTTGAACGCGGCCTGCAGGTAGCGCAGGTCAAAACCCACGTTGTGCGCCACGAAGACAGCATCGCCCAGAAATGAAATCAATTCTTCTGCGCGCTCGGAAAAGGGCGGAGCGTCCGCGACCATGCTGTCATCAATTCCCGTGAGCCTTGTGATGCCTGAGGGAATGGAAGCTCCCGGGTGAAACAGGTGCACCCATCGGTCCATTTCCTTGCTGCCATCGTGCAGGATGGCCGCCACTTCCGTGATGTTCTGACCATTGGGAGGACCTCCATTGGTCTCGATGTCCACGATGGCGAATTGCAAAAGCTCAGGTTTCATGGGTCAAATGACATCCGCGGCAACTCCGTGGATGTACGTTGCTAAATTTCACCCATGAAGTGTAAACGATATTGGGCGCGGGCCATAGGTGTCGCTGCGGCATGTGCGGGGTTGATGCCCGCCATGGGTACGGCACAGGTTTACAACTATGATCCCCACCAATACGACGAAGTGGACGAATTCGAGCGTCCCCGCCAGTTGCACTTCGGCATGAACATCAACCTGGGAAAGGCCGGGGGGGAGTCGAGCGTGTTTTACAATGGCACGGGTTTGTCTGAATTGGGGGATGTTTTCCGCGAATTGATCAGCATACCCGAACGGCTGGATTGGAACAGCGTTGCGGGAGGAACCGCCAATTCCGTGCGCAACCAGATTGCCCAGTCACTGGGCGTGGCCAATGCGGGAGGGATGTCGGTGGCATCCTATCCCGTGGACCAGCGTTACGATGTGGGATTTGGTTTTGGCTTGCGGGTGATGCAACGGTTCAACCTGGAGAACGCCGTTGTCTTGGATGTGGACATTTGGCGATTGAAGTCGCGCGGAGCCTGGCAGTTGGATACGGGCGAGTTGCCCGATCAAGGGCAGGGATCAACCGACCTGAGGGACTTCGGCATCTTCGCCAGCGAGGACCGAATGGCCATGTCTTTGGGCTATCGATCGGCCAGTCCCATCGACAGGAGTGCGAGCTGGATTTTTGAACTGGGAGGGACCATGATGGCCACGCGCATTCGGGATCACTACATCGAAGTCGGTGGCAACACCTACGATTTGATCGTGCCCAGAGGAGGTCAAGTCTTCGGACCGGGAACCCCGGATCTCACTTGGGGTATAGGTTATGGTGGGTATCTGAAGTTGGGTGCCGAAGCCTATCTCGATGCAGGCGCAGGTCTGGAATTGGCCTACAAACTGGGTTATGATGGAGTGGTCATTGGATTGTCTGATTTCAGGACCGTGAATCACACATTGCAGCTGACTTGGCTTTTCCCACCGCCGCAAGTGGCATCCGCTACTTTTTGAACGGAAATAAGACCGCGCTATGGGGTATCTTGGCGCCATTACACCATGGAGATTATTGAACGATTGTCTGCAGGGGACCCGGAGAAGAAGAAATACTACATCCGGCTGTTCCTGGACACAATGGAGCCGGAATTGGTCAATTTGCGAGGAGCCGATATCACTGCCCATCAGGAGCCCATTCGAGCCATCCTGCACAAGTTGAAGAGCCAGGTACAAACGATTGGAGCGAAGGATGCGCACGCCTTGATGGCGGAACAGGAGCAGTGCATCAAGGAAGGCGGCCGAATTGAACAGGAGGAGCTAGAACGAACCTGCCAAGCGTTATCCGATTTGATTGAAAACCTGCAAGAGCTATTGAAATGAGCATGCATTTGAAAGTCGCGCTTGTCGACGACGATATCCCCAACACAGAGGTTCTCAGGGACTTCCTCATCCGCAACGGATACAGCCACGTCGACAAATACCACGATGGCGAGAGTTTTCTGGAAAGCCTTGATCGCTTTGATGAGCGGGCTGTGGTGTTGGACTTTGATTTGAGCGGTGGAGGGGACTTGAACGGACTCGAAGTCCTTGAAGCCATCAAAGAACGCAGTCCCAGTACGCACGTGATTTTCTTCAGCGGTCAGGACAGCCTCGAGGTTGCGGTAGAGTCCCTGAAGAATGGAGCAGACGATTACATCGTCAAGTCCAATGCGTCCTTCGCGTTGGTCAAGACCTCCTTGGACAAGGTGTATGACCTTCAGGTCTTGCGCACCAGTGAGAAGCGCAGTCAGCGGGTGAGCCTCATTTTGGCCATCGGTTGGGTGACCACCCTCGCGGTTGTGGCGTACTTCCTGGCGGGAAGCTGACCCTTTTTCTTTCGCAAAACGGAACGTCCCTTGGAGAAGGGATCAAGCCTGCTCGTTCAGCACCCTTTCGATTTCGTTGAGGAGCTGTTCCACCTTGAAGGGTTTAGGGACGAATCCGTTCATTCCGTTCTTGAGGTAGTGGTCGGTTTCTTCCTTTAATACGGAGGCCGTCATGGCCACGATGACCGTTTTTGCCTTCGCCTCGTCGGGCAATTTGCGGATGGCGGCCGTGGCCTCCAGACCCGTCATTTCTGGCATCGCGATGTCCATGAGCACGATGTCCCAATGGCCATCCCTGACCTCCTCGAAGGCAATCTTGCCATTCTCTGCCTTGCCAATCGTGACATCGCTGAGCTCGGAGAGCAGTGTGTCCTCGGCCACAATGACGTTGAAGGGATTGTCTTCGGCGATGAGAATGCGCAAGGGAGGAAATTGGCGGACCGGCTTCTGCATTTTCATCCGCTCCTTTCGCAGGCGTTTGATCTCGCTGATGAGTTGATCGACTTGGAAGGGCTTCGGTACGAATCCGTTCATTCCGTGTCGAATGTAGCTGTCCGTTTCCTCCCTCAATACACTGGCAGTCATCGCGATGATGGTGGTAGAGGAACGCTCGTTGGGCAATTTTCGAATGGCCGAGGTGGCCTCGAGACCACTCATTTCGGGCATGTGCACATCCATGAGAACCAGGTCCCAGTCCTCGTCCCGGACCATTTCAAAGGCGATACGCCCATTTTCCGCTTTGCCGATGGTCAAGTCCTGCAGTTCCGAGTTCAGCGTGTCCTCAGTGACGATGACGTTGAAGGGGTTGTCTTCGGCGATGAGGATGCGCAATGGGCCAATTTCCATTTCCTCTACCTCCACGGTTTCCGCTTCCCTCTCGATTTCCGAAACCTGCGCGGGCAAGGCGAAAGCGAAGGTGGATCCTTCTCCGTCCACGCTCTCCACCCAGATGACGCCTCCTTGAAGTTCCACGATTTGCTTGGAGATGCTCAAGCCGAGTCCGGTACCCCCGAATTTGCGGGTCTTGAGTGAGTCGCCTTGGTTGAAGCTCTCGAAGATCTTCTCCAATTTGTCCTCTGGGATTCCAATTCCGGTGTCGGTGACCCTGACGACGAACCAATCCGTGAAGGACTTTGCCGGTGGGGGACACCAAGCGGGCAGGGGAGGCAACGGGGCGACCTCAGCCTTCAATGTCACACCGCCTTCCAGTGTGAATTTGATGGCGTTGCCGACCAGGTTGATCAACACCTGGTTCAATCGACTCGCGTCGCCCAACAAATGGGACGGCAGATCATGGGCAGCCTCTACCTTGAATTCCAACCCTTTCTGCTCGGCGGGTATCCGCATGACATTTTCCGCTACCTCAAGGGCATCCTGAACGGAAAAAGGTTCCTGTGCAATTTCGAGCTTACCCGCTTCGAGTTTGGAGAAATCGAGTATGTCATTGACGATGTCGATCAGGTTCGAGGAAGCGGTGACGATGTTCCGGAGGTACTTGCGCGCACCATCGGCCATCTCCTCCTTGGTCGCGAGGTTGGACATTCCCACAATGGCATTCAGAGGTGTTCTGATCTCGTGGGACATGTTGGACAGGAACACCGCCTTGTGGTTCAGGGCGATCTCCAATTCGGCATTGGCACGAATCAACTCCCTTTGTCGATCCTGCAACTGTTGCCGTTGGGTGCTGATGAGTTCACTCTGTTTGCGGGTGAATCGATAGCGGGAGGTAATGAAGATGGCAAAGGCGATGAGCAACAGGACAATGACCACAAGTAGGGTGCGCTGGCGGTCCCTCTGTTTGTCCATGTCCATTCTTTTCTGCTCCGCCAGCAGCCCCTCGAACTGAAATAGCTCAGTGCTCAACTCCGCATCCCTTTCTTCGATGAGCAAATTGTAATCAGCTTTGGCACTGTCCCTCTTGTCTCGGGTCAAAGCACATTCTCGGTACATCCCGAGTGCGAATTGGGCGTTCTGTATGCAGTCGTAACAATCCGCCAGTCTCGTAGCCTGACCGATTTCGTTGTGTCGATTGCTCTTGGATACCGTATCGAGCGCGGACTTGCACAGGGTGAGGCCCCGTTCGGCCTCATTCATGCTGACGTAAGCCTGACCCAGCTTGGTAGAGATATAAATTTCCCGCGAGCCCCCGTTCTCCCGGTTCAAGCGAAGTGCATTATCGAACAAAGCGATGGCTTCTGATGACCGGCCCTGCATGTGGGCGATTTGCCCCAGGTATTCGTAGCAGGTCACCATTTCCTTGTTCTGTACCTGCGTCAGGGCGCGTTCGTATTGCACGACTGCGGCACTGAATTCCCCCTTTCTGAACAGAATATTGGCAATCCCCACTGCTGCCTGACCCGCCTTGGACTTTTGCCCCACCTGTGAGAAGATCTCCTGAGCTTGGGTCATGTAAGCCAAAGCGGTGTCCTGTGTCAGGGGGCTGTCATCATACATCAATGCGATGTTGAAGAGGGCCTGGGCACGCTTTGCCTCATTCTCGCTGTAGCGCATGATGAAGGTGTAGTGGTCTACAGCCATCTTATCGTCCGCCAGTTCCCGATATACGTATCCAAGTGCATCGTGGGCTGATGTTTGGAAGGGTATGCTCCCGATGCCTTCGGCAATGTCCAAGGCGGTCTGAAAATCAGCCAGTGCCTTGGACCAAGGCTTGTCTTGATGCCGGATACGCCACTGGGAACGCCCCCGCTGAAAGATCAAGTGAAAGAGGGAGACATCATCAAAAGAGCGAACGTCACTGACGTTCAGCGCGGAATCGAGCAAGTCCCGCGCTTGCATTGCGGGTACCGCCTTACCGCTCGAATTCAACCCCTTTGCTTTCAGACTGATGACCTTGGCGAAATCCGCGTCCTTCTTGACCAAGGGCAAAAGCAAATCGGCCAATTCGAGGAACTCTTCCACATTTTGGAAGCGCAATTCCGTACTCCACGCATCCAGAGCTTCCAGACGGTCGGAAAGGGGAGCCGTTTCCGAGTGAATCACTTCCCGCAGTTTGGAAAAATTCACTCCCTCGGCAGAGGCTCTGAAAGCCAGTGCCATAAGTATCACGGTTACGCAAAGGCGGCCACTCATCTTCATCGGATTTCACGAAAATACGGCAGGATGAATCAGGGGCTGTCCTGGGGTTGGGTAGGTCGAAATTTGGGCTACATTTGCGCTCCCTTTCGGGGACTCCAAGACGACTCTGTAGCTCAACTGGATAGAGCACCTCACTACGGATGAGGAGGTTGAGGGTTCGAATCCTTCCAGGGTCGCCACAGCTTACAGAAGGCCTCCATCGCAATGTCGCGGTGGGGGCCTTCGCTGTTTCAGGGCATTGTGGACGCTCGATGGGGCACTTAAATTCAGGCCATGTCTTTTCTGCTCGAATCGCCCGAATCGGTCGCCGCTGCGCGCAGCGCTGCCGAAGCTGACCCCGACACCTTTTGGTCCGACATCGCCGGCCACTACGAGTGGGTGAAACCGTGGCACACCGTGTGCGATTGGGAGTTCGAAACGCCACGGGTCCGTTGGTTCCACGGCGCAGAACTCAACATCACCACCAACTGCATCGACCGCCACGTAGCCTCGGGGCAAGGCGACCGCACCGCCATCCTCTGGGAGCCCAACGACGCATCCGATCCCACCGTTTCGATCTCATACGATGAGTTGCTGGACCGCGTCTGCCGCTTCGCCAATGTGCTCAGAGCGCGGGGCGTAAAAAAGGGCGACCGGGTCGCGCTTTACCTGCCCATGGTGCCGGAGCTGGCGGTGGCCGTGCTCGCTTGTGCCCGCATCGGGGCGGTCCACAGTGTGGTCTTCGCGGGCTTCTCTGCCCGCAGCCTCGCCGACCGCATTCAGGACGCCGGAGCAGGGTGCGTCATCACCAGCGACGGTATGAAGCGCGGTGCCAAGGGGCTCTGCCTGAAGTCGGTCGTGGACGAAGCCCTTGCCGAATGCCCCACGGTCACCACCAACCTCGTCGTGCGGCACACCGGCGAGTCGGTCGATTGGAAAGCAGGACGCGATGTATGGTTGCATGAAGCCCTGCAGCACGTCGAGTCTGACTGTCCACCGGAGCCCATGGCATCAGAGGATCTCCTGTTCATCCTCTACACCTCGGGCAGCACGGGCAAGCCCAAAGGCGTGGTCCACACCTGCGGGGGCTACATGGTCTACGCGGGTTACAGCTTCGCCAATGTCTTTCAGTACAAGCCAGGTGACATTTATTGGTGCACCGCCGACATCGGCTGGATCACCGGACACAGCTACATCGTCTACGGCCCGCTGCTCAACGGGGCCACCACGGTCATGTTTGAGGGCGTGCCCACGTATCCTTCGCCTGCCCGCTTCTGGGAGGTCTGCGAAAAGCTCAAGGTCAACCAGTTCTACACCGCTCCGACGGCCATCCGCGCCCTGATGGCATGTGCGCCCCGTTTTGCCGAGGGCCATGACCTGTCGGCGCTCAAGGTGATCGGCTCAGTGGGGGAGCCCATCAACGAGGAGGCGTGGCAATGGTACCACGACGTCATCGGCGGCGGACGCTGTGCGCTCGTCGATACGTGGTGGCAAACCGAGACCGGCGGCATCCTCATCAGCGGGCTCGGCGCTCACAGCCCCATGAAGCCCGCCCACGCCGGATATCCGTTGCCCGGCATATCGGCCGTCCTCGTGGACGGCGACGGCAACACCTTGGAAGGGGAGGCCGAAGGCTACCTCTGCATCGACCGCCCTTGGCCGTCCATGATCCGCACCACCTACGGCGACCACGAGCGGTGCCGCAACGTCTACTTCAGTGCCTTCAAAGGCAAGTACTTCACCGGTGATGGGGCCCGGCGCGACGCCGACGGCATGTTCCGCATCATCGGCCGCGTCGACGACGTGGTCAACGTGAGCGGCCACCGTTTCGGCACTGCCGAGATCGAGGACGCCATCGATTCGCACCCCGCCGTGGCCGAGTGCGCCGTCATCGGCTACCCACACGCCATCAAGGGCCAGGCGGTCCACGCCTACGTGATCCTCAAGGACGGCACCCTGCCCGACACCCCGGAAGGGGTCGCCGCATTGCGCAAGGAGATTGGCATCCAGGTCAACACCGAGATCGGCAACATCGCCCGCCCGGACCGCATCCAATTCACGCCCGGCCTGCCCAAGACGCGCTCGGGAAAGATCATGCGCCGCATCCTCCGCAAGGTGGCCAGCGGCGAGCACGACCAGCTCGGCGACACCTCCACACTCCTCGACCCCACGGTCGTCGATGGCGTCATCGCCGGCGCCGCCGAATTCCTCGGCTGAACTAACTTCCGGCCATGCGATTTCACGAACCCTTTGCCCTTGTGGTTTTTCCGCTCGTGGTCCTGGCCTCATGCGGAAATGATGAATGCTGTTCTAAGGACGGTGCTGGCGGCGATGCTCATGAAGGACACAACCACAGCACCGAAAATGTGGCCGAAGACGACTACCATGCCTCGGGCAATTGTGCGATGGAATTCACGGCGGCCGACAGCGCGCGCCGGGCGGCCAAGCATGCCGAGCCTGGAGTGAAGATGGTGGAGCTGTCCAATGGCTACCGGGTCTTTACCCAAACGGTAGGAGAGAGTGCAGACGTCAAAATCTTGACCCTGCATGGCGGGCCGGCTTGCACCCACGAGTACATGACGGTTCTCGGCGACGTCCTGCCCGAATCGCGGGGATACGAGGTCATCTACTACGATCAACTCGGCAGCTTCTACAGCGACCAGCCCTCGGAAGACCTGTGGACCATCGACCGCTGGTGCGAAGAAGTGGAGGAGGTGCGCGTGGCCCTCGGCCTGAACAAAGACAACTTCTACATCCTTGGAAACAGCTGGGGTGGCATCCTGGGCATGGAGTATGCCTTGCGTTACCAAGAAAACCTGAAGGGGTTGATTGTGAGCAATATGGTGACGAGCATACCGGAGTACGCGGCGTACAACGAAGAGGTCTTGCGCCCGCAAATGGACCCCGCGATTCTCGACAGCCTCGAGGCCTTTGAGGCCGCAGGCGACATTCAAAACGAGACGTTCCTCCAGCTGGTCGATGAGCATTTCTACGCCAAGCACATTTGTCGATTGGAAGAGTGGCCCGAAGCCATCACCGGCTCATTCGAGCGGCTCAACTACAAGCTGTATGACCTCATGCAGGGCCCGAGCGAATTCCGCGTGGGCGGCCGCCTCATCGATTGGGACATCACCGATCAGTTGGGCGACATTACCGTGCCGACCCTCATGGTGGGCGCCGAGCACGACACCATGGACCCCGACAAGATGACGCAGCAGGCCAACCTCGTGGCCAACGGTCGCTCGCTGCACTGCTACAACGGGTCCCACCTGTGCATGTGGGACGACCAAGAAGCCTTCATGGGCGGCGTGGCCAGCTTCATCGAGGACGTCGAGGCGGGGCGACCCATGCGCTGATCCAGGGGGCTATTTCAGCTGCGGCGCGCAGGGCGGGTCGAGGAGGTCAAGACCGTGTTTGCGGATGATGTGCTCGATACGGCCATCGGCGCCTTCGGGGTCGTAGGAGCGGTTGATGCGGTAGCCCGTCAACCGGCTGAACATCTTGATGGTACGCCAGTAGGGCAGCTTGATGGCCTTGGCATAGTCGTCGGCAAAACCCAGCATGCCCGGGTTCTGGCGGTCCAGCAAATGCACGAGGAGAAAGGCCTCCTTCATTCCCATTTCATCTTCGAAGGCGGTGTCCTGCACCATCATTCGCTCACCGTCTGCATTGAGGCTGTCGGTTCGGATATAGCCGTCTTGTTCCTGCATGGCGAGCCAGCAGTCTATGTCCGGCATGAAGAGCGTGTCAAGGCCGTCGGATTCGCCGCCAATGCTGATTTCGACATCACCATCGGGCTCCTGTTCTTCCGACTTCGCCGCCGACTTTGAATCATCGGATTCCTCCTCTTTTGCCGCCTTTTTCACGGCCTTTTTTTCCTGGCGCTCTTCTTTGCGTTGTGCCTTGGATTCAGCGCGGTCTTCCTGCAGCCCTTCGCGATGGGCCTTGATTGTGTCTTCCGGCACGGCGTCAATCCCGGTCAAAAAAGTCGGGCGCAGGGTGTCGAGCATCACCGTGATGATTTGAACCTGTGGCCAGACGGCCAGCACCATCTCTTCCAGTTCCTGATACTTCTTCTTGGCCTCGTCGTAGTCCTTGATGTCCATGGCCCGCCAATTCGGACCGCTGGATGGGGCCACGACCTCTGCCGACCCCAACAGGTGGACATAGGGACGGAAGCCCGCCGGGACAGCCGATGTGTCCAAGGTGCCTTGGGCACTCAGGGCTCCTGCACCGCACAGCAGCGGCAGGAAGACCTTCAGAAACCGAACCACGGGCGAATCAAGGGGTGACATACAGGCGAACCTCGAAGGGGGCGAGAGAGAGCGAGACCGGCACGGACGTGCCGTCCCAGACGTCGGTGAGACCGAGGTCTTGCCAAGGGCTGAGGTCAGTGGTACGGTTCCCATCGCGCACATGGGCCACCAGCAGGGCGCGCCGCACCGTACCGTCGTTGTCGGTGAGGGTGCGCTCCGCCCGGAATACGTTGGCCTGCACGTGGAATTCGATGTCGCCGTGCACCAGGGCGGGATGGTTTGCGCGCTGCCACAGCAGGGCGCTCAGCCAGGGCCGCATCTCCGGGTGGGTGGACCAATCGATGGGGATGCGTTCGAACAGGTTGAGCACCTGTGTACTGCCCACCTCCTGGCCGTTGTACACCAAGGGCGTCCCCGGCAGGAAGGTCGCGATGGCCTGCGCCGCGCGGGCGGCGTCCTGCCCTCCGTATAGCGTGGGCGGCGGGGCGTCCCAACTGGTCTCGTCGTGGTTGGTCGAGAAGCGGAGGCGGCGGTCGAGCGGCCCGAGCCAAGCGGCTTCGCCTTCGTAGCTGGTCTGCAGCGTATGGGCGGCAGCGCCGTCCACGAAAACGCTGCGGAGGGCACCGTAGCCATCCCAGCTGTAGCTCATGTTCATTCCGGCGTCGTGCAACCAGGGAGCGGCTCCTTCGGCGAGCATCACCACTTCGGGGTTGATGGACTGCATCTCGGCCACGGCCTGTTCCCAGAAGTCCTGGGGCACGCCTTCTGCGTAATCACAGCGGAAACCATCTATGCCCACATCCTCGATCCAAAAGCGCATCGCATCGAGCATGGCCTGCCGCATCGCGCCCGAACCGTAGTCCAGGTCGGCCACGTCCATCCAATTCGTGCCGGGAGGATGGACGATGTTGCCCTGGGCATCTTGGGTGTACCAATCGGGGTGCGCAGCAATCCAGGGGTGGTCCCACGCGGTATGGTTGGGCACCCAGTCGATCAGGATGTGCATGCCCCGAACGTGACAGGAAATGACCAGATCGAGGAAGTCTGCCATCGACCCGAAATCGGGGTGGACGTCGGTGTAGTCCTTCACCGCATAAGGGGAGCCATAGGTGCCGAGCGCATTGACCTCACCGTTGGGGTGGATGGGCATCAGCCAGAGGGCATTGACCCCCAAGTCGATCAACTCATCCAGGCGGGCTTCCAAGGCCTTGAACGTGCCCGCTTCAGAAAAATCGCGGACAAAGACTTCGTACAGGATCATTTCTTCGAGGCTGACCTGGGGCACAACAGGTGGTTCGGGTGGCTCGACGCATCTTTCGCGACATCCCCCAAGGAGAAATAGGGAGGTCAGAGAAAGGAGGGAAAGCGTGCGCCATACCATATCGCGAAGGTAACTTGCCCATATGTCCCATGAGTTCAAGGTTGGTGATCGCGTGCGCTTCTTGCATCAAAGTGGAGAGGGGGTCGTGCTCGCCATTGAAGAAGGGGGCAGCACCTTGAAGGTGGAGGATGGCGACGGCTTTCCCATGCGTTTTGCCGCCAAGGAATGCCTGCCCATGCCCAATGCGGCAGAGGAGGCTCGGGCATACGCATCAAAGGACATCAGCAAGGGAGAACTCCTCGAGCGCAACGTGGACGAGCACGTTTTGAAAGCCTCGCAAAAGGACTTCGATGTCAAGTACAAGAATCCCGATGCGACCAACATGCGCAAGCGGGACGCCCATATGGAGGTGGACTTGCATTACCATGCCCTCACCGGCGCCCGTGACAGCGCCTCACCCCACGAGATGCTGACCCTGCAGATGGATCATTTCGACCGCATGATGCAGCGTGCAGAGCAGAAGCGCATCCCGCGCATCATCTTCATCCACGGCGTGGGGCAGGGTAGGCTCCGGCAGGAAATACGGGATGTCCTGAATGCCTATTGGCCGCAGTGTACCTGCCGCGAGGGCGATCCGAGGAAATACGGGCACGGGGCCACGGAGGTCAGGTTCGGTAGCCGTTGATTACTGCCGTTCGGCATTGAGGCGTTCCCGCATCATATCGGCTTCTGATACCGGGAATACAAATCCTTCAAACGAAATCTTCAGCGGCTCATCCAGCGCTTCTGACCCCTTGAAATCGAGGACCATTCGGGGCTCTCGGCTGAATTGGGTATCGATGGAAATCCACCGTGTGGCAAGCCCCATGTAATTGCCCGTTGCCAAGCTTTTGAAGCCGGGTTCGAACCGGGGCCACAAACGGCCAATGGATTTTTCATCCTCTGAAGCCTGGGTGTCGGCCCACAATTCCTCAATCACGGTGCCTCCTTCGTACCAGAAGTGCGCGCTCATCCGGCCCTCGATCTCCTGGTCTCCAGAGACCCTGCTCATTTGAAGCGTGTCCATCATGAAGGCACCGAGCTCCCCTTCGCCGCCGATGCGCACCTCTCCCATCTGCGTCAGGCTGTATCGCATGCCCAGTTCCAAATCGCCGATGTGTGAAACCGTCGCGGTCTCCGACTCCACTACGCGACCGTATGCGGTTCCTCCAGGGGTATAGTACAGATCCATGGTGCCTTCCACCACTTTTTTGGGCTGCCCCTCCGTGGATTCCACACGTTGAAGCAGGTTGTAATGGATGACGTGGGTGAACGAGTATCCCGCGGGGCGCTCGGGCGTTGTGCCGTACACCTTTTCGATCAGTCCTCCGGCCAAGTCCTGAGCGATCAAGACAGGAGAGGCAAAGAGAAGGAAGCCGAGAATCAGGCCTGTGCAGACGCGAATTTCCATGCAATGAAGATAGGACAGGGGGACGGGCTCAACGTCGATTCCGCCCACCGTTTCGCGGCCGTGGGTCCCGGAAAGGACGGTCTTCGGGCAAGTCTTGCGACACGTCGGCTTTATCGATCAGCATCCAGGCATCGCCGTTCCGCTTTCCCGGGACGAAGGCATCAAAAGTCATATCCGGCCCATAATAGGCTGTAATCCCCGTCAAGTGGGGCTCTCGCGGAGCGAGGTGGTCAAAGACAATGCGTTCTGAATGCCCTGCCTTTCCTCGCTTGGCGGCCTGAAAGCGAAGTGAAACCTGCACGGCATCGGCAAATTCCAGAACATGTCTTTTTTTCATGCCCTTCGGGGTGCGGAGAACCGGGGCTCCGAACCGGATCCCCCTCGGTCGCCATTCGATGGACTCGATCACCTTCCGGGTGACCTGGGCATCCGCATCGTCCCAACCCAGAAGCAACCAGGTGTTCTTGTCCACCGCATCGGGCACCATGGCGTAATACAAGGCGCCGTGCCAATCCCCTGCGCGCAGGCTCTGCTGCTCATCCGGTCCATCCGCGCTGCTCTCGTCGTACAGAGCGGTGAACGCCCAGGGGACACCATCGGAGGGGCGATAGGCGACAAGTCCGGCATACGAGGAAGTCCGGTCGGCCAGCGGCCAATTCCAGGTGAACACCATCAGCCGACCGTCCGATGAGCCCACTGCCGCGAGAAAGTCGGGCTTGATCAATTCGTCTCCTTCCGGCATTTCGGTCATCAGGACCTCCAATGCGCGACCAAGACTGTCACTGATGGACCGGCATTCCTCGCCTTGACAAGATTTCAATGCACCGTGCAGCGGCGAGAGCGTTGACAAATTCAAAGCCTGTCCCCAAACCGGGCCGCACAACACCATGCCCATTGCCCCCAACACAAAAAACGCAGCGAGGCGTTGCTGCCATGAAGGGGAGGGATTCACTGAACTGCGTTGTACTGCCATGAGATCGATGACCAATGTGCACTTGATTTGGGCGCGACCCCAAACGGTGCATGGAAAGCTATGGACACTTTGACTTGGATGAAACGGAGGAAAAGGCGCACCATTGCCCGGGCGGACCCGAAGGACGCTACAGCGGCGGCCACGGTCAACGGTCGGCAGGAAGAGGGCGGGGCGTGCGGCGGGGAAGCGCGGCGGCTCAGAGGTGCATGAAGGCCTTCTTGGCCAGCAACTGGTCATCGGACTCCCTGTGGTCGGGGTCGTCGACGCAGCAGTCAACCGGACAGACCGCCGCACATTGGGGCTCGTCGTGGAATCCCACACACTCGGTGCACTTGTCGGTGGCGATGTAGTAGACGTCCATGCTGCCGGGGTCTTGCGTGGCATCGGCGACGATGGCACCGGCCGAAGGGTGGTTGCCCTCGCCTTTGAGGCCCGTTCCGTCCGCGAATGTCCACTCTGCACCGCCTTCATAGATGGCGTTGTTTGGGCATTCCGGTTCGCAGGCTCCGCAGTTGATGCAGGCGTCGGTGATCATGATGGCCATGGCAGACTTTCTTTCGCTGGAATTCGACTTCGCAAAAATAACCGGTCAACCCCTCCGGATGTTGGGTCCATCTTTGCATTTCCCAAACAAAAGCCACAGATGTTGACCGAAACCGCCATGTTGGACAAAACACGCGCCCGGAAAGTGCTGACTTCCCTTGCGGATGGATTGGCCTCCACTTTGGTAGAAAACGCCGCATCCGAATGGACGGAGATGCAGGCCGCGATGGAGCGGGCAGTGCACCTCAACGGCTGGTTTACATCGGAATCCGTGAAGTTCGCAGTACAGGCCTGGGTGGATGCCCTGCAACCTGCAGCCGTGGATGCGTGGCTGCATGCCCTTCCAGAGGGTGCCAAGGGGAGCGGACCGAAAACGGTCGGCATCGTCATGGCGGGCAACATCCCGCTTGTGGGGTTGCACGACCTGATTTGCGGGGTCGTTTCGGGGCACAAGGTGCGCATCAAGCCGAGCCGGGATGACGGCGGGTTGATGGCTGCCTTGGTGGCGGCGTGGTCTGCGGAGAGCCCTGGAATCGGCGAGCAGGTCACCGTGGAAACGGGGGCGCTGTCGGGCTATGATGCGGTCATCGCCACCGGGAGCCGGAACAGCGGTCGCTACTTCCGCCATTACTTCGGCAAGGTTCCGCACATCATCCGGGGACAGCGCACATCCGTAGCTGTACTGGATGGCTCGGAGACCCTCGAGCAACTCAAGGCTTTGTCGGGCGACATCTTCCGCTACTTCGGACTCGGTTGCCGCAACGTCACACAGGTCTTCATGCCGCGCGACTTTGACCTCGATCGGCTCTTCGCGGCCTTCGTGGATTGGGACCACCTGGCCGACCACAACCGCTACCAAAACAACTACACCTATCACAAAGCGCTGTGGCTCATGGAGGCGGTGGACCTGCTGGAGAATGGATTCGTGCTGCTCAAGGAGGATGCCGGCTGGGTGTCTCCCGTCGGCGCGTTGCACTACCAGCGCTATGATGAGACCGCCGAGGTAGAGCAGCGGTTGGCCGAAGGAGCCGAGGAAATCCAATGCCGCGTGGGCCATGGCGGCCTCAAGTTTGGTTCGGCCCAGCATCCCGATCTGGCAGATTATGCAGACGGGGTGGATACGATGGACTTTCTGATGGGTCTCTGAAGCTACCTTCGCGCCATGATGCAACGGGTGAATGGAACTTGGGCACTGGGCTGCGCTGCGCTGTTGACCGCTGTGGCCTGGGGGTGCAGCACGGACGTGGAACTCAATGCACCTTATGAGGAGCGGAGTCTGGCATTTTGCCTGCTCGATCCGGGAGCGGAAGAGCAATGGGTGCGCGTCAACCGGACCTGGCTCGGAGAAGGCAACAACCTGGAGACCGCGCTGATTGCCGACAGCAGTGAATACGCGCCCGGAGAGGTCGCCATTACCGTGGAGCAATTCGGCCCGGATGACATCGCCTTCGAGGCTCCACTGGCATTGTTCACCGCGACGGATACCGTGCTGCAGGACAAAGACGACGACGGCATCTTCTACGGTCCCCAATACCGGGCGTACCACTTCGCCACACCCGATGGCCTGCCGGTCAGCCCAGGAAACGACCCCGACGAGCTCTACTTCTATCGCCTCACGGTGGCCTTTGCGAACGGCCGCGCGCCCATGACGGCGGTGACCACCCTCATCGGCGCTTCACCCGGAAACATCAGCAATCCTCCGGCGGGCATTCCCGGCTTCAACCTGAATTTCGCCAGCGGGGCAGGCAGCCAGGTCAGCTATCCCAACGTCAATTTCAAGTGGTCGTCCACACCGGGAGCCAAGCTCTACGAGGCGGGCATCAACATTCACTTCACCGAGCGCATCTGGGCGGACGCGGCACACACCGACCTGGTGTCCGAGACCGACCGCGTGATCCGTTGGGACCTGGGCGACGAGACCGCGGACTCCGACGAAGGAGGGGAGGAGATCAAACTGCCCGTCAACGGAGAGTCGTTTTACCAGTTCCTGTCGAGCCGGCTGGAGAACGATCCGTTCATCACCCGGGAGCTGGGCGTGTGGAACGACAACATCGACCGCGTCCGGGCCTTTGATTTCGTCTTGAGCATCGCCAACGGCGAACTCGACACCTACCTCGCCGTCAATTCTCCCGTGACCGGCATCATTCAGGAGCGCCCGGTGTATACAAACATCGCTGGAGGGCTGGGCCTTTTTGCCAGCCGCACCCAGCAATCCGTCGATGGGCTCGGCATTTCCAAGCCTTCCGTGCAGGAGCTCGTGGAAGGCCAGCATACCGCGGTATTGCAGTTCTGCCTTCCGCCCGATACGGAGGGGGACGTGGCGGAATTCGCCTGTCCTTGATGTAAGCGTGCAAAATCCGCCGTCCCTTGTGGATAGCTGAAGTCCGCTGCAGGGCGAAGGCGCGGATTGCGGTCCCATCTTGTCCCTCATGTCCCATTCGTTCACGTATCAGGCCCCGTACGGGGTGTTCCATTTTTCGGAGGGGTTGCTGACGGTCGAACTGGCGGAGGACCTGATTGTGGACCTTCCCCTGATGCAACGGGTGGCTGCTCAACGGCTGGAGTTGCTCGGTAGACGCGAAGTTGCGGAGTTGATCGTGGTGCCGCGCGCCCACCTCTTATTGGATCGAGCCGCATTGACATGGCTGGCTCAGTCGGGCGCCTTGACGGGAGTGCACCACCGCGCAGTGGTGGTGCCCGCTCATTTGCTGGTATGGCGCGACAGACTTTACCAGATGATCAGCCGATTGCGACCGAATGTCCGCGTTTTCCGAAACCGCCGCGTAGCCAAAGGATGGCTTCAGGAGCGCTCGGGCACCTTCTTGCCGCTGGAAACTGAACAATCCAGGGCATCCCTGACTGTGGAATCGATGGAGACGGGGCCCTTGCCCGCTGCGGATTCCATGGGGATTACCTCAGCATGACCCTCACCGGGGCGTGGCCTTCGGTTTGGAACACGTAAGTGCCCGCGGGCCACATTTCAGAAGGGAATGGGGTGCGCGAATTCTCTGAGTTCAGCACGCCTTGGAAGACCTTTCGACCCTGCGCATCTGTGACGCGCCAAGGCATGCTGCCCGCAATGGGAGTGACCAGGGTGATGGGGTGGCCGACCTTCATGGGGTTCTGCAGAGGGAAGAAAATGGGAAGGCCCCTTTCCAGCACTGCCGTGGGATCGGATTCGGCCGGTTTGAATTGCCAGACGCCGGGGATCCCGGCTATGGCCTGCACGGAAAGCACCGGCATTCCTTCGCCCTCTGAATACCATTCGTATACCGTTCCCTCGCGGGGGAGGCTGAACCCGAGGCCTGCCGCAGCGACATTGACCGAATCCAATGCCGAGTAGGTCCGCTTTACACGAAGGCATTCATAGGCATTGCCCGGCAACAGCAAGGTGCCCCAGGCGTCAACCTCAATGAAACTGGTTTGGTCGGTGTCGTAGTACAACAACTCGGGAATGTTCAAGGTCAATGCAGAACTGCCTTCGAGCGTGGCACCATAAGTCAGGGGAAGGGGAAGCAATTCCTCCTCGTCATCATAAATCACGGGCAGGTCGAAAATATCGGTAGCCAGCCCGAGCCCGATGATCCTGTAATCGCTGCTTCCAATTTCCAAATAGGTGGACGCTCCTGAAATGGGCAGGACGTCTTCCAGACCGAGGTCGGGAAAGTCGAAAGCGGTAAAATGGTCCGCGGAGCTGAAAACAAATTGCGTCGTGATGCTCGCGGAGGAGAGGGGCAGATACTCGGTGGAAGTCTCACCGGTGGAGATGAGGTTGCTGAAATCCCAGGTCAGCGCTTCGCCCGCCGCATCCAGATCGGCAAAAACAGGAGGAATGGCGTTGGCGCGGACGTACGTCTGACCGCCTTGTGGGAGGTCCGAACCCGTCAGGGTGGGCTGGGCCCTCAGCACAGAACCCATACCGGTGAGGATACAGCTACAGAAAAACAGGGTGAAGCGCATGCTGGACATGGCCGGAAGGTAGCCCTAGTCCTGTAAATTCTCTTCGGAATCCTTTTTGCGGAACAGATCGGAAATCTGATCAAAGCGCTTCTGGAACACCGCGCCGAAGCCATTCCGGGGATCCTTGTCGAGTGTGCTTTGAGGCTTTCGATACCCCATCAGTTCCCACCGGCCATCAGGGGTGAGCTGGTAGCGAACATCAAAGGTGCCCTGCAGGTCACCGCTCCCTACGTCAAATCCCTCGACGCCCTGGGCCCCGAAGGTTCCCGAAATCTTGAGCCTGTCGTTGAGCAGATTCAATCCGAGGTCCATTTCGAATGTGTCCTCCGAGCGGAGGGGAGTGGCTCCTTCCACGGAGCCGAGTTCACTTGGGGGAACGTAGCGCAGCCCGATGTCCACGTCATCGGACAGGCTGCTGAGCAATTCGGATACCCCAGCGGAGACCAGGTCGGATGCCTGCGCTGCCGCCGCCGCCGCACCAATCGATTGCACGTTATTCTGGTCGAGTCGGAGGAACTGGCCCGTCGCCAGCAGGGCAAAAGCCTGCCGTTCGACTTCTTCCGGTGTGGAGAGGGCAGCGTTCACCTGAGCGAGCATGGCGGGATCGGACTGGGCGTATTGGGGGAAGTCAATGCTGAAGTCCAATTGCGGGGCAGAGAGTGCCCCTTGGATGCCCATGCCGACCTCCACCTCGGTCTTCCCTCGCTCCACCATATTGGGGATGAGGGGACTCGGATTGGTCTTCATCGGGGCAACGGCGAGCAGGCTGAGTTCCGCCTCATAAGGGTCACCATCCCAGTCGATGCGCCCGCCCGGTGCGATGGAGATGTTTTTGCTGAACAGGTCCCGCAAGCTGAAACGGTACTGGCCTTCCTCGATGACCAAGGCACCCTCCATGCCCAGGGAGCGATTGCGGCTGCGAACCAGTGACAAGGACCCCGAGGCTCTTCCATCCACGCGCTCACCTGCTTTTTGGTCCAGCACCAGTGAGAGTTCCGCTTCGGGTGTCACCTCCAATTCTAGGCGGAGATCCACGTCAAAAGCTGCGGCAGGGAATTCCGCAACATCGTCTGTCGTATCACCGCCGACAAAGCTGATGCCCGCCGGGATTTCAGCTCCTTCCAGTGCATCGAGGGGCATGGTGAAGCGAGTGCCACCCGCGCTCTGGGCTTTGGCCTCGACTTCCATGTATTCCGTGGTGCCAAAGACATTGGCTTCTCCCACGGCCAATACCTGTCCGTGGTAGAGGCGTCCGGGGTCGGCGCCCAGGTCCATGACGGACAGGGGCTCGGACAACTCAAGGCCGATGTCATAGCTCCAGTCGGAGAATTCGGAATGGAAAACGGAGAGATTCAGCAACGCCACATGTCCTTCGGGATCCTTGATCCTGGCGCGGTCCATGCCCAAAAAGTCGGGTGAGATATCCAGCCGACCATCCAGCGAATAAGTGACGCCGGTGGCACCGATGTACAGCCTGTCGGCTTCGATGTCGAGGTTGCCGTTCAACAAGGCCCGACTCCCGTTGTCGATGCCGACCAAAGTCAATTGGCCTGTAGCCGATCCCTCGGTGCGGACGGTGGCACTGCCCAGCAGGGGATTGAGCTGATCCAATGGCCATTCCTTCAAAACCAAGTCAAGTCGCTTCAAATCCGTGGTCTGGGCGCGCAAGATCTCATCGGCGCCCCGGAACTGCTGGAGGGCAAGGCCGTGAGGACTTCCCCAGGCGCCTTCCGCGCACAGGTCCCCGAGGGAATATCCGTTCAGGGAAGCATCGATCCATTGAAGTGATCCCCTGTGGTTGCCTGTGGACGGATTCAGACGCAATGTGCCATGCAGGAGGCCCTTTGCCTCCAAATCGGTCAGCCCGGCGGATGCGCTCCTGGAGAGCAGGTCAAGCCATGGACCGGCGGGGAAGGCGTCAAGTTGGACTTCGAGTGCCACGCTGGAATCCGCTCCGGAGGACAAGGCCGAGGCCAACCTGATGCCGCCCCGATTTCCCGAAATGTGAAGGCCCGGCGTGGTCAGGGTGCGCCAATCCGCTCCCCTCCAGGCGATGGGGGCCACCTGCGCCTCATCGATCCACCACTTGGTCTCCTCGTACTCGCAAATCAGCATTTTGGGAATGGCGATGTGCTGGCTTCCTTCCCGCAAATAATGCTCTACTTCGATGCGGGTGGGAGTGGCGCCCTTCCATTCGGCGCGCACGATGGAATGGTCATTGAGCGCCACCTCCGTGGAGATTTGTAATTCTTCCAGCCGGCCATATTGAGCGTGTGAAATGGCACCTGCACCTGCTGCCAGTGAGAGGGAGGAAAGCCCTCCTTTGGCCTCCAAACGAACGCCCTCCGACCGAATGGTGCCCCAATGAAGGTGGTCGGCCGAGACTTCAAGCTGCACGTCGCCGTCGGCATGGTGCACCTTGATTTTCGAACCTGGACCCACGGACCATTGGTTGTGGCTGAAGCGCTCGAGTAAGTCATCCCGCCAGACGATGACCTCGGTATTCCAGGGCGACGATGCCCGCTCGGGAGGGGATGAAGGGAGCTTCCATGCGGCCATAGTGGAGTCGGTCACGAGGTCTCCGGCTGCCAGCAGACCCACACAGGGGTTCCACCACGCGGCGGCATCGAGGGGGCCTTCAATGTGGCCTTCGACAAAATCCCCTTCGAGGTCCGCGGTCAACTGTTCGGTGTCGCCACGCAATCCCACCCGCAATCGGCGCATGGCCAGGGGCGGTCCAGCTTGCTGACGACCGTCGTATCCGGCCAAGGGTATGAACCGGGCCTCCTGCAGCTCGGTGCTCCACCACCAATCCGAAGGGAGATTCCCGCCTTCAGGCAAGGCGGCGGCGCCAGCACCTGACCACTGGCCGAACAACTCCAGACCCGGCGTGAGGGTCAGCGGTGCGCTTCGCCCCTCCCAGTCCCATGAAAAGTTCCATGCATTCGCCGCATCCATGCCGGCCGTAAGTGAGAGGGTGCCTTCCGCCCGCCCGGTTCCCCCCGCGTCACCCGGCCGCTCGATGTTCCAGGAGCCCTCGAAGGTCAATGCCTCCTTCCATGCGCCGACCGTCCACTGTTCCGGTCGGGGCAGGGTGGTGTTCAGCACCAGACCAGCGTGCGCAGCGCCCGCAGAAGTGGAGTCCCAGTGCATGTGCGCATCCAGTTCTGCCGCGCCGGAACCCAAGCCCCACGACAGGGCGACACGGCCATCCGGAAAATCGGGAAACCCGTCGGAATGGGGGAATTCCGGCTTCCACAAAAGCTGGAGATTGCCCCCGAGGGCGCCGAGATAGCCGTCCGTCGAATCCCCACTGAGCAGCGGTAGGAATAGGGGGCCTGTGAGCTTTGCCTGGCCCGATGGGGGAAGGCCTTCGGGAACCATGGACAGGCCGTGGTAGTTCCATTCCGCCTCGGGCAGGAAAAGGGTGTCCCCGCGCCAAGCGATCTTCCCGTGAAGGGTGCTGAAATCGCCAGATCCCCGCCACAGGAGTTCGCCGTCATCCACATTCCATTCGCCCATCCAATGGCTCGGAATGAGCGCTGTTGGGGAACCGTCCGACTCAGGCTCATCCAGCCAGAAGGCGGGGTCGGTGGACAGATCAAATGCAAGGTGACGGTCTGCACCCTGCCAATGGAGATGCGAGACGTCCTGTCGGACGCTGTCCCGGCCGATGGAACGCAATTCCAATTGGCCTTCCATGGCATCCCACTTCACGTCCTCGCCTTGAATGATGAGGCCATGGCAATGCAGACTTTCCACCTCAAGGGCATGTGAACCCACGTCGCTGTGCTGCTCCGGAAGCCGGATGTCTTGGAGTTCCAAATGGTCGACGCGGAAGTCGATGGAGGAAGCACTTCCTCCCGGTGAGGATTGAATCCATTGCTCCAACCATGCTTGTCCCGGCGCCGAAAGAAAAACACCCGAGGCCTTGAGGTTGAGCCAATGCAATCCGGATGCGTCTGACGGTAGCAAGGTCAGCTCATCGATGAAGGCCAGGGTGTCCCTGGGCCGGGCATCCGCCCCTTCGCTGCCCGGGAAGGCTTGAAGCCCTTCCAATGATATGCCCAACGGGCTCCACTGTATGGAGACGCCCTCGAGTCCAAGGTCCACCGACCCAGTCTGTTTGGCCAGCGATGATTCTGCCAGGCCCAGTGCAGATTCGACTAACCGCCGTTGGCCTGCAGGGGTGCCCAAGAAAAAACCGAATGCAAGGATGACCGAAACCAGGAAGACCAGCCCCCAGAACAACCTTTTCCGTCCCTTTCGGGAAGGAGGCGGAGAATTTTGGTGAGGGGGTTGCTCGGTATTCATCTTGACACTGCGAACTTCGCGCAAACAGAAATGATGCCAACATGAAGTTCGGCAGCGGGAATTTGCCAAGCGAGGTGCGGGAAGTGCCTTTTGATGAGCGTGTCATGCTCGGGATCGAAAGTTCTTGCGATGACACGAGCATGGCCGTTCTCAAAGGCCATCGGTTGTTGGGGCAGTTTGCCGCAGTGCAACACGTCCACGCCAAATATGGTGGCGTCGTTCCCGAATTTGCTTCACGGGCCCACCAAGCCCACATCGTCCCGGTTTTGGAAGGGGTTCTTGCCCAATCCGGGTGCGCATTGTCCGACCTGCACGGCATCGCCTACACCCGGGGGCCGGGGCTGCAAGGTTCTTTACTCGTGGGCAGTGCATTCGCGCGGAGTTTGGCGTGGTCCCTGAACCTGCCCCTCTACCCGGTGCACCACATGCGCGCCCACGTGGTGGCGCATTGGATGGAAGATGCGGCCCCAAGGCCAGAAGGGCCGATGCTCGCTTTGACGGTCTCAGGAGGGCACACCCAATTGTTGGATGTGAGGTCACCCCATGAAATGGAAGTGGTGGGCACCACGCGAGATGATGCAGCGGGCGAGGCCTTCGACAAGGTGGCCAAGATGCTCGGCCTGCCCTATCCCGGCGGACCGGAGGTGGACAATCGCGCGCGGTTGGGTGACCCCGGGGCCTTCAAATTCAACGCCCCGAGGGTGGAGGGGTTGGATTTCAGCTTCAGCGGTTTGAAGACCTCCGTTTTAAGGGTGCTCGAAAAGGAATTGGCGGGGGGGAGGACCCCATCGGAAGATTTCATCCGCGACGTCTGCGCCTCTGCTCAAGCCGCCATCGTCTCCATCCTTGTGGGAAAACTGGAAACAGCGGCCGATCAGCTCGGTCGCGAGGCCGTGGCCATTCAAGGAGGGGTGAGTGCCAATTCTGGGCTGCGAGATGCCGTGACCGCATTGGGACAAAAAAGAGGTTGGCAGGTGCACATTCCTCCGTTCAGGTACTGCACGGACAACGGGGCGATGATTGCCCTCACCGGTCAATACGCGGCCGAAAGACAGGAGACGGGGGAGTGGTCGGATGCCCCGCTGGCGAGGTGGCCATTGGCCTGAGCTTCAGCTCTCGGGTACCAGCGCTTCCTCGAAATGCCGACAGAGCAGCGTCCAATAATTCCGGTTCCAAGACTCTGTCATCCAGCCGTCATCGCCATCCGGTACGCCGATGTGATTCAGAATCAAGGTCGTATTGCCTTCTGCGCTCTTGCTGAGCCGCAAGTCCACCGTAGTAAAATGTCCCGCAGGGAAACGCTTGTGGGTCCAGGCGAGTACGATTCGTTTGTTCTGGACGATGTGAAGGAAATAACCGGTGTGGTTCTGATTGCAGAGCGAAAAAGCACCGCCTTCATGGGGTTGGATGAGCGCGTCCTTTCCTGTGAAGGAGACATGCGCATCCTGATCGAGCAGGGCATCGAAAACCTTTGCCGGAGCGGAAGGAATCTCGATGATTTGATAAATGTTCTCCGTTCTGAGTTTCATGGTCAGAGGGTGTTGCGTAAATGTAAACGGAACACCGAATCTCTAAAAAGGGGATTTCAACTATTCATCCACCGGGCAGTCAAAAAGGGCAAAACCAAGGTCGCCGTCGTACCGTCCTCGTTCGTTTCCCTCCAATATCCACTGGGTCCACCTCGGTCCAACAAGTTCAATCGCTGCTGAATGAGATCGGATGCGTGACGGCGGGGGTGCCCACTGTCCTCGGGCCGAACGAGCTCTTCAGGGTTTTCCTGCGGAAGGACAAGGCTGTTGTGTACGGAAATCCGGAGGTGTCCTTCGCCCCAGCTTTCCGATTGGACGCGCACGATTCCAGCTCCCGTTCGCGAAGTGCCCCCCAACCCGTGCCAGAGGGCATTTTCTATGAGGGGCTGCACCATCAAGGCAGGGATCTTCGTGTCCTTCAGGTCCTCCGGAATGGGCGCCAGTATCCACTCGATGGGGCGGTTCAACCGACGCACTTCCAAGGCGAGATAGTCCTTCAGACCCTCCCATTCTTCGGAAAGGGTCACCCACCCGCGTTGACCAGAACGGATCTGACGCTCTGCCAAGCGATGGAAGGCCTGGAGGTTCTGCATCGCACGGTCCCATTCCGTCGTCAGCATATCGTGGACAATGCCATTCAACGCATTGAAAAGGAAATGGGGGTCCATCAACTTGCGCAGAGAACGGGCCTGGACCCGGTCCAATTCCTTGCTGCGCAGCATGGCTTGATGCGCCATGCGCTGATCCGCGGGTTTGCGGACCATCCAATGCGTCATTTCCTTCTGACGCTTCGTCGCTTCCCTGCGCAGAAACCGCTGGATCTGTGCGCCATTGATGTAGGCGCCCGCGGCAGCGATGAGCAAGCCCAAGATTTGAATTCCCCCGGCATCGGGTGTGCACAGGGACGCGGCAACGCATGCAGACCCTATGAGGGGGAGGAGAACCGAAGCCAGCCTCAGGGAGGTGGAACTTCGCAAACGCCACCATTTCCTCCGGTCATCTTTTCCCAACCGCAGGAGGCTCAGTCCGGAATATGTGACCAAACCGAGGGTCGCAGCAGCGCACCAGGGATTCAGGAGAAGGGGAGTGGAGTCAGCGGCGACCATGAGGGCAATGGCCCCATGGAAAGAAATGCCGCCAAATCAACCAAAAGAATGACGGGCTGATTTTGCCAGTGACGGAAAGGGATTTGCAGGCGTATCAGTCATCGAACGCCATCCGCAGCAGCTGCTTCAATTTCCGCTCGTATTCAGCGATCAGCCACTGACGGTAGTTCTCGGTGGTTTTGGAAATGCACTTGGTGTAGTCCCGGATGCGCTGTTCGATGTCGCCGGATAGATTGTCCATCAATTCAATGGCATGAAACTCATCTTCGGCTACGGCGACCAGCACCTCTACATGATGATTCAAGCTTCGATCGATCGCGACTTTGGGACGCTTGCCCAAGCGCGTGACATCCACATAGGCGTCTTTCATGCTGAAAGGCGGGTGGTTGTCATATTTGAGCAACTCGCGAACGGAGCTCGGCATTTCGTAAACGAAAGTGTCCTCGATCTCATCGTCGGTGTACAACCCTTCGAGGTAGGCGTTGGGCGCCCGAAAGATGTCAGGCCAATTCACGTGGGCGTCCCACAGACCGAACCGACGGGCGTTGTTGCCGAGGTCGATGACCGTAAAGTTCTTCTTGTTCTCCAAAATTCGGGAGCCCCTGCCGATCATCTGATGGTAGAGGGTGAGGGACTTGGTCGCGCGGTTGAGGATGATGGTTTCCACCGTAGGCTCGTCGAACCCGGTGGTCAGAATGCTGACGGAGGTCAGGATGGCATCGGGCTTCTCGTGGAACCACCTGAGGATTTCCTGCCGCTCCTTCTCGGTGTGGGTATTGTCCAAGTGTCGGATCTCGTAGCCTTCCTCTTCGAACAGTTGTGCCACCTGCAAAGAAGTGTGGATGCCATTGTTGAAGATCAAGGTCTTGGTCCCCTTGGCCTTCTCCTCGTAAGCGTACAGGAGCTTCTCCTGCATGAAGTAGTTTCCGTAAAGCCGCTCGGAGCTGCTGACGGTGTAGTCCCCATTGATGCCCACCTTGAGGGACTTGAGGTTCACGTCATAACTGTACGTCTTGGCGCGGGCGAGGAAGCCATCGTCAACGAGTTTGCAAATCGATTCCCCGACGATGAGCTCTTGGTAATTGTCCTTCAACGGCAACTTGATGTTGCTGGAAAGGGGAGTGGCCGTTACGCCGAGCAGGATTTGGTGCTCGAAGAACTTGAAGAGCTTTCGAAAGCTGTTGTAGTGGGCCTCGTCGATCACCACCAACCCGAGTTTGTCGAAGGCGATGTGCTCGTCGTTCAGTCGATTATTGAGGGTTTCGACCATGGCGACATAGCACCAATGCTCCGAGTCTTCCTCCAGATCCTTGACCTTGGAGTCGATGATCTTATTGTCCACACCGATGTCGGTCAGCATCCGGCTCGTCTGACCCAAAAGCTCGATGCGGTGGGTGAGAATGAGGACCTTCTTGCCTTTCTCCAAAATGAAGCGCTTGGCGAGCTCGCTGAATATGACCGTTTTACCTCCGCCGGTCGGGAGTTGATACAGCACATTGTACCGATCGGGGAATCGGTGCATGCGGTCAAAAATCTCGTCGATTGCCTTCGCCTGGTAACCGTAAAGCTTTTTGCCTTTGGTCGATTCCAATTTCTCCTTTAGCGCTTCCAACATCATCAACGGGAGGCAAAAGTACCTTGGGAAATAAGGATGGACAATGTCGAAGCCCCCGTATTTTAGGAGGTTTCACACATGTCGTTGACATCTGACCCCGTCTTGAGCGCTTTTACACGGGCAGAATCCATGCCGGGGTGGGGCGAAGTGATCTTCTCTTTTCCGATGGGAATGAGGAAGGCAGTGGCTGACCGCTACGCCTCCGGCTCCTGCCATCCGGCCCCTGAAGATTTGTTCCGGGCCTTCTCCCTGGTGGGGCGGCCTGAAGATGTGCGCGTGGTCATCCTCGGACAGGATCCCTACCACGGTGAGGGGCAAGCGGACGGCTTGGCCTTTTCAGTCCGAAGCGGCCAGAAGCTCCCACCATCCCTTCGCAACATCAGGAAGGAGGTGGCTTCCTCGCCGCAGGTTCATTGGACTGCGGAAAACGGCGACCTCACGCATTGGGCTGAGCAAGGTGTCCTCTTGCTCAATGACGTCCTGTCGGTGGAGAGGGGGGAGCCCCGTTCGCATGCCGGCCTCGGTTGGCAGGACTTGACCTCCGCTTGCATCGGACGCTTGGTTCACCGCCCGGTCGCCTTTCTGCTGTGGGGAAAACACGCCGCGGCCCATGCCCCTGCCCTTCGGAAGTTGCACGCCGAGCACCTGGTTCTGGAGGCCCCGCATCCCAGTCCCTTGAGCGCCCACAGGGGGTTCTTTGGGTGTGGACATTTTGGGAAAGTGAACGATTGGCTCGCCCTCCGAAAGGAGCCTCCCATCTCCTGGTAGTCACCGGGTCGGGTGATGCGGTTTCAGGGTGTGAAGTGAAGGAGGCGCTTTCCGCCCTGGCGGTACCTTCGCTCCATGGCTGCCGAAGCCCATACCGACCCCGCTGCCCGCAGCCATCCCACCATTGAGCAAGAGCTCGTGGGCCATCAGGGTGGCGTGTACGATCTTCGGATGGATGGGAATGGCGATTTGATTTCTGCCGGAGGGGACGGTTTGATTGTACGGTGGAACAGGACCGCGGATGGATTCGATGACAGGGGCGAGGCCCTGGCCCAAGTTGGAGAGCCCGTTTTTTGCCTCGGTGCGACCGGTGAAGGCCGGCTCCTGGCGGGCACCGCCTCCGGCGCTCTGTTGGGGCAGCAGCAGGAGGGGGCGCCATGGTCTCGGCAACAGCGTCACAGCGGGGGCACATTCGTCTTGACGGAGCATGCCACAGGCGGTGCCGATGGCGTTTGGCGGGACCGCAAGGAAGGATCGCCGCTGGCCGAATTCGCAGGTCGACTGCGCTGTGCCTTGAACACATCATCAGGGCCGGCATGGGAAGAAGGAAGCACTGCGGGCACTTGGATTGGCACTTCTGAAGGAAGCATACACCATGTGGAGGAACGATGGACCGTGAAGGCCCACGAAGGAGCCGTTCGCGCCCTTGTGCCCTGGCCGGGCAAGGCGGCCCTGGCTTCCGTAGGCGCCGATGGTCGCATGGTCCTTTGGAAACCCCACCGCGAAGGAGAGCCCACGCGCGTGCTCTCCATCGATGCGCACAAAGGCGCCATTTACCGTCTAGCGGGCGATGAAGGCGGAGAATGGATGGCCACGTGCAGCCGCGACCGCAGCGTGGCCCTGTGGAACGCAAGCACCCTGGACTTGACCCATAGACTGACGCGTCCCGCATACCCTGCCCATAGCCGGTCGGTCAACGCCCTCTGTTGGGCGGGCCCAAAAACTTGGGCCACCGCGGGGGATGATGGACGCATTTTGATTTGGTCCATGAGCCCCTGAGGTGGAATCGTCCTTCTACCTTTGTCTCGATTCAAACGCATGAGCAAGCCGAGCATTCCCAAAGGCACGCGCGATTTCACCCCCGGGGTGATGGCCCGGCGCAACTGGATTTTCTCCGTCCTTCGAACGGCCTTCGAGCGAAGGGGGTTCCAACCCATCGAGACACCGGCCATGGAGGCCCTTTCCACCCTCACCGGCAAGTACGGGGAGGAGGGAGATCAGCTCATCTTCAAGCTGCTGAACAACGGCGATTTTCTTTCCAAGGCCAACGAGGAAACGCTGGCGGCCCGGGACAGCAAGGCCCTGGGTTTCCAGATCAGCAAGAAGGCCCTGCGCTATGACCTTACGGTTCCCTTTGCCCGTTTTGTTACCATGCACAGGAATGACATTCCCATGCCGTTCAAGCGCTACCAGATGCAGACCGTCTGGCGTGGTGATCGCCCGGGCAAGGGGCGGTATCAGGAGTTCGTTCAATGCGATGCGGACATCATCGGTTCGCGCGGAGTGTTGTGCGAGTTGGAATTGGTCTGCCTGTTTTACGAAGCACTGACGGCTTTGCAGGTCCCGCAGTTCCGCATCCTGGTCAACGATCGCCGCATCCTCGCCGGTGTGGCGAGCCAGTTGGGGGTGGGAGATCGATTGACGGAGTGGACGGTCGCGGTGGACAAGTACGACAAGGTGGGGCTGGATGGAGTGTGCAAGGAATTGGCGGACCGGGGCTTCGGCGAGGCGACGCAGGAAGGCACGCGCCGCCTGTTTTCGGAGCGCCCGGAAGGCAAGGCCGGAATGGCGGCTTTGGCAGAGCAGTTCCCCGGTGAATCTGTGGCGGAAGGGGTCGAGGCGCTGACGCAATTGTGGACCTTGGCCGCCGGTGAGGGCGTCGGTTCACCCGAGTTGGTTTTCGCTCCGGGGTTGGCGCGCGGTCTGGATTACTACACCGGCGCCATTTTCGAGGTGCAGGTGGTGGATGGTCCGGTAGGCAGCATTTGCGGAGGAGGCAGGTACGACGACCTGACCGGGATTTTCGGCATGCCCGACGTGAGCGGAGTGGGCATCAGTTTTGGTGCGGACCGCATCTATGACGTCCTGGATCATTTCGATGCCTTCCCTTCCGACCTGGCGCAGGGCTTGGATGTGCTCCTTTTGCACATGGGCGATGAGACGTTGACCGAAGTGCTGCAAGCCGCGGCGGAATGTCGCACGCGGGGCCTGCGCACCGAAGTCTATCCCGACCCCGTCAAGTTGAAGAAGCAATTCAAGTATGCCGATGACCGGCGGGTACCCCATGTCATCGTCATCGGGAGTGAAGAGGCGGCGGAAGGACAGGTCACCTTGCGCCACATGGATACCGGCGACCAGGAGAAGGGACCATTGGGTGCTCTGCTCGACGCCCTGCACCCTCGAGGCTGAGAATCAAGCCGGGAGCAACGGCAATTCGAAAGTCCAAGCTCCTCCCGCATGGGCGATTCCCCCATGGCGCAGCATGAACGCGGCATCCCAGTCGCGGAGTTCCAAATCCGGTATGCTCATCGCACCACCACCTCGTGATTCCAGCATCACGGCATCTTCTGTCATGTGCCAATGCCAATGGAGACCCTCGGAATCCTGAGCGTCAAGGGTGGCCACCCCGATCCGTTCGACCGCTCCGAGGAACAGCAATGCGGGAATCCGCCGCTCGTAATAAGAGGAGTCCGGATCGGGTGCTCCGGTGATTCGGAGGGGAGCGGTACCGAGTTGCTCCAGTACCCTCGCCCAGCGCAAAACGTGCATGCAGGCTTCACCCAAGGGAATGTCGTCCCGGTCGGATTCCATGAAGACGTGCCGCAAATGGGTGGCGAAGGTGCTGACGGTGGTGGCCGCATCGTGAACTTGATCGGACATGTCCGCCACCCGCATTTCGAGGTATCGAAACAGCCGGGTCAAGTCTTCGCCACCCCGCCGCGTGAGCATCAAGGTCGACTGACAGCGGCGCAACCGTCGCTCCATCGCTTCGCGCTCACAGGCGCGCATCATCTGATCCTGAACGGAACCGCGCTGGCGGATGATCCACTGCATGTCCTCGAGTTCGCAAAGCCTGCGCATGGAATGGAGGCGCTCACCTTGGTGGAAGGCGAATGCACACATCGCAGCCCCTGCGAGCGTTCCGGATAGGACAAAATGAACGGAGGATCCGCCCAAGACCCCGGGAAGCAAGGAAAAGGAGACCAGCACCAGGGTCACACCAAAAGCCTGCTGTTGAAGGGCCTGGGGAGCGGTGGGAATGAAATTCACACCCGCCGCTTTGCCCCGGATGTCTTCCAACAGCGCAGCCTCTTGAAAGAGGAGGGCCAGAAGGGACAATCCGATGGCCCAAATGCTCAGCGGGACGGCAATTATCAATGGTTTGAGGATCAAGGGTATAAGCCCTCAATCTAAAGCATCCAGCAATTGGCGAACCTTTTCGTACGGGGGGATTTGTGCGCGTAGTGACGCGTCTTGTAACTGCGCCCAGGCTGGGGCAAATTGGGGGTGGCGCCGGACCCTTTCCAACGCTTCCCTGGTGAGCATCGCTTCCAATGAGTCCCTCATTTGCCGGGACCTCCGACGTTCCAGGCTGCCCGAGGACACTGCCGCTTCGAGGCGCTCTTCGAGGCGATCGACCCAGGAGGCGACTTGCCCGGCGTCCAAAGAGGAGCCCGCGTCGAACAAGGGCGGCGCCCCTTCGGATGGAGGCGCGAGCAATGCCAACGCCGCGCGGTAAACCGCCAGCGCGGATTGGGCCGCTTCCAAGCGGGCTGCTTCGCCATCTGCCTTGTTCACCCAGACGGCATCGGCCCACTCGAGAATACCGCGCTTGATGCCTTGTATCCCATCACCTGCACCGGGAATCAACAGCAGTAGGAACAGGTCCGTCATACGGCGCACCTCCGTTTCACTCTGGCCGACCCCGACGGTTTCAATCAGGATGCGGTCAAACCCGCAGGCCGCGCAGAGCAATGTGATTTCAGAAGTCGCCTCGGCAACGCCACCGAGTGCGCGACCGGAAGGGGAGGGGCGCACAAAGGCATGTTCGTGTTGGGCCAAGGTGGACATGCGGGTCTTGTCGCCCAGGAGGCTTCCACCGGTCCGGCTGCTGCTGGGGTCCACAGCGAGGACCGCGACCTTGTGACCCCGCGAAATCAGGTGGAGACCCGCCGCTTCGATCCATGTGCTCTTTCCCGCACCGGGTACTCCCGTAATGCCATAGCGCAGGGCAGGCCCCGCCTGTGCCGAGGCGCGTGCGATGAGTTGCTCCGCCAGGCGGCGGTCTTCCTCAAGGGTGCTTTCCACCAGGCTGATGGCCTGGGCCAAAGCCGTCCTGTCCCCGGAGAGGAGCTGGTCCATCCAGCCGTCCACACCACCAGAGGAGCGGGCGCGCGACGCCCGAATCCTGGCCAATGCCCGGTCGCGGGCTTCATTTTCTAGGTCTTTGGCCATCCTGCAGGCAAGTTAGCGGTAGTTTGGTCCCGTGGTGACACCGCGGAACGCGATAAGGAAGGGAATGTGGCTCCCGATGCTGGTCCTCTGGACCGTGGTGGGATACGGTCAATCGGAAAGTGCGGTTTCCGCTGTGGAGATACAACCGGATACGGTGCCCGCTTTTTTGCGCGGTGAAGTGCTCGGCCCCGACGGACGCGGTTTGCCCGGCTGCATGGTGGTCAACCGCAATACGGGAAAAGGGCAGTTTGGAAGTGCAAGTGGCCGCTTCGCGTTGGAGGTGATGCCCGGCGACACTTTGCAATTCGCGTCCATTGGTTACCGCACCGTGGCCCGAAGGGTTCCCCTCGGATCGGCGCCCTTCGAAGGGTGGTCGTGGTCCATTCACCTCGCACGGATGGCCGTGGAGGTGGGGGCCGCAGAGGTGATCGCCCCCCGGGACCTCGGGGAGATTGTGCGCGACATCCAGGCTTTGGGGTATGACGAGAAGACCTACCGCACGAGCGGGATCGATGCATTGACCAGTCCCATCACCTTCCTTTACGAGCAATTCAATCGAATGGAGCAGAGCAAAAGGGAGGTGGCGAGATTGGAGAATGAGGACAAAAGGCGCGCGTTGCTCCGCGAGCTGCTGGGCAAGTATGTCGACTTCGAGATTGTCAACTTGGATCCATCGGAATTCGAGGCCTTCCTCGATTACATGGATCCGGGAGAAGCGGTGCTCAAGGCGTTGACCCAATACGAGTTCATTCTGTGGACACGGGAACGGTTTTCCGCCTTTCGCGCGCGGCCGGAACGTCTGCAGGACGTGGACTATGAATACCAATGGGACGACTAATCCCAAGCGGGCTCACTCCAAATAAGCGGAGTTCAGGTAGAAGGTGAAGGCCTTGAAGACCAAACCTGCCAAGGCCAGCCCCACGCCGGCAACGCGCCAGGAGCGGCGAGAATCGGGGTAGACATCGAATCGAACCACCAGATCTGCGAAAAGGGACGCGGCGGCAATGGCCTCGAAAAGGGTGACCCAGCCCCTTCGCTCATCGATGAAGGCCATGATGGTCCCGGCCCACTGACCGGCTTTCGCGCCGTCGGAGAGCACGTCGACCAGGAAGACGGCGTTGTAGAGCACCAGCCAAATCAGACTCAGATCGAGCAACCGTTGCTCCAGGCTGGGATTCCCTTTTTCTGGCATGCCTCAAAGGTAGTGGGGTAAGGAGCGGCAAAAGGACATGGGCCGTGCACAACAATTCCTTTCTTACTTTCGTTGCCCTTCTGTCATGCCTAAGCCGAATCCACTTTTGCCGTTGAGTAATGAGCCCCGCCCCGTGGCCGCCGTGGTCAATCCGGAGCAATTGCAGCGCCACCAATCCATACAGCGCACTTTGGTTGTTTTGTTGGGTTGCCTTTGGCTGTTGGCTTTCGCTACCGGTTGTGGTAGGAACACGAAGAACTGCAGCGCCTATGACGGGGTGGTCCTGCCCGACGCTCAGACGGAAGGGACATGGGACGGCGACCGCCGTTGATCCTCAAAACTGGAAGTAAATGAAGGGCGTCCCTCCTGCGGAGAGGACCGATGACGCTGCGATGACAGCGACAATGGCACAGCCCACCTGCATTGCCAAAGGGGCTTGGATGAAGGCATCGCGGTAGCCCTGCTTGATTCTGCTGGGCAGCAGATGGATGAGGTAGCCCAGCACCATGGTGCCGAACACCAGCCCGTAGTGACTGGCGACATCACTTACGACACGCCAGGGCGTGGCCTCTGCCAGCTTGCCCAAAATGATGCCGGCGGTATTCCATTCCCCCTGCAAGTCGTGTTCCGTTCCGAAAGTCGCCCAAGTGGTGTGCGAGGCGCTGCGGAACCAAATGCGCGTGAAGGTGATGAAATGAAAGGTCAGCGTGACCGCAATGGCCTTTTTCCAGAAGGCATCCTTGCGCTCCCAGGGGCTGACTTTTCGCCACAGTTTGTAGACCGTGATGCCGAGGCCGTTGAGTCCCCCCCAAATGACGAAGTTCCAGCCCGCTCCGTGCCAGAGGCCTCCGAGGAGCATGGTCATCCAGATGTTGATGTTGGTGGTGATCCATCGATGGAAGGCCGGAATGCGCCACATCGCCAGGGCCGTGGCGAAGACGGTGGCCAAGAGCCCGCCGAGGAAGCGGGGGTCGGGCCACATCAGGGCGACGAAGCCGAGAAGGAACAGACCGCAGATGGCCGTGAACCCCGAGGCGCGCCGGTTGCCGCCCATGGGGATGTAGAGGTAGTCCTTCAGCCAGCCCGACAGGCTCATGTGCCAGCGTTTCCAGAAGTTGCCGCAGCTGTCGGCCTTGTAGGGGCTGTTGAAGTTCTGGGGCAATCGATAGCCCATGAGCAGGGCCACGCCAATGGCCATGTCGGTGTAGCCGGAGAAATCCGCATAGACCTGAAGGGAGTAGCCGTACAGGGCCATCCAAATTTCAAATCCGCTGTGCGAAGCCGGGTCGGCGAAGACGCGGTCATTGAAGTTCACCGCGATCCAATCGGCCAGAAGTACCTTCTTCAGCAGGCCGTTCAGGATCCAGAATCCCGCGCGCCCCAGCGTTTCTCGGGTGACGGGTGAGGGCTTGAGGATTTGGGGAACGAACTCCGAGGCGCGTACGATGGGGCCGGCCACCAATTGGGGAAAGAACGAAACATAGAAGCCGAAATCCGAGAGTCGCTTCAGCGGGGCGATGTGCCCGCGGTGAATGTCCACCGTGTAGCTGATGGTCTGAAAGGTGTAAAAGCTGATGCCCACCGGAAGCAGGATGCGGTCCACGGACCAACCGGTGCCGAGCGCGGCGTTGGCGCCCAGGGCCAGCCAATGGCGCGGGATGATGTTGGACCCGGTGGCGGCATTCCACGACTCGGTCAGGAAATAGGTGTACTTGAAATAGAACAGCACCCCCAGGTTGAGGGCGATGCTCAAGGCGAGCCAGGCGTTGCGCAGCGTTTTGTCCTCCTGGCGCGCGATGCGGTGGCCGATGAAGTGGTCGCTGCAGGTCGAGAACAGAAGGATGAGAACGAACCACCCGGAAGTTTTCCAATAGAACAACAGGCTGGCGGCCAGTAACCACATGCCTCAGGCTCCTTCGTCGGTCGCGGTGCAGGGTCGCATCCACCGCCAGTACCACGAGCAAGAACAGCCAGAACGATCCGTCCAGGAAGGTCCAGGGGCGGGCGCCATCGTGGTCCAGAATGCCGAGCCAATCGTTCATGGGGCCTGTTTCGCGATTGCAGCCGCCGCTCGGGCCAGCAGTTCATACAGCATCTCTCCGATGAGGATGTATCCATCGCGGCGGAAGTGAAGCCGATCGTCTGCCGCGAAACCCGCAGCGTGCAGCCGGTCAATGGAACCGCGCCCTCCGAGCTGGCGGTACAGGTCCCAGCAGGCCACGTCCTCGGTGGTCACCAATTCCCTCATGGCCCGACGCACCTGCTCGGCATGGGCGTTGTGGCGGCCGCGGTAGTGGCTGTCATTGTTGGTGACGAGGAGGACTTCCGTCCCGGGCGACGCCGCGCGAACGGTGTCCAGCAAGTCGCGGTAATGCCGCAGAAAGCGATCGGGATCAAATCGTCCCTGAGCCATGTGGGCATCGTTGATGCCAAAAGCGAGGATGGCGAGATCGGGAGCGAGGGCCTCGAGTTGTCCTGGGAAATGGGGATTGCGAAGCCATGATGCCGAATGCGCGCCGTTGGCGCCCAAGTCGTGGAAAATGCAGTCCGCGGCGGCGGGGATCCATTCCACGCCCTGGAGGACGGCGGGTTGGTCGTGGGGGTGGCCGAGACGCAGGGTGTCGGGCGATGCCTGACCTTCCAACATGTACCACGTTTGGATGCCCTGCATGCCGAGGGATGTGTCCTTGAGTGCATCGAGGCCTTGTTCGGTCCATTGCCACAATGCAGATGATTCCGGTCGGCTCAAGAGACGAAGGGCCGCGGTGCACTCCGACCCGGCAGGCTCTCCCGTCCAGAAGGACAGCCCATCACCGGGCGCCGTGCATCGGGCTTCCATTCCGGTGATGCCCCATTTCCCCTCATGCCGGCGGTGGGCACATGAAGCCCGGATCCAGTCCCCTTCGGCATGCCAGCCTCGCTCCGGCGGCCCATTGGAATGGACCAACCGTTGCGGCGCCTGTATGCCGCGACCGACAACCATGCCGGGAAAGTCCGAAGTGAGCCGCCTGCGGAAAGACCATCCTATGCGGCCCGCCTGTACATGGGAACCCCCAAAATAAGCGATCTGCAGAGGGGCTTGGCCCGATGAGCGGCCCTCCTGCAGCACGTCGTTCCACGCGGTGAGAAAGCCGGTCAGGGATTCGGCGCCGAAAAGAACGGTGTCCTGCCAACCCGTGAAAGCCAGCGCCGGATCTCGGTGCGCGTCACCGTGAACACAGTCAGAATCGACCTGTCCCCACTCGGACTCCGAAGCGGACGCGAGGGTTTCCGATGCTGCGGTTTCCTGTGCCACGGTGTGTCCCCAACCCAAGCCGAACAGCAGGAACATCCCAATCCTCGTTCCCCATTGTTTTCCCGAAGCGCTACTCCTCATTCCGTTGGAGTTGGAGTGAATTCGAGGCCGGTTGAACCAAGGGCTGTACCGTCCGTGGGGACAATCCACCCGGGGCCGGTGGGGACCATTGGCGCTGCCAATCCCCATAGGCCGAAAGGAAAGCACGATCCAGCAGGGTGCCGACGCGCTTGGCGCCCAGCGGCGTGAAGTGGACGTGATCCGGTCCTGCCAAAGGCGGGGCGCTGCCCACCCAGGCGGGCATGCTGCCGAGGCCCCCCATGACTTCCAGCAGGTCCCAATAGGCCACGCCTTCTTGCGCCGCCGCACCCTTCAGCGCGTCACGAACGGCGCCCAATTGGGGATAGGGCGTCCACTCCACTCCGGTCTTTTCGGCCATGTCCGACGGTCCGATGACCAGCAGGGCCGCTTCGGGGAGAAGCCGTTTGAACAACCGCAATTGTGCGGAAAACCAATCGGCGTAGCGCTCGGCACCTCCCTCGGGGGCACAATGGGGTACGAAGTTTCCGCCGTATTGCAGGATCACAAGGTCGGGGGAGAGGGTGCGCAATTGGAGGGAGAGTTGTGCCCGATCGAGCTTGCGGAAGAGGGTGCCGGAGCTGCCGCGCATGGGCACCCCGTGCCACTGCACGCCTGCACCCAAGGGCTCCAAGGCAAATAGCCTCGGAGGAGTGCCGAAGCACAATTCATGGGCATTTGTGCCGCTTGTGGCCTCCAAGGTGAGGGTCAAAGCGCCGGATGGCGTGCCGGCAATCAGGGTGTCTACGGGCTGCCCATCCAGGAAAACAGGGGAGGAGAATGCGACACTGTCATGCCAGATGCGCACGCCATTCCAGCGCGAGAATTGCGGGTGGGTGCGGGGTTCCGGTCCCCACCCGAGACAGGCCGATTCACCGGGGGCACCTTCCCATTCGGCATAGCAGGCCAGCAGGCCGTATCGCTCGTCCGCGTCCGTGGTGTCCCGGCGGCCGTAGCGGGTATGCCGGGTCCAAGGTCCTTCGTGCTGTTGGCGGAGGGCAAAACTCTGCACCAGCGGCACCGGAGCTTGGAGACCCGGGCCGTAACCTCCCCATCGCCGTTGCCACGCGTCGCGCATGACGCCGGATATGCGGTCGCCTTCGATTTGGCTGTCACCGTAGTGCAGGACCTCGACGTCCCCGTGTTCCACCAATCGGGCAAAGAGCCTCGAGAAGCGTGCGCGGGCGGATTCCGGAATCTGCAGTTGCAAGGCTGAGGGCAACGCTTGCGTCATTTTTGGAATCTCCAGCCGAGAAGGGGCCGTTCGTCCCTGGGTTCCCGACTCGGATTCTCCCGCAGCAGCAGCAGCGGCAGCGGTCCTTTCATCGGAGCCTGCAGGCGCCGGACGGGGCTCGGGAGAAGCGGCAGGGGCTTCAGTTTCGGGCCCTGTCGGGATTCCAACTTGGGTCGCAGTGTCACCCGTGGCCGCGCTCTCCTTCGGGGCTGTGGCGTCAGTTTGGGGCGCTTGGGTGGCGGCGTACCATCCCGAATCGTATCGGGCCAGCAAGGCCGAAACATCCTCAGGCTTCCATCGGGGAACCACCGGTACATCGGACGGCGCGCGCCAAGGTTGTGGCCAAGACTCGGGCAGGTTCACGCGCAAGGTTCGCCCCGCGATTTGCACCCCCTCTGCGGGAAGGAAGGCGGCGACGCCCATCACGGCAAATCCCACAACGGCCAGGGCCATCACCCCTTGCCACCTCTGATCGCGCGGTTCGGTTTCCGGGTTCATGGCGGGGGGATGCGCAGCTTCATACCCGGACGCAGCGACTCGGCAGGGATGTCGTTCATCCGCATGAGGTCGTCCATTTCAGCATGGTCGTATTGTCGGGCGATGGACCAAAAAGACTCTCCTTCCTGCACCGTGTGCCAGACCCACGGAACATCATCGGTGGCATTTTCCTCCACCGGGGAAGGGCCCGCCGTCCGAACTCGGGGCCGCGTTCCCCCGGGAATCTCGATGAGTTGTCCCACCCGGATGAGGTCGCCAACGAGGCCATTGTGCCGCTGGATGTCTTCGATGCGCACGCCATAGTCCCTGGCGATGATGCCCAGGACTTCGCCCGGTGCAATCTCGTGAAGGATGACCTCCAGCGTGTTCAGCGTCGAGGGCCGGTTGCCACAGGGAAGGGCATCTGCGGGCAAGGCGTGCACCGCCGATGGAGGTATCCTCAGTGCGGCAGCCGGATGAGCGAGCCGAAAGGAATCCGTGGTGAACCAAGGATTTTCCGCCTTCAATGCCGAGGTGACGACAGGGTCATCCACCAGCGCGCTGAAAAAGCCCACTGCGCCCGTCCCTTCGGCGCAGCGGAGGGAGGCGGTCTGCCGCTCCCGAATGAGCCACAGGGAATGCATGTCGTCGCGGTCGAAGTTGCGCTCTACTTGGAGGATGACGCGGAGGAGATGGCACCACTCGAGCAATTCCGCATCGAGCGATTCCGGATTCCATCGTCTTGCGGCATGGTGCCCCCGAACGAAGGCCAGGACCTGAAGGAGCGGATCGCCCGGAAAGTGGTCTGTAGCGGACCGGGCATGGGCGACCGCGGCCGGAGTCATGATCTCGGGAAGGTGGCGTTCGTCCCATCCCCGGCGAATCTCAAGACCGTGCACCTGGGCCGATGCGAAATTCATGGCCCATGCTCCTGCCCTCCGGCCCGGACCGTAGTAGGCATTGTCCCATCCGGTCAGCGCCAAGGGGAGAAGCGCCCACTCCGCGGGCAGCCCATTGTCTTCAAAGGCTTGAGCCACCTGCGGTTGATGCCGGTCAGCTGCTGCACACATCAGCCGGAAATTGAGCATGCCATCGGCGAGCAACCGCTGCAAAGCCCGGTCGGCGTGGTGCTCAGCCATGGGCAGTGCCTCGAGTTGTTCGGTCAGTCGCTCGGCCCAAGGGGTGCGCACCTTGAACCGCTGGGGGTCCAGTTGGGGCTCTGTCTCCGTGAGAAGGCAACCGGGTTCAATGGCCTCCAACTCCTCTACCCAATGCGCGTAACGCATGGACCGGATGATGCCGTCCCAGCCGACGAGGTCCGGTTGGCCCTGCATCAGGACAGGGATGAGGAACCCGAGAAAGGCGAGCATCCAATGACAAGGGCGGGCGTTGTAATCTGCCATGAAGCCCCACGAAGATGGAGCGAATAGGCTGTATCTTATCGGTTCAGAGTCCACGGCCCATCACAAAATGCCAACATCGTCCCAAAACGACTTGCGTCGGCGTCTTCAAGCTTTGGAGAATGAATGCGCCCGTCTGCGAAGTCAGCTCGGGGAAAAGGGGGAAGGCACAGGCGCTGATGAAGGGAACACGCCCTCCACAGCCGCCCCCGATTTGGCCATTCTCGACAAGGCGGCGGATGGCATTTTCACCCTGGACAGAAAGGGGTGCATCACCTATATGAATGCTGCCGGACGGCGCATGCTCGGGACCCAGGAGAGCCAGGAAACCGGACAGCGCTTCTTGGAGGTGCTCGGTACCATGGCGAACCGAAAGCTGTTGAACGAAATCACCCAATGGCTGAGGAATCCTGAGGAACCGTCTTCTTTTCTGCTCGTGGATGTGCCGGTGGTCAATCGATTGGGCGACGAGCGGTGGTTGAGCCTTCACCTGAAAAAGCACGTGACATCGGAAGGTGAAGTGTGGGAGGTCCAAGGCATGGCCCGGGACATTACGGATCAGCACCGGCTGCAATTCGCCCTCCGCCGTTCGGAGGAACATTACCGCGGCATCATCGAAAACATGATGCTGGGCATCCTGGAGGTGGACAATGAAGAGCGGATCGTACGCGCATATCCGAGGTTCTGTTCCATTGTGGGATACAGCGAAGAGGAACTGCTGGGGAGGAAGGCCTCGGAGGTGCTCATGAGGGAGGAGGACAGGAAGCTGATGGACGAGCGCACCCGCCAGCGGAACGTTGGGGAGAGCGGGTTGTACGAAGTTCCCATTCGGAACAAGGCCGGAGAGGAGGTGTGGTTGCTCATCAGCGGTGTTCCCCTGCTGGGGACGGGGGGAGAGGTCTTGGGCTCGATGGGCATCCACTATGACATCACCGAGCGCAAGCGGGACGAGAAGGAGCTCATTCGGGCAAAGAATGAAGCGGATGCCGCACGGTTCGCCGAACGGGCCTTTCTGGCGCGGATGAGCCATGAGGTGCGCACGCCTATGAATGCCATATTGGGCATGGCGCGCCTTTTGGAATCATCGCAATTAACGGACGACCAGCAGGAATTCGTGAAGGCGTTGGTGCAGGGCGGAAAACTCCTCAAGGGCATCCTGGACAACGTGCTCGACCTGGCGCGGATGGAAGACGGACACGCGAAGCTGAACGCCGCCCCTGTGGAGGTCAAGCCCATTTTCGATTCGGTCATCGATACCTATCGCTTGCTGCTCGCCAAGAAGGGAGTAAACCTCGCCTTGAACTGGGATCCGGATATGCCCACACTCTTAAGGCTCGATCGAGGAGTATTGACCCAAATCCTGATGAACCTCGTGGGCAACGCGACGAAATTCACAAATCGCGGCGAGGTGGTTCTTACCGCCCGCACGGAAGGACATGGAGACGGCCAAATGGGATTGCACGTGGAGGTCAGGGACTCCGGTCGCGGTATACCTGAAAAAGACCTGAAGGCCATATTTGAACGATTTGGTCAGGTCGAACCCGAAGAAGGAGAGTTGCGACAGGGGAGCGGGTTGGGGTTGACCATCGTCAGGGAACTTTGCCATCTGCACGGGGGGGAGGTGGAGGTCAAAAGCGAGGTGGGCAAAGGGAGTGCGTTTCGTTTTCGCATCGCCGTGGAGCCGGCAGACGAGCCGAAGAGGGACCCGCAAAAGCAAGACATTTCCCGCTTGGCTGGGCAACGCATTCTCATTGCGGAAGACAATGCGGTCAACGTGATGTACATCAGCCAACTGCTAAAAAACTGGGGGGTGGATTACACCGTGACGACCAATGGGATCGAGGCGGTCGATACATTCCGCTCGGGCACTTTCGACTTGTTGTTGATGGACGTTCAAATGCCCGAATGCGATGGTCTCGAAGCAACCCGTCGCATTCGGAATCTGCCGTCGGGTAAGCAGGTGCCCATTGTGGGCATCAGTGCTTTTGCATCGGATTCGGATCGGTCTGAAGGTGTTCGGGTGGGAATGGATGCGTACTTGGCCAAGCCCTATTCGCCGGAAGAATTGAGGCGGGCGCTTCTGCAGTTTCTGTGAGCCAATTTGCGAGAGACCGAAGACGGTATTTTGGTCGGTTAGGCTCGCAAAGATGTAGACCAAACAATTAAATAAATAGACAGAAGCATATATAACTTTGGCTGAAGTGAATATAATGTGTATCTTGGACTTGTGTGGTTGACAGGCACTTCAACCTTGTTGAAGTCAATCACAGTTGTGAATCGTAGAGAAGCACCCGCAACGGCGGGTGTTTCCATTTCCGGACGATTCCATCTCCTTCTCCACCGAAGCCCCCCTTCTGGGCCTTCATGACAAGTTGTGGAGAAGCCACGTCAAGGGTATCCGGGACCGCCGACATCCTTCCTAACTTGAAGGCATGGACAGTGACAGATCCGACCGAAGCTTTAAAACCATGGGGGGACGCCGGTCCTTTGATGTCTGTGAATACGTATCCGAAATGAGGGGTTCTGGGAGCCGCTTCGGCCTCTACGTAGGCTGCGACAGCCAGAACTACCGCGGCTACACCGTCTACGTTACCACCGTCGTCTTCCGCTATCCCCAAGCCGGGGCCCACGTCATCTACCGCAAGGAAAAGGTGCCGCGCATCGAGGACATTTGGACCAAGCTCTGGGGTGAGACTGAACGTTCAGTGGCCTTGGCGCACCTGCTGCGCGAGGAGACCGGCGTGAAGGTGGAGCAGATCGACCTGGACTTCAATACCGACCCATCGTACCCCTCCAACAAGCTGCTCAGCGCTTCCGCGGGCTACATACAGGCACTCGGCTTTCAGAGCGGCGCCAAGCCCGATCTCCTCATGGCCGCCTGGGCCGCCGACGCCCTCTGTCATTGAGCACCATCCACGACTGCGTGGGCGTCGCCGCCCCCATCGATGAGGTTTGGGCCTTCTTCACCACCGCCCGTAACCTCGAGAGTCTGACGCCGCCCGACCAGCGCCTGCGCGTGGGTGAGGGGGGCGATGCCGTGATCAGCGCTGGTCACCGCGTTCAAGTTTCCGTGATGCCGCTCTGGCCCATCCGTTCGGGGTGGACCACACTCATCGAAGAGGTCCATCCGCCCGGAGCCCATCCCTCCGGGGAGGGGAGGTTCACCGACATTCAGTTGCGCGGACCTTTTGCCCGCTGGCACCACCGCCACGCGTTCCGGCCCTTGCCGGGGGGCGGAACCGCCATCACCGATGAGGTCGAATACGCCCTGCCCCTGGGCGCCTTGGGCCGAGCGGTGGCCGGGCGCTGGGTGAGTCGCCAGGTCGCAGACCTGTTTGCGTACCGCAAGGCGGCACTCCACCAGCGCTTCGGCTCAGCCGACCTGCCGGACGCATGAAATGCGGTCTCCGGGAGGAGCGCATGGCCCAACCAGGTCCGTGGATGGCCCACTTTTCCTGCCGACCTGGCCTAAATTGCACCTCCATGGTCTCCAGGTACCCGATGGTCGCGGTCGTGGCGTGTTTGCTCGCGATACAGCTTCCCGCGCAGGCGCAAGACGCATTCGGCATCACGCCGACCGACAGCCTCGTGTCCGTCTTCGCGGTCGACAGCGTCACCCGCATCTTCCAAATTGACTTTCCCAACCAGACCGGCGACTCGCTGGGTTTGAGCTGGCGGTTGGTCGATGGGGGATGGACCGAGACCTGGGATGTGAACCTCTGCGACCTCGGAGAGTGCTACACCGGCGTACCTGCCGATGCGGACATGATGCCGATGGGACCGGAAGGAGCCGGATTCCTCAAGCTCATCGTCAACAGCCTCGAGACCGAGGGCAACTGCTTCCTCCACTTTTGGGTCTGGCCCACGGGCAACCAGGATGCGCTGGTCCATATTTTCTTTGACCTGCGCGCTGACGCCTCCGTGGTGTCCGTTTCCCCGGAGGTCCCGAATCCGAACCCTCGCCCCATTCTGTACCCGGTTCCGGCCACTTCGGGCACCCCACTGGTACTGGAATGGCCCGTTGCGAAAAAGCGCCCCGGCACCGTGCAACTCTTCGGCCCCACGGGGGCGTTGCTCTTCTGTACACTTCAGTGGACAGGTACCCATTCCCTGCTGAACACCGAAAACCTGCCGGTGGGAAGCTACCTGCTACGATATGACCCCCTCGAACCGGCCCTCCGGTTCACCTTGGAATAACTGTTGAAACCATGACTTTCCGATTCACCTCTTTCCTGACCGCCCTGCTCCTGGTGGGGGCAGCGCAGGCGCAGCACGCCACCTTGATCTCCGACGGCCCTCAGGGCACGGTGATCCAGTTCTCGTTCTCCGACCCCATGCTGGGCGAAGTAGAAACCGAAGAGGGCACGGCCATCGTGCCGCGCGTCCTCGGCGACACGCCGCTGCTCCGCGCCGGAGCGCCCGACCTGAGCAAGGTCGACGCCACGCTGCTCATCGGCGGCCAGGTGGGCACCGCCCTCGAGGTGGTCGACGCCGAGTTCATCGAATTCACCGACATCGAGGTGGCGCCCAGCAAGGGCAACCTCTACCGCAATGTGGACCCCGCCACCGTGCCGTTTGCCAAGGGCGATGTCTACGTGGAGGACGCCTTCTACCCCCAGGCACCGGCGGTGCTTCGCACGCCCTTTGTGGAGCGCGGACTTCGCGGCCAGGTGGTTTGGGAACACCCCTTCCAGTACAACCCCGCGACGCAGGTCCTGCGCGCGTACTCCTCCATCACCGTGCGCGTCACGGAGACCGGAGCCAACCCCATCAACCCCGCCCAGAGCACCGTGCGCATGACGCCGGGGATGGCGGGCGACATCGCGCGCCGCTTCCTCAACGCCGGGGGCGTAGAACAGCGCTATGACTACATCGAGGAGCACGGAAAGGTGGTCGTGGTCACCGACGCCATGTACGACGACGTCCTCGCCCCGCTCATCCAATGGAAGCGCGAGAAGGGCCTCGAGACCGAGGTGGTGTACGCCGCCGACTTCGACAACGATTACGACCAGGTCAAGGATTTCCTGGCCGACCAATACTTCAACGAAGGCTTGACCCACGTGATCCTCGCCGGCGATGAGGACCAGGTGCCGGCCACGCTGGTGACCAACAGTGGCGGAACCGGGTACTGCGATCCCTGCTACGGCTTCGTGGAAGGCAACGACCACTACCCGGAGTTCTTCGTGGGCCGCATGCTCGTCCACACGGTGGCCGAGATGCAGACCCTGGTGGACCGCACCCTCGAGTACGAGAAG